>NZ_JANHDI010000006.1 GCF_024494595.1 Halobellus rarus | reverse complement strand
GCGGACGAGCTCCGCGAGGAGCGCTCGGAGTTGGTCGAGGAACTCACCGACCAGCGGACGAAGATCGACCAGATCGAAGCGGAGGCCGTCGACTCGTTCAACGAGCACATGGAGTCGATTCTGGAACTGCTGGGCTACGAGAACATCGAGCGGATCTGGATCGAGCGGATCGAGGGGGCTGGAACGAGCGAGGGGCAGACGCGCTTCGAGTTGCACATCGTGCGGACGACCGAAAACGGGGCGGCCTACGAGGACACGATCGACCACCTCTCGGAAAGTGAACGGGAGGTGACGGGACTGATCTTCGCGCTGGCGGGGTATCTGGTCCACGACCTCCACGAGACGGTGCCGTTCATGCTGTTGGACTCTTTGGAAGCGATCGATTCGGACCGGATCGCCGACTTGGTGGAGTACTTCGCGGACTACGCGGACTACCTCGTTGTGGCGTTGCTGCCCGAGGACGCCCAAGCGCTCGACGACGAGTTCACCCGCGTCACCGCTATCTGATCCATCGTCTGCCCGGTTCGCTGGCGGGGGCATCGGTCGATCGATTCCTCGTCGTCCGGTCAGATAATATCGAGCTCTCGACCGACCTCGTCGTAGACTCGTAAGGCCTCATTGAGGTCTGTCTCGGTGAGCCCGACGTTTATTTGATTACGGATTCGCGCCTCCCCGCGTGGAACCATCGGATAGACGATCGAGAGGGCGAACACGCCCTTCTCAAACAGTCGCTCCGCGAACTCTTTGGCCGTCTTACTGTCTCCGATCATCACTGGAACAATCGGCGTTTCACTCACTCCCGTATCGTACCCCAGATCTTCCAGTTCGGACTGGAAGTACTCGCGTTTGCTCCACAGATCCCGGACGCGTTCGGGCTCTTCGTCGATGATCTCGAGAGCGCGCTTGTTCGCGGCCGCGACGGCGGGGGGATAGCCAGCACTCAGCAACCACGTCCTCGACGTGTTGTACGCGAAATCTACGACGTGTCGATCGCCAGCGAGCATTCCGCCGAACCCGCCACAGGCCTTCGAGAAACTACCCATCTGAAAGTCGATCTCTTCTTCGAGACCGAACTCGCCTGTGATGCCGTGGCCGTCACCCAGAACCCCTTCACCGTGACAGTCGTCGACGTACGTCATCGCTTGGTACTCCTCGGCGAGGCGGTGAATCTCGTCGAGTTTTGCCACGTCACCGTCCATCGAGAATACCCCGTCGGTCACCACGATAATCCGATTGTAATTACTGCGCGCCGACCGTAGAACCCGCTCCAGATCGGACATATCTGAATGGTCGTACACGAGAGAGTCAGCAGGGGAGAGTCGGATTCCGTCGATGATGCTCCCGTGGTTGTATTCGTCGGAGACGTACACGTCGCCGTCGTCCAACAACTGCGGGAGTAGGCCGGCGTTCACCGAGAACCCGGTTTGATAGGACAGTCCCCCCTCGGTTCCTTTGAATTCGGCGATGGCGTCGTGGAGTTCGTCCTGCAGTTCGGTGTACCCCGCGATCGACCAGTCGGATCCCGCACCGACGCCGAATCTCTCGACCGCGTCCACGGCTGCCTCCCGGAGACGGGCGTCGTTCGCCAGGTCCAGGTAGTTGTTCGAGGCGAGCATAATCACCTCTTGCCCCTCGACGACCGGCCTCGCTTGGGATGCCGTCTCTAGTTGTTTGAGCGGCCACGTTTCGCCCCGTTCGTTCATTTCCTCGTATTTCCTGCGCAGGTATGCGGTTTTGTTTCGTGTCATTAGTTATTGGTAGTGTTTGTTTCGGTTGTGTTTCTGATGTGGGTTCCTCGGCCCTCGATCACGGGAAGGGAAACGGACGTTGACTCACAGACCGATATCTCGCCACCGACCGATCAGCAACACCCGGTGAACCCCTTCGGTGTCGGGCGCGAGGAGTACTCATTCGGCCCCTCTCTGGAGGTTCTGAACCATCTCGTCGACGACCCGGTCGAGGTCGTACTTGGCTGACCACCCCCAGTCAGTCCGTGCGGCCGTGTCGTCGAGGGTGCTCGGCCACGAGTCCGCGATCGACTGTCGCTCGTCGGGTTCGTATCGGGCGTCGAACCGACCGATGCGTTCTTCGATTCGGTCGCTCAATTCACTCGCGGTGAAACTCAGCGCGGAGATGTTGTACTCACACTGAAACCGCAGGTCCGATTCGTCCGCCTCTGCGAGATTGATGAGCGCATCGATCGCATCGGACATATACACCATCGGGAGCCGCGTGTCCTCTCGAACGAAGTAGGAGTATTCGCCTTTGTCGACCGCCTCGTAAAAGGCATCGACGGCGTAGTCGGTCGTCCCGCCGTCTGGTCTGGTTTTGTGACTCACGATTCCCGGGAGCCTGATCCCCCGAACGTCCAAATCATATTTCTGGTGATAATACGCACCGAGATCTTCCGCTAGAACCTTCGTGATTCCGTACATCGTCGTCGGGGCCCGGATTGTGCGCTCGGACGGATTACTCGGAGTCGAGGGCCCGTACACCGCGATCGAACTCGGGACCACGATGCGGTCGAGTTCGTACTCCCGTCCGACCTCGAGGACGTTGTGCAGTCCCCCGACGTTCACCTCGAACGCTCTGTCCGGATTCTGTTCGCCGGCGGCCGACAACAGTGCTGCCAGGTGGAACACGGTATCGACATCGTACTCCTGAACGACTGCCTCGATTTGAGCACGGTCGGTCACGTCGACGGTCTCGTAGGGCGGCGATGTCTCCGGGTCAGGTTCGATATCACTGGCCACTACTTCCACGTTGTCGTATCGAGTTCGGAGCGTCGGCGTGAGTTCGGAACCGATCTGGCCGAGCGCTCCGGTGACTAGGATTGTATCCATTGCTGTGCATTTAGCTGGACTGGGGACAGCAGGTTATAAATATACTAACCTGCAATAATTGTATATGTTATTAATATGTTTTATAGTAATATGTGAACACTCGGCTGCAGAGGGCTGAACCTATCACCAGCCCCCTGAAAACGGCAAACCCGCTGTAGCTCCAGCGTTCAGAGCATTCCACGTGGATTTATATATTCCTATGGCGGATTCAGTGCTGTGAGCGCGGAATGGAATTGCACTCCTCGTTCGAGACACTGTCGAACGTGCTCGAAGAGTTCGACCGAAATGGTCGATCCGTACGCCGGGTAGAGGTCACGGTCGAACAGCAGGAATCAGTGTCCGCAACCGTGGAAATAAGCGTGTCTGTCAGCGACTTCCTGAACGGGGATTCCCCGCTGTCGTTCTCCTCTTCGACGGCATCGATAGATGACGCTGGACCAGTCGTCACGTTCCGTCTTGAGGATCTCCTTTCGACGTTGCTACCGGATGTCACGAGAAGATACGGCGACGGCGAGAGGGAGTTATCGATCTCTCCGAACGAGCTCGAGACGAGCGAAGGGGAGCTCATGATCGAACTTAGTGTTATAATCGACGTTGCCGACAGCGAGTCTCCCAACAGTACGCATACGAACGAATCCTGCGCCGTTTCTCCCCTTGCGTCGGGCGAGATGACGGATACTGACGGAGATGCAGCTGAGTGTGAGAGAGACGGAATCGAGTCGGCCCTCGATGGGGTGCGTACCAAATCCGTTCCCGCCTTCGAGGACACGGCGTACCTTCGTCGGCTGTACGAGTTCTCGGAGACCTTCGATCAGATGAGCGATCTGATCGAACTCGACGTATCCGCCGAAACTGTTCGCCGGTATATGATCGATGCGGGCGTACACTCGCCGGGGTCGAATGCGACGCCCGACCGGAGTGAGTCCGGTGGGACAACCGACGGTTCGTTGGAGACGTACGCCCAGCCTGTACGGGACGCTCAGACCCGTTCGACGCAGGGCTCGGAAGCACTCACTTCGGTGCGAGCGGGCACCTCACAGCCCGAATTCACCAGGAGAGAAGCTGACTGTGCGGAGCCGCTCACGACGGGCGATTTACTCACGGACGGCGTCGGCTTGCCGGACGACGTCACGCTTCGCGAACTCGTTGAAGTCGTTTTGCAGGCTCGAACCGTCCACGAGGTCCATCGCCACCTGGACATCGATCACGAACGAACGCGCGAACTACTCCGTCAGCTGAACGTGCTCGACCTCGTCGTCAATCGCGTCTCTCCCGATGCTGAGCAGAGCGTGACCTTCGAGACCGTCGCCGAACGGATCCGCGAGAGTACGTAACCCGACAAATGCCCCACGTTAGTCCCAGACGCGCGTTGGCACAGCCTTCCGACAGCCACTCAGCGAAACCGCTCGACTATCGATCGTCGAACGGCGGCATCGGATACACGGTTTCTATCGAGTACTCGCTGTCTGTTTCGGGATGGACCAACATCGGATCGCCTTCGTACCACTGCCCGCACGCGAGCGTGATTTCGCCCTGGGCCGGCATCCCGGTATCGCCGAACTCGGTTCTCGATTCTCTGGCTGACAAGTTGCGGGTCGTTGTGTGAGCACCGAGATACCCATCCAAGCGAAAAACATCGTTTTGGTGGTACCGAGATCCTGCCTGCCGCGACGGTCCCAGCGCAATGGCGATGCTTTTATATACTTGTATTCAGCAGAGAAACGTGTGATTGGTGAAATCGACCACATCGAGATCGAAGTCAGCGACGCTTCCGAGACGGCGGAGTTCCTCGAGAAGATCGGGTACGAACAGCACCGCCAGACCGAACACCACGGAGAGTCCTACGAGTACGTTCCCAGCGAGGGTGACGGCCCCCTCTTCGAGATCCACACGGTCTCCGGCGAGGAGACCCCAGGGATCAACCACATCGCCTTCGCCGTCGACGACATCGAAGCGGTCTCTGAGCGCCTCGAGGAGGCGGACGTCGATTCGATCGTCGGCCCGTACGACGTCGAGAAGACCGGACGAACGATCACGAACTTCCGAGACCCCGACGGGAATCGGTTCCAGGTCGTCTCCGACGACGAGTGACCGGCACGTTTGGCCGAGCACTCTCCGCAAAAATATCTTTTATTGACTTACCGAAATAGTTAGTACAACCGCGTCACGACGCCTAGGTGCGAATGGATCAGAGCAACAGCCTTCGGCAAACCATCGAAGACGGTGGTATCGTCTATGGAGCACGCGCGTCGACGTTCTCGCCGACCGTAATCGAGGTATTCGGCGAGTTGGGCGTCGATTTCGTCTGGCTCGACTTCGAGCATATGGGACCCAGTCCGTACGACAGTCGGGTCTTCGAAGACCTCACCCGAGCGGCCGAGGCCGGTGGGACGGAACTCTTCGTTCGATTACCCAGCGGGGACCCACCGCTCATCAGGAAAGTGCTGGATGCCGGTGTACGCAACATCCTCATTCCCCGTGTCGACTCGGCCGAGGAAGTCCGCAAAGCGGTCGAAGCGACACGGTTCGTTTACGAGGACGGGCCTGGGGAACGTGGGAAAGCGAGCGGCCGGTCAAGCAACTGGGGTGCCGCCGATGGGTACATCGAGACCGAGGACGACGAGGTCTGCCTCGGCGTGATGATCGAGAAGACGACTGCGGTCGACGAACTCGACGACATCCTCTCGGTCCCCGAGCTCGGCTTCGTGTTCATCGGCCCTTCCGACCTCTCGGTACAGATGGGCCATCCCGGCGAGAAGACACATACTGAGGTACTCGAGACGATCGAGAAGATCACCGACGCGTGCCACGAGGCCGACGTTTCGACGGGCGTCATCAAGACGGATCCAGACGAAATCGAGGCGGCCGTCGACGACGGGCACCAGATCCTCCGCGTCGGTGGCGACCTTGGCTCGATCAAGGCAACGCTCGGAGAGCGACTCACGACGATCCGCGACGACAACTGAGACGCTCACCGTGATTCTTTCCGGGTAGACACTATCCTCTGTACCGCGAGCGATGATGCGTGACTACGGCAGTTCGTATCGGGTTTCGGTGGCCGGTAGCAGTTGATTTATTCGGGTGCCGTCTGACCGTCTATCTATGGCGCCAGAAGTTGCACGGCTAGGCCACGTATCGCTCGAAACCCCGAATCTCGAAGAATCGCTGTCCTTCTTTCACGATGCCGTCGGACTGGAAATCGTCGAGAGCGTCGACGACACCGTATTCCTCCGTGCGGTAGACGAGCACGATCACCACTCGCTCAGTCTGACCGAGGCCGACGCGGCGCGTATCGACCACATCGGGTGGCAAACTGCCGAACCCGAGGACGTGAGGAGGTTCGCGGAGAAGTTCGAACAACAGGGATTCGATCTCACGTGGATCGAGGAGGACGAAGAACCCGGACAGGGGGAGGCGATTCGGTTCGAGATACCGAACGGTCACCGGTTCGAGCTCTACGGTACGATGGAAAAGCCGGAACCGCCGGCGGAGCGGCGATCGAAGCTCAAGAATCGCGTCTACGATCCGTCTGGAAACAACCCCGTCGCCCCGCATCGAATCGACCACGTCCAGATCTGGGACCCCGACGGGCTCGAGTGCGCGGAGTGGATCCGCGACGAGCTCGGATTCCAGGTGCAGGAGTACTACGACGAAGCCGACGGCTCGAGATGGGGGACTTTTCTGAGCGCCTGCGAGGCGAAAATCGATATCGCGGTTGTCCAGTCGGAACACGAAGACGACCTCCCCGCACTTCACCACGTCGCCTATGCAGTGGATTCACCCAACGATCTGTTCGAGGCGCACAACGCGATGAACGAACACGGGGTTCCCGTCGACGGAATCGGCCAACACGGGATCTCACGAGGCGAATTTATGTATGCGCGGGATCCGATCAGCGGTCACCGGGTCGAGTTCAACACGGGTAGTTATCTCACGCTGGACCCTCACTGGGAACCGATCGCCTGGGAGGCAGGCGACATCAGCGACGGTGACGATCACCAGTGGATCGGTGGTATCGACTCCCTCGAACGAGTCCACTACTGATCGCACAGCCGCCCGGTTGAACGTCGTCGCCAATCGAAAATACGACGGGTGCACGCGGTGATTTCGACTCACACGGCCGTCCTCGTCGAGACCCCGTCTATCGTGAGTCGTCGAGGTACGGACTCGGTGCGACCGTCGCGGATATCTCCGTCTGCGAGTGTGCTTCCACCGTCGGATTCGGCGATTGACCGCCCTCCTCGCCCCAGACGAAGGTGACCTCCGTACCGGGTTCGCTGTACTCTCGGTCGATCGAACAGATAGAGATCATCTCCCGGTCGCTGTAGGAGTACGCGAAACTCTTCGAGATACCGACGACCTCGCCGTCTTTGAGCACTTTGTCGTGGTGGCCGCCCCACCGATCGCGCGGGAGGTCGATGAACTTGTTCGGGAGCGCGTCGTCGTCGAACAGCGACGCGAAGATACCGATGGCGTCTTCGTCGTCCCAGACGAGCGTCACGCGCGTCCGGTCGGGGTCTGCCGCCTCGGTCTCGAGGGCCTCGCGTCCGACGAACTCGTGGTCGAACTCGATCATATGGTCGTAGCCGATGTCGAGCGGACTCACGTAGTAATCACGAATGTCGTCCGAGTGATAGCTCCCAGCGATCGAATACGTGCCTTCGTAGCTACTCGCACTCAGCCACTCGCGGTACTCCGCCATCTCTTCGCCGGTGTATATCGCGGGGACGTGCGTCGTGACCCAGCCGAGCTTCACACTCAGCGGTTCGTACGCACGGGTCCCGAGTCGCTGGATATCGTATTCTTCACCCGCTTCGAGGATCACGTCTTTGATCAGATCGGCGTGTTCGTAGGGGCCCTGCAGTTCGAAGCCGATCTCGCCGGCCATTCCGTGGCGGAGTGCGCGGACCTCCTCGCCCGCGATGGTGATCCGCTTGAAATTGAAGAACGGGATGTCGGTGAGAGATTCGTCGACGATCTCCTGCATCACGTCGAGCGCGTTCGGTCCCTGCACCTGGTAGGTGTAGAAATGCGGGTCGTCGTCGGTCTTCGAGGACTTCGGATAGATAGTCTCGCTGACGTCGTACTCACCCGTCTCAGCGTGATACGCGAGCCAGTGTGCGGCCGGAACTTTGCCGCTCATCACGAACTTTTCGTCCTCCAGTCGCTGCAGCACCCCGTCTCCGATGAACTTCCCGTCGGGGTTGCAGAAAATGGCCTGCTTGGCCTTCCCGACGTCGAATCCCTCGAAACTGTTCGTACAAAGTTTCTTCAGGAGGTCGAACGAACCAGGACCCTCGATCACCTGATCCATCTGGTGGTGAGAGAGGTCCGCCAACACACACGTTTCGCGGGCGGCGCGTAGCTCGTCCATCCAATTCGAGTACTCGCGTTTCACTTCCTGCGGCCAGACCCATCGCCCGCCGGCCTGCTGGAGCATTCCCACTGGATCCTGAGCCGCATCTAGAGCTGTCTGTAGGCTTCGGTCAGCCATACAGAAGTGAATACAGTTTTATTATTTAAACTTACCGTCCAGGGGGGGACCAAAATAAACAATTCGGCCGTTGCGAACGCTGGCCGTGACCACGCGTCGTTGACGAACTTCGACTCAGTAACTATCGGCAACCGTTGTGAGCACAAACTCTACGATCAATCGGGCCTAGAGGCCCGATTTCGAGGTCGACAGTTAGTGTGGGTCTGCTCAAGCGGTCTATGATGATCGTTGCTCTAAAACTTGTTCAATATTGTTGAACAAATCTGCTGCATACGACTTGAAGTAATTGAGGGGAGGGGGGATAACATTTGTACATTTGTGATTATCGAGGTCCTGGCGGCGTGGTATGAGGGTACACTGGTGCTAAGAGAATTATATAATATATGTACATCTGTTATTCTACACGGTCGACTACAGGCCGCTCTCGGAGTACGTCAATTTTAGTTCTATTTCGTTGGCTGCACCCTTTACGATGTCCGGGATATCGGCGGTGAATCGTTCGCCGACGAACCGGTTAGCAGGTCCAGCGAGGCTGATCGAGCAGACGACCTCGCCGTCGAGCAGGATCGGTGCTGCGACCGAACGCATCCCCTCTACTGATTCTTCTCTGGAGTAGGCATGTCCCTGCTCACGTATCTGTTTTAGCTCCTCTCGCAGTTCGTCGGGGTCCGTGATGGTCTGTGGCGTCTTTTGTTCTAGCGGTCGCTGTGAAATGATCTCCTCGATTCGTTCCTGCGGGAGATGCGCGAAAATTGCCTTTCCGCTGGCCGTGCAGTGGAGACCTGATCGGTCACCCATCGTGAGATCGGTCCGGACTGCCCGATTCCCCTCCGTCCCGTAGACGTATACAGCCTCTCCGAGTTCTTCTACGAAACAGGCCGCCAGCTCCCCAGTCGTATCCGCTAGTTCCTCGACTTTCGATTTGACGTTAGGGAACACGGGTTCGTTCCAGAGTGCGTACATTCCGTATTGCAGGAACTGCAGACCGATCTGGTACTTCGCGCCATCCTTTACGACGAATTTGTTCTTCGCGAGGGTATTCAAATAGACCTGTACAGTGCTCTTCGGCATATCTAGCTCCTGTGATAGTTCTGTGACCGTTTTCCCACCGTTGGATTTGAGGTGTTCAACCATCTTGAACACCTTGTTGACCGATTTGAGGGTGTTGTCGTGTCGAGTCATACCACGGAATTCGGCGCGATGCCATAACAATCTTCTTGTTCTCCCGGAGCAACCGTTTCAGTTCAATATTGTTGAACGAATCTCCGATCCTACTTGTGCGTCGCTGTTCGGGGTTAGTATCATATATGTTTGAAAATGCTTTAGTAGTACTATGTATATCCCTACCTATGGGTGTCAATGACAGCCTGTTGTCTCGGAGAAAAGTAGTCAAAGCTCTCGCCGCAGGGACTGGGGTTGCAGGACTTGCCGGCTGTTCTGGCGGTGGCGGCGGTGGCACGTCGGACGGCGACAGTGGCAGCGGCGACGGCGGTTCCGGTGACGGAAGCACCACCAGTTCCAGCGGCGGCAGCTCTGGTGGCGATAAGGCAGTCGTTCGCGTCGGTGGCGGCGGCGGCAGCTGGGGAGAAGCCCGACGGGAATCGTTGTTCGAACCGTTCGCAAACGGTGAGCCCCCGTACGAAGAGGAACACAATTATAACTACATCACTGCTTCGTCCGAACAGTACACGGCGGAGCTGAAACGCGACCCGGAGAATCCGAACTACGAACTCGTCGAACTGGACGCGCAGCGCGCCGCACTTCTCGGACAGAACGACGCCCTCATCAAACAGACCGACTTCGAGAACTACGACGACATCCCGCCCGCGTTCAAAAACGAGTATATGGGCGGGACCGTATACTTCCCGCGCGGTATCGCCTACCGGGAAGATATGACTGACAAGGAGTTCAACACCTGGGATTCGCTCATCGACCCCGACCTCGAGGGGAAAGTCGGATTCGAGCCCTGGGACAATGCGGGGTCGAAGTACTTCTACGTTATCAACAAAATCAAGGGTGGCTCTCTCGACAATATCGAACCGGGGCTGAACTGGCTCCGTGAGTTCGTCGAGACGACTGATCCCATCATCTTCGACTCGATCGACCAAGCTCGCTCCCTCTATTTGAACGACGAGATGTACGTCGCGCCATTCCTTTCGGCGCGAGCCGAGAACATCGAAATCGACGAGGGCCTCCCGATGGGCTTCTCGGTCCCGGAGGGCGGATGCGTCCAGGACACGTGGGGATACCCGATCACGAAACACACCAGCGAGGACCGCCTCGAGCAGGCCAAAATACTCGGAAACGGCAATCTGGCCCCTGAACCACAGGTCTACTTCGCCGAGACTATGGGCTACCCGCCGGCCAACCCGAAGGCGCTCGAGATGATCTCTGAAGAGGTCAAAGAGAAGCACCCGATGATAAATCCCACCGAGGAACAGAGACAACGGTACGACGTCGACATCGACTGGGTCCAGGTAGAACAGCAGAAACAACAAGACGGCCAGCGCTTCAAGAAAATCATCGCTGGCGCATAATACCGACAACCGTCAGCGCGTCTGCACGTGGTGTATTTTCTCCGCAAAGAATAAATAATAACCAGCCAATCTCAAGCTATAATCCAGAAATGGCATTCGTAAACATTCAGAACCTCCGAAAAACGTACGGGGACGTCGTCGCAGTGAACGATGTTTCATTAGACATCGAGGAAGGCGAGTTCGTCTCGATTCTCGGGCCATCGGGGTCCGGGAAGACGACGATGCTGAAGTCGATCGCCGGATTCGTCGATCCCACCGCGGGGAGCATTGTCGTCGCCGGGAACGAGATGATCGGGCTCCCGCCCGAGGACCGAAATATGGGGCTCGTGTTCCAGCGCCTAGCTCTGTTTCCTCATATGTCCGTGTTCGACAACGTCGCGTTCGGTCTCCGACATCGAGAAAACCTCACGGAGGCAGAGATGGAAGAGCGCGTCGCCGAAATCCTCGAGATCGTTTCACTCCCGGGCTACGAAGATCGCAATATCCAGAACTTGAGCGGCGGGGAACAACAGCGTGTCGCGCTGGCCCGCGTCCTCGTTCTCGAACCCGACTTGCTCCTCTACGACGAGCCGCTGTCGGACCTCGACCGCCAGCTCCGCGAGCAGATGCGCCGTGAGATCAAAGACCTGCACGACAGGCTCGAGATCACGTCGATCTACGTGACACACAACCAGCGCGAGGCACTGACGCTGTCTGACCGCGTGCTCGTGCTCCACGAGGGCGAGAAGATTCGGTACGCACCTCCGTCGGAGATCTACCAGGACCCACAGTCGAAGTTCGTCGCGAACTTCGTCGGCGACTCGAACTTCGTCTCTGTCACTAAGGGGCAGAACGGTACCGTGACCTTCGAGGACGACGACATCTCGCTGCCGATGCACGAGGCGGACGCTGACGCAGCCACGGACCTCCTCTACATCCGTCCCGAGGACATCACGATCAACCCCCCCGACGGGGAACGAGTCTTCTCTGGGACCGTCCGCAGCACGGTCCACCTTGGCTCGGTGACCGAGTACAAGATCGAAGTGGGTGGAAACGAGTTCCTCACCACTGATCTGGGCGCACCGCAGTACACCGAAGGTGACAGCGTGACTGTCCGATTCGAGGATTACGGGCTCGTGGAGGCGTAGTATGCTGGGCGCAATCACAGACTTCACTGGCGATCTCGTCGGTCGGCCAAACCGGGTCTCGGATTGGCTGGACGAGTACCTTCCGGCCGTGCCACCGGCGGCGTACCTGCTGTTCTTCCTGATCATCCCGATCCTCTATGCGGTGTACATCAGCTTTTTCGAGTACAGCGCGACGACGATCATTTCCTGGAACTTCACCCTCGAACACTACGAGCAGCTCCTGTTCGATCCCTTCTACCAGGGACTGCTCTGGTACACGGTCAGGCTGTCGCTCATCGTGTCCGCGTTCTGCGTCTTGCTTGGGTACCCACTCGGGTACTTTATCGCAACGACCACTCCGCTGCGTCGCCAGCTGGCGCTGTTCGCGGTCTTCCTCCCACTTATGGTCGGGACGGTGGTCCGCATCTACGGGTGGATCGTTCTGTTCGCCACCAACGGCGTGATCAACACTGTCCTCCAGGATCTGCTGGGTTTCAAAATCGCTCTTCTGGGGAACACGCTGTCGGTCACAATCGGTCTAATCGGGGTATACCTCCCGCTCGTCGTCCTGCCCGTCTACTCGTCGATCGAAGACATCCCGGACTCGCTCGTCCCCGCGGCGCGAAACCTCGGCGCGAATCAGCTCCAGGCGTTCTACAAGGTGACGTTCCGCCTGAGCCTGCCCGGTCTACTCACCGGGACCATCTTCGTGTTCGTCCTGACGATGAACTCAATCGTGACTCCTGACCTGCTCGGCGGCCGTTCGGATCTGACGATGGGGCGGTTGATATACGACAGTGCCGTGAACGGTCTCAACTGGCCCTTCGCGAGCGCCGTTGGGACGATCCTGACGATCACGACGACAGCAATGGTGTACATTTACTTTTCATTCGTTCGCGACCGAATGGGGGTTTCAGAATGGGACTGATGGCGATTATGAGCGTGATTTCGACGCTCCTGACCGGCCGGAACTCGCGGTCGCTCTCGGCTCCGGCGGTCTTCGCCGGACGGGCGCTCTATTACGGGCTGCTCGGATTAGCGGTATCCATACTGGTCCTTCCGATCGTCATCGTGGTCGGGATCTCGCTCAACCCGACCCAATCTCAGGCATTTCCCCCGACAGGGATCTCCCTGCGCTGGTATCAAGAATTCATCGCGAGTTCGTTCTTCGACCCGTTCTTTTTCGTGAGCCTACCGATCGCAGTCACTACCGCCACGATCTCGACGATCCTCGGAATCCTCGCCGCGTACGTCGTCGTTCGCCGTGACGTGCCGTTCGAGAACGAGGTCGTTATGTACTTCATCTCTCCCCTCATCATCCCGCCGGCGATCATCGCGCTCGCGCTGATGATAACGCTCAATTTCAACTTCCTGAGTTTCGTTCCGACGTCCGCAAAGCTCGTCGTGGGCCACGTGGTCATCACGATCCCGTACACGTTCCTCACGGCGATGACGGCGATCGAGTCGGTCGATACCGAACTCGTCGAAGGGGCGCGAAACCTCGGCGCGACCAAGTTCCAGGCGTTCCGGAAGATAACGCTCCCGTTGATGAAAAGCGGGGTCATCTCCGGATTCCTGCTGGCGTTCATCCTCTCGTTCACGGACTCTCTGGTCGCGCTGTTCCTCTCGAGCGGGAGCTCGACGACGCTGCCGGTCGAGATATTCCTCTTCCTGCAGTACGAGTCGTCACCGCTAGTGGCGGCCACCGCATCGATTCAGATTCTCTTGGTGCTGGTCCTCGTGGTGCTGATCGGCCGCCTGATTGGCTTCAAAGCGGCCGCCGTTAGCTCCTGAGACGGGCTTCGTTCCGCTCAGATTTTCCTCATCTCCCGCTGTAGTGCAGCTCTGATCGATCTATCGTCCAGCAGCTGTGTGTCAAATGCACAGGACCTGTTCCCCGTTCGACCCCGACCGCTCCGGCCCAGAGGCTAATTATTTATTCCTGTGGTTCGACCCCTCAATGGATGAGCCAAGAGTTGAGTGATACGCCTCTCTACATCGACGGCGAGTGGCACGCACCGGCGAACGACGACAGCATTCCCGTCTCTGATCCGACTACAGGGACAGAAGTGGATTCAGTACCGTCCGCGACGACAGACGACGTCCGGCGAGCCACGGAAGCGGCGCGGGCCGCGCAACCCGAATGGGAGCGACGCCCGGCGAAGGAACGCGGTGATCTGATCCGTGAGATCGCGGACCTCCTCGAAGACCACGCCGAACCGCTGGCAGAGACGCTCGTCACCGAACAGGGAAAGACGTATTCGGTGGCGGAATACGAGATCCGCGCGGCCGCGGACATCGCACGATATATGTCGGAGTGGGACCGTCGAATCGAAGGCGACGTCGTTCCGGGAAGCGAACCGCGCCAGTCGATCAATCTGCTGCGGAAGCCCTACGGGGTTGTCGCGGGGATTATCCCGTGGAACTTCCCGATTTCCGTCTTCGTGCGGAAGTTCGCGCCTGCCCTCGTCACTGGCAACACGACAGTCCTCAAGCCGAGCGAGCTGACGCCGCTGACCACGCTCGAACTGGTCGACATCGTCGACCGCGAGGTCGATCTTCCACCAGGTGTCCTGAACGTCGTGACCGGCGGCGGCGCGGTCGGAGCCGGACTCGTAAGCGACAGCGAGGTGGATTACGTGACGATGACCGGCAACGTCGAGACCGGGAAGGCGATAATGCGTAACGCGGCGGACGATCTCACGCGGGTTTCGCTCGAGCTCGGTGGTAAGGCGCCGGCGATCGTCTGCGCGGACGCCGACGTCGAACTCGCCGTGGAGAACATCGTCGCGTCGCGGACGATCAACGCGGGACAGGCCTGCACGTGCGTCGAGCGGGTATACGTCCACTCCGACGTCCGCGATGAGTTCCAGTCGCAGTTCGTTGAAGCGATGGACGCCCTCGAGATCGGCGACCCGCGTGACGACCCCGATATGGGGCCGCAGGTGAGCGCGGGAGAACTCGAGAAGACGCAGGAAGCGATCCGAGGAGCGATCGAGCAGGGGGCAACGGTCCTGACGGGCGGTGAGTCGGTCGCAGAGCCGCCCACCTCGGGCGGTCACTGGGTGGAACCGACCGTTCTCGGCGACGTGAATCAGGAAATGGACGTCGTCAGCGAGGAGGTGTTCGGCCCGGTGGCGCCCGTCGTCGAGGTCGACTCCGTGGATCAGGCCGTCGCGTACGCCAACGACTCGCGGTACGGGCTCTCCTCGTACGTCTTCACCGAGAGCTATCGCGATGCGATGCAGATCGCGGAGGACCTCGACTTCGGCGAGACGTTCATCAACGGGAGTGGTGGCGCACAACAGGGCCACCACATCGGCTGGAACGAGTCCGGACTGGGCGGCGAAGACGGGAAACACGGCGCGCTGAAGTACACCCAGATCAAGTCGGTCTACCACAATTTCCAGTAGTGTCTGACCCTGCCGCGACGGCGACGCCGCATCTCGACTAGTCGGTACATATAATAACGGGTAGGCAGACTTTTCGATATGGTTGAGACCACTGCCGGAGTCGTCGGACTCGGCAAGATGGGCGGCAATATGGCGAAGCATCTCCTCGACGAGGGCTTCGAGGTGTACGGACACGACCTCCAGCCGGAGGCCCGCGAGACGTTTGCCGATTACGGAGGGATCGTCGCTGACAGCGGCCGCGACGTTGCCCGACGGAGCGACGTCACCATCACGAGCCTCCCGAACTCCGAGATCGTGAAGGCCGTGTATACCGGTGAGGGAGGGCTAGCGCACGAGTCTGTCGAGACAACCTTCTTGGAGATGAGTACGATCGCACCGCCGACGACCGAAGCGGTCGCCGAGGCTGTCGAGGACACGCCCGCAGAGATTCTGGATGCGCCGATCACTGGCGGACCGGAAAACTCGCGTGACGGTACTCTCACGGGCCTCGTTGGTGGAAAAGAGGCCGTCTTCGACTCCGAGCACGCACAGAACGTGTTGCAGGCCCTCTGTGCGGAGCTCCACTACGCCGGCTCTTCGGGGGCCGGACACGCGATGAAGCTGCTGAACAATACGATGTCGATGGGGAACCTGCTGCTGGCGATGGAGACCGTCGCGCTCGGCGCTCGGTACGGCATCGATAGCGAGCGCCTCTGGGACATTCTGGGGAACGCCAGCGCCACTTCGGTGGCGTTCGAAAGCCGAATGCCGCGCGTGCTCGAACGTGACTTCGAGGCGGGGTTCAGCGTCGACTTCGCGCGAAAGGACGTCGGCCTCGCCGTCGATATGGCGGATTCGGAGGATTTCCCGATGGTGATGGGAAGCCTCGTCCACCGCCTGTACACGCAGGCAAGTGACGAGGGGTTCGGTGAGGAAGACGTTGGTTCGGTCGTGAAGATGTTCGAACAGGAACTGGAAGATCAGGTCGGCGGCGAGTAACGGTCTTCGTCGAGATAGTGGAGGGTGACTTTGCCTCTCGGGACGGCTGGAGGTGACGTTACTCGTCGAGACGGCTGTACAGTTCGTCCGCCTCGATGGTCTTTCGATCGTTAGCGTGGATCGATCGACCCTCGCCACTGAAGTTCGATTCGAAGTTGACGTAGCGTTCGAGTTTTTTCGAGGCGTCTTTGAACACCGGCGTCCCGTGGTTGAGGAGCGCGACATCGAACTCGTAGTCCAGCAGTTTTTCGAGGTTCTTCTCGGCCTCGACAGCCGCCTCCGCCGGCTGATTCGTGTGTGTCGCCTGCGGCGGATGGAGGAGATACCCCGGCGGGAGACCGCGGCGGTCCGATCCCGAAACCGTGTCGGCGCAGTGGGCTATTCCCGCCTCTTCGTCGACGAGAACGGAGTTCCCGGGCGAGTGACCGGGGACGTGTACGGTCTCGAACCGGCCGATCTGTTCCTTGTCGCCGAAGAGGTGATCGGGTTCGGTCTGAATGTCGATTCCGTAGTCGTCGATCTCGACGACGTTGTCGTCCTCGGGGACCCACGTTTCCACGTCGTAGCGTTCCACTACCTCGTCGAACGCGCCGACGTGGTCTAAATGCCGGTGTGTGATGACGAGCCGTTCGGGTTCGACGCCGATCTGTTCGATGCCCTCGAAGAGGTACTCGGCGCGGTTCTGAAAGCAGGTGTCCACGAGGGTCGGTACGTCACCGGGAAGGTCGAAAAAATAGGTCCGGTGGCGCTCGCCCTGGGTGATTTCTGGCCCTTCGTCTGCGGCCTGCCAGGTGATATCGTACACGGTATCGGCGATGTCGAGCGTTCTAACGACTGGAGCAGTCTCCGACATACGAAGAGAGATTCTATCGAGCTACAAATAGCTATCGTCCCTTTCGCTGAAGGGACCTCGGCTGTCGACGTCTCTCGGCAACTTGCCCGTCGTCTATCCGGCATCCCCGAATCGTTTTTGTGACCGTGTCACAGATCCGTAGGTGGGTGTTACGAATGAGCAATGAACGCGGACAGTGCAAGCGGCGAATCCACGATTTCGCCCGTTCGGTGCGGAACACGGGAACCGATCGTATCGCAGACCTCCTGGCGGAACACTACCATCCTGACGCGGGGTGGCACGGTCCGGCTCCTTTCGACGAGTTGGCCGGGCGCGAGGAGATCCGCCAACACTACTGGGAGCCGCTCCTCGAGTCGTTCCCGGATCTCGAGCGGAACGATTACATCCTCTTTGGCGGTGAGTTCCGAGACAGTACGTGGGTGTGTGCCGCAGGCAACTTTGTCGGGACGTTCGAGAACGACTGGCTCGACATCCCCGCCACCGGGCACGCGACGTGGATCAGACACGGGACGTTCCATCGGTTCGAGGAGGGGAAAATCGCGGAGACTCGGCTCTTCATCGACGTCCTCGACGTACTGCGGCAGGCCGGTTATCAGTTCGTCCCGGCGCTCGCCCCCGAAATCGTCGCGCCAGCACCGGCGACTGTCGACGGCATCCTCCTCGATGGTGCGGACCCAGCCGAGACCGAGCGGACGCTTGAACTGGTCGAGGGGATGATCTTCGAGGGTTTGGAATCCTACGAAGACGAAGGACTCGACGGGATGGGGATGGACGAGTACTGGCACGACGACTTTATGTGGTACGGTCCCGCTGGCATCGGTTCGACCCGCGGTATCGACGGGTTTCAGGCATATCATCAGCAGCCGTTTCTGGATGCCTTCCCCGATCGGGAAGCTGACAGCGACGACATCCGACTGGCCGAGGGAACGTACTGTGCGTGGACTGGCTGGCCGAGCTTGGAGGCGACACACCTCGGCGACGGGTGGCTGGGACTCCCTGCGACGGGCAAATCAGTCGAGATGCGGGTTATGGACTTCTGGCGCCGCGAGGGGGATCTGCTCGCAGAAAACTGGGTGTTCATCGATATGATCGACTTGCTCGACCAGATTGGCGTCGACGTTCTCGAGCGGGTGCGGAACGACCGGCAGTATCTCTAAACGGCGCTAGGTTATCGGCCGTCGACCCGGAGTCTGAAGCAGCGCTCGAACGAGTCCATATGCGCGTCCGATAGTGTTTTATCATATCCGCGAGGACCATAATCCAGTCGGTGAGAGCTATGGCAACACAAAGAATGGAAAATAAACAATCAGTACACGAGTTCTCCAGTCGTGTTCACGAGACGACTGCAGACGGCATCGAGGATCTACTTGCCGAATACGTCGACGAGGACGTCGAGTGGCACGGTCCGGCACCGATCGACGAACTCGCGGGCCGGGCTGAACTGGTCGAAGAGTTCTGGCGGCCCTTGCTGCGAGCATTCCCGGATCTCGAGAAGAACGACTACGTCCTGTTCGCCGGGGAGTTCGAGGGCGACGAGTGGGTCTGTGCGACCGGCAATCTCGTCGGGACGTTCGAGAACGACTGGCTCGACATCCCCGCGACCGGACACGCGACGTGGCTCCGATACGGCGAGTTCCACCGGTTCGAGAACGGGAAGATCGCCGAGACGCGAACCATCGTCGACGTGCTGGACGTGCTCCGGCAGGCCGGCTACCAGTTCGTTCCGTCTCTCGCGCCGGAAGTGATTATTCCGGGCCCGACGAGTCAGAACGGTGTCCTGCTCGAACCGCAGGACGAGGAGGATTCCCGACAGACGATGGAACTGGTGGAGGGGATGTTGTTCGACGGGCTGAATTCCTACGAAGAACAGGGTCTGGAAAATATGGGTATGGAGCAGTACTGGCACGAGGACTTTATGTGGTACGGACCGGCCGGCATCGGGAGTACCAGGGGGATCGACGGATTCCAGGAGTTCCATCAGAATCCGTTCTTGGAGGCGTTCCCCGACCGGGAAGTTGGACACCACGACGCGCGCCTCGCCGAGGGGAACTATTGTGCCTCGACTGGATGGCCAGCAGTTGTGGGGACTCATCTGGGCGACGGGTGGCTGGGACTGCCAGCGACCGGGAACTCGACAGATATGCGGGTTATCGACGTCTGGCGACGGGAGGGTGACCTCCTCGCGGAGAACTGGGTGTTCATCGATATGATCGACCTGCTCGACCAGCTCGGTGTCGACGTGTTTGAACGTCTACGCGAGAATCCGCGGTCTGTTCGGCGGTCCTCCGCGCCATAACTTGGAGAAAGTACGCGCTCGGACGCACCACCCCGTACGATAGTTTCATTTTCCGTGTGAGTGGTTATCTTAGTCGAGGCCGAATTATATGGCAGCTGAACCTAAGCGATTAGTCCACGAGTTCTCACAGTGCATCCACGACGTGACGGCAGAGAGTGTCGATGGCCTCCTCGACGAGTTCTACCACGATGACGCGGGGTGGTACGGTCCGGAGCCAATCAACGAGTTGAATGGTGTCGAATCGATAGCCCAAGGATGCTGGAAACCACTGTTGACTGGGTTTCCCGACCTCGAAACGAACGACTACATCCTCCTCGAAGATGAGTTCGAAGGCGAGGAGTGGGTCAGTACGGCAGGGACGTTTGTCGGTACGTTTGATGAAGACTGGCTCGGCATCCCTGCAACCGGGCATACGACCTGGATCCAGTACGGTGCACTATACCGCGTAGTGGATGAAAAAATAGCAGAGACGCGGATTCTGTTCGACGTGCTTGACGTGATGCGACAGGCGGGTTACCGATTCATCCCGGCACTTGCGCCCGAAGTCGTTCGACCAGGCCCAGCAACACAGGACGGACTCCTATTTGACGAGCAGGAAGGATCAGAGTCCAAACAGACCCTCCAGCTGGTTGAGGATATGATCTTCGAGGGGCTAGGTTCGTACGATGGGGAAAATTTGGATGTTATGGATATGGACACGTACTGGCACGAGGACTTTATGTGGTACGGGCCCGCCGGCATCGGTACCACCCGTGGCGTCGACGGGTTCCAGGAGTTCCATCAAGGGCCATGGCTGGAAGCCTTTCCCGACCGCGGAACCGGGGGGAACGCCATCCGTGTTGCCGAAGGTGACTACTGTGCGTGGACGGCGTGGCCGAGCGGTGAGACTACGCATTGCGGGGACGGCCTGTTTGGCCTCCCGAGCACCGGTGAGACAGTAACCTTCCGCGTCATCGACTTCTGGCGGCGGGAGGGCGACCTGCTGGCGGAGAACTGGGTTTTCATCGACATCATCGACTTGCTCAACCAGATGGGCGTCGACGTCTTCGGACGACTCCGCAACAATCCCGGAGCGGTTCAGTGGCCCGGGACCCAGTGAGGGATCAGAACGAGGATGTGCCGGTACGGTTCTACTACTGTCAGACGCAATCCCCTCCCCCCGGTATCAGAAAGCCACACATCGTCACATCCGACAGTACACAGCGCGAAGACCCTTATTCTATTGTTAGTAACTGGTGACGCATCCGATCGCACGCAGTCGGTCGATCGAGTGACTAGAGACGTAGAATCCCGATAGCAGTCGTTGATGAGAACAGCAGGGGTGCTCGCTGATATAACTCGTGGTGCTTCCCACGTCGTGGATGCTCGACCCGACCCATTCGATGGACTTCGGCGATCTCACCAGGCACTGCCGACCGGTACTTATTTTACCGTGTTACGCTCCACCTTACGTGTGAGCCAATGACGAGCGAACGCAAGCGGTTAGTCCACGAGTTTTCACAGGAAATTCACGACGCGACTGCGGAGAATGTTGGGGACCTCCTCGCAGATTATTACCACGCCGACGCGGAGTGGCACGGTCCTGAGCCGATCAACGCGGTCGAGGGTACCGACGCGATAGCTGACGCCTACTGGGTGCCGCTCCTCGAATCCTTCCCGGATCTCGAAAAGAACGACTACATCCTGTTCGCCGGCGAGTTTAACGGCGGCGAGTGGGTCTGTGCGACGGGTAACCTCGTCGGGACGTTCGAGAACGACTGGCTCGACATCCCCGCGACCGGACACGCAACGTGGCTTCGGTACGGTGAGTTCCACCGCGTGGTCGACGGACAGATCGCCGAGACCAGGCTGCTCGTCGATATGCTGGACGTGATGCGGCAGGCCGGCTATCAGTTCGCCCCGGCGCTCGCTCCGGAAGTCGTGATCCCGGGCCCGATGACGCAGGACGGCGTTCTCCTCGACGAACAGGACGATGAGGAATCCGAAAAGACCCTTCAGGTGGTCGAAGGGATGATCGACGGCCTCCACGACTACGAGGAGGAGGGCCTCGACGGGATGGGCCTCGAGAAGTTCTGGCACGAGGACTTTATGTGGTACGGGCCGGCAGGGACCGGTACCACCCGAGGTATCGACGGTTTTCAGGAGTATCATCAGGCTCCGTTTCTCGAGGCGTTCCCCGACCGCGAGGGTGGTGATCACGTCGCCCGGTTCGCCGAAGGCAACTACTGCGCATCGACGGGGTGGCCGTCCGTTAGAGCGACACACCTCGGCGACGGATGGATGGGGCTTCCAGCGACAGAGGAGCCGGTCGAGATGCGCGTGATGGACTTCTGGCGACGGGAGGGCGAGCGCCTCGCGGAGAACTGGGTGTTCATCGACAAGATCGATCTGCTCCAACAGATGGGCGTCGACGTCTTCGACCGGCTTCGTGACGATCGACAGTATTTCTGATCCTCGGCAGACGGAGACGCTCCGTCGAACGGATTCGACCCGGATGATAGGGGATCTGGAGCCAAATGTAGCGTAATATTTAAAACACACGATGCAAACCATTCAGTAGGGTTCAGTAGTGACGCAATCAAGCCTAAAGACTGTGATAAAGTCGGATGCAGGTATCGATCACCGGATAGCAGACGCTGCCACGGGGGCGCGGCGATGACCGAAGACTGGCGCACCGCGGACGAGCTCGACGTCGAGCGGATGATCCGTCAAAGCACCAGGGAGATCTGGGACGAGAAACTCGTCGGCAAGATCTACGAGTACTACGACGACGACGTGGTCGTCCACGGCGGCGAGGGAGACATCGTCGGTTCCGAGGCGCTCGTCGAAGACACCTTGGCGCGGTTGAACGCGTTCCCCGAGACGGAGATGAACATCGAGAAGATCATCTGGGAGGGCAACCCCGAAGACGGGTACTACACCTCGATGGTGCGGACGATAACCGCCGAGAACACCGGTCCGACGGAATACGGACCGCCGACCGGGAAGACAATGGAGGACAACCTCGGTATCGCGAACTGTCTCATCCAGAAGGTCGACGGAGAGTGGAAATATGTCGAGGAGTGGATCGCCTACGACAAGATCGGCTACATCAAAGCCGTCACCGACGACGACGACCCCATCCACGACTACTGATCGCGATCACCCGGTCCATACCGTGATGCGATCTCCCGTTCGATTTGAGTTACGGCCTCACGTAACTCCGGGACGATCTGTTCCTCGGAGAGGCGGTACGGCGGCCCCGACACGTCGAGAGATCCCAGTACGCTTCCATCGGGAGTCGTAATGGCCATCCCCACGGCCATCAGTCCCTCGAGGGCTTCCTGTTGGTTGAGCGAGTAGCCCCGTTCGCGGGTCCGCTCCAACTCGTCGTAGAGTTCTTCCGCGCTCTGGATCGTGTTCTCCGTCTCCCTGGGAAGTCCCCACCGATCGAGCACCCCCTCGACTCGGTCGCGGGAGAACTCCGCGAGCATCGCTTTCCCGCTCGCGGAGTTATGCATATGGAAGTATCGTCCCACCTGGAACCCCTCCTTCGCAGGGTCGTTGTTCTCGTCGAAGATGATGACCGACCGCCCGTGCTCGGTGATGGCGAACGCGACCTCCTCGTTGAGGCGATTGCTCAGTTCGTGGGCGTGCCGTCGAACGATCTCGTACTCGGGCTTTCGGTGGCGCGCCTGCTCGCCGAGGTGGAAGAACTTGATCCCCAGGTGGAACTCGTTGCCCTCCTTCACGACGAGTTCGTGGTTGCGAAGCGTCGTCAGGTGCGCGTGGACGGTACTGTTGGCCAACCCCAGTTCCGTGGCGATCTCGCTCATTCGGGCCCCTTCCAGTCGGTCGATCGCGTCGACGATCCGGAGCGAGGTGGCGGTCGTCGTCAGTTCGCGTCCGTGTTCTGGCACGGGCCACCGTTCGCGGGGGAGATATATAAACATTCACGAGATGCGAATTTCAGTGGCACCTCGAGACGTGGTTTCGGAGGGCGGAGAGCGCTCACGGCCCAAGTAATTGTTATTTAGTCATTCTTCGGACTCTAAATTCATATTTGGCCACTTTCTGGGCGAAGTATGACCAGATGTGTACTTCCCCGATTACGCAGGGGCGAACGCTGTCTCGGCTTCGACGAAGCGATAATCGGTAAACGTGACCGTTCGAACTCCCGTCTCCGCCGGAGATACACCTCAAACGGGCTAAAAGAGTCGGATCCCGCCGCCGATCCGAACAGACCGAGACGGGATCGGAGTGTGCTGACGACAGCCACTTCGATTCACACATCGCGAAAAATACCGCGTTATAATACAACGGATACGTAATTATTTGGGCAAAAAACACATAAATACTTGTAGTTGTATGGTGTAGAGTGTGTCACCCAAGCGAACACCGCTGTACGAAGCTCACCGTCGAGCGGGTGCGGACTTCACCGACTTCGGCGGGTGGGAGATGCCGGTCTCGTTCGGCTCGATCCGGGAGGAACATCGAGCCGTACGAGAGGGTGTCGGGCTGTTCGACGTGAGCCATATGGGGCAGCTGGCCGTCGACGGGCCCGGTGCGGAGACGTTGTTGCACCGACTCACACCGAGCGACGTTCGGGGGCTCGAACCGGGCGAGGCGCAGTACTCGTGTGTTCTCCGTCCTGACGGCGTTATGCTCGACGACATCGTCGTGTACGATCACCCGAGTGAAAGTGGGTACGTCGTCGTTCCGAACGCCGGACACGACGAGGAACTGTACGGTCGACTGCGCGAGTACGCCGACCGCTGGAGCCTCGACGTCACTCTCGGAAACCGGACCACGGAAACTGGAATGATCGCGGTCCAGGGGCCCGACGCGGTCGAGCGTATCGACGAGGAGGCGGACGGACAGATCGACGGATTGGACCCGTTCTCCCTGGTGGACACATCGATCGGCGACGTCGAGTGCCTCGCCGCTCGGACGGGGTACACCGGTGAAGACGGCGTCGAGATCCTCTTTCCCGGGGAGGATGCGACGGCGATCGATCGCCTGTTCGACGACGTGCAGCGCTGTGGACTCGGAGCCAGAGACACCCTCCGGCTCGAGGCCGGGCTGCTGCTCTCCGGGCAGGACTTCGACCCCGAGGACGAACCGCACGACCCCTTCGAGGCCGACATCGGATTCGTCGTCGACTTCGACGACGAGGACTTCGTCGGTCGGTCGGCCTTAGAACAGGTTCGGGACGATGGCGTCGACGAGCGGATCGTCGGACTGCGTCTCGAAGAGCGGGCGATTGCTCGCCACGGGTACGAGATCTGCGACGACGGCGACCCCGTCGGTCGAGTGACGAGCGGGACGATGAGTCCCACGCTCGGGATCCCGATCGCGCTCGGATACGTCGACGCCGAATTCGCATCCTCCGGCACCGGCCTCTCGGTCTCGGTCCGCGACCGGTCTGTCGACGCGACCGTCGTCGGCACGCCGTTCCTCGAATCGTGCGGCGAGTAACGCGCACCGAACGCTCTCACAGCAACAGAGCCGATGACGAACGACGCGCGCAGCGAACCTCAGAGACAATGACGAACGACAACCCCCACGAAGCTCAGAGACAATGACGAACGAGACGCCCGACGACTTACAGTACACCGACTCACACGAGTGGATCGATGACCGCGGAGATGCCCGGCGAATCGGGATCACCGACTTCGCGCAGGACGAACTCGGCGACGTCGTGTTCGTCGAACTCCCGGAGGAGGGCGAGTCCCTCGAAAGCGGGACGGCCTGCGCGGTCGTCGAGAGCATCAAAGCGGTCTCGGACATCTACACCCCGGTTTCGGGAACAGTGACCGCGACCAACGACGACGTTCTCGACCGACCGGAGCTGCTCAACACCGATCCGTACGGCGAGGGGTGGCTCTTCGAGATCGACGGACAGGTACCTGACGACGCGCTCGACGCGGACGACTACCGCGAGCAGACCGAATGACGACAATGCAACGAATCCAACACGACCGAACGGACGGGTCGCACGAACCGAACGAATCGAGTCCCTTCGCCCCGCAGACGCCGCAGGAAGTGGAGGCGATGCTCTCGGCGATCGACGCCGATAGCGTGGAGGAACTGTTCGACGTCCCGGAGGCGGTCGCCTTCGATGGCGACTTCGACGTCGAGGCGAAATCGGAGTACGAGGTCAGAAGCGAAATCGAGGATCTGCTCGGACGGAACGCCGATCGGACCGAGTTCCTCGGGCGCGGCCACTACGACCACTACGTGCCGTCGGTCGTCGACTACCTCTCGCTGCGCTCGGAGTTTCTGACCTCCTACACGCAGTACCAACCGGAGACCTCCCAGGGGTTCCTCCAGGCGCTCTTCGAGTTCCAGTCGATGATCGTCGAACTGACCGGCCTCGACGTCGCCAACTGCTCGATGTACGACGCCGCGACCGCGCTCGGCGAGGCGGCCCTGCTCGCCGCGCGGGTCAGAGACACCAGTGGCTCTCGCGTCCTCGTCCCCGAGACCATCCGCTCGGAGCGGCGAAGCGTGTTGGAAAATTACGCCGACGGCGCGGAGTTGACAGTGGAGACCTATCCGCTGGACGCGGGGAACACCGACCTCGACGCGCTCTCGGACCTGATCGACGAGGACGTCGTGATGGTGTACGCCCAGTCACCGACCGCCCGAGGGGCGATCGAGGAGCGACTATCGGATGTCGCGAGCCTCGCGGACGACCACGAGGCGGCGTTCTGTCTCGGGTCGGACCCCGTCGCGTTGGCGCTCCTGAAGGAGCCGGCCGCAGTGGGCGCAGACATCGTCATCGGCGACGCGAGCGTCCTGGGTCTCTCGGCCAGCCACGGGATGGGGCTCGGCCTGTTCGCCGTCAAGGAGGGGTATCTGCGACAGGTCCCCGGACGGCTCGTGGGAACGAGCGAGACGGCCGATGGACGGCGCGCGTACACCCTGACGCTGCAGACCCGAGAGCAGCACATCCGGAAGGAACGGGCCACGTCGAACATCTGTACGAACCAGGCGTGGGTCGCGCTTCGAACGGCGATTCACATCGCCTCGCTCGGTGCGTCGGGCCTGGCGTCTCTCGCCGAGGAGTGCGTGACGATGGCGTCCGAGGCCGCGGCTCGACTCGAAGACGTCGACGGCGTCGCGGCTCCGGTCGACGACCGCCACCACTTCCGGGAGTTCGTCGCGCGCACGGAGGTTCCCGCCACAGAGGTGGTCGACGAACTGGCGGACCGAGGCTTCCTCGTCCACGAGGTCGGGGAGTTCGAGATCCAGGTGTGCGTGACGGAGACCAACAGCGCCGACCTGGACGATCTGGTCGCGGCCGTCCGGGAGGTGCTCGTATGAACTACCGACAGGCCACCTGGGAGCGCGAGACCGATAGCGGCGAATCGGTCAACGAACCGCTCCTGTCGGAAAAGCGGACCGAGACCGTCACCCACGACGACGTCGACCTCCCCGACGAGCTGGTTCGCGAAGAGCTGACGCTTCCCGAACCGGCAGAACCCGAGGTCGCGAGCCACTACACGCGGCTCTCGCAGATGACCTACTCGGTCGAACACGGCCCCTACCCGCTGGGGAGCTGTACGATGAAGTACAACCCCAAGTTCATCGAGGACGTCGCCGCGCTGGACGAGGGCTCGATCCACCCCGACCGCGCCGACGAGGACGCACAGGGAACTCTCGCGATCCTCCACGGACTCCAGGAGTACCTGGCCGAGATCGGCGGAATGGAGACTGCAACCCTGCAACCGCCCGCCGGAGCGGCGGGGGAATTCACCGGCCTGCTCGTGGCGCGCGCGTACCACCGGTCGAACGACGAGGACGACGAGCGTCGGGAGGTGATCGTGCCCGCGTCGGCCCACGGAACGAACTTCGCGAGTGCAGCGATGGCCGGCTACGACGTCGTCGAACTCCCGAGCGACGAGGACGGCCGGGTGCCCGTCGACGCGCTCGAAGCGGCCGTCGGCGATTCGACGGCGGCGCTGATGCTGACGAACCCGAACACGCTCGGTCTGTTCGAGCGCGATATCTCCGAGATCGCCGACGTCGTCCACGACGCGGGCGGCCTGTTGTACTACGACGGGGCGAACCTCAACGCGCTCCTCGGGCGGGCCCGTCCCGGCGATATGGGCTTCGATATCATGCACTACAACGTGCACAAGACGTTCGCGTCGCCGCACGGCGGCGGCGGCCCGGGGGCCGGACCGATCGGCGTCGTCGACGAACTCACCGACTTCCTCCCCGACCCGCACGTCCGCGAGACCGACGACGGGTCCTTCGAGTTCTACGAGCCCGCCGAGAGCGTCGGCAAGGTGCACGGTTTCCACGGCAACTGGCTGGTGCTCCTGAAGACTTACGCGTACATCTCCCGGCTCGGCGACGGCGGACTGAAGGACACCTCGGCGATGGCCGTCCTGAACGCGAACTACCTCGCCTCCCAGATCGATCTCGACGTCCCGTACGGGCCGTTCCACCACGAGTTCGTCGCCAGCGCCGGCGACGTCGACGCCGCGGAGTTCGCGAAGGGGATGCTCGACGAGGGGGTCCACCCGCCGACGACCAAGTGGCCCGAGATCGTCGACGAGGCGCTGATGACCGAGCCCACCGAGGCGCTGAGCAAGGACCAACTCGACGTGCTGGCGGAGGCGTTCACGGCGACCGGCCAAAAGACGCCGGAGGAGCTCTCTGAGGCGCCCACGACGACCGCTGCGGGGCGCATCGATCAGACGAGCGCCGCCCGGAACCCTCGGCTCTCGTGGCACGACGTGGAGGCAGACGATGAGTGAATTCGATACGGAAGTCCTCGTCGTGGGCGGGCCGGCGGGGTAGGTCGCTCACGACGCCCGAACCAGGTCACAGATGAGAATCCCGACCTCGACGCCATCGTCACCGGCGGTTCGATCCGGTACCACGTATGCATTTCAACCTCCTCGCTCAACGTTCGGTAAGTAATGAAACGAAGCGACGAGCGCGTTCTCACGACTCACGTCGGGAGTTTACCACGAACGGACCACCTAGTCGAATTGATGCACCAGCGGGGGGAGGGTACAGGCATCGATCGAAACGTGATGAACGATGCGATCGACGAGGCGACGGGGCGGGCTATACGGAGGCAGTCCGACGTCGGCATCGACATCGGAAACGACGGCGAACAGTCCCGTCCCGGGTTTCACATCTACGCCTCAGAACGGCTCGAAGGATTTAGCGAGCGTACCATCCCCCGGCCGCAGTGGGCGGACGTCGAGGATTTTCCGGAGTACGCTGGGAAGGCGTTTCCGGATATTGTCTCGGAGGCACAGACGCGGCCGGTGGCGACCGAAGCGGTGCGGTACGACGGCGGATCGCACATCGACACGGAGATTGAACGGTTCCGATGGACGCTCGACACCACGGGGGTCGAATTCGAAGAGACGTTTATGACTGCGGCGTCCCCGGGCGTCATCGCCTCCTCGCTCGGGAACCAGTATTACGAATCTAACGACGAATTCACTTTCGCGCTGGCGCGCGCGATGCGAGCCGAGTACGAGCGGATAGCGGATGCGGGACTGCTCTTACAGATCGACGCGCCGGACGTGCTCTCCGAACGCCATCGGAAATTCAAGAGCCTCTCCACAGAGGAGTTCAAAAGCTGTGCCCGCCGTCGGATCGAGGCGATCAACCAGGCTACAAGCAGCGTCCCGGCCGAGCAGATCCGCCTGCATTGTTGTTGGGGAAATTACGAGGGGCCCCATCACAAGGACATCCCTCTCGAAGAGATGCTCCCGATCCTGTACGAAGCCGACGTCGGCGGGTTGCTGATCGAACGAGCCAACCCACGACACCACCACGAGTGGCGGGCCTTCGAAGAGTATCCGCTGCCGTCAGAGTGGGTTTTGGTCCCCGGCGTCGTCGACGTTAAAACCAATATCGTTGAGCATCCGCAGACCATTGCGGATCGAATTACGAAAATTGCCGAGATCATCGGAGACCCATCGCGGATCATCGCAGGCCCCGATTGTGGACTCGCCACGCTCGCCGGACACCAGATCGTCGAACCCGAAATCGCTTGGGCCAAACTGGAGGCACTCTCCGCGGGTGCGGACCGAGCCAGTGAGACTCTGTTTTAACATATATCAATAATACATTTCCAAATGGTATATTTCGGTCGCTTTTCGGTCCGAGAAAATAGATGGCTTGCCAACGTAAAAACTACAAAGAGTATACTAGTACAGTAGACAACTACCACACCTGATAAATTAATATAGAATACTTTATCTAATGTGAATATATTTAATATTTCTGACTATCATAATCGGCTATTCTTTCACGTTGCGATGAGAAACAGCTGGGTACTGTTCTCTCGTCTCGTTGGACGCGACCCCGTAAACCGTCTCGGATTTTCGGTCAGGCGAACTGTTTCACAAGCGGTACGCTTGCGAGAACAGGTGTCTTTGTACGATCCCGAGCACCGACTTCTCGGTAACTGCCGTTCTCGGAGCCCACACGCGGCCGTTCCCGGACTCCACCTACTATGGTCGTTTGAGCGACTGACCAGCAAGGGGTAGCCCTCTTCGGAGTGACTGTGTGGCTCGGAAGATACCGGGTCGAACGTCTTTCCGCTGGAGTTCTACTCGGAACACCAATTTAAAGAAAACTCCCGAGGTTCACAATAAAGACCACATACAGGAGCAGTAGCGTCATTCCCTCCCAACGCGTTATTTCGCGGTCCTGCGTGATGAAAAAGTACAGAACCGTGATCAGGACCATTGCCGGAAGTCCGTAAGAGCGAATACTGGTCGGAACGACGAGGTCGCCTGCGAGGCTCGGTAGGCCGGTACCGAGGAAGCTGTTATAAAGGTTCGAACCCAGGACGTTCCCGACGGCCAACCCGGGGAGGTCCCTCCGCACGGCTACGATGCTGACGACGATCTCGGGGAGCGACGTTCCCACCGCCACCGCGGTGATCGCGACGATCTCCGTTCCGATCTGAAGGGTGGTCGAGACTGTGATGATGGACTCGACGAGACCGTACGCCGCGGCGAAAACTACCCCTATGCTCAGAACCAGTCGAGCGTAAGTCCTCGTGTCTGTCTGTGGCCTGGGCTCTTCTGAGTCCGCCTCACCGCTTTCCTCGACCATTTCTTCGATCAGCATACCGACGTACCGATCTTTCTCTCTGATGGTGAACTGGATGTACACTCCCAGGGCTACTACCGCGAGCAGCCCCTCGTACCACGAGAACGGAGAGCCCCACGTGGCCAAGAGGAGGAACACCGCCGACGCGACAAGCAACGGGAGGTCGACTTCGACGAGTTCGCGAATCACGAGGATATTTCCGCCGACGACAGCCGCGGTTCCCAGCACCAAGAGCATATTCGAGATGTTCGACCCGACGACGCTTCCCATGACGATTTCCGGTGCGCCTCGGAGCACTGCCAGAATCGACGAGGTGAGTTCCGGTAGCGACGTTCCACCGGCCACGACCGTCACTCCGATTATGAACGGCGAAACCCCGAGTGAGAGGCCGATTTGCTCCGCGGCCGAAGTGAACACGTCCGATGCGAGCAATAGCGCTCCGAGACTTCCGACGAACAGCACGGCGGGGATGAGTAGTTCGGCCATCCGTCCTCTAGGTGCGATGACACGCCTCTGCGTAATAAGGCTGCACTGGTCGAGCACGGAGTCTCGACCGCCGGTGCGCCGACACGGCGCGTGAGGCCCGAGGAGACGGGACCGATCGAAGAGATCGGTCAGTCCTCGGCGACCGGTTCGCGGGGGACCTGTTGCGTATGCCCGTGTGAGTTCCGTGCGATCACTTGCGCGCACGCTCCCCGGTGGCCCTCCGTACCGGTGGTGAACTCTCGGTAGTGGAGGACTGTCAAATCGAGACTGGCCCTGAGGAGTTCGTTCGCCCCGACGCGGTGGCGTTCGGACGGACCGCGATCGACCGAGTCGGTCGTGCGGAGATGCGTCTGATAGTATATGACGCCGTCGGGGGCGAGCGCCGCTTTGATATCGGTGAACCGATCCAGTATTTGGAAGTACTGAATCGTGATCACGTCGTAGATCTCGTCGGGATACTCGTGGGTGTGGGCGTCTCCCCGAATCCACGAACAGTTCTCGTCGACGCCTCGCTTCTTCGCGTTCTCCCGGGCGATTCGGAGTCCCTCCCGCGATTTATCCAGCGCGTCGACCGTATACCCGTTTTCGGCGAGAAACACGGCGTTCCGTCCGGTCCCGGTAGCGATATCCAGCGCGCGGCCGTCCGGAAACGAACCGATGTACTGCCGGAGGACCGGCGCTGGATCGGGATCGAGTGGATACTCTCCCTCGCGAAACCGCTCGTCCCAAGTGGGCATATCTAGACGATACGGTCGGTCGGTATAGTCTCTCGGGAGAATCGACTGCGAGTGCCTGTGCCGCGAGTCGCGTGGGACATCGAGAGCGTCCTACGTGGGATGCCCGCGACTCTCAGCGTAGCCATCGGCCCTGTGGCGTCCTACCCAAGGGTCGAACCCAGCGAATACGAAAACGAACCGTTCCTACTGGCGTGGGGGACTGACGAGGAGGTAGTCCTTCTTCGCTTCGACCCTGTGAGCCGGGACGAGTAACTGCCCGTCTTCGACGCGATCGAAGCCACTGGTCGCTCGATCGTTCGGATCCAGACGGAGGTGTTCGAGCGCTCCCGTCGAGGGATCCATCGTCACGTTCTCGACGGTCCCGATTTCGGCACCGTCGGTCGTCATCACGTTACAACCGCTGAGGGAGGATGCGAGGACCGAATCCATAGTGCGACAGTTCTCACAGAGACTATTAACTTTCGAGGAGACTGAAAACGTCGCTTCAGTAATGTTCGCGGATATCTTCCCTCCCGTATCGACGGATTACGGACGCACTCGGACGACCTGTTTCCCGATGTTGTCCCCCGAAAAGAGCCCGAGGAACGCGTCGGGGGCGGCTTCTAACCCGTCGACGATCGTTTCACGGTGCGTGAGGTCGCCGGTCGCGACCCACTCCGCGAGTTGCTCGCTCGCTTCACCGAAGCGAGGCGCAAAGTCGCCGACCAACAGCCCCCGGACGGTGGCGCGGGTGGCGATGAGTTGCGGGAGTTTCCGAGGCCCGGTGGGGACCGATTCGTCGTTGTAGTGGGCGATTTGTCCGCAGACAGCGACGCGGGCGTCGAGCGCCAATCGCGAAAAGACGGCGTCGGTAATGGGCCCGCCGACGTTGTCGAAGTACACGTCGACTCCCTCGGGAGCGACGTCGTCCAGCGCCGATCGATAGTCGTCGGTCGCCTTGTAGTTGACCGCGGCGTCGAATCCGAGGTCGTCGGTCAGCCACGCCACCTTCTCGTCGGAGCCGGCAAACCCGACGACATCGCACCCGTTCAGCTTCGCGATCTGTCCGACGACGGATCCGACCGCACCCGCAGCGCCGGAGACGACGACGGTGTCGCCGGGGTTCGGGTCACCCACCTCGAGCAAGCCGAAGTACGCCGTTCGGCCGGGCATCCCGAGCGCCCCGAGGTACGCGGGGGGATCCGCAACGTCCGTGTCGATTGCCTGGGTGTCGGCGGCGTCGAGGACGGCGTATTCGCTCCAGGTCCCGTTCCCGGTGACGACGTCTCCGATCTCGAACTGGTCGCTGTGACTGTCGACGACCTCCCCGACGACGCCGCCTTCCAGCATCTCGCCGACTGCCCACGGCTCCGCGTACGATTCGGAGTCCCGCATTCGACCCCGCATGTACGGGTCGACCGAGAGATACTGTACCTTGACGAGGACCTCGCCGTAGTTCGGTGTCGGAACCGGCGATTCGTCGAACTCGAAATCCGCCCGGGTCGGTTCGCCGCGTGGCCGTTCAGCGAGAGACCACGCGTGATGAGTGTCTGTCACAGTACCCCTTCGAGCCGCACGGACAGCCGTCTTCCGGCATCGGCAGAGGGTTCCGCAACACGCTCGAATGCTCTCTCGACGATCGCCGTGCACGGTCCGTGGATGCGACGACCCGACACTGTCTGAGAGACGTTCGTAGACCGCCCGTCCGTGTCACGCGGTGCGGCCTTCCAATGCGGTCGACGCGAGCGCGGACCGCACCGCGTCCGCAACGTCAACACCGGGGCGAGGCCACTCGGACTACGCGCCGTCGGCGGGCGTGGCCTCTCGGAGTCGAACGTCCAACTTCGGCCGGACGCCGACCCGGTTGCACAGGTCCCAGACCGTCGCCGCGTTGCTCGAAACGACGGGGACGTCGAACTCCCGTTCCAGCGACGCCAGCGCCGACATCGATCGGTAGTTCGTACACGAGACGAACAGCGCGTCCGCATCGGGGGCGTTCGAGAGGACCGATCGACCCTGACTTTCGGCTTCGTCGGGGCTCAACGCGCCGATTGCGGTGTTCTCCACGAGCCCTCGGCCGTCGATCGAGACGACGTCGAACCCGTTCTCGACCAGGTACTCGCGCTCCAGGCGGTCCAGCTCTGCCGAGTACGGCGTCGCGACGGCGATCCGATCCGCGTCGAGTGCGTTCAACGCGCGCACGACCGAGAGCGCGGTCGCCACCGCCGGCGCGCTGACCGCCTCGGACAGCCGGGATTCCAGGCGGGCGTCGAAGCCGGAGCCGTGGATGAGACTCCCGGTGGTGCAGGCGTAGGCGACGCCCTCGACCGCCGCGTGCGAGAGCAGCGAGGCCGCGCGCTCGGCGTCGTCGGCCATCGAGTCGAGTTCCTCCCTGGTCACGTCCTCGAGCGGCATCCGCGCCGCGTGCACGGTGCAGTCGTCCGGGAGCGCGGCGCGGAACTCCGGTTCGACGGTGGTGTTCGACGAGGGGACGACGACGCCGAGACGGCTCATCGGCCGTTCACCTTCCCGTCGCGTCGGTCGCGATCTCTGGCGGCCGGGTCCCGGTCGTCGGGGTCGCCGTGACCGCCACCGCCGGGCGTCCGGATCGAGACGGTCGTCCCCGCCTCGACGTCGATAGACGCCTTCGAGGGGACGTCCTCGCCGTCGACGAGGTTCTCCCCGGTCGCGCCGTCCTCGCCGCCGTCGATTCCCGCGGGGGCCGTCCGACGGCGCTCCGTCAGCAGCGACACGGTCGCCTCGGTCTCGACTGTCACCGTCCGTTCGAGTCCCAGTCCACCCCGATATCGGCCGTCGCCCCCGCTGGACGGGCGCAGTGCGTACCGCTCGACGCGGAGCGGATACTCGGTCTCCATCGCCTCGACCGGCGTGTTGAGCGTGTTGGTCATCCCGACCTGCACGCCGTCCATCCCGTCCTTCCCGGGACGGGCGCCGAACCCGCCGCCGATCGTCTCGTAGTAGGTGAACTCACCGCTCCGATCACCGATGATGAGGTTGTTCATCGTTCCCTGCCCGCCGGCGGGCACCTCTTCGGGGACAGCCGCGGCCAGCGCGGCCAGCGTGACGTCGGTGACCCGCTGGCTCGTCTCGACGTTGCCGCCGACGACCGCCGCTGGAGGATCAGGGTTGAGCACCGACCCCTCGGGTGCCGACACCGATACCGGCTCGTAACAGCCGTGGTTCGGCGGGATCTCCGGATCGGTGATCGCGCGGACGACGAAGTAGACCGCGCTCTTGGCCACCGACAGGGGCGCGTTGAGGTTGCCCGCCACCTGGTCGGCCGTCCCGGCGAAGTCGACGTCGATCGAGGCGCCGTCGACGGTGACGGCCGCTTTTATCGGGATGTCCTCGTCGGTCACGCCGTCGCCTTCGAGGACGTCTTGCGCCCGGTACGTGCCGTCCGGGAGCTCCGCGAGTTCGGCTTCGACGCGCTCGCGGGAGTACTCGATGACGGCGTCGAACGCGTCGAGCAGCGTCGAGCCGTGTTCCTCCAGCAGCTCGCCGATCCGCTCTTCCGCCCGCGCGTTCGCGGCGCGCTGGGCCCGGAGGTCAGCCTCCCGCTCGTCCGGCGTCCGGACGTTGGCCCGGATCAGCTCGTGGACCTCGTCGTTCGGCTCACCGCCGTCGACGAGTCGGACCGCCGGCAGCCGAAGCCCCTCCTCGTAGATCTCCTGGGCGCCCGGCGGCATACTCCCGGGCGAACTCCCACCGACGTCTGCGTGGTGCGCCCGCGACACGGCGAAGCCGATCACCTCGCCGCGGGGGGCGATCGTCGAGACCAGCGTGATGTCGGGCAGGTGCGTCCCCCCGGCGAAGGGGTCGTTGACGATGAACACGTCGCCCGGTTTCGGGTCCTTTTCGAGGACGATCTCGACCGCGTCGGGCATCGCGCCGAGGTGGACCGGGATGTGTTCGGCCTGCGCCACCATCCGACCCGACGCGTCGAAGAGCGCGGTCGAGCAGTCCTGTCGCTCCTTGATGTTCGGCGAGTACGCCCCGCGGATGAGCACGTGGCCCATCTCGGTGGCGACGCTCTCCAGTTGGTTCCGGAGGATCTCCAGAGTCACGGGATCGATCTCGTCTTGCGTCCCGTCTGTCGACCCTCCGTTCGTCGCTTCCCCGTTCGCCGTCGTGGGATCGTCGCTCATTTCTCGTCCACCCCCGCGATCAGCGCGCCGTCTTCACGCACCCGCACGTCCCAACTCGGCGGAACGACGATCGTGCTCTCGTCGCCCTCGACGATCGCCGGCCCCTCGATCGTCCCGCCGGGTGCCAACTGGTCCCGGTCGTACACGGGGGTCTCGTGGACCCCGTCGGCGAACGCCGCTTCCCGGCTCCCACGCTGTGGCTCCCCGCCGGCGGCGTAGTCGATCGCCGGTGCGCTCCGCGGGACGGTGGTCGTCACACGGCAGTTCACGAGTTCGACCGGTTCCTCGGCCTGATAGCCGTACGCGGACTCGTGCGCCGCCGCGAACCGCTCGCCGGCCTCCCGGGCGTCGAACGGCCGATCGACGTCGACGGGGAGCTCGAAGCTCTGACCGGCGTATCTGAGGTCCGCAGAGCACGTCACGTCGGCGTTCTCCCGTTCACTGACTTCCGAGAGCAACTCCTCGGATAGATCCTCGTACACGTCGTCGACGTCGTCGGGGTCGACGTCCGCGAGCGATCGCTGATAGGTCCGAACGGCGTCGCGCTTCTCGTCTGCCGCGAGCAGGCCGTAGGCCGACAGGACGCCCGAGGCGCGCGGGATCACGACCCGGTCGATATCGAGGCCGTCCGCGATCGAGATCGCGTGCATCGGCCCCGCGCCGCCGAACGCGACGAGCCCGAACTTCCGGGGATCGTACCCTCGCTCGACGGTCACAGAGCGGATCGCCCGCGTCATGTTCGCGTTCGCGACCCGGTAGACGCCGCGGGCGGCCTCCAATGCACTGTCCATCCCCGCCTCGTCTGCGAGGTCCGCGAGGACGTCGTGGGCGGCCGCCTCGTCCAGCGACATCTCGCCGCCGAGGCTGGTGCTCGACCCGATGTACCCCAGGACGAGGTTCGCGTCCGTGACGGTCGGTTCGGTCCCGCCCTTTCCGTAGCAGGCGGGCCCGGGATCGGCCCCGGCAGAGCGCGGCCCGATCCGGAGCGCGCCGCCGGCGTCGACCCACGCGATCGATCCGCCGCCCGCGCCCACCGTCTCGATGTCGACCATCGGCGTCTTGATCGGGCGGTCGTTGATCACGCCCTCGGTCGTCCGCTCGGCCTCGCCGTCGCGGACGAGGCTCACGTCGCTCGAGGTCCCGCCCATGTCGAAGGTGACGAGTCCCGCGTGGTGGTCGTCGCCGGCCGAACGGTCATCGTCGCCAGTCGAGCGGTCGTCGCCGCCGTCGCCCGCCATCGCGCTGGCTCCCACGACGCCCGCGGCGGGCCCCGAGAGGACGGTCGTGACGGCGTTTCGTCTGACCGTGTCGGCGTCGGTGATACCGCCGTTAGCCTGCATAATCCGCGGTTGGGGGACGCCGTTCTCTCCCGCGCTCTCGGTCAGGTGACTGACGTACCGGTCGATCGCCGGCCGGACGTACGCGTCGACGGCGGTCGTCGACGTCCGCTCGTACTCGCGGAACTCCGCGAGGACCTCGTGGGAGGCCGACACGGGCACGTCGAGTTCTTCCCGCAGCACCTCCGCCACGCGCTCCTCGTTCTCGGGGTGGGCGTACGCGTGCAGGAGCGAGACCGCGACGGCCTCGACGTCCGCCTCGCGGATCTCGCCGGCGATCGCACGCACTTCGTCGTCGTCGACGGGCCGTTCGATCCCCTCGGTCGTCGTTCGCTCGGAAACCTCGTATCGGCGGCGTCTGGGAACCAGGGGGGTCGGCTTCTCCGCGTCGAGGTCGTACAGCGACGGCCGGTCCTGGCGACCGATCTCGAGGACGTCACGGAAGCCCTCGGTCGCGACGAGCGCGGTCTTCGCGCCGTCCTCCTCGAGGAGCGCGTTGACCGAGACGGTCATCGCGTGGGAGAACTCCGTCAGCGTCTCGGGATCGATTCCGGCCTCCGCGCAGGCCTTTTCGATCCCGGCCATCACGCCCTCGCTCTGGTCTTCGGTGCTCGGGACCTTCGCGGTCACGAGTTCGCCGCCGAGCGACAGCGTCACGTCCGTGAACGTGCCGCCGACGTCGACGCCGATCCTCCGCTCTTCCATTTACAGCACCCCGGCCACGTCGAGGATCGTTCGGACGCCGAGCCACACGACCACGATCGTCACGATCGCGCCGAGGGCGTTCGCGACCGGTCCGTTGGTGTACTCGCCGAGGAGGTCCTCCTGGTTCATCGCGTAGATCAGGAAGATCGCGACGATGGGGAGCAAGATCCCGTTGACGACCTGCGCGAACACGATGATCTCGACGGGGCTCCCACCGAGAAGCACCGAGAGGACGCCGACGCCCAGGATCGTCCCCCAGACGGCGCGGAACCGCGTGCTCTGCATATCCGAGTCCCAACCCAGCGCTCCCGTGGTCGCCCACGCGCCCGCCAGCGGCGCCGTCGTCGCGCTCGTGAACCCGGCGGCGAACAGCCCGATGCTGAAGAACAGCTCCGCGTACGGGCCCGCGAGCGGCCTGAGCTGTTCGGCCATCCGCCCGACGTCGCTGATCTGCGTTCCCGGTTCGAACGCGGCGGCCGCGGTGACCATAATCGTGATCGTGATCACGCCGCCGACGACGATCGAGAGGATCGTGTCGGTCCGCGAGTGACCGATATCTTCGGGACCGCTCCAGCGCTCTTGGACGTTGCTCGCGTGCAGGAACAGGTTGTACCCGACGATCGTCGTCCCGATGAGGCCCGTGATGAGATACAGCGATCCCGACGGGACGCCCGGCACGAACCCCATCGCGATCGCGCCGAAGTCCGGACCGATGAGGGCCGCCGACGCCACGAACGAGAGGGCCATCACGCCGACGAGGCCGACGAGCGCCCGCTCGATCAGTTTGTACCGGCCGGTGTACAGGAGAGTGCCGGCCACGAGCCCCATCACGACGCCCCACACCGTCGAACTCACGCCGGTGATGGTCGCGAGCCCCGCCGCGCCGCCGAGGATGTTCCCCGCCTCGTAGGCGGCGGTCCCGATCCCGATCGCGCCAACCACGAGGAAGATGCTCACGTACTCGACGGCCTGGCTGTCGAACCGTTCGCGGAGCGCCTCACCGAGTCCCTCCCCGGAGACGAGGCCCAGTCGCGCGCTCATCTCCTGGAGGACGATCGTCGCGATGATCGAGAACGCGATCGTCCAGAGGAGTGCGTAGCCGAACTGTGCTCCCGTTACGCTCGCAGTCGTGACCGTCCCGGGGCCGATGAACGCCGCGGCGACCATCGCGCCCGGACCGACGGATTTGAGTCGTTGGATGAGATTCATTGTCGGTGGATTTGATATCCAGTGTCACGGTGCGGGTAATGCTAAAAAAGGGTTGTTGAGACTCTCGTGCATCAGTTCATCAGCCGTATGAGATACGTGCATATTTTCATCGCTCGTGTGAACGCCAACTGAAAGACGATCATCGCTACAGCGCTCGGGGTCACTCGGCCCGAGAGCCGCTGCCGTCGTCAAGTTCGCGTTCGGTGAAGAGCACCTTCGAGACGCTCTCTTCGATCTCGACCTCGAAGGGGAGATCGACCACGCTCCCGCGGATGAACCGGACCATAAACCACCGCAACTGCTCGGAGGGAAAGACGACGTGGTAGCTCCCCGCCTCGGCCCGTCGAACGGTCAGGAACCCGCACAGCGAGAGCCAGTCGAGGACGTCCTCGAGCGAGTCGAACCGCTCGGCGTACTCTGAAGCGTGGTACCCGGCCACCTGATCGATCGTGTCGAGGAACTCCCCGTCCCGGTCTTCGGGGCCCGCTACCTGGTTCAAGAACGCGTGCAGCAGGTCCACGTCGAGGAGGACGTGTTCGCCGGTCGAGAGCATCTCGTAGTAGGTCTGTAGATGGTCGCTGTCGCTCGCCCTCGCGGAGTCGAAGTTGGCCGCGTAGAACGCGATCGCCTCGCGGATCACCTCGCTGCGACTCTCGTCGGTCTGCTCGGTCAGTCCTTCGAGCGCGTTTTTCGCGTCCTCGTCGAGCGACACCGTGACCCGATCCCCTGGCATAGTTCGTGTCGCTACCGGACGGACTTATAGTATGCTACGCGCCGGCCGGGCGCGACCAGGGCGACGTTCTACCCCAGTGCGGCCGACAGTATGAATATCACGTAGTTCGACCGACGAGGTATCATCAGATCAGCTATGTGTCCTGTCTCGTTCGCCGGCGGTGATATCCGACACTGCGCGCTTGTCTCTCGGAACCGCACGAGCCGGATCAGACGTCCCCACGCCTCACGCTGATGCAGCGGGAATCACTGTACTTCACGGGCCCGTTCGAGACGGAGCTCAGACCGACCACCGTCGAGATGAGCGACGAGGAAGTGCTCGTCCAGACGCGAATCTCCGGGATCAGCGCCGGGACCGAACTGCTCATCTATCGGGGGGAAGCGCCGACGGACCTGCCCGCCGACGAGACGTTCGAGACCATCGACGGCGACCTGTCGTTCCCGCTTCGGTACGGCTACGCGGCGGTCGGCGACGTCGTCGCCGTCGGGGACGCCGTCGACGACGAGTGGCTCGGACGGTCCGTGTTCGCGTTCGACCCCCACGAGACGCGCTTCGCGATCGCCCCCGAAAACCTCCTTTCGGTCCCGGAGAACGCGACCCCCGAGGCGATGGCGCTGTTCCCCTCGGTGGAGACCGCGACGTCGCTCGTGCTCGACGGCCAGCCACGGATCGGTGAGGAGGTGGTCGTCTTCGGCGCGGGCGTCGTCGGCCTCTGTACCATCGGGATCCTCTCGTCGTTCCCGCTCGACCGCCTCGTCGCGGTCGAACCGATCCCGGACAGACGAGAACACGCGCGGTCGATGGGGGCCGACGTCGCGGTCGCGCCCGATCGCCTGGACGACGTTCTCGACGCCGAAGTCGATGCCTCTCCCCGGAGTGATTTCCCCGAGGGCGTCGACCTGGCGTTCGAGCTCTCGGGCCGTCCGGCCGCGCTCGACGACGCCGTCGACGCGGTCGGGTACGACGGGCGCGTCGTGGTCGGCTCGTGGTACGGCGAGAAACCGGCCACGCTCGATCTGGGCACGTCGTTCCACCGGGATCGTATCTCCGTCGAGTCGAGTCAGGTGAGCACGCTCGCGCCGGAGACTCGCGGCCGGTGGACGAAGGGTCGGCGGGCGGCGACCGCGCTCGATCGCCTCTGCGAACTCGACGTCGCCTCGCTCGTCACCCACCGGATCCCCTTCGCCGACGCGTCCGAGGCGTATCGCCTCCTCGACGACCGTCGGGATGGCGTGCTACAGGTGCTTCTGACCTACAAGTAGTTCACGATCGAACGTACTAACACGCTTCACAATGACACGAACCGACCCGGACGACGCGTACGAACTGACCGTCGAGAGATCGTTCATCGCACAGCACTACCTGACTGTCCCCGATCCCGGGCCCGAGGGCGTCGTACACAGTCATCAGTTCACGGTCGAACTGCGGTTCTCGGGCTCGACGCTCGGCGAGTACGGGTACCTCGTCGACATCGACGCCGTCGACGCGCTCCTCGACGACCTCGAGGCTCGCTACCGCGACGCGCTGCTCAACGACCTCCCCGAGTTCGAGGGACTCAATCCGAGCATCGAACACTTCGCGCGGTTGTTCGGCGACCGCGTTGCCGAGGCGCTGGCCGATCCCACGCCGACGGGGCTGACCGTCCGGATCTGGGAGGACGACGTCTCCTGGGCCAGCCATAGCCGTCAGCTCGGGGAATGACCCCCCCTTCGTCAGCGTCCGGACCGATGAATCACGCCCGACCCAGATACCTCGAATCGAAGCGCTCGGTCGACGACCGGGCCCTGTCGAGACGCGTTCGAGAGCGGTTGCTGGCCGACCTCCCGCCGGACCCTCGAATCGTCGAGGCGGGGTGTGGAACCGGCGTCACGGTCTCTCGGCTCCTCTCGTGGGGGATCGCCTCCGGACGGTACCTCGGCGTCGACACCGACGAGCGAATCGTCGATTTCGCCCGAGACGTCCGTCCGAAGGCGCTCCGCCGTCGGGGGTACGCCGTAACCGACCGGACGGGCCAGATCGACCGGTGCGATCCGATCGAACCGACTGACCAGACCGCTTCGCCCGATCCCGAGTTCACGGTCGCCGATCTCGACGTCGGGTTCGCGACCGGCGACGCGCTCGATACGCTCGAAGCCGCCTCGGACTGCGACCTGGTCGTCGCCCAGGCGTTCGCCGACCTCGTGCCGCTCTCCCGGTTCGTCTCGGCGGTCGAGTCAGCCCTCCGACCGGGCGGGCTGGCGTACGTCCCGATCACGTTCGATGGCGGGACGATCTTCCAACCGGACCACCCGGCCGACGACGCCGTCGAGGGGGCCTATCACGCGGCGATCGATGCCCGTCCCGGACGGGACGTACGGGCTGGCCGCCACCTGATCGATCTGCTCGGGCGGCGCGCTGGGACGCTCCTGGAGGCGGAAAGTTCGGACTGGATCGTCCGCGCACGGGGTCGGAGGTACCCCGCGGACGAGCGTTACTTCCTGTCTCGGATCCTCGGATTCGTCGACGAGGCAGTGGGCTCGTCGTCTCACTCGGTCGACGCCTTCGACTCGTGGCTCTCGACACGTCGGGAGCAACTCGGCAGGGGATCTCTCACGTACGTCGCCCACCAGTACGACCTGCTGTATCGCGCGCCGAAGAGCTAGTCCGCCTCGAAACACTCCTCCGACCGGTACGTTCTTTTCTCCGCTTCGAGACGGTTCCACTCGATGGCGCTGCTCGGATTCCTCCCCAATACGCCGATCGTGAACGGGACTGTCGTCCTCGTCGCAACCGGACTGATCTGGATCGGGAGCGGGTGGCTCGAGACGTCCGCGGAGCGACTCTCCGCGCACTACGGGCTCCCGGCCGTGGTCCAGGGGTCGATCGTCGTCGCGATCGGCTCCAGCTTTCCGGAACTCTCGAGCGTCGTGTTCGCTGCCCTCTCGGGGGTGTTCGACATCGGCGTCGGTGCCGTCGTCGGCTCCGCGATCTTCAACATCCTCGTCATTCCCGCTCTGTCGGGACTCGCCGCGGCTGACACGCTCGAGACCAACCGAACGCTGGTGTACAAGGAGGCGCAGTTCTACATGATCGCGGTGTCCGCGTTGATCATCACGTTCGCCTTCGCGATCATTTACGTGCCGGTCCCGGACGGACCGCCGCTCATCGGACGAATCACCCGGCCGCTCGCGGCGGTGCCGTTACTCCTGTACGGGTTGTACCTCTTCATCCAGTGGCAGGACGTCTCGGACCACGCCGACGCGGGCGTCGTCGACGCGGGCATCCGCCGGCAGTGGGTGACCCTCGGTGCCGGCCTCGCGCTGATCCTCGTCGCCGTCGAACAGTTGGTCGGCAGCGTCGAGTCACTTTCGACCACGTTCGGGATCCCGGAACTGCTCGCCGGGGTGACGATCGTCGCCGCCGCGACGAGTCTGCCCGACCTGCTCGTCAGCGTTCGATCCGCCCGCGACGGTAACAGCGTCACCAGCCTCGCCAACGTGCTCGGCTCGAACACGTTCGACCTGCTGGTCGCGATTCCGATCGGCGTCCTCATCGCCGGGAGCGTCACGGTCGACTTCGCGACGGCCGTCCCGATGTTCGCGGTTCTGACACTCGCGACCGTGATTCTGTTCGCGATGATTCGAACGGACCTGCGTCTCAGTACCGCGGAAGCGTACGGACTTTTGGTGTGCTATCTGCTGTTCGTCGCGTGGCTGATCACCGAGGTGCTGGGGATCACGACTGTTCTGAAATAATTGAATATTTACCTATTTATAACCCTGACAGAAAAACAAGATAAATATAAAACGTGAGAGCAAGTCTCTTTTTGTCTCTTTAGCGCACCTAGAGGCGTTTGTTACGCGACAATTCTCTGATTTCTAATCAGATTCTCGGTGCCACTACCCCGAGACACCCGTGAAATATTAAAAATAGTATGTATATAAATTCACTCACTATATTATTCTTATATAAATTCCGATACTATATAAAACAACTATTATCGTTAATTTTCACCGTGTTCTGGCTTGTCACTGAGGTTCAATATGTCAGGGGACGATACCCTCTTCGTTCGAGATAAAACATCTTTGGTGGAGAAACCCGCGGAACAGCGTCGTGCGGAGCGACCTAACGAGCCTGTCTCGGGCGTTCACGACCCGTAGAGGCAGCAAAGCGGGTTTGTATCCGGAATCCACGGCAGTGTTCGAGTTCCGGTCCGGGCTCCCCGGCGAATCGCTGCGTCCGTGTGTCGGACGCGGGGCTATCCCGGGGGCGACCAACTTAGAGTTCGGGCTCGTCGAGGTTCACGTATACGCTCTTCTGACGCTGGTAGTGATCGAGGGCCTCCAGCCCAAGGTCCTTCCCGAAGCCCGACCGCTTGAACCCGCCGTAGGGCGCGTCTGGCATAATCGGCCCGTACTCGTTGACGTACACGAGGCCGGCGTCCAGGTCGTCGGCAGTCTGATGTACGAGCGACGTGCTCTCGGTCCCGATGCCGGAGGCGAGCCCGTACTGCGTGTCGTTCGCGAGTTCGATCGCCTCGTCGTAGCTCTCGAACGTCTGGATCGTCTGGACCGGCCCGAAGATCTCCTCGCAGCCGACGGTCATATCGTTCGTCACGTCGTCGAAGACGGTCGGTTCGACGTAGTAGCCGTCGGCCAACTCCGGGTCGTCCGGCCGCCCGCCGCCGCAGAGCAGATCCGCCGCTTCCTTGCCCGTCTCGATGTAGTCGGTTACGGTCTCGAGCTGGCGCTTCGAGGTCAGCGGCCCCATCGTCGTCTCCTCGTCGAGTGGGTCCCCCAATACGTAGGATTCGGCCGCCTGGACGAACCGCTCGGTGAACTCGTCGGCGATCGACTCGTGGACTAACGCCCGGGAGAAGGCGTCACAGATCTCGCCGGTGCTGTAGAAGATACCGTCGGCGACGGCTTGGACGACTTTGTCGAGGTCCGCGTCGGGGAAGACGATGAACGGGGACTTGCCGCCGAGTTCCAGCGTCACCGGCGCGACCCGGTCGGCGGCCGCGCGCATCACCCCGCTGCCGACGCCGGTGCTGCCGGTGAACGAGACCTTACGGATCTCTTCGTGTTCCGCGATCGCCTGCCCGACCTCGCTGCCCGATCCCGGCACGACGTTGAGCACGCCGTCGGGGAAGATGCCCTCCGAGAGCTGCGCGGCGCGGACCGTCGACAGCGGCGTGTCGCTGGCGGGCTTCAGGACGCACGCGTTGCCCGCGGCGAGCGCCGGACCGAGTTTCCAGGCGGCCGCCCACAGGGGGTAGTTCCAGGGGACGATCTGTCCGACGACGCCGTACGGCTCCCGTTTCGTGTAGAGGTGGAGGTCCTCCCCTGCCGGTACCTCGCTGCCGCGTTGTCCCCGAATTGCGGACGCGTAGAACTCCAGTGTATCGATCGCGCCCTCGACCTCGCCGCGGGCCTGCGAGATCGGCTTGCCGCAGTCCAGACACTCCAACAACGTGAGTTCCTCGACGTGATCCGCCAGGACGTCGGCCCACTCGAAGAGGCGCTCTGACCGGTCGCGGACGGTGGCGTCCTCCCACCCGCCCCCGAAGGTGTCCCACGCCGCGCCGACCGCGTCGTCGACGTCGCCGGCGTCGGACTGCGGGACGTCGACGATCGATTCACCGATCACCGGATCCTCGATCCCCCGTTTCGGTCCCCCGGTGCGACGCTCGCCGTCGATCCACGCGCCGAACTCGACGTCGGCCGTTGCCTCCCGGTGTTTCGAGCGGTGCCGCTCGGCGATCGTACTACCGCCTGGTCGCGAACTGTCCATACAGCCTGTCTCTCTCACCGGTTCAAAAAACTTCTCACGATGCGGTCCGTCCGGATGAAACAAGCGATTGTTGCTTGTTCCATCATCTTTATATGTTGTATTTCCCGAATTTCGTGTGGATGCGACACAACAGCCGCGACTGTCCGACGAGTAGCACAGCCATCCCGTCCGCGCGGAGGAAGAGACGATGAGCCTCGGCGAGTACACCTTCTCGTTCCCGATCTGGGTCGAGTTCGGGAACGGGAAGAGCGAGCGGACCGGCGAAGTGATCGACGCGAAGGGGTGGGAGAGCGCGCTGGTCGTCACCGACCAGGATATCAGGACGGCCGGCATCCTCGACGGCGTCGAGTCCTCGCTCGAAGCCGAGGGAATCGAGTACGAGGTCTACGACGAGATCGAGCCCAACCCGACGACGGCGATGGTCCACGACGCCCTGGAGACGCTGAACGCCGGTGACTTTGACGTGGTCGTCGCGGTGGGCGGCGGGAGCGTCATCGACACCGCGAAGTGCGCGACGCTTCTGAAGACCAACTCGGGGGAGCTCTCTGAGTACGAGGTGAACGTCCCGGAGGATGTCACCGCGGGCAGTATCGAGAACCACCCGCACCCGCTCGTCACGGTCCCGACGACGTCCGGGACCGGGAGCGAGGTGGACTACTGGGCCGTGATCACCGCGCCCGATAGGGAATTCAAGATGGCGATCGGTCAACCCCCGCTGTACCCCGATGGGCCGTACCTCGGCGCCGAGGTCTCACTGGTGGATCCCGAACTGACTGCGTCGCTCCCGCCGCGACAGACCGCTGCGACCGGGTTCGACGCGTTCTCCCACGCCCTGGAGAACCACGTCGCCGCCGGGGCGCCCGAACTCGTCAAGCCGTACACGAAACACGTGATGGGGCTCGTCCCGGAGTACCTCCCCGACGCCTACGAGACGGGCGATATGGAGGCCCGCGAGCAGATGCTGTACGGGTCGCATATGGCTGGCTTCTGTGAGAACTTCGCCGGGTTCGGCGCGATTCACTCCCTCGCCGAGGTGACTGGCGGGATGTATCCCGAGATCCCCCACGGCGAGGCAATCGCGGTGTTCACGCCGCCGGTGATGCGGTACAACCTCAAGGAGTACCCCGCGCGCTACGCGGAGGTCGCCGAGGCGATGGGGCTCGACACCGACGGACTGTCCGACGTCGAAGCCGCACACGAGGCGGTCGAGGCGGTCGAGGCCCTGATCGACGAGGTCGACCTTCCCTCGAGCTTGAGCGAACTCGACGTCGACGAGGACGATCTCTCCGAGATCGCCGAGAAGTCACTTGAGACGATCGAGATCCACGACAACCCCCGCGACGCCGACGCCGAGGACTTGCTCGAAGTCGCCCGCGACGCGTACTGAGCCCCCTCCCGCTATCTTTCACTCCACCGTTCGCGCCCGATAGGGACCAAGCGGCCTACGTCCGGGACGCGTCCGCGAGTTCGGACTCCAGCGAGTCGGCCACGTCCTCCAGCGCCCGCGGGATCTCTGTGTCGAGCACCGATCCGTCGATCCGGTATGTCGGCCCCGAGACGCTGAGCGCACCCACCGCGGTTCCGTCGGCTCCGGTTACCACCTTTCCGACGCTTCGGAGCCCATCCGTGTAGTACCGATCTCCGATGGCGTATCCCCGCTCGTCGACCCGATCCAGTTCCTCGAACAGTTCCGCACGCGACGTGATTGTCTGCTCCGTGACTGCGGGAAGCCCCGTGTCGTCGACGATCGCTTCGACTCGGTCCCGCGGATAGGACGCGAGGATCGCGAGGCCGGATCCGGTCGCGTGCATCGGGTAGTAGGTACCGATGTTCGCCCGATATCGCTTCGTACCGTCGTCACTCCCGTACTTCGCCCACTTGTGATACGACTCGACGACCGTGATGACCCGACCGTGGTCGTCGACGACGAAGTCGCACTCCTCTTCGGTCCGCTCGGCCAGTTCCTCGACGGCCGCTTTGACGGCCGAGAACCAGGACCACTGCTCGCGGGCGTACTCGCCGAGGTTCAGGAACTTGTAACCGATGTAGTATCGCTCGCCGACCTTCCGCAGGTATCCTGCCCGTTCGAGCGTCGTGAGGTGCTTGTGAGCCGTGCTCTTGGCGACGTCGTGTGCTTCGACGATCTCGTTCGTCCGTGCGCCGCCGATTTCACGGATCGTCGAGAGCATTTCCAGCGACGTTTGCGTCGTCTTCACGATCGATTCGTTCTCGGTCATTGGTACCAACACGCTCACACGCGAATATAAAAATTTCGCATATCCGAACTTTGAAGTTCGGGCCTTGAAAGATCGGTCGTAGCCGGGGGGAACTCCAGCACGGTTTTGCAGTCACCGCCGTACCGCTCTCTAGGGCGTGCTACTGCATTGAGGCCGCTTCACGGCATTCTGTCAGATCCCGTTCACTGATACGGTCGCGGTTTCCCGAGACAACATTTGGACGTATACTTCGGAATTCACAAACTATTTGGTTAAATAACGGAAACTGATACAGGATCTCGATTGATACCTGCTCTAGATCACGTATTCGAGACGATATTGTCTAAACGGTGACGTTCCAAGGTTCGACAAATAGTTCGATTATCTCGAACTGGACTCGCGTTCTCGATGCAACTATGTACATAACAAACGTACGTATGTTACCGCGTTCGTTTCGGGCTCGGTCGGCCGATCGAGTCAGGCGTACGAGATAGTGAGTTGAAACTCCTTGACGGCTCCTGTCACGAGTTCGGGGAGATCGGTCTCGAAGCGTTCGCCTCGCATTCGGTGGATCGGACCGGCGACGACCAGACTTCCGATAACGGTTCCGTCGGCATCGAAGGCGGGGGCTGCGACGGCCCGCAACCCGTCGGTGTACTCCTCGTGGGCGAAGGCGTAGCCACGTTCTCGGATCTCGTCCAAGTCGTCCAGCAACGTCGCTCGATCGGTCAACGTCTCGTCCGTGCGTGGCGGGAGCCCGTACTGATCGAGGATCCTCGACCTCCGTTCGGCGGGGAGGTGTGCGAGAATCGCCTTTCCCGACGCGGATTGGTGAAGCAACAGGTTCTGCCCGACCTTCGCCTCCGATGGAACACCCTCCGTTCCCATCTCGCAGTATATGAAGGTCCCGACGCCTTGTTCTTCGACGAGGAATCCGACGAACTCGCCGGTTTGATCTGCCACCTGCTGGACGATCGATTTCGACTGCCGGTGAAACGGATAGCGCTCCCGCGCAGCCCCACCGAATCGGAGGAATTCTAATCCGAGCCGGTACTCCTCGTCTCCCTTCGAGACGAATCTGCGCGCGCGCAGCGTCTCCAGGTGGCGATGGACAGTGCTCTTCGAGACGTCGACCTCGTCTGCGATCGCCGTGAGCGTGGATTCGTCGAGGCTGTGCAGCGCTTCCAGTATCTCGAGAAGAGTTTCGTCCGACTTGATCGTGTCCCCGGTTGGCTCTCGCATTCTACCTTTTCGTACGGTCGTCTCCCACAAATTTGTTCCGCCTCGTGCAACGAACGATGGGTTCTTCATCATCGTTTACGCTCATTCCCCACCGCATTCCGTCAAAAGGAATTCAAGCTCTGTCCGCTGTCGGAGCCGCTATTGGATATATTCGGCCAAGTATCTATAATTTATAAATATCGAGGTGTAAGAATTCGGAAAGCAGGTTAGTTCGACCTCAGAGATTCCGAACACCAGTCTACCGCGTTGTTGCACACTGTGGATTGATACCGACTTACACGTTATTGCCTGGGGAAACGCGTGACCGCTGGTCGACGGAGTAGTGGTGTCGCCTGGGAGTCTTTGACCTCCGTGATCGCACGACAAACGGGTTAACTGAGAATCGGTGACGGACGCTACCGAATGGAACCGGAATGCGACAGTGGAAACGTCGCGAGCTTACTGATCGTCGTTGGACGCCTCGAACAGATCGCCGATGCGGTCCTCGAGGGCTTTCTTTTCGATTTTCCCGACTTCAGTCCGGGGGAGCGACGGGAGCACGGCGAGTCGTTCCGGTCGCTTGAATACGGCGATACCCCGTTCGTCGAGAAACGACGACAACTCATCGACCGAAACGTCCTCGGCCCCCTCAGCTAACTCGACGACGGCCGCGGGTCGTTCTCCGAGTCGATCGTCTGGAATGGCGACGACAGCGACGTTTGCGATCTTCGGGTGTTCGATGAGTTCGTCCTCGACACCAGGTGCGTAGATGTTCTCGCCTCCGCGGATGATCGTATCCTTCATTCGGCCGTACACTTCGAGGTTCCCGTCCGGGCGACGCGCGAGGACGTCCTCGGTGAAGAACCAGCCGTCCACCGAGAAGTTCTCCGCGTTCTCCTCGTCGTTACGGAAGTATCCGGTGAAGTACCCCGGTCCGCGAACGGCGAGTTCTCCCGCCTCTCCGGTGTCGAGGTTCTCTTCTCGGTCGGGACCCACGATACGGACCTCGTCGGCCTCGGGTGCGATTGGGCGGCCGACCGTGTGGGCTTGTACCGCCAGCTCGTCTTCCGGGCGGGAGCAAATCAGGGGCCCTTCCGCCATCCCGAAGATGTTGCAGAACCCGACGTCCCAGCGCTCGACCGCCCGTTCGACCACTGCGGGCGGGACTTTCTGCCCGCCGCTGACGAGCACTTCGAGGGAGGTCAAGTCGTACTCGTCGACGTCGGGGTGATCAAGAATGTCGAGGATCTGGGTGGGCATCGGAAGCGTGTAACTCCCGTCGACGCGTTCGATGAAGTCCATCAGATGTTCCGGTTTCAAGACGGGTTCGACGGCAACGGTCGCGCCTTCCCACAGCGCGGCACCGACGATGCAGTTCAACGACGCGTTGTGGCCGATCGGGACGCTCGGGAACGCGATCCAGTCCGTCTCGACTCCGGCCACCTCGGCCATCCGTTCCCACTGGAACACGTAGTCGTTGTGGGTCCGTGGAATCGCCTTCGGTAACCCGGTGGTGCCCCCCGAGAGGAGCATCACGCCCGGATTCGCCGGGTCGACGTCAGTTTCGACCACCTGCTCCCCGTACGTGTTCACCCACCGCTCGTCTCGCATCGACCCGAAAGTCACACATTCGTCGAGCTCGGCGGCCCCGTCGTCGGTGACCGCGATGACGTGTTCGAGGGAGTCGTGAGCGGCGCGGACGTCGTCTGCGAGGCCGACGAAGTCGAACCGGTTCGGGTAGCGATCGTGGTCGACGACGTACGCGCGGGCGTCGGTCAACTCGACGACGTGGTTCGCCTCGGCCTCGCGGTGGCGCGGAAGCACCATCACCGGGACGACGCCGATACGGGAACAGGCGAGAAACGTCTCCACGAACTCCGAGCAGTTCGGCAGCTGAAACACGACGCGTTCGTTTGGACGCAAGCCCAGTTCGCCGGCGAGATAGGACGCGATCTGTCGGGTGCTCGCTGCGAGTTCCCCGTAGGTGAGCTCTCGGTTCGGACCGACGAGCGCCGTCCGGTCGGGGTGCGCCTCGGCGTGTTCGTCGAGCACCTCGTGGAACGTCGTCTCTCGCCAGTACCCCTCTTCGACGTACTGACGCTGTCGCTCCTCGTCGAACGGCACGTATCCGGCTAACGATGTCGGCTCCATAGGATCGCCTGCGGTCATTGATACGGAACCACGTATCGGACCCAGCGTGATAAAATTATAGTGTCGACGTCACACGGAATCCTCCCGCGGCTCGTCTCCCTGCTTTGCGGTGCGATCCCGTGATCGATAACGTACGTTATAGATAGATTCAAGTGTACCTATTCGAAACGTGGCTTCCGTTACCATGATAGGCGATAGCTTTTGGACACCGAAGCGGCCGGTCCGGATCGCGCTTTTGGGGGCCGTACTGGCGATGGTCGTGCTCCACCAGAGCGAACTCTTCGGGCTGATGAGTTCACAGACGCTGATTCTGGGCTGGATCCCGGTTCAGATCGCGTACGACGTCGCGTACCTCCTAGTCGGGACTGCCATCCTGGCCGTGATGTACCTCGTCGCTCCCGAACCGCCGTCGGAACACGAACCGACCGCCGGCGACAGCGCGAGCGACTCGGCCACTGGGGGGAGTGATCGCTGATGGCGTCGGGATCGAACCTCCTCGTCGTCGCGATCACGACCGTCTACCTGCTCATCGTACTCGGGGTGGGCCACCTCGCCGCTCGGGCGACTGGAACGTCCCGCGAGGACTACTTGATGGCCGATCGGTCGTTCAGTACGATCATTCTCCTGGCCGCCCTCTTCGCGACGAATATGACCGCGGTGGTGATGATCGGCGCGCCCGGTCTGGCCTACAGCGCCGGTGCGGGCGCGTTCGGGTTCTTCGTCGTCCTCTTCGCGTTCCTGTTCCCGGTCTTCCTGATGACCGTGGGGTACCGCATCTGGATGGTGGGCAAGGAGTTCGGTCACATCACGCCCGCACAGATCATCAACCACCGCTGGGACGCGGAGTATCTCGGCGTCCTAGCGATGGTGATGTTCACCATCTGGACGATCCCCTACATCCTCGTCGGCGTGCAGGGCGGTGGCATCGTCTTCGAAGCGCTCACGAACGGACTCGTTCCGTATTGGCTGGGAGCCGCGATCGTCCTCGTCGTCGTCGGCGGGTACGTGTACCAAGGGGGGATGCGCGGGACCGGCTGGACGAACGCGTTCCAGGGGGCGGTGTTCATCGTGTTTCTGCTCGCGATGTTCCTCTGGGTTCCCACCCGGATCGGGGGATTCGACAGCGCGACGCAGGCGGTCGCACAGATCAACGACGGGGTCCTCCTGAACCGTGGCGGTATCCCACCGTTCCAGCCCCGATCCTGGTTCTCACAGGGACTCATCGTCGCCTTTGGGGCGTTTATGTTCCCGCACCTCTTCGTCCGTTATATGACGGCGAAGTCAGTCAAGAACCTTCAGCAGACGGCCGTGCTCTACCCGATCGCCGTCATCGTCGTGTGGACGCCGGCGGTGTTACTCGGCTTTTGGGGCATCGCGCAGTTCCCCGACCTGGCGAATCCCGACTTCATCCTCCCGACGCTCGTCGGCGAACTCCTGCCGGTGTGGGTCGTCGGGTTCGCACTCGCGGGCATCCTCGCGGCGCTGATGTCCAGTCTCGACGGTCAGGTGCTCACGCTGAGCACGTTCTTCACCGAGGACGTCCTCAAAGAGTTCTTCAACATCAGCGAGTACCGAGAGGTCTACTACACGCGTGGGTTCCTGATTCTCATCTTCGTCGCGGCCTTCGTCGGAGCGATGGTCACCCGTGACAGTATCGTCGACACAGCGACGTTCGCCTTCTCCGGATTCGGGTTGATGTTCTTCCCGATCTGTTCGGCGTTCTACTGGCGTCGGTCCAACAAGTACTCGGCGTACGCGGGTCTAATCTGGGGATTCGTCGGCATCTGGGCGTTCGAACTCGGCCTCCTACCGAACAGTCTCACGTTCGGCTTCCTGCCGTTCGTTCCGGTCTTGCTCTCGCAAGTAATCCTGATGATCGTCGTCGCCTACGCCACGGGGAAACCCCCCAAAGATAAGTTGGAACAGTACGAGGAGCTATTCGAACACGTCTGGTAACAGCCCCGCGCGATTCGATCGACGACCGGACGAATCGTTCAGCGCTCGAACGACTAGCGATCGACGACTTCCGAACCGCAATCGACTGCGACGAATTACACACCGAGCACCTATCACGACAGAGTTATGAAAGTCAACACCATCGGCGGCGGCCCAGGCGGACTGTACGCGAGCCTGCTATTGAAGCGAGCACACCCCGACTGGGACGTCACCGTGTACGAGCGAAATCCGCCGGACGTGACGTACGGCTGGGGCATCGTCTTCCCGGACCGAACCATCTCGAACCTCGCCGAGGCGGACGGCCCCTCCCACGAGGCGATCACGGAGGCGTTCGAGCGCTGGGACCCGTTCGACATCCGGACGGACGGCGAGCGCTTCCGCTGCGGCGGCAACACGTTCGCGAGTATGATGCGGACGGATCTCCTCCGCGTGCTCCAGGAGCGCTGTCGGGACGTCGGCGTGGACCTCCAGTTCGAGACAGAGATCACGGATCCCGGTGCGCTCGCGGAGGGATCTGATCTGTGCATCTTCGCCGACGGGATTCACAGCCGCGCCCGCGACGCATTCGCCGAGGAGTTCGGGACGGACGTCGCAGAGGGAGAGGCGAGGTTCTCGTGGTTCGGGACGGAGCAGGACTTCGAGGCGCTCACGCACATCTTCGTCGAGAACGACGACGGTCTCTGGTGTGCCCACACCTATCCGAGTCCGACGAGCACGTTCATCGTCGACTGCGACGCCGAAACGTGGGAACGGTCCGGACTCGCCGAGGCCAGCGAGTCGGAGTACCTCGGGTACCTCGAAGACGTGTTCGCCGATCACCTCGGCGGCCACTCGCTCCTCTCCCAACAGGACCAGTGGCGGACCTTCGAGACGGTCACGAACGAACACTGGCATCACGAGAATATGGTGCTCCTCGGTGACGCTGCACACACGGCTCACTACTCCATCGGATCGGGCACCACGCTCGCGATGGAGGACGCGATCGGCCTGATGGAAGCGTTCGAGGAGCACAGCGACGTCGAGAGTGCGCTCTCGACGTACGAATCCTCCCGGAAGCCGTTCGTGAAGGCGCTGATGTCGGCCGCCGAACGGAGTCGGATCCACTTCGAGGACGTCGCGCGCTACTACGATCTGGCCCCCCGCCAGTTCGCTGTCCACCACCTCACGCGCAGCGGGCGGCTCACGTACGGGAGCCTGAAGCGTCGAGATCCCTCATTCATCAGCGCCTTCGACGAGTGGTTCGCGGCCGAGACCTCGGGCGATGGGGTCGTCGAACCCGCGTACCAGCCGGCGCGGATCGGGGACCTCGAACTCCCGAACCGATTTGTCCGACCGCTCGAACCCTCGTTTTCGGCGGTAGACGGGACGCCGTCGAACGCGCAGCGATCGACGTTCGTCGAGGCGGGCGCAGAAGAGCCAGGATTGCTACTCACCCAGCCGCTCGCCGTGGCACCCGAGGGGCGATCGACCACCGGGACGCCGGGACTGTACGACGACGAGCATGTCGAAGCCTGGAGCGAGGAATTGGCTTCCATTCCCGATAACGTCACTGCCGGCGCACGACTGCATCACGCCGGTGCGAACGGGGCCCGTGAGCCCCGACTCTTCGGGCGCGGTGAACTGGTGGAGCGGGAATCCACGTGGGCGCCGCGGCTCACAGACGAGTTCCCCGCTCGACCGGGCGCGTTCCGGATCGACGAGATGACCGCGAGTGACCGAGAGGACATCACCGAAGATTTCGCCGCGGCCGCACGGCGCGCGAGGGACGCCGGATTCGACTGCCTCTTCCTCGACGCAGGCCCGGAATCGCTGCTCGGTGACGCTCTCACTCGGTCGGACGCCCCTCCCGCCGAGGGCGTTCGATTCCCCCTAGCGGTCGTCGAAGCGGTCGCTGAGGCGTGGCCGGCCGACCGACTGCTCGGGGTTTCGCTCCCGGTTTCGGACGGCGATGGCGACGGTGTCTCACTCCAGGTCGCCTTCGACCTCGTCTGCCGACTCGACCGGGCAGGGTGCGATTTGGTCGCACCCGTCGACGTCTCGACGAGCGGACGCGAGGTCGACCAAAAGGGACCGAGTGATTTCAGCGACGACATCCGAAACGAAACTGGGATCGCCACCCTCGCCACCGTAGCGACGACTTCACTCGACAAAGTAAACACGCTCGTCGCGACGGGTCGAGCAGACCTCTGCTCGTTCCCGCGTTCGCCTCCGGAAAAATAAATTTAATTATATTATATGCGATATTATAATTCGTTGGGTGCGGTCCGTACAGCCACGTCGTGATCGACGTCTCTTCGAAAGCCCGCGGAAACAGTACAACGAGGGGTATGACGATGCATACTGTACAATTTAACAAAAGCACCCGAGGAGAAAGGACCGCCTACCGATCCGGTTCACAACTAATCTATTTTGATAGTTGTGCTCCTCGTACAGAGTGTTTATCAGAAATTCCGTGACAGTCCATCGATAGGGCGTGATTCGTCACCAGTTCCCCGGCAATTCGTCGGTGTGCTCGTCGAGGAGTTCGACGAGCGGACGTAACTCGCCGAAAGTCGGCCCCCGTGCAACGGTGTCGGCCTCCGCGTCCCAGTCGATAACGCCCCGACTGTCCAGCCGTGGGAGATGATTGTGACGGAGTTCGACTGTGAGCCGCTCCCGTCTCGCGTCACTCTCGGAAGCGGGTCCGTCCCCTTCCGTCTTCGACGTCTCCGACAGGGTTTCCAGTAACTCCGGCAGGTCAACTCGTCCGTCGTCCCCGATATCGCGCTCACAGAACGTCCGAAGGAGTTGGTAGCGTGTCTCGTCTGCGAGGAGTTCCAGCGCCTCGTCGGTCGACAGTTCCCCTTCCCCGTTGCCCGGGCTCATCGACCTCTCCCACGTGAGACGGATCGATTCACGATGCAACGCCTGCTTTGTACCTGTGTCAGCTCTCGGCGTCGTCTAATCCGGTGGGCATACATACTGTCTGGTAGACACTTCCACGCGGATCGTTATTAATAACAACTGTTTACCCGATGACAATCGACCTCACGGAAACAGTAATAGACGGCCTAACGGAGTCGACGTGCTCGACAGGGTTGTGATCCGTCACCGGGAGACGATTGGAGAAACCCCGAAGTCAGATGTCTGCATCGAGTTCAGACTGCAACATAGAGTTCTACGGCACTCGGGCACACGCCTCTACTCGCGGCCACGGAGTGAACTTGGAAATCGGAACGAAAAAATAACTCGCGTCCTGACCGGTGAGCAACGAATGAACAGAAAGCACACCCCCGTGATCCGGTCTCGTGTGCACGCCTGTAAGGTGGCGCGGCGAACGCGCCGTGATATGAGATGAAAGAACGGCCTGAACAGGCAGTCTACAGGTACGATTGGGAGGACGTTCCACCGTCTGTCGCCGTCGTCGAGGCACTAAGCGACTGCACCGGTCTCGACCCCACCGACCTCCCGACGTTGAACGATTCGATCGATCCGGACGCGCTCGATGCGCTGTATTCGGACACGACGAGCGATCGGGGGTCGCCCACTGTGTCATTTGCCTACGCCGACGAGACGGTCACTGTCCTTGGAGACGGAACGGTCATTCTGGATCGAAAGTCGTCCCACCGACTCGATCGGTGACGGTTCGCTGTCTCCTCTGTTCACTCGTTCCGAAATAAAAGCGCCCGCCGATCCGACGTTCGCGTCGGCTCGTAATGGGGGGGTGGGTGGGGGATCGCCGGATGACGGGACAGGCGGAATACGTCCTGCCAGACCCTTTGTTAGAGTCTCATTAGCGTCCGTTTCGAACGGGTTAGGTTCGGCTCCGTCTTCGGCTGCATCCTCGAATATCCACGCCGATATTATGTTCTAAGTCGGTTTCTCGAGCCCTATCGGGGGCGTGAATCCCGGAGCTCACACGACCGCACTCCCCCGGGCGATCGGCGGTATAACGAGTTACAAACGCTACACCCTCGTCCGGTATTTCGTATATAACCAAGAGTTCATTGGGATATCGTGGCACGTATGTCCGACCGAAACGCCTCAACGGCGACGACTCGGCAGTGTCGACGGTGTGGATCGGCAGTCAGCAAACAGTTCATCCGCGTCTTCGGTGTCGACAACAGCGTCCACGGGTGTCTCAACTGTCTCACTCGAACGCAGTTGGCCATCGGCGAGGCGGCCGTCCGCGGCGACGGAAACGGAGAGCAGTCACCCCAGCGGCCTCGATGGCCGACCAGTGACCTCCCGTGATTTGAGGGGGGTCCGTGTCCTTCGGACCGAAACGTCGGTAGCGGACGCGCTTGTTCGTCACCGGTCTTGCTGTCGGATGGAATTGTTCGAATAGTCTCTCCTAGGGGATCCTGAATCACCCCCCGAACTGGTATCAACGCGGCGCTCGGGGATCCGATTGCCTGCGATCGTGGAATCGAGCTACTAACGCGGCGGGTACGACCGAGAACGACTGCCCGTCGAATTGATACGGTTGCGTGAATACATACTGAGGCGACGATAACTGGTCGTAAACCGCTTATAGTTACTGTATAGTAAGGGTCCGTGCCGTCCTCGTGGCTCTTACGATGCGATTCGAGCACCACGCTATCGACGACTCGCCGCCGTGTGGGCGTCTCTTCGTCTGTCAACCCACCGATTTGACCGGTGACGGGTATCCCGATCTGATTGTCGGCGGGATGGGTGCAGAGGATCTCCCTGTCCTCGGCGACCGGAGTATCCCGCTCATTGGACGCCTGCTTCGACGACTCGAAAACGACCTGTTCTGGTACGAAAACCCCGGCGCGGGCCGGCACAACGGTGGTTCCGAGTGGACCCGGCACACGATTTCGTCGGCGTCGGACCTCCACGCCCTCGGGAGCACACTGGGTGACGTCAACGGGAACGGACGCCTCGATCTGATCGTCGGGCAGGGGTACGGCCGCAACGACATCTACTGGTTCGAACAACCGTCGGACCCGCGGGACCGGTGGACGAAACACCTGATTGCGGACGACTTCTCGAAGTATCACGACCTGGCTTTCGGCGACGTCGACAACGACGGCGAACCGGAGGTCGTCGGGCTCTCCCAGGAGAGCGAGACGGTCTTTTATTACGACGTCCCGGCCGATCCCTCCCAGTCGCCGTGGCCGAGTGAGCAGCTGACAGTCGTCAGTCGCGGCGTCGACGTCGAGGGACTCGCGATCGTCGATATCGACGGCGACGGCGGCAACGAACTGATCGCCGGAACGGCGATCTACCGAAAGGCAGCGGCGACGGGCGGACCAGACCAGCCGTCCAGTCGGCCGGTCGAAGCCGACGGCGGTGAAGAGTCCGATCTCGCACCGGAGTGGACGCGGGAGCACATCGTCACCGGTTGGGACTGGACCCGCGTCGCCGTCGGCGATCTCGACGACGACGGCGAACTGGAGGTCGTGTTCGCCGAGGGCGACTCCCCGATATACGGGGAACACATGGGGCGAGTCGGGTGGTTCGATCCCCCAAACTGGGAGCCTCACATCCTCAGTGACGAGCTGTACTGCCCGCACACGGTACAGGTCTCCGACTTCGATGGAAACGGTTCTCCCGACATCTACGTCGCCGAGATGGGCCTCGGAGAGAACGACGCATCGGCACAGCACATCCGGTTTCACAACCAGGGCGGCGGCGAGTTCAGAGAAGAAATCGTCGAGTCGGGGATTCCGACCCACGAGGCCAAGGCCGTCGACGTCGACGGAGACGGCCGCCCCGACATCATCGGGAAGTCCTTCGAGCCGAACGTCCACGTCGACGTCTGGTACAACCGGTCCTGATTGCGACGTCAATCGATATTACGCCCTCGGTGTCCGCTGTGCCCCGCCTGTCAAAACGTGTAGACGCCTACGATCGTGTCGTAAACGCTCCTCGACGAAACTTCGGGGGTATCGGCCCCGAAGTCTGGGGTCGAAGATCCATACACAGAGACCGGTACCGCAACTGCGGCGGGATGTCCGGGGTCAAGGGACGCTCGCAGACAGCCGCGGTACGAGTGTACTATCGACCACACCGATATTTGCTATAAATCATCTAAATTCGATAAGGTTGACTTATTTTCTAAAATACCTGTCCGTCAGGCACAGTTATTTTATCATTGCCATTTCCTTCGTGGCGAGGGACCACTGACCGACCGCTGACACTGACAGGGTCGGTGGTCGACCCATACGCCGTAACCTATGGCATCGTTTGCTGCCGATTCCCCGCAGTCTTCGCGTACCCGACCGAAGGCAGTCGTGTGATCGGCTGAACGGCCAAGCAAACGACATTACAGCGGGGCAGATCGACACTGTTTATAGAGGGTAGTCTAAATCCCGGGGCAAGAGAGCCAGTATGAATCCGTCTCAAGCGACTCACCGAAGCGCGGCATCGAACGCTGACGCGTCGACCATCTACCGGACCCGTCGAGACCCTGACGCGTCCGCTACCGTCTCGGTCATCAGGGCTGTCGCCGAAGTCGAAGACGTAACGCCGGGCGATCTGCCCGTACTGGGAGACGTTATCGACCCGGAGGCGCTCGACGGCGTGTTCGAAGACGGCCAGCGCGTCGGCCGATCGAACGCCCGATTATCGTTCGACTACTGTGGATACACCGTCACCGTTACCGAAGACGTAGTCACGCTCGACATTCGGTGAGTCCGCCCTGGAGCGGTCACTGCTCGCTTCACCGACCGATCCACTCCGACTCCGAGGCGCTTCGTCGCGTCGAATATCGATTCGGTCTCGGTCGGCAGTAGGAGTCTCCTAACGAATCCCGCCGTGTCAGAGTTTCTTTTGACGTTCTATAGGATTTTTCAAGGATCTGCATTACAATATCTGTTCAGGCAGCAGATGAGGTATGCATAGTTCCTGTCGGAGTGCGTTCGTGCGTGAACGGAATACCGAGGTGACCGGCGGCACCGTTCGGCCTCGATCGGGTCCTACAGTCGGATTCCGGGTATGACTTCGATCGATCGAGCGGTCGTCCTCGCTGCGGGCGAGGGTCGCCGGACCCGCCCGCTGACTCGGTATCAACCCAAACCGATGCTTCGGGTGGCCGGTCGGCCGATACTCGAATACCCCCTGGACGCGCTCGCCGACAGCGGGGTCGAGTCCGTGGTTCTGGTGGTCGGACACGCGAAAAACCGGATCCAGAACCACTTCGAGAGCAGCTATCGGAACCTCGATCTCACCTACGTCACGCAGTCGACCCAGTTGGGTAGCGGCCACGCGCTCCAGGCGGCAGCAGAGTACGCCGGCGAGACCTTTCTCGTCGTCAACGGCGACAACGTCATCGACGCGACGATGGTCCGCGAGACCGTCAGCCGATACGTCGAGTCGGACGCCGCGGCCTGTCTCGCCGTCGCGTCCTCGAGCCGGACGGCGGAGTACGGGACGGTAGGGATTCGAGACGGACTCGTCGAACGGATCGACGAGTCCGGACACAGTAGGTCCGCACGCGTGAACACGGGCGTGTACGCGTTCGACCGGACGATATTCGACGCGCTCGAACGTACCGACTTCGTCGACGGTGAACGGCCGCTGACGGGCGCGATCGGCGAACTCGCGGGAGACGTCGTCGCGACGACACCCAACGGCGTCTGGTTCGACCCGTCGTATCCCTGGGATCTGCTCTCGACGAACCGGACCCTCATCTATTCCCATCCAGAACTCGTCGCTGCTGTGTCCCCCGTCGACGATTCTGCCCGAGTACACGATTCCGCCGTCGTCGGCGAGAACGTCCTGATCGGACCGGACTGTAAGGTGTCCGCCGGCGCGGTCGTCCGCGACGGGACGTGCCTCCACGCGAGCACGATCGTGGGAGAGAACACGGTGTTGGAGGGCTCGATCGTCGGTCCCGACTCGCGCGTGGGTGCCAACGCCGTGCTCCGAGACACGATCGTCGGCGGCGGAGCGACGATCGGCGACGGGACCGTCTCCCCGGGACGATCGGCGACGGTCGTCCTCGATGGCACCGAGTACACTAACAAAAGGATGGGCGGAGTCGTCGCCGACCGTGCGACGGTCGGTTCCAACGTCACGATCACGCCCGGGTGTCGAATCGGTCCGCGGGGGACCGTCGCCTCCGGCGTCAACCTCGGATACGACGTCTCCGAGGGCGCGGAGGTGAGAGGATAATGTGCGGAATCACCGCCCGGGTCGGCCGCGGCGACGCGGTCGACGAACTCGTCTCGGGGCTCCGAAACCTCGAGTACCGCGGGTACGACTCCGCCGGCATCGCCACCGCGAACGCCGACGGCCTCGACGTCATCAAACGCGCCGGCGAGATCGATGCCCTGTGCGACGCGGTCGAGACGGCATCGATACACGGCCGGATCGGCGTCGGTCACACGCGCTGGTCGACTCACGGCCCCCCGACGGACGCGAACGCGCACCCACACACCGACTGCTTAGAGCAGGTCGCCGTCGTTCACAACGGCATCATCGACAACTACGCCGAACTCAAATCGGAGCTCTCGACGCACGAGTTCACGAGCGAGACGGACACCGAGGTCGTCCCCCACCTCATCGAGGAGTTCCTTTCTGCGGGGTATTCGCCGGAGCAGGCTTTCAGACGGGCGGTCGATCGGATCTCGGGGAGCTACGCGATCGCCGCCGTATTCGAGGAGAGCGACACCGTGTTCGGAACCCGAAGCGGGTCGCCCCTGGTGCTCGGTCGGTCCGAGGACCGGTTCTACCTCGCCAGCGACGTGCCCGCCTTCCTCGAATACACCGACGAAGTCGTCTACATCGAGGACGGCGACGTCGTCACGATGCGTCCGGGCGGCTACGAGATCACGGACGGTGACGGGGTCGCGATCGACCGTCCGGTCGAGACGGTCGAGTGGGATCCGAACGACGCTGGAAAGGGCGGGTACGACCACTATATGCTGAAGGAGATCTACGAGCAGCCGACCGCCCTTCGGCAGACGATCCGCGGACGGAGCAACCAGTTGGACGGCCGCGCGGAACTCGAAGAGCTCCCTCCGGGGGCGTTCTCCGACGTGGAATCGATTCACCTCGTCGCGATGGGGACTTCTTACCACGCGGCGATGTACGCGCAGACCCTGCTCGCCGACCGGGGTATCACTGCACAGGCGTTCCTCTCGGGGGAGTACGGCTCCAACCCGCCGCCCACGGACGACGGGACGCTCGTGATCGCCGTCTCCCAGAGCGGGGAGACGGCCGACACGCTGTCGGCGATCCGGAGTGTGCAGGGCACCGGTGCGCGCACGCTCGCCCTGACGAACGTCGTCGGATCCACGCTCACCCGAGAGTGTGAAGACACGGTGTACATCCGGGCCGGTCCCGAGATCGGCGTCGCGGCCACGAAGTCGTTCTCGGCGCAGGTCGCGACGTTGATCCTCCTGAGTGAGCGGCTGAGTCAGGACATCCACGGCGGGACCCCGGCGGCGACGGGCGATCTGCTCGAGTCGCTGGCGGTGCTCCCCGACGACGTCCAGCGTATCCTCGACGAGTCGACCGCGAAGTCGGTCGCACAGGCGTACCACGACAGCGAGTCGTACTTCTTCATCGGCCGCGACATCGGACACCCCGTCGCGTTGGAGGGCGCGCTGAAGTTCAAGGAGATCACGTACGACCACGCCGAGGGGTTCTCCGCCGCGGAACTGAAACATGGCCCGCTAGCGCTCGTCACCGAACAGACCCCCGTCTTCGCGATTTTCACCGGCCGAAACGACACGAAGACGCTACACAACGTCAAGGAGGTGCGCGCCCGCGACGCTCCGGTGGTAGCGGTCGCCGCGGACGGGTACCACGAGGTCGACGACTACGCCGATCACGTGCTCCGGATTCCGGACACCCACCACGACGTCTCCGGCATCCTTGCCAACGTTCAGCTTCAGCTCGTCTCGTATCTCGCCGCCGACGAACTGTCACGACCGATCGACAAGCCGCGGAACCTCGCCAAGAGCGTCACCGTCGAGTGAAGAGACGGCGTGCGGACGTCCGTCAGCTTGATAACACCTGCGCCCGTGGGTACATATGGGACCTGGTCGCGAGATAGTAAACAGCTTGTGTGCCAGCAACTGTGCCCTACGGTCCGGGTCCCGATTTCACTCGCCGAGCGATTGCCGCAGCGATCGAGCGGCGGGTCGGTCCATCCTTCACCCGCCGGATTTCCGGCCGCGAGAACGGCCGTCGCCGTATCAGGCTCCGACTACTAAACCCACTGTCGCCCGGACTGCCGCGTATGGAAGCACGACGCGTCCTGATCACTGGCGGTTCCGGGTTCATCGGCGGTGCGCTCGTCGACGCCTTCCGGTCGGAAACCGACGTTCGAGTCCTCGATATCGATCCCGAAAAGACGCCTCCCGGTGACGTCGAACTGATCGAGGGCGACGTTCGCGAACGGGAGGTGGTCGAAGAGGCCATAGACGGCGTCGACGTGGTCTTCCACCAGGCGGCGCTGGTGAGCGTCGCGGCCTCGGTCGACGATCCAGTCGAAAGCCACACGGTCAACGCCACCGGCACGCTCAGGGTCCTCGAGGCCGCTCGGCGACACGACGCGAGGGTCGTCCTCGCGTCGAGCGCGGCGGTCTACGGCGATCCCGACAGCGTTCCAGTCTCGGAGACCGACCCGCTCGTTCCCACGTCGCCCTACGGGTTGGATAAGTTAGCCTCTGACCACTACGCCAGACTGTATCACGACCTCTACGGGCTGGAAACCGTCGCGCTCCGCTACTTCAACGTGTACGGTCCCGGGCAGACGGGGGGCGACTACGCCGGGGTAATCCAGGTATTCCTCGAACAGGCCAGGAACGGCGATCCGATCACGGTTCACGGGGACGGTGGGCAGACGCGGGACTTCGTCCACGTCGACGACGTCGTTCGGGCGAACCGGCTGGCCGCCGAGACAGACCACGTCGGGGCCGCGTACAACGTCGGGACCGGGACGTCGACGAGTATCACCCGACTCGCCGAACGCGCCAGGGATGCCGTCGGAAGCGACTCGCCGGTCGTCCACACCGAGGCGCGGGATGGCGACATCCGGCACAGTCGCGCCGACGTCTCTCGGGCCCGGGAGCGGCTCGGATACGAACCGACCGTCGGTCTCGAAGCGGGACTCGAAACGCTCGTCCGCGCGGAGTCGCCGACGGATTCGGACAGCGCCGGTAATGAGCGACAAACGTAGCGGTAGTCGAATCGTAACAATGGGCCCCTCGGCGGTACGTCGCGGTAGTGACTCGTCCGAACCGAACGGGAACGCAGCGTCGACCGCGTGGTTCCGTGGGCCGTACCGACCCCCCACTCGAGCGGGAGCGAAGCGTGTCTGGACCCTGCCCTCCGAGCGGTGGGCGCCCGCGTCGAACAGTTCCGGTTCCGGTCCGAGCCGGGGTGGATCGACGTCGGTGGAAGGGTCAGGGGTTCGGTCCCGAATCGATCAGGTAACCTATGTCTGAAGACAACTCACGCGTCGTCGTCGTCTCCCAGCACTATCCGCCCGATCGGTCGGGGAACGCATCTCGGGTCCGCGACACGTGTACGCACCTCAGCGAGGCCGAGTGGGACGTCACGGTCCTCGCGCCCCCGCCGGCGTTCCCGCACGGACAGTTCTCCCGGACGTGGACCCGGCGGACTTCTCACAGGACAAACGGGGTCACGGTCCACCGCCTGTGGTCGTGGCAGCCGACGTCGACCGACCCGAGTTTCTGGAGTCGGATGGCGTATTACCTCCTCTTCCCGCTGCACGCGATCCTGTGGCTGCTGGTTCACTACCGGGAGTACGACGTGGTCATCACGTCGTCCCCGCCGATATTCACCGGCCTCGCCGGGCTCCCGCTCGGCCTCCTGACGGGGAAACCGTGGGTCGTCGACGTCCGCGACCTCTGGATCGACGCCGCTGTGGGCCTGGATTTCATCGACGATGGCGGGCTCGTCGAACGGGCGAGCCGGTGGTACGAGCGAGTCGTCCTTCGGACGGCCGATCGGATCACCGTCACGACGACCGTCCTCGGAGAGCGGCTCGTCGAACGATACGGAGTAGACGAGGGAATCGTCCGCCACATCCCGAACGGCGTCGACACCGACCAGTATCGACCGACTGGGGGCGAGCCCGACCCGACGATCGTCTACACCGGGAACGTCGGCCACGCACAGGACCTCGACGCCTGCGTTCGAGCGATGGCGTCGATCGAAACGGCCGATGCGACGCTCAAAATCGTCGGTGACGGCGACATAACGGATCGGCTGAAGCGACTGGCTGCCGAGGAGGGCCTCGAGGACCGCGTGGAGTTCACCGGGCTCGTCCCGAGGGAGACGGTTCCGGACGTTCTCAACGATGCGATGATCGGCGTCGCCCCGTTGAAACGCGACTCGACGCTCGAATATGCGGTTCCGACGAAGGCGTACGAATATATGTCGTGTGAGCTCCCCGTCGTCGCTACCGGCGTCGGCGAGATCGAATCGCTGATCGAGGAGTCCGGCGGCGGCCTGTTCGTCGAGAACGACGCCGAACGACTCGCGGCGGTGTTCGATTCGCTGCTCACGGACGCAGAGCGTCGGGAGACCTTCGGCGCGAACGGCCGAGAACACATGATCGAACACTACGACCGCGGCGTCGTCGCCCGCAGGTTGAGTTTGGTTCTCGACGAGGTGCTCGATCGATGACTGATCGGACCGAGACGCCTTCAAACCGGGTTCTTTCCGATCCGATCGGGACCGTCCGACAGTCCGATCGATTGGTGACGACCCCCGGCGACTGGCCGTTGGCGTACCACACGGTCCGGAATATGAAACCCGTTCAGATCGCAGGAATCATCGAACGTCGCCTCCGTCACGCTGTCGTCCCCCGCCTGCCTGTGGACTTCAACGCCCGGTATGAACGGCGGGTCCCCGACGAGCTCTCCATCACGCCGGAACCGATCCGTGCCAACCTCACGAAACTCAGAGAGAGTCTAACTGAAGCCGAGCGGGCGCGTTATCGCGAGGCCGCATCCGAGGCAGCCAACGGCCGATTCACCTTTCTCGACCGGGCGATCGACTTCGGGGATCGGATCGATTGGAATCACGAGCGGATCGACGAGTATCCCCGTCTCTGGCGACTCAAGCTCGAATCCTTTCAGGGGTTCGAGTGGCTGGTGTTGAGCGAGGAGTCTGCCTCGACCGTCGACGACCACCGGGCGGCGCTGGAACGGCAGGCGTTCGAGTGGGACGCAGCGAACCCGATCGGCGAGGGTCCGTACCTCCGTCGCTCGTGGATCCCCCACGCGGTGTCGCTACGGGTACTACACTGGTGTCGCTACGCCGCCTGGTGTGCCGGCGACACGGTTACCGTGCCGGATCGGCTGCTGCGTCTCGTCTACAAGAACGCGTTGTTCCTCGAGAACCACGTGGAACACGACATCGGCGGTAACCACCTGATCGAGAACGCCGTCGCACTGGTCGCCGCCGGCGTGCTGTTCGGAGACCACGACACGGGGTGGGAGTCGATGGGTCTCGATCTGCTCGAGGAGGCTGCACGGAAGCAGTTCCTCGCCGACGGCGGTCACTTCGAGCGAAGTCCGATGTACCATATTACGGTGCTTCGCCGGTACGCTACGGCATACGACCTCCTTTCATCGAATGAGCTCTCGACGACTGTTATCGAGACGACTGCGGAACTCGCGCTGGGATTCCTCTCTCAACTTATCAAACCCGGTGGGAAGATCCCGCTTTTGAACGACTCCGCGTACGGGGAAGCGATCGAAGCGACCACGTGTCTCGCGTACTGCCGGGCCTGTTCGTTGACACCGACGGAGCGCTCACTCCATCACCCCGACGGCACGGGCTATCGAACGCTCTCCACGGACACGGGGACGCTCCTCTTTGACGTCGGTGACGTCGGCCCGACGCACCTCCCCGCGCACTCCCACAACGACCAACTGAGTGTCCTTCTCTGGGTGGACGGCGATCCGGTCCTCGCTGACACCGGCGTCTACGATTACGAAGCGAACGAACGTCGACAGTACGCACGGAGCGTGGCGGCACACAATACTGCACAGTACGGCGGGATCGAACCGATTCCGATCGGTGGGAGCTTCCTGATGGGAAAGCGCACGTCCGTTTCAGTCGTCGACGACGACCCCGGACGGATCGAGGCTCGGCACTCTCGGCGCTCCATTGCTGGCACCTCCTACGAACACCGACGGACGGTCGCGACAATCGACTCGGGGTGGGAGATCGCTGATACGGTCACGGGGGATCCCGCCGCGACGTACACCGTTCGGTATCACTTTCATCCGACTACGGACGTCTGTGAGTCGTCCGACGACGCCACCGAGTTCTCTGTGCGTCGCGACGGCGACCGGATCGCGTCGGTTCGGTTTTCCGGGACTGATCGGGTTCGACTCACGCAAACCCCATACTTCGAGGAGTATGGGCGTGAGCAATTCAGGGCGATGATCGCCCTCAAAGCGTCAACGGGGAGCGATGTCGTCACCCGGTTCTCGGCCGACACGGTATCAGGCTGAGCCTCGACTGAAGCGGTGGCGCGGGGTTCCCTTCTGCTCACGGCTTCGCCGTTCGCACGGTCGGTGGACCCGAAGGTTCCGCTCTTTCCTCGAGCGCGTTCGGTCGACCCGGCATCGGATCGGACTGCGGTTCAAATCCCCAGTTCCTGTGCCCGTTGGAAGACCCAGTATCCGAGGACCACGAACCCACCGCGAGAAATCCACACAGAGAGTCTCCACCATCGGCGATTCGATTCAGCAGGTTCAAACAAGAGACTCCCGGAGAGAAATCCGACGAACGCGAGGACGAACACTGATTCTATTGAGGCCATCCCGAACGAAGCGACGATCGGAACCGACACAGCGAGCCACCCGACCTGCGTTGCAATGAACAGTCGGAACCTGTCTATCTCGGATGTTTCGTTATTTCGCATTCGGAGTAGGGATTCCGTGTATTCACCCATCGTGTGTCACCCATTCGTGGACAACGGGCCGCCAAAACCTGATGAGGAGTTTGTACCTGGTCGGCCCGTATAGACCTCGATGGGACACATCGAAATCAGCCACCTGTCTCGTCCTATCCGGGCGATAGCGGAAGTTCTCTCCCGAGCGACGGTGTTCATCGATGATCCTGAGTTGGCATACAGACCACTTAATTAATGAGTTAAAAACGTGTGAACTCACGGGTCGACCCTCCTCGTCCTGTGCTGTCGACGACAACACACTCCCGCCTCTCGAGTACTGGAACGGATGGCTGTATACTACTGGATACAACTGTTTATGATTGCGTGTGTCCACGAGGTAGCGATAACCACTGAGTATCGTAGCCGTTGGAACCGTTTGCACAACCGCTCGTGTCACTGGTCGTAGGAGCAGACTAACAAACCCCCCGCAGCACCAGCATCGACTGAAGAGACCCACTACAATATGAGACGAAAGCGTTGCACGACGACCGGAGGTCGCTCGTTTACCTCACAGCCGAGAGTCCCCTCGGTACCGCGTAGCCAGGATGGATCTGTGGGAGCGTCGTTGGGCCGTGTCTTCTCGCTTGCGGAGCACGGCTGGGCGTCCGAACTGGCGTCTCGTAGGAATCTCTCCGCGCAGTTCGAGCAACCGTCTCCGGGCCAGTTAGGACACCGAACCGATACACGGAGCGAATCGTCGTGAGGCGCATCCCCTCGAAGTTGCTCGTCGGTGGAGGGTTCGGAATCGTCTCGATACTAGCGGGTATCATTTTGCTGACTCCTCCCGCTAACCAGTACGAGATATCGATCTATCGGGTGTTCCCGTGGTACTTTTGGGCGATGCTGATCGCCTCGACAGTTATCGGTCAAGTGCTCATTCTTCGGAGCGCGTTTACCGACGGGAAATCGAGATCGGACTGGCAGTTGGGTGTCCTACTGATACTCCTCTGTAACTCGATTCTCGTCTTTATGCCATACCTTCGAGGCTACACCTACTTCGAGCGAGCAGACGTCCTCACCCACCTGGGACTCATACGAATCATCCAGACTACTGGGACGTTCAGCACCGAAAACATCTATCCGAATATCCATCAACTCGTCCTCAGCCTCTCGTACGCCACGGGCCTCGAACCGATGCGCGTGATCAACGCCGTCTCGGGCGTCATCAGCATCTTTTCGATACTCTCGGCTATCGCATTGGTCGCGACGGTGTACGACAGGCGACGGGCACTGTTCTGCATCCCGTTCGTCTGTCTGTTGATCGGCGGAACGGCACATATGAACGCGTCCCCCTTCGCGCAGAGTATGTTGATTCTCCCGTTCGTGCTCTATTTGTTCGTCAAAGAACAGCAGACGCAGGCGTTCGGTATTCGGCTCGCATTAGCCGTTTCGCTCGTGGCTCTCGTCATCTATCACCCGCTGACGACGCTCTTCGCGCTGATATTCTTCATAATCTACGCCGGTTTCCAGACGTCGATAGTCCGCAATGCACTGTTGTCTTCAGACGGCGCCAACTCCGCCCCAACCGGATCGGGAACTGTTCGTCGCCTCACACTGGGGATGTTCATCGTGTGGTACTACAACTTCGCGGGGATGCTTATCCGAGCGGAGTCGGTTCTGACCACGCTGTTTGGTTCCTCGGGTGGCGAGTCTCCACTCGACGCGGCCAGTTCCACCGTTTCTCGGACGTCTCCTGCGTTAGTCGATCTGCTCAGGATTCTGTTATTAGAGTACGGGATCTCGATGATTCTGCTGGGGGCCAGTGGACTCCATTTCTCGAAAATGCTCGTCAAACGCGCTCGGGGTCGGATCTCGAAGAACGTCTTCGAGCTCTCGTTTTCCGCAACTGCGATGGCGTTCGCCGGCGTCGCCGTTCTGTTTCTCCTCTTCGACCTCATTGTCGGGTTCGGTCGTCCGCTGATGGCCGCGCGATATTTCGCCGTGCTTGTTGTCGGCTCGTTTTTCTTCGACCTCTACAAGCGTGTTAACTGGAATCCAAACGTCCCGCGAGCGATGGTTGTTGTTCTGACAATACTGGTCGTCTTTTCGGTACTCGGGGCTCACCACTCCCCGCTGACGATGCGAACCAACCAGCAGGTGACCGATATGGAACTAGACGGCGCAGGGTGGCACCTGACATCTGGCAGCGAAGATATTCCACACACGGAGTACGGAATTAAACTATATCGATTTGAGGACGCCCTGATCGGATTCCAGTCCGACAACGTCACGAAGGATCCCGATCCACCGCCGGATCACTTCGGATACGCCGACGGTGAGACCCTCGGTGCCAAGTACAACGAAAGCCACTACCTGGTGATCACGTCTGCCGGCCGTCAGTTCTATCCGGAAGTCTGGCCGGATTACCGTCAGTTCTGGCGGTACACGGCCGAGGACTTCGATCGACTCGAGACCGATCCGACGGTCTCGCAGGTGTACGCCAACGGCGGGTACGATACGTATCTCGTCAACGGGACAAACACTCCCGCCTGACTGGAGCGATAGAAAATGCTCAAACCTGTTAGAGACGGAGTAACAATCAGCTCACTAGGGAATTCTCGAACAATAATGACCAGTAGGAGCCACCGCCGGGGCCGGACAGTCGATCGATATAACACGCGTGAGCAACTTCGAACGGAGGACCGCGTTCTAACTCGTGGACCGAGTCGAATATGACCAGGAGCCACTCTTCGAGGAGGACGTTCGCAACCTGGCTGGATCTCGTGGCAACCGTCGTGCTGGCTCTGCTCACGATCGTCCCTGTCTTGATCCCGGGAGAACAGGGCCTCTTGGGACTATTGCGAGTTCCGCTCGGGTTCGTATTCGTGTTCCTCTTGCCCGGGTACGCGGTCCAGTCGGCGCTGTATCCCGCTAGTAGCCTCGACACGCACGACCGGTTCTCTGCGGGGATGGAGAACGCGGAAACGAAGCGTGGACCCACTCCGTTAGAGCGGCTCGTTCTATCGGTCGGATTGAGCGTCGTCACCGTTCCACTAGTCGGCCTCGTTTGGAACTTCACCCCGTGGGGAATCGCGATTCAGCAGGTGCTCGGGAGCCTCGCCGCCGTTGTCGTCGTTGCAGTGGTCCTCGGCGCGTATCGACGGGCTAAACTCCGGCCCGAGGACCGTTTTCGTCTCCCGCTTGAACGGATATCGACGGAGTACTGGCCGGCGCTCGAAGGGAGGACAACTCGCGAGAAGAGGCTCAACATCGCGGTCGCCCTCCTCGTCGTTTTCGCAGTCATCGCTGTGGGAACGGCAATCGCGATGCCCAAGGGGGGCGAAGAATACACCGAACTGTATCTGCTGAGTGAAGACCCCGAATCCGGAACGCTGACTGCCAGTGAGTATCCTGAAACATTCACCCCTGGCGAGCCACAGGAACTCCACGTCGGCATCGGGAATCGCGAAACCCACTCGGCTACGTATACGGTAGTCGTGAAACTCCAGGAGATCGAACCGGTCACCGGCGAACGAAACGTCGTCGAAGAAACGGAACTCGACCGGTTCAGTACGACCGTCGAATCCGGCCAAAGCGAGCGGATTTCGCGAACTGTCACGCCCGACTCGAGCGTGACGGGTCAGAACCTTCGGTTGGTATTTCTCCTGTATGAGGGCACACCAGCTGCCGATGCGTCCGTCGCGAACGCGTATCGGGAGGTCCATCTCTGGGTGACCGTATCACCGTCGAATAGCGAGGACGTTCCGAACGTCGAAGCCGTCAGTCCGTATCCCGCCGACCGGCGCGTAACCGGCATCTAGCAATGAACGACGCGCCGATGACTTCGCTCACAATGCCGTCTCAAACGAGACGAAGTCTTCATTGAGGATTACGTCTTCGGGAGGGTAGCGGTCTACAGCGACGCGCCGACATCGATAGCTCTTGGAACGTCTACTGCCATCGAATCGTCATTGGCGATCGTGTCCACCGCCACGTCGCTGAGCTGTCCCAGGCTGTCGTCGGGACCGTCGTGAACGAGTCGGTCGATCGAACCGGTGCAGTTCTCCAAGTGCATCGCCGATCCGGTGCCCGTCTCGTACACCGCCAGCTCTCCGACGTCGAACTTCCTGCCCTCGTCCGTGACAACGACTGCGGCGGGCTGCGACGCTTCGGTGTTCGTATTTTTGATGAGTATCTGATCGCCGGTGATGGTTCCTCCAGCTGGAAACAGGAGCCCCGGATCGGTCGCGTTCTCGATGCAGACGTTGTTGAGGACCAGGTCGCCGCCGGTTCGGTCTGGGGGAATGTTGTACACCCCGGGCTCAGTTCGGAGGTTCGAGATCCGCGTGTTCTCGATGATCTGTTTATTCGTCGTATCGTTCTGTTTGACGCCGTAGCCGCAGTCGTCGATGACGCACCCGGTTATCACCATATTCCCGCCGCTGTTATCCGCACCCGCGCCGGTGTTTCCCTGCAGGAGGCACCGCTGGATCAGCGTCTGCCCGTTCGGGTTGTTGCCGATAGACGTGGCGACGCCGTGGCCGTCCCTCCCCGTCTCGGCCTCCTGCTTGCGGCCGTTCAGCAGGATTGAACTATCGTAGATACTGGTTCCTGGCTCCCGTAGCTGCAGCCCGTTCGTCGCCCAGTCGTATATCACGCAGTTCCGGATCTCGACGGGGTAGCCGTTCCCGTTGGCGCTCTGAACCTCGATCCCGTTCGCGATGTTGTAATCCTGTTTGAGGCCTTGCCCGTCGAGCATAAGGTCACGAATCGTTATGCCGGTTATGTCGTCTCTCCGGCTCGGCGTGATAACGATACCCCGGTGAACAGAGTTGTGACCCGGCGCCATTTTCAACCGGGTCGCGTCCGGGCCCTCACCGGCGATCGTCACTCCCCGGTGGCGGTGCACTAAGAGGATGGCGTCGGCCAACCCGCTGCCGATGAGTATTTCCCCCTCCGGGAGACGGACCGTCCCGTCCGGGGCCGCTTCATCCAAGGCTGCCATCAGCGCCTCCGTATCGTCCGTCTCTCCGTCGGCGATGCCACCGTGGTCTTCGAGGTGGACTCCCGGTTTAGGTTCCGGCGTGGCGGTTTCCTCCGAGGCGTGCGGCTTGTCTGGGTCCTTCTCTGGCAGTACTTCGCGCGCATCGTCGGTACGGCTGTCGAGGATCGAACTCAATTGATTTATTGCTGTGGCTCCTCCTGCCACCGCGAGGAGAGCGATAACTGCACGGCGGCTGAGGTCTTCGTCGTCCATCGTTCGAGAGTATACGTGCATCCGCGCCCAGAGTATATATTTATACCACTGCTACCTCTCGGGCACCGCATAGGCAACCTTCGAGAAGTGATTAATAACCTCGTAACGGCAGTCGACGTCGCCAGCTAACCGGGACGGGACCGCCTTGCCACCTCGCCGCTCGATGTCCGATACTGTCGGGCGTAACTGTGTGAATCGATTCGACACCACGTGGTTCCGAATCACCCGCGGACGTGCGTCCGACCGTATGAGAGCGGACGACTGGACTCTCTCACCGACGTGCGAAGCCGTGAGTGGGTTAGAATCGATATAACAAACCGGACGACACGCGATCACCGAGCCGTATGTACCCACTCACCACCACGTATCGACCCCGCTGGATAGCTCGCCCGCCGGCGCCTCGACGACGATGACGCGTCGTTCGGGCTCCGATAACGTGGCGGATCGTTCCGACTCGCCGGACGAGGCCGACCGGCCGACGGTGAGCGTCGTCATCACGACGTACGATCGGCCGTCCTACCTCCCGGGGGCGGTCGAGACGGTAGCCGAACAGACGTACGACCCCGTGGAACTGATAGTCGTCGACGACGCGTCGCCGACGATGGCCTCCGAGGTGGTCTCGACGGACGCCCACGGGTTCTCGTCGTTCGAGATCGTTCGCCACGACGAGAACAGGGGGCCGAACGCCGCACGAAACACCGGCATATCGGCCGCAAGCGGCGAGTACATCGCGTTTCTCGACGACGACGACAGGTGGATGCCGGAGAAACTCGACCAGCAGGTCGCCCGATTCGAGGCAGGTGACCCCGATCTCGGTGTCGTCTCGACGGGATGGAAGCGGGTCCACGACGGCTCGATCGAGGAGGTCTGGCTGCCGCCCGATGTCACGGGAGACGTCACTAAAGCGCTCCTGTGTGAGAACGTCGTCGGGACCCAGTCAGCCGTGATGGTCCGCACGTCGATCGCGAAGCGGGTTCCGCTCGACGAGCGGTTTCCCCGCTGGGCGGACCAAGAGTGGTACGTCTCGCTGTCGACGGAGTGTGCGTTCGATCGTATCCGCGATCCGCTCGTCATCCACGAGTTCGAGACGCACAACCGGATCTCCTACGACACGGCGAAACTGTACGAGGGGCACCGGCTTTTCGTCGAGAAGTACCTGCCGCTGGCGGCCGAGTACGGACCGGTGATGAAGCGGAAGATGCGGGGCTGGGCGGACTTCCGCGCCGGCAAGTCCCTGCTCCATATGGGCGAGTACGGGATGGCCCGCCGGTTCCTGATCAGTGCCGTTCGGTGGTACCCACTGGAGCCGACCTTCTACGCGTACGCCGGTTCGTCGCTCGGCGGACGGTGGACGCACTCTGCCGCTCGATCGCTGAACGAGATCACGCCGCTCGGATAGCCCGCTGACGCGCCCTCCCGGACCTTCTCGTCTCTCCTTCCCTTTGGTCCCGGATTAGATCCGTTCTCCGCCTCGGGTTCGTACTGCTGGACCCAGTCCGTGAGACCGCTAGCCATCTCAGGGGCGGCGAGAGTATGAAACAACACTGTGCGAGAGTGTCATTCGATCGCCGCTAGGTGGTGCCGCCGGACCCGTTCGGCGTGGGCTTCCCACGTCCACCCGCGTTCGCGGAGCCGTTCCAGCCCGCGCTTTCCCATCGCTCGGACCCGCTCTCGATCCGCGAGCAGCGACTGCAGCGCCCGGTGGAGCTCGTCGGCGTCGCGTGGCGGCACCAGCAGTCCGGTCTCGCCGTCGACGACTTGTTCGGGAATACCTCCGACCGACGAGGCCAACACGGCGGTCTCGCTCGCCATTGCCTCGTAGATGACGGTCGGCCGTCCCTCGGTGTGGCTCGGGAGCCATAACACGTCCGCGAGGGCGAACCAGCGACGGAGTGCGACCGGGGGAAGGCCGTCGAACACGAGACGCGGCGAGCGGCCCACCGCAGTGAGTACGCGACGCAGATCGTCGTCGAGATCCCCGCCGTGTCCCACGAAGACGAAGACCGTGTCCGGATCATGTATCCGGGGAATGACGTCTATCATCTCCTGAACGCCTTTCCGTTCCAGGAAATGGCCAACGAACAGGACGACGGTCGCGTCCGCCGCAACGCCGAGCTCCCGACGGAGCGTGTCGCGCTGATCGACCGGAAACCGCTCGGGGTCGGCACCGAGCGGGACCGTCGAAACCGTCGATGAGTCAGTCAGTTCGCGGGCCCGTTCGGCGAGTGCATCGCTCACACAGAGGACGCCAGTAGCCTCGTCAACCGTTTCACGGACGTTCCGGCGGACCTCCCGCGAGAAGTCCTCGTAGGAGTTGAGGATCGTCCCGTGGGCGACGACGAAAAGCGGCAGGTCGTGCTCGCGAACGTACGGGAGCATCCCGTACCCGTCGAGGTAAACGTGACAGGCGTGGACGACGTCGGGGACGTCGAAGGTGCGGTTGGCGTACTGCGGAACCCGCTTTCCGAAGGAGTCACCGGCGAACCCGTAGAAGAGCCGTTTCGGAAGCAGATACCAAAATCGGGGATGGTGGACCGCATACGCGCCCCAGTCTTCGACGTCCGGGAGCGAGCGATACGCCGAATACGGACCGATCGGCGGGGCGAACGGTCGCGGGGAGACGACACTCATCTCGACCCCCGTCTCCGCGAGGGAGCGAAGTATCCGGTGGTTGAACAGCCCGTTGTAGCGCTCGATCGTGTCCGGATGGTTCACCGCGCTCGCGAGTAGGGAGTACATTTGAGACGAGTCGCTCCCTACTCCGCGGACCCGGGATAAAATTATACCCCGGCTATCGACGAGCTACTCGGCTCTCGACGAGTTATACGTCGATGGCCTCGCTCACCGTCTCGTTCGACGTGTCGTTAGCCCACAGTCGGACGGTGTCGACGTCGCCGCGGACGCGGAGGATATGGGTGTAACTCGCGCTGCTGCCGCTCACGCTGGTGCTTTCGGCTGCGACGGGCTGTCCCTCGTACTCCAGGGTGGTGATCACCGTATTGAGGTCCTGTTCGTCGTCGCTGACCGTCCAGTCGACGTCGAAGCGTGTCCATTTGGAGCCGCTCCGATCGGTGACGTCCAGCTTCTCGACGGTCGGCGCACTGTCAGGCGCAGGGACAGCAAGGGCCCCAAACTCCACGACGTCTCCTTCGACCGTCTCGCCGTCGGCGTCGGCCACCGCTCGGAACTCGTATTGAGTGTCCCCTTCGAGGCCGGAGACGGTGTGTGCAAACTCCGTCGGAGAATCGAGCGACTGTTCGCCCGCTTCGGTCCACGCGCCTCCGTCGGCCGCTCGCCACTCGAATCGGACGTCCACCGCGTCCGCACCGCCGAGTTTCCGGAGATCGCCGCGCAGGGTCGCTGTCTCCGAAGTCACGTCCTGCGGTTCGAGGGTCGCGACCGTCGGGCCGTTATCGACGACCACTTCGACCGCTGTCTCGGCCGTGTTGTCGTCGGTGTCGGTCACGCGCGCTTCGAGGGGGACCGTTCCGTCGTCGAGGACAGTCGAATCCCACGTCGCCGCGTACGCGCCCGTGTCGGCATCGTATGTCGCCGGCGACCAAGAACCGTCGTTAACGCGGCACTCCACGTTCAGCGCGCTTGCGCCGTCGCTTCCGTCTTCGGCGTCGATCCGGACGGATACGTCCCCGCTGACAGACTGTCCATCCGTCGGGGTCCGGAACGAGGCCGTCGGTCGGCCGCCCGGAATCAGCGGGGCCGACTCACCGCCCGTCGCGACACTGAAGACGTCCGTCTGGACGGTTCCCGTGTCATACGAGCCGAGGCCGACCCAGCCGTCGGTGAGGTCTGAATCCGTGATTTCTGCGTCCCACCCGGCCGGTTCGGACTCGGAGGCCGGCCACGCCTTGGCCTTGAGCGTCTCATCTTCGGCGCGGAAGCGCCGGTAGAAGAAGGTGTTCTCCTGGGGCGTCCCGAAGCGTAGCAGCGTCGCAAACCCGTCTTTGGAGTACTTCCCCAGCCGAAACGAGCTCGCCGCGCTTTCGAGTTCCAACCAGTACCCGAGTCGGTCGCCGTTGTGAGACGATGAGCGAATGTGGACTCTGGCGTGGTAGCCGCGGTCGACACCCTCGGTAAACGCCGGCACCCGGACCTTGTCGAGCACCTCGACGTCGGCGGGTTCGCCGACGGCGTCCCACGAGATGGCTCTGACGGTTCGATCTGTGCCGTCGTGTTCGTGCTCTAGGGCATATCCGCCGTCGAACTCGGAACCGGAGACGACGGCCCAGTCATCCGTCCCCGATTCCCATCGAAGCGTCCACGCGCCGTCGTTGGTGTCGTCCGCGGGAGTCGAGTCCTCACTGTTCGACTCCGTCTCGGTGGTCGTGCTTCCGCTCCACGCGCCGACTTCGTCGGCCGTGGGCACCCCAGAAATATCTGTCTTGGAGCCCGTGTTCTGAGTGTTGTTCGTCAGATTTCGAGCCCGGTAGAGAGCACCTTCGGTGTTGTTTTCGTGGGTATAGACATCGACGACCGAAGTCTGATCTGAGTCGTGATCGAGCCCTTCGCCCTGATTATTATTCGACCAGATCGTGGCGTTAGAGGCGTCCAGTTTCCCGTTGTTTATCACCATCAACGCCGGACGATTGTTCTCTGAGTTGTTACCGGTGATGACGAGTTCCGAATTGTCAACGATGGAGTAATCGAGTTCGGATAACTGCATAATCTCCCCATTGTTCGGCCCGATCACCACATCCTCAAAGGACATAGTGCCGTTGGAAAGATTGACTCCATCGTTCGTTGAACCCGTAGTGTTGATGAACGACTCCGCGTTGCAGTTCTCGATCCTGACCCGGCGATACCTTCCATTGACAGAACCGAAGTCACCTTCCGTCGAGGTCTTCCCTCCTCGACCGCAGTTCTGGATCACGGTATCCTCGATTAGGAAGTCACCATACGCAGAGTCGATCCCATAGAAGTTGTTATATTTCTTGCCGCAATCGTCTGCCAACGAGTTCCGAACAACGATCGAGTTCGTACTCATCTCATCATTCTTCACGCCTATCGAGACACCGTGCTGTAGATTGCTTTGGAAGGTACACCGGTTAAGCTCTACTCCCTGAACCCATATCTGCACTGCGTTTCCGAAGGAGTTGCGGAATACACAATTTTCAAAGTAGTAACTGTGGTTGCCGGGATCTCCTTCGTCAATGTCGATGAGATTCTGGTAGTTGACGCCTGAGACGATGGATTTGTTCCCGTCCCAAACCATATTCTTCATCCGAAAGTTCGACGGACCACCGAGAATCTCAAACATGAGGAACCCGCTGGTGTAGGACCCGCCGTTGTATTTGACCACCGAATCCGCTCCGTCACCACGGTACAGGATATCCTGCGGAGCACCATCAGCGACGTGATGCGCTAAAACCTCTCCGTCACCGGAAGATTCGATAGCGTAGTAGTCGCTCGTCGCGGGGAAGTATATCTCATCCCCTTCAGTGGCTTCGTCGATCGCTGATTGGATCGCATCTCGGTCGTTCGTGGAGCCGTCACCCTTCGCGCCGAAGTCTTGGACGTTTAAGACCGTCATAACTGCCCCGCGCTGAAGTTCGTCCAGTGGACGTTCGTCGCCTCGGTTTCGTCAGCAGCAGCGCTGCTCGCCGCTCCACCGAAGATGAGTGCCGCCACCGCGGCTCCCCCGGCTTTGAGACAGCTCCGCCTGTTAATACGCCATTTACCGCTGCTGTCCATCGAATCCCCGGTCGAGTGGTCGTCACTCTGGGGTCGGTCGCTGCGTACCAGCCTGTGTGCCATGCAATTGGTAGTGAATCGTTAACCGGGATAAGTGTTTTGTTGTTTACATATTCACGCTTCAATGAATTTCAGCTCTGTTTACCAGAGTAGACGTGAACATCGTTCGGAACACGAATCGGGCATCACGCTTCCGTCAGCTAATTATTTCCCTATTATCGCCTCGTTAACACCGTGATAACGGAGGGGACGTCGGTGCGATACGAGAAGTCCGGCCGCTCGATCGTTACCCGGGGCAAGATGGGCACTATCGATTTCAATTCTTTACGTAACCTCGTGCGCAGCGTGCGATCGAATGACGGATCCGTTGCAACCGCTACGACCGGTTCATCGGTGATCGATGGACTCAGCGATACCCTTGATTACGACGTCTATAAACTTACGCCGCAGCGTCGACAGTCCCCGTATGCAAGCAGTGGTACTCGCGGCTGGAAAGGGGACGCGACTTCGCCCCCTGACCGACGACAAACCGAAGGTCCTCGTCGAAGTCGACGGGAAGCCCCTCGTTGAGGACGTCTTCGACAACCTCCTCGAGTGCGGGGCGACGGAGTTCGTCGTCGTGGTCGGCTACAAGAAAGAACAGATCATCGACCGCTACGGAGACGCCTACGAGGGCGTTCCGATAACGTACGCACACCAGCGTGAGCAACTGGGCCTCGCCCACGCAATCCTCCAGGCGGAGCCCCACGTCGACGACGACTTTATGCTGATGTTGGGAGACAACATCTTCCGAGGAAACCTCGAAGACGTCGTGAACCGCCAGCGGGAGGAGCGGGCCGACGCCGCGTTCCTCGTCGAGGAGGTTCCGTACGAGAATGCGAGTCGCTACGGCGTCCTCGACACCAACGAGTACGGTGAAATCATCGAAGTCGTCGAGAAGCCCGACGACCCGCCATCGAACCTGGTAATGACAGGGTTCTACACGTTCACGCCAGCAATCTTCCACGCCTGCCACCTCGTCCAGCCGTCCGATCGCGGCGAGTACGAACTTCCGGACGCGATCGATCTCCTTATTCAGTCCGGTCGGACGATCGACGCTCTCCGTCTGGAGGGTTGGCGCATCGACGTGGGCTATCCAGAGGACCGTGAAGAGGCGAGCGAACGATTGGCAGCGAAACACGGTACCGAAGCCGATCAGGAAGATGAGGACGTAATCGTCGATACCTGACATCGACGAGGCACGTCTCGGTGCAGTACCTGCTACGTTACGCTCGTTCGCTACGCCGTCATTGTTCCTCGGCCAGCCCCTGGCCGTTATATGCGTATTAACTACCCGAGTCCCTCACGAAGGCACTGTACGGACTACTACAGTCCCTGTAAAACTCACTCATGCGACAACACGTTCTCTACATCACTGTCGACTCGATCCGGGCCGACCGGATGGGCTATCTGGGGTACGATAAGCCGACAACCCCAACACTGGACGGGCTCGCTGCCGACGGGACCGTCTGGACGCGGGCGATGGCCAGTGGAATCCCGACCTACTTTTCGTTCAAGTCGCTGCTAGGAGGAGTCTATCCGCTCAGTCACACGTCGGACCTCGGCCTGCCGAGAGAGGTGCCCGCACTGGCGGAAGCGTTCCAGAAGCTGGGCTACCGGACTGCTGGATTCAATTCGGGCAACCCTTGGCTCACGGACGCGGACGGGTACGACCGGGGTTTCGAGACGTTTCGCGATTTCCTGACCGACGACCAGGATGGGTACGGTATCGCTGAACGACTCCGGGAACTGCAGCGGTTTGTCCCCGATCACGATCTCGTCAGGGACTGGGCCGGACGCGTTGCCCGGACGGGGTGTGCACTCACCGGGCAGGTGCCGCTCGAACCGGCGGAGCGGGTGACCGCGGCCGCGACCGAGTGGCTCATTGACGAGGTCGACACCGACCGACCGACGTTCCTGTGGATCCATTATATGGATCCCCACTACCCGTGGGTTCCACCCGCAGCGCTGCTGGAGCGGTTTCACGACGAGCCCCTGTCTCGTCTCGACATTGGCCGACTCTGGCATACAGTCGCAGGGCGGCACGGGGGGGCGGCCGAACAGTCGATCCCCGACAGCGACCTCGAGGCCATCAACGCACTCTACGACGCCGAACTGCGCCGGACCGACGACGCTATCGAGGATCTGTTGACGGTCGTCGACGACACACTCGGCCTCTCAGAGACAGTCGTCGTCGTCGCGGGCGACCACGGAACCGAACTGGCCGACCACGGGAACTTCAGTCACGCACCGCGGTCACTGTACGACGAAGTGGTTCGGGTCCCACTCCTGCTGCGGGGGCCCGGTGTCCCATCGACGACGATGACCGAACCGGTTTCGCTCCTCGATCTGCCTCCGACGCTGCTCAACTATGCCGCCCCGGAACGCGAGGACGCAATCCCGGACGACTTCGAGGGGACGTCCCTATTTGAAGCGGAGGGCGATCCCACGTTCACGAACGTCATATACGGATTCAGCCCGGCGACCAGGGACGCAGGGAACGGCGAGATGCTGACCGCCTGCCTCGATTGGCCTTGGAAACTCGTCGATAGGGAGGGGACGGACGAGCAGGAACTGTATAACCTGGAACGGGACCCGAAAGAACAGCGGAACCGTGTGGCCCAGCGGTCGACGATCACAGACGAGTTACAGTCGAAGATCGAAAATCACCGTGTGGAGACCAGACAGTGCCAGCGAACCGTCGCAGAGAAGTACCGGATCCGCGATAGGGTGGCGATGCTCCACCGGGAGGGAGCGATATAATGCGCGTGAAACGGCGATTCGGGCCTGTCGGATGTACCTGGGACGCGATCGCGAGAGAATCGAGCGACGAGTCCCAAACCGAAGCCACCCTCGAGGCGAGGATACCGGAGGGATCGGTCGTATGAGAGCCAGGGTGCTGGCCGAGGCACTTCGTCGCGACCTGACGCACACGGAGACGACGCCGCGTGCGGACGACGTTCACCTGCGATCGGCCATCGAGTGGCTCTTTCGGTCACAGGACGTGGCGGAGTCAGACGGCTGTTCGGCGACGTACAACCTCGTTCTCGGGTGGGAACGCGCATACCCCGAAACGACCGGCTACATCGTCCCGACGCTGTACGACTACGCGACCCACGCCGACGATTCCGAGGCACGACACCGTGCCGAACGGATGGCGCGGTGGCTCCTCGACGTCCAGTTAGACAGTGGCGCGTTCCCGGGCGGTACCGTCGGTGGGACTCCCGAGCCGAGCGTTTTCAACACCGGCCAGATCCTGTTCGGACTGGCGAGAGCGCACGCCGAAACCGGTGACAACGCGTTCGCGACCGCGCTCCGTGACGCCAGCGGGTGGCTGGCCGACGTTCAGGAACCGGAAGGGTACTGGTCCTCTCACACGTACGAGAGTATGGTCCACGCGTACACGGCCAGAGTCGGATGGGCACTCCTCGTCGCCTACGATGTGACCGGCGAGGACAGAGTCCGGGATGCGGCGGTCCGTAATCTCGAGTGGGTCCAGCGGATCCAGCAGGAGAACGACACGTTCAGACACTGGGCCTTCACTCCGGACGACGACGCGTTCCTGCACACGATCGCCTACACCATCCGTGGACTCGTCGAGGGCGGTCACTATCTGGGGAATCGGGCCATTGTCGAAGCGGGACAGCGGGCTGCGGACCGGCTCATAGCAGATCAACGACGCAACGGAGCACTGGCGGGTGCCTACGACGACGGGTGGAACGGAGTTGACTTCAGCTGTCTCACCGGGGTCGCACAGACGGCAATCATCTGGATACGACTGGCCGAGCTGACCGGTGAGGCCGACTACGCGGACGCGGCGCGCCAGGCGATCCAGGAGCTGAAACTCGCCCAGCCCCTCGACGGGGCTGCGCCGATCCGGGGCGGGCTCGCCGGCTCAAAACCGGTATGGGGGCCGTATATGCGACTTCGGTACCCCAACTGGGCGCCGAAGTTCCTGGTGGATGCGATCCTCACCGCAAACCGACACGACTGTGATACCGACCAGTCGCGTGCGGTTATTACCAAACGTAAATCACAACGATGACTGCAGAAGACACCGAGATCCGACTCCGAGGGGAGATCGTCGAACAGTGCGAAGTGCGCATCGAGGGAACCGAGTTCGAGAGTGTCGAACAGTACGTTGAGTTCGTGATGGAGACCGTGATCGCGAGCGATGATCGGGAGGTAGATACTCGGGACGACCGCGATTCCGACAGGGAGGTCTCTCCGGACGTCGAGGACCGACTGGCGTCGCTCGGTTACCGGTAGCGGGGTCGTCGTACCTTTGAGAAGGACTGTTGTACCTGTGTACCGGTGCTCGCCCTACCCGGTAACGGTGAGTCCGGGAGCGGTTCACTGACGTCGAGATCCGGGGGTGGCCATTCGCGGCGAGGAAACTCCCGAATCTGATCTACTCCGTCTCGGCGCGGAAGGGGTGGACTCGGCCGCCTTGGAGTCCGCCGTCATTTGTACCCTTCACTCGCCAGGTGGTGATTCATCACCGCCTGGATCCCGTCGACGAACGCGTCGGCGTCGATACTCTCGACCTCGGAGGTCCGTTTGCGAACCGTCTTGTTGCGGATCTCCCATTCACGAACGAACTCCGACTCGATGCCGCGTGATTTGATTCGGTCGACCAGCCCGCCGACCGTCGACTCGTCCGCCCCGGATACTTCCTCCGGAGTGATCACGCCCCGCCGGAGCGCACAGACGACCACACCCGAACTGAGGTCCCCCTCCGCGAGTTCGCGTTCCCAGGTCGTGATCCAGTTGCCGATTCGCGCCATCTGCTGCAGATCGCAGATAAGACTCCGGAGCGCACCGTACTCGCCCGGGTCGAACGACGGCGAGTGCATCAGATCGATTCCCGCGTACGGAAACATCGCCATATTGTAGGCGTCGTGTCGCTCCGCTTCGGTCCGGTTCGCGATCATCGGGTTGTCGTTCAGCAGCCCCGAGTACGCCATCGCGTCGAACGTCTGTCGGAGGTCGTACTCGAACACGTCCGAGAAGGCCGTGTGTCGTGGTGCCTCCCGGAGACCACGGTCGATCTCGCCCCAGAGGTCGGCGAGCAATTCCAGAACCGATAGATCGACGCCGGAACGGTCCATCCCGGCGGACGCCTCCTCGACGCCGAAGGGAACGCGACGTCCGATCTCGAAGGTAGCCCGGTCACCGCCTCGTTCCGCGAGGTCGTCCAAGACCGTCACGAAGATCGTTAACAGCGTCTTATGCTCGTAGACGTCCGTCAGAAGATCGCTTTGGACCGATGAGAGCGTGAACTCCTCGAAGAGGTTATGGATCCATTTCCAGAGGAAGCGGTCCCGATCGCCGATGATCCGGTCGTACCGGTTCGCGAACTCACGAACGCTCGATGGGAGTTCGACGTTCTGGACCGTGCGCATGTACTCTCCCCGGTTCACGTCCGCTCCGCCACGGATTGCAGCGACCTGGCCGCGAGCCTCGTGTGCCATACCGAGTTAGTATCACAATAACCCAGTTAAGCCTTTTGTTCATACTTTAATCATAGGCAAAAAAGTACGAATTCGTGACTGTCATTGGTTTTCTGGTAACTTTTGTATCATTATCGGAACATCCGAGTCGCTGAGTTATGGGGTCGATCCGAATTGGTCTCCACGGTCCCGTTTCCCCAGTATCTGTCACCAAAACGTATAATGAGGCGTGAATATGACGGAAAATTTATAAATATCGGCCGGTACTGAACGACGTGTCACGACAACGGACCGGAGATCCGCAATGAGTGGCGATGACGACGGGACGGGGCGTTCGATGAGTGTGGGGTCGTTTCTCGACCGAGCGGTCACGGGATTTCTGTTGATCGACGAGTCCTCGACGGTCACTGCAGCAAACGAGTCCGGCGTCCGCCTGCTCGATATCGACGGTGACCCCGTCGGAACTGACCTGAAAGCGGTCGATCCGATCGTCGGACCCGAACTGGCCGAGACCGTCGAGGAAGTCGCCCGAAGGGGACGTATCGTCGAGAGCGAAACGATGCTTCCCGAGGGAGCGACAGTCGAGGTTCGGGCTGTTCCGACGAGTGGAGGCGTGGCTCTTCTCGTTCGAGACGCCAGCGACCGCGTCGCGATGCGTCGGCGGCTCCAGCGGTCGAATCGTGTCCTCGAAACGCTCGAAGACGGCGTGTACACGCTCGACGAGGCGTTCGTCATCACGTCCGTCAACGAGGCGGTCACGTCGATGACGGGGTACGATCGCGACGAGCTCGTCGGGTCACACGCGTCGATGCTGGCCGGCGAGGAGACGCTCTCGATGGCCGGCGAGATCATCGAGCAACTCCGTGGTGACGACTCCGACGTCGGGATGATCGAGTCCTCGATCCGGACTGCGGACGGGGACTCGCTTCCGATCGAGACGCACTTCTCGTCGGTCGAGTTCGCGACTGGACGCCAACAGCGCGTCGGTGTAATCAGGGACGTGACCGACCGCAAGCAGAACGAACACGCGCTCAGAGAACTCAACAGATCCGCACGTCTGCTGTTGGGCACGGAGGACGAACGGGCGGTCTATCAGACGACCGTCGACGTCGCCACGTCGGTGTGGCCCAGCGCGACGGTCGTCGCCTACTCGCTCGACCGCTCGGCGTCGGTGCTCGAACCCGTCGCAGCGTCGATAACGGATCCCGAGGTGTGCCCGCCCGGGAGTGCGGTCTGGAAGGCGTTTTCGACCGGGGACGGTCTGACTGAACCCCCCGATCAGACGGGTGAACCGGCCGACTCAGCGACGGGCGGGCCGGCCGATCAGTCCCCGACCTTTCACCGTATCAGTTCGCCGTCGTCACTCGAAGAACCCGAAGATCCCGAAGCGGGGACGACCCCGACCGGACACGTGGTCGAACGCTCCGACGGGACGGAGTCGACCGGAACACGAACGCTCTATGCGACGCTCGGCGAGTACGGACTGCTACGAATCGAGTTACCCGACGAGGAGGTCGCCGGCAACGTCGCGGAGTCCGCGGAGTTACTGGCGGCGAACGCGGTCGCGGCGCTCGATCGGGTGGACCGAGAGGCGGAACTGTCCCAGCACCGCGAGACGCTCAGCGAACGGACCCGGCAGCTACAACGGCTCCACGGGTACCACGACCTCCTCCGCCGCATCAACGGGGCGCTCGTCGAGGCCGATACGCTCGAAGGGATCGCGACCGCGGTCTGCGATCCGCTCCTCGAGGCCGAGTCCGTCGCGTTCGCCTGGATCGGAGAGACGTATCGAACGGGCGGAGCCCTGCGACCGGTCGCTTCGGCGGGAGACGGCGAGGGCTACCTCGACGGACTACCGGCCGCGGAGGGTTCCGGAAACGTCCCCGCCGGCCAATCCGACGGAGAACCGAGCCACAGAGCGCTCGGTTCCGGGTCCCCGATCTACGTTCCGGACGTTTCCGACGGCCTCCGCGCGTCCCCGTGGCGCGAGCGAGCACTGGCTCGCGGGTTCGGTTCGGTCCTCAGTGTCCCGCTCTCGCACGACGATCTGAAGTACGGCGTCCTCTCGGTGTACGCCGACGAACGGGGGGCGTTCGAGGGAGAACTCCGCGAGTTGCTCGCAGAACTCGGTGACACCGTCGCCGACGCGATCAGCAGCGTCGAGACCAGGCGGTCGCTACAGAGCGAGTCCGTCGTCGAACTCCGGGTACGGATCGACGGGTCGAATGCGATCCTCTCGCGGATCGCGTCCACGGTCGGCGAACCCCTCCACGTCGACGGAACGGTGAGACAGACTGACGATCGAGCGCTGGTGTACTTCACCACCGAGGCTGACCCGACGGCGCTTTCGGAGACCGTCCACGCAGTCGAGTCGGTTCGATCGCTCGACGGCGACTCGGACAGTCGGATCGAGGTGTCGATCGCGGCGACGACCGTCATCGACAGGGTGACCGCGCACGGGGGCAGCGTCGACCGCCTGATCGCGGACTCCGACGGGTTCGACGCGACGATCACGCTGTCACCCGCCGTCGACGTGCGAACCGTCATCGAGAGCCTGGCCGACCGGTACGAGTCGGTCGAACTCCTGGCGCGCGGTGACCGCGAAGCCGCCGGCGACGACGTCTCCGGTTCGATGGTTACCGAAGCGCTCACCGACCGGCAGCGGGAGGCGGCCCGAACGGCCTATCTCGGCGGGTACTTCGAGTGGCCACGCACGAGTACCGGCGAGGACGTGGCGGCGGCAATGGGGATCACGCAGCCGACGTTCAACCGGCACCTGCGGACGGCCGAACGGAAACTCTTTGCCGCGCTGTTCGACTCCCCTGCGGGCGTCGAGTGAGACGCCCGGACGAGTCCGTTCGGGATTTCGGCACCCGGGGCTACCGAGACTCTTCGTCGGGGCACGTTCGAACGTGCGAGCTGCCGGTTCCTGCGGCACGCCAGTTTCGGTACTAACGTCGAATGGTTCTCACGTCGAGTGTGGGAGGTGGTCGGGAACCCACGATCGACGATGGGACCTGGCATTGGTGCCGGGGCGACCGTCCCACTGTGAGACGTTTCCGGCACCCATACTACACACGTAGTACCCGAACAGTTGACATACGATACGCATCGAAACAAGGTCGATGCCCCCGTATCCGTAGTGTATAGATGGAGCATCATGACACCGGACTTGGCCGACGACCTCTGCTGGCACATCGTTTCGACGGTCGCCGACGAACGCGGCGTCGAGCCCGAACAGATCGAGGACCGTCTCTACGACGTGATCGACGTCGAGTCTCTGGCACGGCTCGTCGATCAGGCGTGCGAGTCGGAATCGATCGACCTGTCCGTCTCCTTTCGGATGGCCGGGTGTTTCGTCACGGTGACCGGCGAAGAGACCGTCCGGGCGACTGCTCCGAACTAACTCGCGACCAGGAAGAGGGAGGGAACGCGCGCGTCGGTGGAATTGCGTCGATAGAACGTCGGGAGGGGAAGAGTCGACGGGGGGAAGGCATCACACTCGCCGCACGTCGAATCCCGCGTTTCGCCACCGATCGACATCGAGCATCCCTTTCGTATCGACGACGTTCGGCTCCGCCATCAGCCCTCGCAACCGACCGGGATCGAGTTCGGTGAACTCGTCGTGGTCGGCTGTGATCACGACGGCGTGAGCGCCCGCCACGGCGTCTTCGGCATCCAGGAGTCGCAACGTCGAATCCACGACGTGGGGATCGTGGATCGCGACCCCCGGCGTATCGGGGGCACCGCCGTCGGTCGCGGGCGTCGACGGCTTCTGTTCGTGCTGTAACTCCCGGACCAGCTCGAGGCCCGGGCTCATCCTTGTGTCGTCGACGTTCCCCTTGTAGGCGACGCCGAACACGGCGATGCGCTTCCCGTCGAGGTCGGAGAGCAGTTCCTCGAGGAGTTCGACGACGAATCCGATCATTCCGTCGTTCACCGCCCGTGCGGTCGGGACGAGATCGAGCGAGTCGGAGCCGACGCCGAGGAACCACGGGTCGATCGGGAGGCAGTGGCCGCCCACGCCTGGCCCCGGCTGGAGGATCTCGACCCGCGGGTGCGCGTTGGCCATCGCGATCGCCTCCCGCGAATCGATCCCGTAGTCGTGTGCGATCCGAGCGATCTCGTTCGCCAGCGCGATCTCGACGTCGCGAGCGGTGTTCTGGATCAGCTTCACGAACTCCGCGGTCGTCGGGTCCGCTGCCGTCCGTATCTCGCCCTCCACGAACGACTCGTAGAGCCGGACCGCCGCGGTCGCGGACCGGTCGTCGACGCCGCCGATGATCCGGTCGTTCTCACGGAGTTCGGCGATGATGTTCCCCGGGAGGACGGTCTCGGGACAGTATGCGAGTCCGAAGTCGCGACCGGCGACCAACCCGGACTCCTCGAGGAGCGGACGAAGGTGTTCCTCGGTCGTCTCGGGCGGAACGGTCGATTCGAGGATCACAGTGTCGCCCTCGCGAAGGACGGACCCGACCGCCTGCGCGGCGTCGGCGACGTAATCCAGATCGGCCTCGCGCCGTTCCTCGTCGAACGGCGTCGGGACGCAAATCACGTGATACTCCGCGGCCGCGACGTCGTCGACGGCCCGCAATCGCCCCGACTCGAGCGCTCGAACGACGAGCGCTTCTAATCCCGGTTCGTCGAGTTTGACGTCGCCTTCTCGAAGTGCGGCCGTGAGGACCCCGTCCGTATCGTATCCGTACACGTCGTGGTCGTGTGTGGCCAGCATCGCAGCCGTCGGCAACCCGATATAGCCCAGTCCGTGGACGCAGACCGAACTCACTGTGCGACCTCCCGGGACTTGATTTCGAGCGGTAGCGCCCGAAGGATCCGTTCGGCGGCGTCGCCGTCACCGAAGGGGTTCTCCCAGTCGTTGCCTTTCAGCAGCATCTCCGTCGCGCTCGCGACGATCTGTCCGGGATCGCACGAACTGAGTCGGTTCGCGCCGACGTCGATAGTCTCCGGTCGTTCGGTGTTGTCCCGCATCGTCACGCACGGGACGCCGAGGATGCACGCCTCCTCTTGGACGCCGCCGGAATCGGTCAGGATCAGGTCCGCCATCGACGAGAGCCGCAGGAAATCGAGGTACTCCAGTGGCTCGATCGTCCGAATCCGATCGGGGACGTCGAGGCCGAAGGCCTCGAGACGGTCACGGGCGCGGGGGTGTACCGGATAGATCACCTCGGCGTCGTGTGCCTCCGCCGCCCGTTCGACGCCTGCGAGAAGCTCCCTGAACCGTGCTTCGTCGTCGACGTTCTCCTGTCGGTGTGCCGTCATCACGAAGAATTCGGTGCCTTCGAGGCCGAGATCCGCGATAACGTTGCTCTTCTGTCGTGCGATCTCTCGGTTCCGCAAGAGCGCGTCGACCACCGTGTTTCCCGTGACTGTGATCCGGTGCTCGGAGAGCCCCTCGTCGAGGAGGTACGTTTTGCTCTGTTCGGTCGGCGCGAAGAGGTACTCAGACACGTGGTCTGAGACCACTCTGTTGGTCTCCTCAGGCATCGATCGATCGAAACTCCGCAGGCCGGCCTCGACGTGGCCAAGCTCCGCGTCCATCTTGCTCGCGGCGATCGCGCCGGCGAGCACGCTGTTGGTGTCGCCCTGTACCAAGACGACGTCGGGTGCAGTCTCGGTGAGCGCCCGCTCGATGCCGATCAGCATCTCACCGGTCTGTTCGCCGTGAGACGAGGATCCGACACCGAGGTTGTAGTCGGGCTCCGGCAGTTCGAGTTGGTCGAAGAAGACCGAATCGAGACTGTCGGAGTAATGCTGTCCGGTGTGGATGATCGTGTAGTCGACCTCGAAGCGCTGACAGGCCTGGACGACCGGCGCGAGCTTGATGATCTCGGGTCTCGTCCCCAGGACGAACGCGACGTCGGTCATTCTGGATCACCCTCCGCCGACGTGGCAGTCGTCCCGCCGTCCTGGTACACCTCGAACCCGGACGGCACCTCCGGAACCTCGTCGGCCTCCGTATCCGGGACCCTCCGTCTCGAGTGTTCGACCTTTCGGACGAGTCCCTCGTTCTCGGAGACGTCGAACCACAGTCCCAGCACGAGCAGCAGCGTGCCGAGCGTTCCGGCGGTGACTGACACCATTCCGCCGAGGAACGTGTTCACGACCGGTGAAGAGAGCGCGTACACTCCGCCAGCGACTCCGGTAACCGTCGCGAGGGTTCCGATCACGTAACAGACGACGAGCGGGTGGAACCGGCGGACGACGTACGAACGAACGAGCCGTTCGAGGAAGTTCCGGCCCAGGAGTAGAGAGACGCTGGGGATGAACGTCCAGTAGTTGATGCCGCTCATCTCGTCCGCGTAGACGGCCGGGTGTGAGACGTCGGCGATCGGCTCTCGGTTGATGTTGAGCGCGAAGAGGACGTGATTCAAGAAGCCGTACTCGTCGTAGAGGCGCTCGAACCCGATAGACCGAAGCCCTTCGTTCGAGATCGCCGTGAACCCGTTCTGCGGGTCGGAGAGCTCCCAGTAGCCGCTGGCGACCCGCGTCAACAGCGTGAGCGAGACGTTTCCGAACAGCCGCCAGTTCGACATCGATTCATAATCCTCCCGGGAGGCGAGCCGATTCCCTTTCGAGTAGGTTACCTCGCCGCTGGTGACGGGTTCTAGTATCCGATCGAGCTGCGCCGGGTCCATCTGTCCGTCGCCGTCCATCACTGCGACCACGTCGATCCCGTCCTCGAGCGCGCACGCGTATCCAGTCTTCACAGCGGCGCCCGCTCCCCGGTTACGCTCGTGCTGGACCGTGACGACGCGCGACGAGTGATCGCTGTCCACGTTGAAGACGTCCTCCTCCCAGGTCCCACCGTTGACACGCCGGGCGGACTCCCGCATTTCGTCCCAGGTACTGTCGGTCGATGCATCGTCGATGGCGTAGATCCGATCGACGTAGGCGGGCATCGTCTCGATCACGTCGCCGACGAGGTCCGCCTCGTTGTGCGCCGGGACGACGACGCCGATCGTCTGTCCGTCGTACATCGTCAGTTCGTACCCTCTCGAAGGGTCGAAAGCGGCCGCAACGCTCGGCCACTAAGCAGAGGGCGGTACAAGCGGTCGGTCTGTGTGCTGAATAGGATCATATAGGATCTTCCGTTGCTACCCGGCGTGCTCGGTGTGGTCACCGGCCGCACGGCGGGGCGTGTCCGTACAACCGCTCTATGTAGGTTTTGTTATACACTGCTTGAGTGTCCACCCCTAGGGACCGATGTAGCCCCTCGGAACGGTGACAAAACCCATCGGATCGCGAGAGTGTGTAGCCGTCATTTGCCACTATCAGGCCACAATAACGGGTCTCGAACCGGTTAACACGCCACTTACTGTGCGGAGCCGCAGCGGACAGATCGACACCCGACCCGGGCGACCGCCGGTGTCGGCGTCGATGGCCGCTTCCCCGAGAACGGGTTCCGCCGATCGTCTCACGGGACGAACGGTACCTAGAGGTTCGCGTACTGGTCTTCCCACTCGCGTCGGGTCCTGAGACTCTCGATCCCTTTTTCGGTGATCTCGTAGACGTTTGTTCGACGGTCGCTCTGTCCCTTTTCCACGTATCCCTTGTTCACGAGCGTGTCCAGGTTCGGATACAGTCGACCGTGAGTGATTTCGCCGATCACTTCCTGGAGTTCGGCTTTGATCTCCTGGCCCGATGGGTTCGACAGCCCTACGATCACGTAGAGCAAGTCCCGTTGGAAGCTGGTGAGTTCGAAAAGAGGCTTGGACATACTCTTGTTCTGTGCCCCCCGACCGTTTTGTTATAAAGAACTAAACGTCCCAACGGGTCGTCAGACGACACGCGCGGTCGATTCGCGCGGAGGGGCGAGAAACAGACCACAGTCTCCTCGGGCGTTGTCGTTACCGCGAGCGACAGTACCTGACCGGTCGCAGCGCGTGGTCGGACTGATGATTGAATAGCCGTCTGCCCCCAACGTGGGGGAGACGGCCGGACAACCTCGGTCGGGATCGACGGTGCGGGCGACCGCGGTTAGCAGCTTATTAAGTACTTGTTGATGCGAGAAACCCAGATCAAATGACCGAGTTCGTCTATCTCTGTGGTCGGAGGAGGAGACGGACGTCTACACCGACACGGACCTCAAACGAGTCGATGGAGATGTGGCGACATAGACTGTATCATTCGTGTCAACTTCCCGAGATGCATAGCGCTCCTACCGCGCTACAGACCCCGTACGTCGAGGTCTCCAACCCGCTCGTCTCCTGGGATAATCCTCAAGACCGTTTGGACGCTCGCGGACGACGTTCGGACGCGAAAAGAGCTGTTTCGCGAGTACATGATTGCCAAGAACCCGCCACTTCCGATCGCGGCCCGAGCGGCGAATCCGGACGACGCATCCGTTCTCGGCCACGAGCTGTCGCGCGGATTCCTGCACCGCGGACTGGATACGACTCATGCTCGGTCCGTGCTCGGGGAGGAGATCGTCGACTACGCGCTCGATGCCATCGATTCATCTCCCGGTCCGGGGACGGAAACACTGTCCGCTGACTCCTTCGGGAACGCGCTGGACGACGTGAAGCGGGTGGGTGGACGAGTCCACCCTCCGTCACTCGTCCGGGGCGTTGAGAGGTACACCAGTAAGTCGACCCGCTGGCACCCTACCTGCCAGGCGCGTGGCGTTCCGTCTGTACGTCGTCCGGTCGACGCTCGATCGATTGACCGTGACCGCTGTCGAACGTCGGCCGGATCGCGAGTGGCGGCTGCCTCCGGAACGCGGCGGCGAGGCCGCCGGCCGCCCGAACTTGTCATCGATCAGTCGGAGCATATCCACGATATGGACGTGATAACAAATTGAATGAAGCCCAATGTGTGTATATTCGGATCGCGCTGCCACAAAGGAGGCGAGCAACCCGCTGTTGGATAACGAGACATGTCATGAACACGACGGAGGAACTCACAAAGGACGAGGTATTCGAGGTGCTGAGCAGCTCGCGACGTCGACGAATACTGTATCATCTACACCGACGTGGCGGGGTCGCTGATCTTCGAACGCTCGCTCGGGATACGGCAGTCGACGAGACGGGAGAACCGGTCGAAGACGACGTCGTAAAACGGTTCTACATCTCGTTGTATCAGACACATGTCCCGAAACTCGAGGAAGTCGGGATCGTGGAGTACGACAGCGACGATAAGTCGGTCTCGTTGACGGACCGCGTCGAGGAGATCGCGCGCGTTCTTAACCACGACGTCGGCCCCGACCGACAGTGGGCGTATTACTACGGCGGGCTGGCGCTTCTCGGTGCGCTCCTCGCGATCGGACAGATCGCCGGGGCGCTTCCGCCGGGAACCAGCCTGCTGTTCGCGGGAGCCGTCTTGGTACTAGCGCTGTATCAGTACTACGAGACGAGGGTCAAAGCGAAGGAGTACTCGTTTCTCGAACACCTCATCAACGACTGATTCATACACCCCCGACCGGTGGTACGGCGGTGGTTATAATCGCGGAAATCTTCACTCGCTCGAACGCTGTCGGGCGATTGAGTCCGCAATCGGTTGCGGGCGCGACGAGAGACGAACGCCCAGCCGTTTCACTCCAGGTATTGAATTCCGACGATGACAGCGATACCGACGACGCTCACCAGCGTCCATCCCGTCGGCGGAACCGCCGAAAGCGGACCGATCCCCAACGTACCCAGAGAGACGACGACGACGAGGCACGCGGCGACCGCCGGAACCGCCCAGTTCCACTCCAACCCCTCGTCTTCTTCCACCGGTTCGATGTACTGAAGCAACTGGGTCACCGAGTCTTGGAGCTCGATCGTTCCGCGATTCTTGTCGTACTCGACGACGCCGAGTTTGTCCATCTTCGGGAGATGACACTGATACAGTCCGATATACACGCGCTTTCGCTGGTCGGAGGAGAGCTGTCTGACCGTCGTGTCGTTCTCTTCTGCCGCGATGTGTTCGGCGATGTCTTTCAGTTCCGCGTTGCCCCCGTGCTCTCTGAGGTACCGAATCGTACTCCGCCGACGGCTGTTTTTCAGCAGATCGAAAATCTCGCCTTTATCCAGACTCGAACCGTTCGACCGGGATGACTGGCCGATCATCTCCAAGTTGGAATCATCGTCGGCGTTCGCCTCTTCTCCGCTCGACTCTTCTGTGCGACCGAGCGAGCCCTCGTCGATTGACCCCGTTTTTCCCGCGCTCATAGAACCCCTTAATCATCCGACTACTATAGATATAACGAACTTAATAGTTCAGAAACAATTGAGAGGGGTTCTCATATCCCGGGAACGCGGCCAACGGAGGAGCCCGAGAACCGGGAGCAGTACTGCACTTTAACGAGTATATGATCTGATTAACGAGCGAGCGACCAGGATCGTGACCCCAACCGGTCCATCATAGCAAGGTTCCGACAAGGCAGATCCTCACCGCGCGACGGTTCAACCGACGTTAGATCGGGTAAAGCGATAATACCGGCGCTATTTCGGTATTAACCGGCGAGGACATCGCTCGTGGTCGTCTCGAGGCCACACGCCGTCGTGGACCGTCGAAGAAGGCCACCGGTTCGGACATCCCGCCAAGTACTCGTAAACGGAGGAAGACGCCGCCCGTCACTCGTCGTCCGTGGGGCCCGATCGCGATGTCAGGGAGTTAGCAGACGTATACTATTCTTTCGACCCGGCGAGCATCCGATAATGACATACCGTGTGGCGATTATCGGAACGGGACCGGATCCCGAGACGAGAGACCGCGACGGATACGCGATGGCGTACCGACACGCCGGGGGATACCGACGACTGGATTCGTGTTCGCTCGTCGCCTGTGCGGACATCGTCCCCGAGAACGCCCAGGCGTTCGCCGATCACCACGACCTCACGGCGGTTTATGAGGATCACGAAACGATGCTCAAGGAGGTCGAACCGGACATCGTGAGCGTCTGTGTTCCCCCGGGGGTTCACGCCGACCTCGTGGTGGACAGCGCGGAGACGCCCTCCGTCGACGCCGTCCACTGTGAGAAACCGATGGCGACCACGTGGGACGACTGTCGCCGGATGGTCTCGACCTGTGACGCGGAGGACGTCCAGTTGACGATCGACCACCAGCGGCGGCTATCCGAACCCGTGCAACGCGCCAAGAAGCTCCTGAAAGACGGCGAGATCGGCGATCTCAAACGCTTGGAGTGGTCGGAAGTCAACCTCTTCGACGCCGGGTCGCACCTCTTCGACCTCTGTGATTACTTCGTCGGCGGTGCGCGCGCCGAGTGGGTACTGGCCGGGATCGATTGCTCGCACGAGAACCGGTGGTTCGGGGCGCTCAACGAGACGCGCGCAATCGCGCGGTGGCGGTACGCCGACGGCACCGTCGGCTTCGCCTCGACCGCCGAGGACGGCGATACCGTCGTCGATGCGTATCTCCGGATCGTCGGCGAGGACGGTGTGATCGAGATTCAACCCGATGACGGGCCGGCGCTCCGGGTCCGTACGGACGGGGGGTGGAAAGAAATCGACACCGACGAGAACGTCTACGGGCCGACGCCCGGCCTCGTCCGTCTCGGACTCGACAAGGTCGCGAGTCTGATACCCGGAGCCCCCTCGCTCACACAGCCACCGACCCACTACGAACAGGCGATCGAACACCTCGTTTCGTCGTTGCAGAACGGAACGGAGCCTATTTTCTCCGGTCGACGGGTCCTCCGCGGAACGGAGTTGATCTTTGCGAGCTGGGAGTCCGCTCGACAGCGCGGCCGCGTGCATCTCCCCATCGACATAGCGGGGAACCCGCTCGAAGAGATGTACGAGGCCGGACAACTGGGTGGAGGGCAACTGGAAGCGACTCCCTCAGCCGAGTAGCCGGCCGCTACGCGCCATAGAGGCAGTAGTCTTCACCTATCGAAGAGAGAGACATTCAGTTAACGGTGAATATATAAAATGCCGAATACTTATTGCGGTTAATTGCACATTAACAGTCGCATGGCACGCAAGCTGGCACACGACCGAAAGTCCGACGAAACTGAAAGGGAATCGAACGGGGACGATCCGCCCGCGGCGCGAGGGGTCAGCGGGCGGATACTGGAACGCCGAACGTACCTCCGACTCGGCGGCACGGTGGTCGCAGCGGTCCTCTCCGCCGCTGGGGCCGTTCCGACGGTCGTAGCGGCCGCCGTCGGGAGCGACGACGACGTACATCGCCTGCGGATCAGCGGCTCGGGGACCGCATCGACGTACGAACTCACCGTCGACGGGAACCTGACGCCCGGCGCGGACGCGAGTCGGGACGCCGAGGCCCGCATCTCCGAGTGCACGGCGGAAGGAGCGATCACGACCGGCGAGCGGCGGTACCGATTCAGCGGCGAACTCCGCGACCTGCAGGTTGATGGCGATGTCGCCGTCACGCTCGACGGCGACAAGGTACGCCGTTCCATCGCTTCGAACGGGGGGCGCCGATGAGCGTCGGCAAGAGCAGGTGGGACGAGGTCGGGTACGTTATCAGTTCGCGGTACAGAGTTCTCGTCCTAGAGCGACTCATCGAGGGTCCGGCGACGCCATCGCGCATCGCCACCGATTCCGGCAGTTCGATTACGCACGTCTCCCGCGCGCTACAGCAACTGCGCGAACAGTCGCACGTCGAGTTGTTAGTGTCCGAGGACCGGAAGAAGGGCCGCATCTACGGCATCACAGGCGTGGGACGTTCGCTCTGGGAGACGGTAAAGCAAAAGAACCTCGGCTAGTTCGCGCGAGTATCTGTTCTCGGGGATCTCGTCAGCGCTAAGAATATATCACCCTCCGGTCTGGCGGGGGATCCGTCTCTCCTCGGATTAACGTTCGAAGCCGGTCTTCCGAGCCGCGACTGCGCCGAGGGGGCCGCTGGTCTACGGGCGAACGTTGAACGCTCACGAGGACTTCTGGTACGAGAACCCCCGGTGGAAGCGCCACGAGGTGGCGGACTAACGGACCTCCGCCTCCTCGAATGCCCTCGCCGACCTCAACGGCAACGGGTCGGAAGATCTCGTCGTCGGACAGGGTATCGGCTTCGGGGTCATTATCTGGTTCGATCGGCCCGACGACCCGCGCGAGCGGTGGACCAAGCGCGTCGTCCAGAGCGACTTCGGAAACTGTCACGACCCCGCGTTCGGTGACGTCGATTCAGGGTTTTCAAATTCGTTCGAGGCTGATGACTAGCATTCCGTTGACGACGGTGCCGAACGGGCGCGACGGCGTCGGTAGCACGTAGTTTCCGATTAACAATGACATAGAACGCAGTACGAAAATCTAATGGATTTGCCTTCGAACGGCTTCCGAGATGGTAGAACGCCTCGGGGACTCGCGCACCGATTCCTCGATTGGGCCGCGAGAGTGTCCGGTGGGGGCTCGCAGGCGACGGAGAACGCAAACGGCGTGACCGGTCCGGAACACTCGGGGCAGGACGGCAAGAGTGACCGACCCCGACTGGCCTTTTACATCCCGAACCTCTCGGTGGGGGGCGCAGAGCAGGTGACCGTCGACATCGTCAACGGTCTCGCGGCACGCGGCCAAGACGTCGAACTGATCATCTCGCACGCCACGGGTGAACTGCTGCCTAAGGTGTCCGACGAGGTGAGGGTAACGATACTTGGATCGACTCGATTGCCGGTGGTGGGTATCGTGGCGCACGTCCCCGCTCTCGCGCGCTACCTCCGCCGGGTCGAACCGGCGGCCATCTTTCCGCAGATGACGCACGCGAGCGTCACCTGCCTCGCCGCCCGCCGATTGGTGGACGTCGAGACGGCCGTCTTCCCGACGAAGCACTGCGCGTTCGGCGAGTCCGACGAGGTGACGCTGAAGTCCGAAGCGCTCAGGCGCTTGGCGACGGCGCTCTTCCCGACGGCTGACGGCATCATCGGCGTCTCTCGGGGCGTCGCCGACAGCCTCATAGAGAAGATGGACCTCGACCCCGACCGGGTCAGCGTCCTACACAACCCTGTCGAAATCGAGTCGATTCGAGAGCGAGCGAACCAACCGGTCGATCACGAGTGGGTTGAGGACGACGACGTCGATATCGTGCTGTTCGTTGGACGGCTCGAACGGCAGAAGGACCTCGAGACGTGGCTCAGGACGTTCGCACGCGTCCAGGAGCAGAATCCCGACACGAGAGGTATCGTGGCCGGGAAGGGGTCCCAGCGCGAGGCGCTCCAATCTCTGGCCGCCGAACTCGGTATCGAAGACGTAGTGTCGATCCCAGGGTATGTCGAGAACCCCTACCGATTTATGCACAAGGCCAGCACCTTCCTCCTCACCTCGCGGTACGAGGGACTCCCGACGGTCATCATCGAAGCGCTCGCCTGCGGGTGTCCCGTAGTGGCGACGGACTGCCCCAGCGGACCCCGAGAGATACTCGCCGAGGGCGAGTACGGACAGCTGGCGGCAGTCGGCGACGTGGACGGACTCGCCGACGCTGTCGTCCAGACACTCGCGGATCCGCTTCCCGCGGCGGTACTCAGAGGTCGGGCAGAGAACTTCGCGCCCGACCCGATACTCGACGAATACGAGCGGTTCATCCGGACGCACGTCCTTGAGAAGCGTCCGGTACCAGAAGCAGCGTGAGTAGACTCGAAAACGGCGACGGTGTCGAATCGAAAACAGACCGGAAATCGGTATCGGGCGGAGTCGGCCGCGCTACTCAAACTGTTCCAGCCACTGTCCAGTTTCAGTACGTCGTCTTCGATCTTCTCGAAGCTCTCGTTGAGCGGGACAGCGGGACGTGTCAGTTGACCATCCCCGTCTCGGACTGGACGTATCCGCCGTAGTTCGCGGTGGAGTCCGTCGAGTTCGGGGAGTCAGTGGTTGAGGAGGCTGTGGCGCCGACTTGATCGGCGGTGGGAACGGAGACGCTCAGCACGCTCCCGGGCTCGACGCTGCTGATGGAAATACCGCTCGCCGGGGCGATATTTCCGTCGTTGCCGCCGTTGACGAGTCGGTCGATGGAAGCCCGGTACAGTTCTGGAAGTAGACGCCAGACCCGCCCACGGTATCCGTGACGTACGCCTCTCCGGGGTATCGTCGTTCTGCTTGACCGCGTAGCCGCAGTCGTCGATGACGGAGTCGCGGATCGTCATCTTGCCGCCACCGTTGTCGGCGCCAGCGCCAGTGTGACCCTGTATCAGACAGCCGTCGATGACAACTTCGTCCGACGTGTCGGCGTCGAGACTGCTGTCGATGCCGTGGCCACCCGTGTCACCCTCGCGCTTCCGGCCGTTGAGCGAGATGGTCGAGTCGTAGATTCGGACACCGGGGGCGCGGAGTTTGATTCCGTCGACCGTCCAGTCCCGGACGACGCAGTCCCGACGGGGTGGTCGGGACTACCCGTGTCCTTGACCTCGATGCCCAGACCGATAGCGTAGTTCCGTTTGAGACCCTCCCCGCCGAGGGTGAAGTTCTTGAACCGAAGCCCCGAGACAGCCGTACCGGACGACGGCTTGACGTAGATACCGAAGTGGGTGTCCGTCTGACCGCCGGCCATCAGGAGTCTCGTCTACGTCGGGCCAGCGCCCTAGCAGTTCAATCCGCCCTGAGCCTCCGTGAGACGGATTGGAATCCGGTCATACTCCCCGCGATGAGGATGTCGCTCTCGGAAAGGTACACCGTCCCGTTCGGGGCCGCGGCGGCTCGCGCGGTTCGCTCTTCGTCTCGTCCCCGTCGTGCGGGGCTTCGTGTAAGTCCTCATCCCGTCCGAATCCGACACGTTCCTCGGTCTTAACCGTAGTTTCGACAGGGGGCAGCGATACTGATGCTTTTTTTACAGAAGGTGTGATTCGCTTTCCAGTTAGTTACTAGATAGGCGTAATTTGTTCTCCAATCGGCTACCAGATAGGTATCTACGTCCGGATTCGCGGAGAGCCTGAGGAGGGAAAACTCACGTTACAACGGCTCGAACAGTCGTCGTCAGTTATTTGTCGATTATTATGAGGCGTATTATTATCCACGTTGTCGGCGAAGGCCGAGCGTATGAGTGGAACCTGCGGCGGCGAGATGGATTCGGGCGAACTCGCCGATACGATCTCTCAACTCGACGGGTGGAACGCAGAGACGAGGTGGGAATTCGAAGTCGCCGACGGCGCGCTCGGAACCACCAACCCGTCCGTCGATTCGAACGGTTACACGACGTGGAGCGACGGGAAACACGCGGGGGTCGTGTACGGAGCGGTCACGAACCTCGACGAATTCGGCTACGACGAGCGAGCGCTGTTCACCGCAGTGCTGTCGGACCCGGTGACGATAGCGGCGGAACTCGAAGGCGAGTTTCTAATCGCCTGTTATGACGGTGCCGAGGACCGCCACGTCGTGGTAACCGACAAGTTGGGGGCTCGAACCTGCTTTTACGCCACCGGCGGCCGGTTCCTGTACTCGACGTCGATGAATTCGCTGGTGCCCCTCCTCGACGACCCGACCGTCGATCTGCAGGCTGTGAATGACATACTGCTTATGGGCCATATGTGGGGCGAACGGACGCTCCTTGAGGAGGTGCGGGCGATGCGGCCCGCGACCGTACTCGAAGTGGCCGACGGAGAGCGGTCGACGACCCGGTACTGGAAGCCGGATTACGAGGCGCACGGCGGCGACAGCGACGGCTACTTCGACGAACTGGCCGACCGCTACGAACAGGCCGCGAGGCGAGTGACCGGGACACTCCCCGAAGAGGTCGGAATCTGGCTGTCCGGCGGGCTCGACAGTCGGACGACGGCGGCAGCTCTCCTCCAGAACGCCTCACCCGGCCACCTCGACCGCCTCATCGCCTACGGGTACGACGCGAACCCGCCGACGGAGGACAACCCGAAGATAGCGTCGCAGATAGCCCGCGAGTTGGGCATCGAGTATTTGCAGATCCCGCTGACCGCGGAGACATTCGCCGAGGACATCGAGCGAGTCATCGACGTGACCGACGGGATGCTCCAGTGGAACACGACGGCGAACCTCTCCCCGTCCTACCACATCGAACGCGACGTGCCGGTGCTGATGGAGGGCGTGCAGGGGGAACTCATCGGCGACCATCTCCTGCGGTACCACTTCGACGAATCCCGGTCCATCGTTGAGACGCAGTTCGCGAGCGAGGCGTCTGCCAGCAAGAAGCAGGTGAACAACCTGCTCACCGAAGACGTTGATCCGGTGAGGACGTTCAAACAGGAGGCCGAGAGGAGTCCCGAGACCACCCACCGCGGGAAGGTACTCGATATCCACTACCAGAACTACTACGCTCGTGCCGGACTCGAAAGCAACCGGGTTATGCGCGACCGGACGGGAAGCCGTTCGATGCAGGTGGACGGCGACTACCTCGAGTGGTGTGCGAAAATGCCCCGTTACTACCGGAAGGGATCGTTCCCGCTGTCGCACCACGTGTTCAAGTCCGACGCAGGCGGCGTTCCGTACGGGACGTCGATAGCGAAGTTGGAGCTGTGTCGACGAGTATCTCCGACCCTCTCCGAGATACGGTACGAACGGACGAAGACGAAGCCGGCGCGGCCGTACCGGTTTCACGTCGCTGGATTCGTCGGCAACGTCGTCCTCAGCCGCCTCCAGTCGAAAGCCACCTACGCGGGCGGTCAGCTACAGGACTTTTGGATTCGGGACACCGATACGTTCGTCCACGAGTGGGTGTCCCAGTACATCGCCGACGCCACAGACCGGTCCTTCTTCGACGCCGACGCGGTCGAGGCGGTGTTTGAACGGCATATGAACGGCAGCAACAACGCCTCAATGCTTGCACGGATAACGACGCTGGAGTACTGGCTTCAAAATCACCTCGACTGAGTGCGAGAGAGAAGCGACCTACGCCGAGGGGTCGAACGCTCCGACGTACGCCCGCGTCGAACAGCCCCCGCCTCTCCGTTGGCGACCTGTTCGGAAATCCCGCCGACGCGCTAAGTGATGGTGGGCGTTGCACTCGCCATCGCCTCGTAGAGCACCGTCGGCCGCCCCTCAGAGTGACTGGGAAGGACGAACCACCATCGGACCGTACGGGGCCCGCTTCCAGAGGACGCGGCTACGGATCCCCGTCTCGCCGTAGGGCGGAGACGATTCCCTACCCTCGTGGCCGGTGAGGTGCGGAAACTGAAACGGCACATAGAGACGCTTTACGAGTTATTTACCGGACGTTACCACCCCAAATAACTGGTTCAGACAATTCGCCGGGGTCTGGATGTCTGCCTAACTTAGCGGTGCCGAGACGAGGAAGAGACAGGCCACGGCAGTCGACAGGCTATTATTTCTGCGAGCGCCCTACCTTCGTATGTGGCCCTGGGAACATGTCTTCTTCGCGTACGTACTATTCTCGCTGTACGTGCACGGCAGGCACCGGCGTCGACCGACGGACCCGGCCGTGGTGGCGCTCGCGGTCGGAGCGGTGCTTCCGGATCTGATCGACAAGCCGCTCGCGTGGCAGTTCGGCCTGTTCGAGACGGGATACGCGGTCGCGCACTCGGTGTTCGTCGTCGTTCCCGTCCTGTTCGGCGTCGCGCTTCTCGCGCGTCGGAGGGGGTCAGAGACCCTGACCGTCGCGTTCACCGTCGGATATCTCCTCCATCTCGTCGGCGACGTCCTGCCCGCCTCACTGTCCGGGCGAACGTTAGATCTCTCACCGGTCCTGTGGCCGATCTCGAACCGACTCCCGATCGATGCGGGGGGAACGTTCGCCGAAAGCACGGGCACGTTACTGGTCCGGTACCTCACACAACTGCTTACCCTCGATCTCACGCTGGTTGTCGGGCTCCAACTCGGATCGATTCTCTTCGGAACCGCGCTGTGGCTCCTCGATGGGCTTCCCGGCCTCGCAGTGTTCACAGCTCCGATCCAGCGGTTGCGCAAGGTGTGAGGGGTCGATTCTCCCGGCTGCAAAGGTGAGGTACTGATTCTCCGGCCCGCAAGGTGACGAGACACCGATTACCCAGACTGTGCCACCCTTTCGGGGTCTGGACGGAGGGACCGCACTGCCTCGTCGGCTAGCGTTCGAGCACCGAGCGACCGTGGTCGATCGCCGCTTCGGGGCTCCCGGGCTCGTCGTTCTCGTAAACGAGCCAGTCGACGTCAGTCCGGCGGGCGGCGTCGAGCACTCGGTCGAGGTCGAGAATTCCCTCTCCGGGAGGAACAGATCGGAAGGCGGGCGGGAATCGTCGCGTCCGTCGGACATCAGCGATGTGAATCAGCGGCATCCGGTCGCCGAGGTACTCGAAGATCGCCACCGGGTCGTAGCCGCCGGCGGCGACCCAGCCGACGTCCACCTCGAACGTCAGATCGTCCGTTCGGGAGACGAGTCGATCGAATGCCGTGACCTCGACTGTGCGAGACGATCCCCGGATCGTGAGATCGAGGACCTCGGCGGCGAGTCGCCAGACGATCCCGGGCGACGGGAGGCGCACAGGCGTCGCGAGTCCGTATCGGTCGAACAGGGGAAGAAACGGCTCTCGGGAGACGTGATACGAGAGCTGTATCCCGTAACTGTCGAGGCGGTCCGCGAGTCCTTCGAGACGCAACGCGAGCGCGTCGACGTCGTCCTTGGTCCGGAAGTACCCCCCGCTGAGGTGCGGAACGATGGCGTGGTTACACCCGACGTGACGCATCCGGTCCGCGAGGGCCTCGACGTTCGCTTCGATCCTCGTGAGATCCACGTGGGCGGCCACGGGGGTCACGCCGGTATCGTCGAGCGCCTCCCGGACGGCGTGCGGATTCGATTCGAGGAACGCGCCCGCGAACTCGACGCCCTCGAAGCCGGCGTCGGCGACGCGTCGGATCGTCTCGGGCAGCGGAGTGTCGATGTCGCGAAGCGTATGCAGTTGGATCGCCGACCGAGGCTGCGACCCGGAGACGGACGTCGGAGCGGTGACCTGAGCCATTACTGGCGGTTCGACGGAACGCGAATAGGTAATAGACCGCATATCCGGTCGGTAACCACCGCCTATAGCCGCGCTCGGGGCAAATGGCGAGATCGATGGGCTGATCCGCGAAACCGCTGGGCGCGTGCCCTCGGTTCACTCCGCGTACACGTCGAGCAGTAGTTCGCACGTCCGGTCCCAGTTCAGCGTGCGAGCACGCTGGTGATTCGCCCGACCCACGCTGTCGAGATCAGGTGATTCGTAGGCCCGTCGCAGCGCTCGGACCAATCCGTCGGCAGCGGGATCGTAGAGGAGGTCGTTTTCGGGCGGGATCGTCTCCGGGAGACAGCCGATCTTCGGAGCCACGATCGGCGTCGCGAACGACAGGCCGAGGTGCGCCGATCCGGAATTGAGTATCTTCCGATAGGGGAGTGTGAGGACGTCCGCCGCGTTCAGGTAGTACTGGATGCGGTCGTCGGGGACGTACGATAGTCTCGTCTCGATTCGCGGGTCCGCTGCGGCGAGAGTCGTAATCCGGGCTTCGATGTCGTCGGTGTACGGACTCCCGACGATCCAGAGTTCGGCGTCCGAAAAATCCAGCGACGAGAACGCCTCGACGAGTTCGGGAACTCCCTTGTACGGACGGACCTGCCCGAAAAACAGGAACACGAATGACGCGTCGTCGATCCCGAGATCTGACCTGGCCGTTGCCCGTGAAACGTCGTTCTCGTACGCGTCGATGTAGTTCCCGTCCGGAACAACGGATAGCTCTTCGGCCTCGGGGACGCGGTACGCGGCGGCGATTTCGGCGGCGGCCGCCGAGCACTTGACTGTGATCGCGTCGGCGACCCAGAACACGCACTCGCTGACGATCCGTTCGGTCCGGGGGTAGATCCCCTCGTGGCTCCGCTTGTTGTGAACCGTCCGTACGACCCGCACGTCCAACAGTGAGACAGCGAGGAGGTCGAGGAGGAACGCGGCCGCCCGCAGGTACGACACCAGATCGTTCAGGCGTCGGGACTCCAGATCGCCCGTCGCGTAGTAGTCGTATATCCAGTCTAGTTGCATCACGTCGGCGTCGCGGTTTCGGAGCACCGTCCGTGTGAGCGGAAAGAAAAGGAGCAGATCCGGGGTTCGCACCTCGATCCCGTGGTCTCGGAGTGCCCTCGATAACAACGTCATATACGCGTTCTCCTCGTACCAGCTGCCGCTCATCAGGAGAACAGTGAGTTCGTGGGTGGATTTCATCGGAGCGAGCGGTGACTGAGAGCGAGTCGTGACGGTCGGGGGTCGCTCTCGTGTCTCGGACCAGTTACTGTTCCGGTGCGTGCAATGATCATCGTATGACGGAGACGGGTGAGAGTCGGATAATTATACCCTGGATACCGGAGTTCGTGCACCCTCGTTCCGGTCTGGAGCCGATCTTAGTAATGATACTCGTTGACTCGATCCGGCGGGAGCGACCTGTGTCGAGGCGTTACCCACGGAATAACAATGCTCACTTCCGTCGGTGTGGGGAGTAATGGAACCTCGTGGTAGGAGCGTATCACTGATCGGTAATAGACGAACCACACGGAGATGAGAGATCGGCTTCGGGAGTTCGTGAGACGCCTCGTTCCGTCCGGCTCCGTCGTCCAGCGGACGATGAAGAGCGGCATTTGGGTGTCGATGACGACGGTCTCGGTCCGGTTCTCACAGATATTGATGCTCATCGTCCTCGCGCGGCTGCTCTCGCCGCGGGACTTCGGGTTGATGGGTATCGCGCTCCTGACGGTCTCCGCGACGAGGCGGTTCACCGACATCGGGATCAACGCCGCACTCGTTCAGGACGTCGAGGAAAACGTCGACAAGTACCTCAACACGACCTGGAGTCTGGAGGCCGGTCGCGGCTTCCTCATTTTCGCCGTGCTGTTCGTCGCGGCACCGTTCATCGCGGACCTGTTCAGCGAACCGGGCGCGACGATTCTCATTCGGGCGCTGGGACTCAGCCCGCTCCTGATCGGAATGCGGAACCCCGGGGTGGTGTACTTCCAGAAGGACCTCTCCTTTCACAAAAACTTCGTCTGGCAGAGCAGCGCCGCCCTCGTGCAGTTCGTCGTCGGCGTCGGGTACGCGCTGTACTCTCCCACTGTCTGGGCGCTCGTGTTCGCCTCCCTGAGTCGGTCGTTCGTCAAGTTCGCCCTCTCGTACGTCCTCCACGACTACCGCCCCTGGCCCGCGTTCGAAGTCGAGACGGCGAAAAAGCTCATCAACTACGGGAAGTGGATCACCGGCGCGTCCATCGTGGGCTTCATTTTCAGCGAGGGCGACGACGCCTTCGTCGGGTGGTTCCTCTCCGCGACGGCGCTGGGGTTTTACCAGTACGCCTATCGGCTCGCCGATACGCCCGCCTCGGAGTTCTCCGGGATTATCTCAAAGATCACGTTTCCCGCGTACTCGCAGTTGCAGGACGACCTTGACGAGTTGCGGGAGGCGCTCATTCAGACGACCCGTCTCACCGCGTTCGTTGCCTTCCCGCTCGCGTTCGGGATCGCCCTGGTCGCGCCGAGTTTCGTCCCGGTCGTCCTGGGCGAGGAGTGGGAGCCGATGATCGTGACGATGCAGATCCTCGCGCTGTACGGACTGATGCACGCGATCACGCGCAACTTCGGTGCCGTCTGGAAGGCGCTCGGGCGGCCCGACTACATCGCGAAGCTCGGGTTCCTGCGGGTGTGCTGCATCGCGCTCTTGATCTGGCCCGCCACGGCCAGGTGGGGCATCGAGGGAACGGCGCTCGTCGTCGTCGCCGTGTACATCGTTCCGATGTTACCGATCGACGTCTACCTCGCCGCGCGGATCGTGAACGGCCGTTCGATGCAGCTCTACACCGAGTACGTCTACCCGTTCGTCGCCGCCACCGTGATGTTCGGGTCGCTGCGGTATGCGACCTCGGTGACCAATCTCCCCCCGCTCGTCGAACTCGTCGTGCTCGTCCCGACCGGCGCGCTGCTGTACTTCGTCGTCGCCTACCTGCTCGAACGGCAGTTCGACTGGGGCATCGAGCACAACCTCCGGATGATCAGGGACGGACTCAGAGGGTGAGATAGTGGCGTTTGCACGCCTTCGCTCACTCGATCGCACGCCGTCATACGATCGGGTGAGCAGCGGGTCGCAAATGCTACTGTACTGTCCGCTGTCGACGTGGGGAGTGGCACTGAACCCAAAGCCAGGTGTTCAGTTTTCTTCTCGCCGCATAGCTTGAAGTAGTCAGTTCGCGTATAGTACGGTATGAGCCGCGAAGTACACTTCAGCGACGTCAACGAGGCCCTCGAAGAGCTAGAGTATCCGATCGAGCGGTCGGAGGCCGGTGCGGAACTGGCCGACGTCACGCTCGTTCTGGCGGACGGACGCGAGGACTTCGGTGACCTAGTCAGCCAGACCAGCAGCGACGTCTTCGAGTCGGCCGAAGACCTCGAAGCGGAACTGCACAACACGCTCCCGCGGGGAGCAGTGGGCGAGCCGTATCAGTCCGAAGGCGACGCCTAATCGAACGCATACCGACGGTATCGCCGGACGGCGTACCGATAGGACCCGTAGGAGACGCCCGCCGTCGTCAGCACGTACACGGAGAGCCCCCCGGCGACGAGCGGCGTCGCAGTCAGCCGTCCTGAAGCGACGAACCACGTCGCGAGGAGGCCGATGACCGTGCCGCCGCCGACGACGAACAGGTACGCCACCATCACCAGCGTCGAGGGAACGACCGTCTCCGCGCCCCAGAACTCGCGCTCCTCGTAGATCGGATACGAGGCCCCCAGCCCGACGGAGAAGAGCGACGCGGCGACGCACATCGGGAGTCCGACAGCGGCGAACGCCCCCGCCAGTTCCGGGGCGGCACCCAGGCCGAGAGCGGCCGCGGGAACGAGAGCGGCGACCGGCGCGGAAACCGCGACGCCGGCGGTGACTCGACCGCGCACGAGTGTTCGAGGGGTCGTCCCGCTGAGAAGTACCAGGGAGAGTTGCGGCCGATCGTCGCCGAGAGGATTCAGCCCGAACGTCGCGCCCGCGAGGTACGTCGCGAGGCCGACGCCGGTCGCGGCCGCGAGCGCTCCGAGCGCGTCGCCCGAGGACTGGACGAACGTGGTTCCGACCGGACCGAGGAAGAAGACGATCATCACCAGGTGGCTGAACTCCTGGGGGTGTCGCACGGCGCGGACCAGGTGCCCCCACGCGATGCGTCCCGGTTTCGTCGCCGCGAAGGGACGCGGGGCGGCGAACCCGCCGGACGACGTCTTCGATCGCGTCGCTCGCTCCGGTTTCGACGCGTCGGTGAACCAGAGCGTCTTCGCCGAGCGAGCGGCGACGGCGGTCCCGAGGGGCGTGAGCGCGACGAACAGGAGCAGGATTCCGGGACCTACCGGCGAGAGCGATCGGGAGAGCGGCGTGCCGAGGAACGCGACGGCGACGTACTCAGTCAGCGGGCCGATCGTGACCGCGTCGAGAGCCCCCCGAACGGAGAACGATCCGTCGGCGACGAGGCGGCCGATCGACTGCGACGCCAGGACGAGCGCGAGCATCCCGAGGAAGCCGCCGATCTTCGCCGCGCGACCGAGCGCGGGGAGCCACCGGAAGAGGCGGAGGAACCCGATGCCCAGCGCGTACCCCCAGACGGCCGCCCAGCAGACGAGCGGGAGCACGACGACCGCGACCGTCAGCGGGAACGTCGCCGAACCGAGCCCGAGCGCGAACGCGGCGACGACCGCGGCGATCGGGAGCCCGAACCATATGGCCAGCCGTGCGATCTCGGCGCAGATAAGGCCGATCACGGCCGCACGCGGGTGGACGGTCGAGAGCAGGAGTTCCTCGGCCTCCGGGCGTCCGATCCGTTCGAGCGTCCGCAGGGCGGCCAGTGCGACGAGAAGAAACGGGAGTGCAGTCGCCGCGGGGCCGAGAAACGGGATCGCGTCCGCCGACCGAACCGTCCGCCCCAGCAGGTACGCCGTCGGGAGCGAGAAGAGGAGGTTGCCGCCGAAGAACAGGACGGCCACGGCGAGACCGAGGAGTCGCCGCCGGTCGCGGGCGTACCCGCGGACGCTGCGGACGAACTCGGCGCGAGCGATTCGCAGACCGTGTCGGAGGTCAGCTCGAAGGCTCATACGCGCTCGGAGCCGGAGTCGGTTTCCTCGGCGTCGACGACGTCCTCGCCGCCGCTCGTGACCGCGAGGAAGGCGTCCTCAAGCGACCCGCTGTCTCCCGTCGCCGCCCGCGACGTCACCGCGTCGGGCGGGCCTTCGGCGACGAGTCGGCCCTCGTAGAGGACGCCCACCTCGTCGGCGACGGCCTCGACGACCGGCAGGATGTGCGTCGAGAGAAAGACCGTGGTCCCCGCGTCGGCGAAGGCCAGGATCGATTCCCGGATCCGTCGCGCCGCGCGGGGGTCGAGACCGGAGGTCGGTTCGTCTAAAAAGAGGACGTCGGGGTCGTGGAGGACGCTCTGCACGAAGGCGGTCTTCTGTTTCATCCCCTTCGAGTACTCGCTGATTCGCCGGTCGGCGTCGTCGAGCAACTCGAACTCGGCCAGGTATCGATCGATACGCTCGTCGGCGACTTCGCCGGCGATGTCTCGGAGGTCTGCGACGTACTCGAGTTGTTCGCGCGCGCTGAACTCCTCGTACAGCGGCGGCGTCTCGGGGAGGTAGCCGACGTGACGGGCCAGCGCGCGGCGGTCGGCGACGTCGACGCCGCAGACCCGGACGGTCCCGCTCGACGGTCGCGAGAGTCCGGTGAGGATCCGCATCGTCGTCGTCTTTCCCGCGCCGTTCGGCCCGAGGAACCCGTACACGGTGCCGGTCGGGATCGAGAGCGAGACGCCGTCGAGGGCGACTTCCGACCCGTACCGCTTCCGGAGGTCGTCCGCTTCGATGGCGGCGGTGTTCGTGGAGGGCATCGCGTGCGTGGTCCTTCGAGGGCCACCGCCTAACGGTTGTGGATCGCGGGAACCGCCTCGCTGTCTCGATCGAAATTGTTATTTCACTGTGAGATACCAGTAGACAAACGATGGCCCGAATTGGTCCCTCCCCCCGCAGACGTGCACGAAGCGACGCCCACCGGCGAACCCGCGATGCCGACTCCGGAGATCCGTACCGGGTCCGTTTCGCCCGCGATGGATCAACGCCGCGAGGTCGCGGGCGATGACGCTGTACGCCGTCGAAGCGATCGACGACGCCATCGACGCGACGCGGGAATTCCTCTGGCCGTTCGACCTCGGCCGGTGGGCGCGACTCGCGCTCGTCCTGTTTTTCGTCGGCGGCGCAGGCGGGACGCCGCCGTTCCAGTTCGGCGGCGGCGGGCCGAGCGGAACGGGGTCACAGACGCCAAACGTCTCCGGAATCCCCGAGACAGTCCCCCCGCCCGGCGGCGCGGAATTAGCGGTGATCGCGGCGATATTCGGGACCATCCTCGCCCTCGGTCTCGCGTTCGTCTTCGTCGGATCGGTGATGGAGTTCGTCTTCGTCGAATCCCTCCGACGCGAGCGCGTGACGGTCCGGCGGTACTGGAGCGAGCGCTGGCGACAGGGCGCTCGGCTGTTCGGGTTCAGGGTCGTCCTCGGGGCGCTCACGCTCGGAGTTATCGGTGGCACCCTCGCGGCGATTCTCTGGCCCGTGTTCGTCGGCGAGGCCGCTGTCTCGGTGGGGCTGCTGTTTCTCGCGATCCCGGTGTTCGTGGTCGTGAGCGTGATCAGCGGCCTCGTCGGCGGCTTCACGACGATGTTCGTGGTGCCGGTGATGATCGCCGAAGACAGGGCGCTCCTCTCGGCGTGGCGACGGTTCTGGTCGACGCTGACTGGACAGTGGAAGCAGTACGCCGTCTACGCCGTCCTGAGCTTCGTTCTCCAGTTAGTCGCCGGGATTCTGTCGAGCATCGTGACGGTGCTCGCGGCGGTGGCAGTCGCGATCCCGTTCGGGATGGTCGGGCTCCTCGGCGTGGGGCTATTGAGCGTCTCCGAAATCGCCGGCTGGGCGCTCATCGGACTGGCAGTCGCGCTCTTCGTCATCGCGGTGATCGTCGTCGGGCTGTTCGTGGCCGTGCCGGTCCAGACGTATCTCCGCTACTACGCGTTGCTCGTGCTCGGCGACACGGAGGCGGCGTTCGACCTGATCCCGGAGCGGCGAGCGGCGATTCGGGAATGAGCGCTACGTAACGGACGAGGGGCGCTTTCAGAGGCCCAATGCGTCGGCGTGGCGATCGAGGACGGTCCCGAGATCGAGATTCTTCGGTTCGAGTTCGTAGCGGACCCGCACGACCGGCATCTCCACGTCGATCAGTCGAGCCAGGTCGTGGGGTGTCCCGGCGACGACGACGTCCGGGTCGGCGTTTCGTATCGTCGCTTCCAGGTCCGCTAGCTGTTCCTCGCTGTATCCCATCGCCGGCAGGACCGTATCGAGGTGCGGATATGCGTCGAATACGTCCCGCAGCGATCCGACGGCCGCCGGTTCCGGATCGATGATCTCCGCAGCCCCGTACTCGCGGGCGGCGATCAGCCCCGCCCCGTACGAGGCGTCTCCGTGAGTGACCGTCGGGCCGTCTTCCACGACGAGGACGCGCGTTCCGGAAATCGCCGCTCCGTCGGCGGTGATCGTGGAGTTCGCGTGGATGATCTCCGCGTCGGGGTTCGTCCGGCGGACGTTCTCTTCGACTTCTCGAATGCCTGCCGCGTCAGCGGTGTTTTCCTTATTGATGAGCACGTAATCCGCGAGTCGAAGATTGGTTTCGCCGGGGTGGTACCGCAGTTCGGACCCGGGACGGAGTGGGTCGGCCAGGACGACGTGCAGGTCGGGGACGTAAAAGGGCAGTTCGTTGTTGCCGCCGTCCCAGACGAGTATCTCGGCCTCGCGCTGGGCCTGCCGCAAAACCGCCTCGTAGTCGACCCCCGCGTAGACGACGTGGCCCCGTTCGAGGTGGCTCTCGTACTCCTCGCGCTCTTCGATCGTGACCCCACTCCTGTCGAGGTCGGCCATCGTCTCGAAGCGCTGGACTCGCTGTGCGGCGAGGTCGCCGTACGGCATCGGTTCTCTGACGACGACGACGTCCCTGTTTCGGTCGCGAAGGAGGTCCGCAAATCGGCGCGCGGTCTGGGACTTCCCGCAGCCGGTTCGGACAGCGTCGACAGCGACCACCGGGACGGATGCATCGAGCATCATCCGATCCGGGCCGATCAACCGGAAGTCGGCCCCGGCGGCGAGCGCCCGCGAGGCCTGGTGCATCACGTGTTCGTGGGAGACGTCCGAGTACGAGAACACCACGGTGTCCACGCCTTCCGTATCGATGATCGCCTCCAGTTCCGACTCCGGGCGGATCGGCACGCCATTGGGGTACGAGTCTCCGGCGAGTTCGGGCGGATACCGGCGGTTGGGCAGTTCGTCGAGTTCACCCACGTTTTGCGTGGGGGTGTGGGTGAAGGCGACGACCTCGGTCGCCTCGTCGTCTCTGAAGACCGTGTTGAAATCGTGGAAGTCGCGTCCCGCCGCGCCCATAATAACGACTCGAGTGGAGCCCATCGTATCAGTACAGTCCGTCGGACACGGGTAAACGATTTTCCACGATGCGGACGGAGCGATGCTCCGACCGGGAGAGCCAACGATAACTCCACGGGGGGTGAAGCTTTCGTATGGACGGTTCCGCCTCCGATCCGAAGGCCGGTCCGATCGTCGTCGCGCTCGGTGGGAACACCTTACTGGGTAAGGACGCGCCGTGGACGGTCGACGAACAGCTCTCGGCAATCGAACGGACGGCCCGACAGGTCACAGCCGCCGTCGAGGACGGGTTCGACGTCGTACTCACCCACGGGAACGGGCCACAGATCGGAAACCGCCTGCTACAGCAGGAGAATACGGCCGAGACGCCACAACTGCCCCTGGACGTTCTCGTCGCCGAGACGCAGGCGCAGATCGGCTATCTGCTCCAGCAGGCGCTGGATAACGAACTGGACGGGCCGACGGACTTCTTTACGGTCGTCACACAAGTCGTCGTCGACGACGACGATCCGGCCTTCGAGAACCCGACGAAACCGATCGGTCCGTTTTACACCGAGGCGGAAGCGTCGGAGGTAGCGTTCGAGACCCGACGTGTTACGACTGGCGAGCGGCCGTTCCGTCGCGTGGTACCCTCTCCCGAACCCGTCGAGATCGTGGAGGGAGACGAGATCACCCGTCTCGTCGAGCGGGGGAATCTCGTGATCGCCGCGGGCGGTGGAGGCGTTCCTGTCGTCCGCGACGACGGTCTCGGCGGCGTCGAAGCGGTCGTCGACAAGGACAAGGCCTCCCAACTGCTCGCCGCCGAACTGGGAGCGGCGACGCTCGTGCTGCTAACCGACGTCGAGTTCGCGTACCTGAATTACGGGGAGCCCGAACAGCGGCCCCTTCGGGAGGTCGCCGGTGAAACGCTTCGCGCACATCTCGAATCTGACGAGTTCGACGAGGGGAGTATGCGGCCGAAAGTCGAAGCGTGTCTCAGATTCATCGAGCAGGGTGGCGATCGGGCCGTGATCACCTCGCCGGATCGGTTCTTGGCGGCACTAGCCGGCGAGACCGGAACGCAGGTCCGGGCGTGATTCCGACGACGAGGACCGACAGCGCCGCTTTTTTTGTACTCGGAGGAGTACCCTTGGTTCCCGAAATATAACGGTTCAAATATGTACGAACAGATACTGGTTCCGACGGACGGAAGTGAGGAGACGCAGGACGCGGTCGACCACGCGGTGGACCTGGCCGTGACGTACGATGCAACGCTGCACACGCTGTACGTCGTCAACACGAACGTCGGTGTCGATTCCGCGGTCATCGGCACGCTGGAGGCGCTCGAAGAGTCGGGTGAGAACGCGATCGAAGCGGTGATCGATCGAGCACAGGACGCGGGAGTCGGCACCATCGAAGGGTCCGTCGCCCGGGGAGCACCCCATCAAGCGATCCTCGATTACGTCGACGAGAACGACATCGACCTCGTCGTGATGGGCACGCACGGGCGTTCGGGACTGGACCGATACCTGCTCGGAAGCGTCACCGAAAAGGTCGTCAGGCTGTCAGACGCACCGGTGATGACGGTCGGGACGCCGACCGGTTCGGTCGAATAGCCCCCTGGAGCCCACAGAGCGACGTTTTCACAGCGTAGCAATGAGGGCTATCGGTTACGTTTCGTCAGAGGGACTTCCGTTCGAGTGATGAACTCGGACTAATCCGCTCGATTCGGGAAGTCTATAGAACTGACGGCCGAGGACCGACTCTTATCGAAGGCCTCCCGGGACTGGTCCCCGTTCGGACGGTGGGAGTGGGATTCGAACCCACGAGGCCTCTCGGCCACCTGCTTTCTAGGCAGGCACGTTAGTCCACTCTGTCATCCCACCAACGCGGCAGGTCAGACTGATTCACCGCTCATCGTGGCACGCAGGTTATTCACCGCCCTCTGCGGGTGCATCCCCGGCCTCGTCCCATCCGCCGGCGTCGACGACCTCGAAGAGTTTGCTCCACTTTTCTCTCTCCTCGGGCAGGGAATCGCGCAGTTGCTGGAAGTCCGATTCGGGGACCAACGAGTGAACGAGGTCGACGATGACACGAGCGTGGTAGGCCGCCCCCGATGGATCGGTTTCCTCGATGTCGGCGACGCGGTCGACGAACTCGTTCCAATCGAAGTGCTGACCGTGTTCACCGACCGCGCCGGTCAGATACCACTTGATCTCCATCGGGAGCGAGGCGGCGAGGTCGTCGGCGTGTCCGGCGGGGAGCCGCTCTCCCAGCGTCAGCAACGTGGCTCTGATCGCGCGTACCGTCTCGCCGGTCCCGGGAAGTTCCAGTCGGTGTTGCACTGTTCCGGTGAATTCGTCGAATTTCATATCGATAAAGAGCCGCTCGACGTACTTTTACGATGGTGATATTTCTCACCGAGTGACAACGTCCGGGGGTATCCGTATCGACACGGAGTACGGAGACGTCGAACGACTGGCCTCTCGTCGGTCCGCCCGTCGGCAGGGACGAACGCATCTGTCGGTGTTAGTGCGACGGCCGTTCCTGCGACGTGGGAATAGCCGGGAGATACAGACCGCTGGAATGCCACAGTTCACACGGTACCTATGGCCGAATCTCGTCGATTCGAAGACCGGACCGAGGCAGGTGAACGGCTCGGGGAAACGCTCCGGGAGCGGAACGTCGACGCGGATATCGTGCTCGCGATCCCTCGTGGCGGCCTCCCGCTCGGACGGGCCGTCGCGGACGCACTCGACGTGCCGCTCGACGTCGTCGTCGCGTCGAAAATCGGCGCGCCGGGCAACCCGGAATACGCCATCGGGGCCGTCGCCAGCGACGGGAGCGTCTGGCGCAACGAACGGGCCTTCGAGGGGGCCGGTGCCGACGAGGAATACTTCGAACGGGAGCGGAGGAGCGAAGCGGAGAACGCCCGCCAGAAGGCCGAACGGTACCGGAACGGGCGGGGCGAACCGGATCTGACCGGAAAGAACGTCGTGGTCGTCGACGACGGTGTCGCGACGGGATCGACCGTCAGAGCGTGTCTCCAGATGCTCGCCGCCACGGATGCCGAACGAATCACGCTGGCGGTGCCCGTTGGCCCGCCCGACACGGTCGCGGAGTTACGAACGATGGCCGACGAGGTGGTTTGTCTGAAAACGCCGAGAGGTTTCAGGGGCGTCGGCCAGTTTTACGACCGGTTCGACCAGGTTTCCGACGAGGAAGCGATGGCGTATTTGAGTGGACAGTCGTGAACGCCGTGCGGAAGCCGCACCGAGACGTTCTACGAATTCGAGAACGACCGGCGGTTACTTGGAAATCGAACGACAATTGTGGAGCGTAGGCAGTTCCGAAGGCATCGCGTCTCGATCACCGAAAACAGCACTCCCCACACCGATGGACATCACCGATATCGTTTCAGAAGAGTACGTGGAATTATCCCCGGAAGCGACCGTCTCGAAGCTTGCCGGCGCGTTCGAGGACCCGAGCGTCACCGGCGTCGTCGTGTACGGTGACGAGTTCGAGGGCGTGGTCACCAGGCGGCAACTCGCCACCTCACATCACCAGCCGAACGAGAAGCTCGGCTCGCTGGTCTGGCACGTCCCCCGGCTCACCCCCGACGAGGACGTTCGGAAGGTCGCCCAGCTGATGATAGACAGCGACTCGCATCTGCTTCCCGTGTTCGAGGGAACGGAGCTGATCGGCGTGGTCGGTGTCGACGACATCCTGGAGACCGTGCGACCGTTTCTCGACGCGGCGACGGTCGCCGAGGCCGCCAGCGCCGACCTCGTGACGGTCGGCCCGGCGTCGAGTTTCGGCGAGGCGCTCCACGTCTTCCGCGAGAACCGCATCACCCACCTCCCGGTCGTCGACGAGGGCGCGGTCGTCGGGATTTTGAGCCTCTACGACGTGACCGACTTCACCGTTCGATCGTTGGACAGAAGTCAGGGCGGCGACGCTGGCGGGACCGATTCCCACGGCGGCGCGATATCCGACAGTTCGGGGCGCACGCGCGGGGGCGGGTTCGGCGCCCGCGAGGGGGAGTTGGCCCGTCTGTTGGATCTCCCGGTCCGCGACGTGATGGTCTCGCCGGTGCGGACGATCCGGCCGGAGGAAACGCTCGACACGGCGGTCGAGGAGATGTTCGAGATCGGTGGATCGTCGCTCGTAGTCACCGAGAGCGGGAGCGTTCACGGGATCGTCACGAAGACCGATATCCTCGATTCGCTCACGTGGGAGGCCGGGGGAAACCGGGCCGTGCAGGTTTACGGGGTCGACCTGATCGACGATATGGCGTACGAAGACATCGTCGCCATGGTCGAGAAGTTCGACGACAGGGACCACCAGATGAACGTCTTAGACGCGAAGGTCCACCTGCACAAACACGACGAAACGCTTCGCGGGACGCCGCTGTTGCTCGCCCGCATTCGGCTGCACACCGATCGGGGGTTGTACGTCGCCTCCGGAGAGGGATACGGAGCGAAGCACGCGCTGAACGAGGCACGAGACGTGCTGGAGCGCCAGATCCGAGACAAGAAGACCTACGGACGGAGTAAGAAACCGCGGGACGAGGAGTTCTGGGAGAAGCGGTTCGGCTGGTTGCTGGAAGTCGAGGATTGACCACTCGTTCCCGGCGACCGTGGCTGGCCGTTCCGGAGACGGACGTCCTCACCGTCGCCTGTCTGTGACGGTGCGGGCGTCCGCGGCCGTTAGGTGGTAGTTGCCCTCGTCTCCAGCACCGCGACCGCCGACGCACGTTCTCCAAAGTCGAGAACTGTTGACAGGAATTATTACGTTGCTTGTCGTAGCTTCGAACGGACTTATGACCGACCGAAGAAACCCGTTTCGTGAACTCGACCGGTTGTTCGAGCAGATGCAGGAGAACGTCGAAGAGGCCAGTCGGTGGTGGGAGTCGGAGCCGCTCGTGCGGAACGACGCCGATGCGGCCTCGACCAAGGTGGATCTCAGAGACGCCGGCGACGAGTTCGTGCTGACCGCCGAACTGCCCGGGTTTGACAAAGAGGACATCGACGTCCGTCTCACCGACCGAACCCTCCAGGTGTCCGCCGAACGCGAGGAGGAAGAAGAAGCGGAGAGCGGAGAGTACATCCGCCGCGAGCGCCACCGGAAGTCGATCAGTCGATCGATACCACTCCCGGAGGCGGTCGACACCGACGGTGTCTCGGCCACACACAACAACGGGGTTCTGACCGTACAGATGCCGAAGACCGAACCGACGGCGGAAGGCACCGAAATCGACGTGAACTGAGACTGTCGGCCACAACCGGACACGGGCCTGTCGGGCCCCGAGTGGCTGCCATCGGCAAGAACAGTTATGCGTTCACAGCCCAATTCTGTCGTATGGAACAAAACGTCGGCCAGACAGACAGCGTCGTGCGAATCGCGCTCGGAGCGATCGCTGGAGTGATATCACTCGGGATCCTCGGCGACGCCGTTTCCGCCCCGACGATCCTCTCTCCGGTACTCGGAATCGTCTCGGTGATGCTTTTGGTGACGGGCCTGACGGGTCGGTGCGGGCTCTACTCCGTGATCGGCGTCGACACGTGTAAGGCCCGGTAGACGTCCCGAGGCGGTGACCGACGTCGTCCTCCCCACTGCGTTCTCGATGTCGTGAGCTCCGGGCTCAATCAATGAACACATTTGATGAACACATTTGATGAACACAACTGCCGAATACTTTTAGCCGAGTATCAACGCGGCCGTTTTGCTGGCTTTGATGAGGGAGTGGCGCTCGCGAGGGAGTGCTCCGCCCGGTGACGCCCCCAACGCGTGAGGGGGCGCGCCCACGCGAGAGACGGTCCAGGTCGTGGGCGAATGGATATCTACGGGTCTCACGCGACCCTCGAAGAGGGGCGATTCGGCAGGTACAACTAAACGATCGTCGCGTGTCACGACACGTATGACCGAAGCGGACCGGGCGTCGCGGCTCAGCGACGCCGCCCGCCGGGAACCGATGGCGGTGGACCTGGACGAACTCGGAGCGTGTCTCGCGGCCGACTCGCGTGCGGCCCGGAGACACGCCGCCGAAGCGCTCGGCCGCCTCGCGCTCGCGGGTCGCGACGTCGAACCGTATGCGGACCGGCTCGACCGACTCCTCGCGGACACCGAGCTACTGGATGCGGGGGTACAGCTGTCCGTCGATCCGGACTCCGAGGGGTGGTTTCAGCCGCGCGTCGTCGCGTTCGCCGCGGCGGCGCTCGTCGTCACGGGAACGGTGAATCGACCGGAAACCATCGGGTCAGCGGTCCGCGCCTACGAGCGGGCACACCCGGAGTTCGACGCGGAGACGCGGACGATCGAGGCGGTACGGGAAGTCGGGTGGGCGCTCGCGTCGGTCGCGATCTACACCGACGGCTACGTCGACGTGCTGGTCGGACTCACCGAGCGGGACGACGACCTCGTCCGGCGGGTCGGCGCATCGGCGCTGTCGGACGTCGCCGAGGAGTACCCGCCGATCCGCGAGGAGTATCCCGCCGAGACGCCTCGGCTCGTCGCCGTCGCCGCGGGGTTGCTCGCGTCGGATCCGCACCCGCGAGTCAGATACCACGCGGCGTTCGCGCTCTACGAATACGCGCTGGGACGGCCCGAACTCGTCGGTGAGCGGTCCGACGTCCTGGCGGCGGCGCTCGGGGACGACGCGGAGCTCGTCCGCAAGGACGCCGCGGGGACGCTGGGCCTCGTCGGTGCCACCGACCCGGTGCCTGTATTGCGTGAGCTGTCCGAAACCGACCCCTCCGAACGGGTTCGCGACGCGGCGGCCAAGGCCCTGAACTCGCTCACGGACGGGTCGTGAAATGCGCAGGCACCCGTTTTGCCGGTGTGCCAGACGTCCCGTTCCGGCGTATCGATCGGCTGGCCAAGACAGGGAATCCCGACCGGAAACCAAAGTTCGTATATCGGCGGCCTCGCGTAGAGAGGTACAAGATGATCGACGTGAGCGTAATCGGCTGTGGAAATATGGGCGGAGCCCTGATAACGGGGCTCGCCCAGGCCGGAAACTACGACATCACCGCCTACGACGTGGACCCCAATGCCTTCGAGGCGATCGAGGAGTACGCAGATCGGACGACGACTGACCTCGACGACGTTCGGGACTCGGCCGTCGTCGTTCTCGCGGTGAAGCCGGACATCGTGCCGCTGGTGCTCGAGGACCTCGATCTGCGCCCCGAACAGACGCTCGTCACGATCGCGGCGGGCGTCTCGACCGACGTCGTCGCCGCCGAAACGGACGCCACGGTCGTCCGCGTGATGCCGAACTTAGCGGCCAGAACGCGAAATATGGCCGCGGCCGTCTCGTGGGCGGAATCCGATGAGAACGTCGAACAGATGCTCTCGGACCTCGGGGAGTTCGTCGTCATCGACGAGGAGCTGATGGACGTCGCCACGGCGCTGAACGGGAGCGGCCCGGCGTTCGTGTTCTACCTGATCGGCGCGATGCAGCAGCGGGCCGTCGAGGAGGGACTCGACGCCGACGACGCGCGCGTGCTCGCGGCGCAGACGTTCAAGGGCGCGGCGGAGACGGTTCTCCGCTCCGAGGAGTCGATCGAGGACCTGATCGACGCCGTCTGTTCGCCGGGCGGCACGACGATCGAGGGGATGGAGGTCCTGTGGGACAGTGGCGTGGAGTCGGACGTCGGCGACGCCCTGAGCGCCGCTCGGCGGCGCTCCGCCGAACTGGCCGAGGACGCCGAGCGATGAGCGGAGCCGTCGCCGCGGCGGAGGTCGACGAGGCCAGACGGCTCGCCGCCGAGGCCGGACGGGTCGTCGTCAAGGCCGGGACGAACTCGCTCACCGACGAGCAGTCGAACCTCGACGACGGCAAACTGGACAAACTCGTCGACGACGTGGCCGACCTCGTCGAGCGCGACAAGGAGGTCATCTTAGTCTCCTCGGGAGCGATCGGCGCCGGCAAGGGTCGGATCGGGTTCGCCCCCGACGACACGGTCGAGGACTCCCAGGCGCTGTCGACGATCGGCCAGAGCCACCTGATGCGCCGCTACACCGAGAGCTTCGAGCGCTACGGGCTCACGGTCGCGCAGATCCTCGTGACCGAACACGACCTCGGGGATACCGACCGGTTCACCAACTTCAAGAACACGATCGAGACGCTCTTAGAGTGGGGTGTCGTCCCTATCGTCAACGAGAACGACGCCGTCGCGACCGAGGAGATCCGCATCGGCGACAACGACATGATCTCCTCGTCGATCGCAATCGGCGTCGATGCCGACCTGCTCGTCACGCTCACCGACGTCGGCGGCGTCTATACCGGGAACCCGAAGGAAAACCCCGACGCGGAGCTGATAGAGGCCGTCGGCCGCAACTACGACGAGGTCGAGCGGATCATCGAATCAACTGCCAGCGGGTCGTTCGGCGGCATCCGGACGAAGGTACAGGGGGCCCGCAGAGTGAGCGAACACGGACGACCGGCGATCATCGCCCGCTCGACCGAGCCGGACGTGCTCGAACAGATCGCCACCGAACAGCCCGTCGGAACCATCTTCGTCCCGATCAACGACCACCAATGACCGAAGACACCACGGCGGCCGAGAAATCGGCCGACACGAAAGTGACGGAAGCACAGTCCGCAGCGCTACAGCTGGCGAACCTCTCGGAATCGACCCGGAACGACGCCTTACACGCCATCGCCGACGGCATCGAGGCGAGGAACGAGGAGATCCTCGAAGCCAACGCGAAGGACGTCGCGGCCGGCGAGGAGCTGCTGGAGGCCGGCGAGTACACCCAGGCGTTCGTCGACCGGCTGAAGCTCTCGGAATCGAAGTTAGAGAGCATCGCCGAGATGGTCCGCAGCGTCGCCGGTCAGGAGGACCCCCTCGGCCGGACGCTGGAAGCCCGGCGCCTCGACGAGGACCTCGAACTGTACAAGGTCGCCGTCCCGATCGGCGTGCTCGGAACCGTCTTCGAGTCGCGGCCGGACGCGCTGGTGCAGATCGCCGCGCTCAGCCTGAAGTCGGGCAACGCCGTCGTCCTGAAGGGCGGCAGCGAGGCTGCGCACTCTAACCGGGTCCTCTACGACGTGATTCGCGATGCGACCGACGAGATCCCCGACGGTTGGGCGCAGCATATCGAGGCACGCGAGGACGTCGCGACGCTCCTCGAACGCGACGACGCCGTCGACCTCCTCATGCCCCGCGGCAGCTCCGAGTTCGTCAGCTACGTCGAGGACAACACGAAGATCCCGGTGCTCGGTCACACCGAGGGGATCTGTCACGTCTACGCCGACGAGGACGCGGATCTCGCGATGGCCGCGGACGTCGCCTTCGACGCGAAGGTGCAGTACCCCGCGGTCTGCAACGCCGTCGAGACGCTGCTCGTCCACGAGTCGGTCGCCGAGGATCTGCTGCCCGACTTGGCCGCTCGGTACCGCGAGGCGGACGTCGAACTCCGCGGCGACGAGCGCGCACGCGGGGTCGTCGAGATGAACGCCGCCAGCGAGGAAGACTGGTCGACCGAGTACGGCGATCTGATCCTCGCCGTGAAGATCGTCGACTCCCTCGCGGACGCCATCGACCACGTCAACACCTACGGCTCGAAGCACACCGAGTCGATCGTCACCGAGACCGCAGAACACGCGGAGCAGTTTATGCGGCAGATCGACGCCGCGAGCGTCTTCCACAACGCGTCGACGCGCTTCGCCGACGGCTACCGCTTCGGCCTCGGTGCCGAAGTCGGCATCAGCACCGGTAAGACTCACGCCCGCGGGCCGGTCGGCCTGGAGGGGCTGACGACGTACAAGTACCACCTCGAGGGCGACGGCCAGCTCGTCGCGACCTACGCCGGCGAGAACGCGAAGCCGTACCTCCACGAGGACTTCGAGGGCGAGTGGAATCCCGGCCGGCTGTCCGGCGAAGGCGAATAGCGTACTTCGGTGCGAACCGGAGAACCGGCTCAGGCAGTCGACTTCACGCGGTCTTCGAACTTCTCGCGGACTTTCTCCACCTTCGGCTGCGCGTGCATCCGGCAGTAGGCGTCTGCGGGGTTCTTTTCGAAGTAGTCCTGATGGTGGTCCTCGGCGGGCCAGAACCGCTCTAGCTCCTCGATTTCGGTGACCACGTCGCCGTCGTACTCGCCGTCGAGCGCGTCGACGTACGCCTCTGCCTGCCGCCGCTGCTCGTCGTCGTGATACAGGACGATCGAGCGGTACTGCGAGCCGACGTCGGGGCCCTGTCGGTTCAGTTGCGTCGGGTCGTGCGTGGCGAAGAACACCTCCAGGAGGTCGGCGTAGTCGATCACGTCCGGATCGTACTCGACCTGTACGACCTCGGCGTGCCCGGTCGTTCCGGCGCAGACCTCCCGGTAGGTCGGGTTCTCCGTGTCGCCGCCGGCGTAGCCCGACGTCACGGACGCGACGCCGGCGAGTTCCTTCATCGCCGCCTCGGTACACCAGAAACACCCGCCGCCGAACGTGGCCGTTTCGGTCGTCATAGGTGTCTGTTGGGCGTCGAATCGTATGTAGCTGACGCGCCTCTGGAGCCCGCGACGCCGACCGCCGCGTTCGACCCGCTGGGCGTCGGTTTATATACCAGGGCGAGGCCAGGGGGCGTGTGAACTGAGAGAGACCCCACGTCGGGTCGCGGGAGTTCGGCACGTCGACGTGGGTACGCGACGGCAGGGAGCGTCTCCGTCCTCCGCCGGTGTGCCGGCTGTTCGCCATTGTTTCGATGGGATAGCGATCGCCGACCGGAAAAGCCCCCTTCCGGTCTCACGCGGCCGACCGCCGAACCCACTCCTCCAGCGTGAACCCCTCTCGCGCCTCCGACGACGCCAGTCGCCACTCCGTCTCCTCCCAGGCCGGATACCGGACGTCGCCCTCGTACTCGCCGTGGACGCGACTCAGGACCATCCGATCGACGTGGGGCTGAAACAGTTCGTAGATCGTCGCCCCGCCGAGAACGTAGGCGACCTCGGCACCGAGCGAGTCCGCGACCGCGACCGCCTCCGAGACGTCGCTCGCGTGAAACGCGGTGTCGACGTCGTACTCGCGTTCGCTCCGGCTCAGGACGATCTGGTGAGTCCCGGGGAGATCGCCCCGCATCGAGTCGAAGGTCCGTCTCCCCAAGACCACGGGCGCGTTCGCGACTCGATTCCGGTACTGTCGCTTGTCCGCGGGGATGCTCTCCCACGGGAGTTCGCCGTCGCGGCCGATGACGCCGTTTTCGGCGACGGCGGCGACTGAAACGAGTTCCATACCGCCCGTGTACGGCCGGGAGGTACAAAACGGGACCGCCGGGTGGTCCGAGTGGATCAGACGAGATCCCCGGACAGTCCGAAATCAGTTTGTGCGGGGAGCCAGTACGCAGGAGGGATGACTGTCGACGAGATCAGCCCCGAGGAACTCAAACGCAAGCTCGACGACGGCGAGCCCGTACAGGTGATCGACATCCGCTCGCCGGCGGAGTTCGCGTCCGGACACGTTCCGGGGGCGGAGAACGTCCCGATGCACGAACTGCCGAGCCGCGTCGACGACATCGAGTGGTCCGACGAGGTCGTCGTCGCCTGTCCGATCGGCCAGTCCTCGGTACAAGCCGCCCGGCTCATCGGGAGTTACGAGGGCGTCGGCGAGGAGACGAACGTGAAGAGTATGGCCGGCGGCTACCAGGCCTGGGCGTACGAGCTCGAAGCCGAAGACGAGTAGGTCGGGGTCGAGGATGAGTAGGTCGGGGTCGACGACGAGTAGATCAGAGTCGACGACGAGTAGGGGCTCGCCCGATCGATCCGGCTAGAGTGCGGCGTTCGCCCGGGGAGTCGCTGTCGGCGACGACCGCCTCGCGGGAACAGCGGAAAGCTCGCTTCGTTCGCGTTTTTGTCCCCGCTCGAATACAGGACCCTCGCCGATCGGTCAGATCGGCTGGCGGTCTCACGGGAACGGCGGATCGCAGCCTTCTATATCCGGAGGCCAACACGTTTCCGTACTGATGACTGGAGGACGCGGGGCCGACCGGTCGGCCGGCGAGAGCGGAGACCAGCGCAGTGGACGCGACTGGCGGACCGTCAGTCTCGTCGCGGGAGCGAGTCTGATGTCGACCGGGCTCGCCGCCTACGAGATCGTTCCGGCGAGCGTGACGCCGCTGATCCGCGACTCGCTGGGCGTCGGGTCGTCGGCCGCGGGCCTCCTCGTCGGGATCATGTTCGGCACCGCGGTCGTCGCGAGCCTCCCCGCGGGGGCGGTCCTCGATCGAACGGACACCAGACGGGTGATGACGCTCGCGGTGCTCGCGCTGTTCGTCGCCGGCGTCTGGGGGTGGAGCGCGGGGCGAGACGGGAGCTACTGGTCGGTGATCGCCTCGCGAGCGGTCGGCGGCGTCGCCTACGTCGTCGTCTGGAACGCCGGCATCGACATCGTCAGCCGGGCCGTGACCGCCGACAACCGGGCGACAGCCGTTGGGATATACACCGCCAGCGGGCCGGTCGGCTTCGCCATCGGGCAGGGGACGGGACCGCTCGTCGCCGCGCGGTTCGGGTGGCCGGCGATATTCCTCGCTTTCACCGGCGTCCCGCTGCTCGGACTCCTCCTCTTCTTGCCCGCGAGTCGGGGCCTGGGCGGGGCCCGCGGCGACGCCCCCTCGCTCGCCGAGTTCGGGACCGTCCTCCGAAACAGGACGGTCTGGCTCGCGGGCACGCTCGGCTTCCTCAGCTACGCGCTGTACCTGTTCATCAACAGCTGGGGGTCGTCGTATCTGACCCGGGAAATCGGGCTCTCGCTGGCGGCAAGCGGCCTCCTGGTGTCGGTGTTCCCCGCCGTCGGCGTCGTCTCCAGGATCAGCAGCGGCCTCCTCTCCGACCGCGTCTTCGACGGCCGGCGACAGCCGGTCCTTCTCGGCTCCTTTCTCGTCGCCGCGCCACTAATGCTGGTGTTCACGCGACTCGGTTCGATCCCCCTGCTGGTCGCAGTGTTGCTCCTCTCGGGCTTCGCCATCCAGCTCACGCTCGGCCTCTCGTTCACGTACGTCCGGGAGGTAGTGGAGTCCCACGTCGCGGCCACGGCGGTGGCGTTCCAGACGAGCGTCGGCCTGGCGGGGGCGTTCCTCTCGCCGATCGCGGGCGGGGCCGTCGTCGACGCCGCGGGCTTCGACGTCGCGTTCCTCCTCGCGGGGGCGCTCGCCCTCGGTGGTGTCGCGCTCGCGTGGCGCGCGCCGGAACCGATGGCCCGCTAACCGACGTCGAATTGAACGGTGCGAACGGGAAAAACCGAAGCACAGCCGCGTTCAGACGATCGCGTCCGCGAGCGCCTCGACCGGATGTGGCGGCTCCTCTTTCCCCTCTCGATCGCCGAGTTGTGACCGGCACGACGCGCCGGGCGCGATGACCGTCTCGCCCGGGGAGGCGTCGATCTGCTCGAAGAGGGTGCTCGCGACCGCCTGCGACATCGAGTAGTGTTCGGCCTCGTAGCCGAAGGAGCCGGCCATTCCGCAGCAGCTCGAATCCAGCGGGTCGACCTCGTAGCCCGCCCGGCGCAGGACGCCGACCGCGTGGTGGTCCTTCGTCGTCGACTTCTGGTGGCAGTGGCCGTGGTAGGTCAGCGACCGCGGCGGAGCGGCAGCGGTCACGCCGCCGCGCTCCAGCAGGCGGAACGCGTCGAAGTACTCCAACACGCCGTAGGTGTTGTCGGCCACCCGCTCGACGTCCGCACCCGACAACAAGTCCAGATAATCGTGCTGGAGCATCACGGCGTCCGAGGGTTCGACGACGACCACGTCCCACTCGCCGTCGACCAGCGGGGCCAGCGCGCCGACGTTCTGCCGCGCCTTTTCGCGGGCCAGGTCGACGAACCCCTTCGAGTGCGGCGGTCGACCGGAGCCGGTGACGCCGTCAGGAATCTCCACGTAGACGTTCACCGCCTCCAGTGCCCGAACCGCCGCCTTGCCGGCCTCCGGATGGTTGTAGTTCGTGTACGTGTCCGGGAAGAGGTAGACCTTCGAGTCCGCTTCCGACTCGCTCACGGCCGCCCCGCCGCGGGCTTCGAACCAGTCGACGAGGGACGTGCGGTGGAACTGCGGCAACTCGCGTTCCCTGGCGATTCCGAGCGTCTTCTCCATCGCGAGGCGGGCTCCGGGCAGCCTGGGGAGGAGATTCGAGAGCGGCGCGAACGCGCTGCCGAGTTTCGAGAGCGCTCCCACGTTGGCGAAGAGCTTGTCCCGGAGGCTCGATCCGTTTCGCTGGTGGTACTCGTGGGTCACCTCGGCTTTCATCTTCGCCATATCGACGCCGCTTGGGCAGTCCTTCAGACACCCCTTACAGCCGATACAGAGGTCCAGCACCTCCTCGACGAACTCGTCTTCGAACTGTTCGCCGTCGGGGAGACCGCCGCTCATCGCCTGGCGGAGCATATTCGCCCGGCCGCGCGTCGACTGGATCTCCTCCTCGGCGGCGCGGTAGGTCGGGCACATCACGCCGCCGGTCGTCTCCTGCGGGCCGCGACAGCCCGCACAACCGTGGCAGAGTTCGGCCATCCCCCGAAACCCGTTCTCGTTGTCCCACTCCAGGGACGGGTCGAAGTCGGCGTCGAACTCGTACTCCGGGGAGAACCGCAGGTGTTCGGTCATCTCGTGGGCCGACGTCCCGGCCGCACCGTCGGGACGCACCTCGTCGGGGGCGTAGCCGCAGACGTTCCCGGGATTGAGCAGCCACTCGGGGTCGAAGGCCGTCTTCAGCTCTCGGAAGGCGGCCCAGAGGTCGTCGCCGTAGAGCTTCCGGTTCCACTGGGTGCGCGCGCGGCCGTCGCCGTGTTCGCCCGAGACCGACCCGCCGTACTTCACCACGAGGTCGGTCACCGCGTCGGCGATGGCCTCGAACGTCTCGACGCCCGCCGCCGTCTTCGTGTTGACGAGCGGGCGGATGTGGAGGACGCCGGGACCGGCGTGAGCGTAGTAGGAGGCGAAGGTGTCGTGTTCCGCGAGGATCTCCTGGAAGTCCGCGACGTACGCCGGGAGGTTCTCCGCCGGGATCGCGGTGTCCTCGATGTAGGCGATGTGCTTCTCGTCGGTGGTCCGCGACAGCAGGATCGGAAGCCCGGACTTCCGCATCTTCCAGAACTTCGCGCGCGTCTCCGCGTCGTGGGCCGCCAGCGCGTCGACCGCCGTCCGAGCCTCCTCGGTCGTCACCACGTCGTCGCTCGGCGAGCGGTCGACAGAGGCGTCGGGCACTCTATCGGCGACCAGATCTGCGACCTGCTGGCGGCCGTGGTCGTCGTCCTCGGCGTAGAACTCCACGAGCAGCACCGAGTCCGTCCCCTCGGGAAGCGCCTCGACGACGTCGGCGAACTCCGGCGTCTCGCGGGCGAGATCAAGCAGCACGTCGTCCATCACTTCCACCGCCGCGGGGTCGTGTTCGAGGATGGGCGCGACGTCCTCCATCGCGTCGAGGACGTCGTCGTACGTCAGTAGCGCGACGGAGGCGGTGTTCGGAATCGGCTCCAGCGACACCGTCGCCTCGGTGACGACGCCGAGCGTTCCTTCCGAACCGGCGAGGAGCCGCGCGAGATTGACCGTCCCCGGTTCGCTGTCGGGGTCGACGCCGGAGTCGTCCGGCAGGCGGCGCTGCCCGCGCATCTCGTCGACGAGCATATCGAGGTTGTACCCCGAGACGTTGCGTTTCAGATCGGGGTACCGCTCGGCGATCTCGTCGGCCTCCTCGTCGAGCACGCGGGCGACGGCGGCGTAGATCCGCTCTTCGAGCGTCCCGTCCGGGTCGCCCTCCTCGCGGAGGGTGTCGACGGCGACCTCCCCGAAGGTCGTCACGGTCCCGTCGGCGAGGACCACCTCCGCGGAGTCGAGGTAGTAATCCGTCTTGCCGTAGCGCAGCGAGTGCGCGCCCGTCGAGTTGTTGCCGATCGCCCCGCCGAGCGCGGACTTGTCGCCCCACGCGGGATCGGGCGCAAATTTCAGGTCGTGCGGCTCCAGCGCCGCGTTCAGGTCGCCGAGTCGGATGCCGGCCTGGGCCGTCGCGGTGCCGGCGTCGGGATCGACGTCGGACAGCGATCCCATCTCGGGGACCAGATCGAGGACGACGGCCTCGTTGACCGTCTGGCCGGCGAGGCTGGTCCCGCCCCCGCGGGGCAGGACCGGAATGCCCTCCTCGGCGCAGTAGGCCACCGCGTTCGCGACGTCCGCGGTCGACGTCGGCATCACGACGCCGATCGGCGTCTGTTCGTACGCCGAGGCGTCGGTGGCGTACAGCTGCCGGGAGTAGGTGTCGAACCGGACGTCGCCCTCGACGACGGATTCGAGGTCCGAGACCAGGTCCGGACGCTCGACGTCGTCGCTGACGTACTCGTAGTTCCCCGCCGTGGCGGGATCGGTAGCGTGCTCGCGCGAATTCGAAGCCATGTTGTGAGTCTCTCGTTGGGGTGGAACCCGCGTCGACCGCGGTCGCACCTGCAATCGGAAGCGGTCGGTCGTGAGCCGATACGACTGGACGGCGTCCGGATCAGAAGACGCCCGGGAACAGCACGTAGCTGAACAGCAGCGTCAGCAGTCCGGTGGCCGTCCCGTAGTAGAGCAACGGGATCAGTTCAAGCCGGATGACGCGCCCCTCCTCGCCGACGAGGCCGACGACCGCGAGCGCCGCGACGACGTTGTGAACGGCGATGAGGTTACCGATGGCCCCCCCGACCGCCTGTGCGCCGAGCATCAGGGTGTGGGAGGTGCCGATCTGATCCGCGACGCCGTACTGGAAGGTCCCGAACAGGATGTCAGAGACCGTGTTGGATCCGGCGAGGAAGGCACCGAACGCCCCGACGAACGCGGCGAAGAACGGGTACGCGCCGCCGGCGACGCCGGCCATCCCCTCCGAGAGGACGATGAGCATACTGTCGGTGCCGGTCGCCGACCCCGACTGGAGCATAATCTGGACCGTCGCGACGGCGAACAGCAGCGCCACGACCGCCGGCGCGACCTTCTCGATCGTCTCGGCCCAGGCGGCCTTGATCTCCGTCCCGTTCATCCCGTGGAGCGGGATCGTGACGAGGTGGACGGCGACGAACACCGCGCCCGGCAGGTACAGCAGGGCGAAGTCGTTCGTGAGCCCCGTCCCGAGGATCGTCTCTTGGACGAACGGCAGGACCGCGAGGTCGCTCCAGGCCAGCGTGAACACGTCCATCGTGACGAACGACTGGACGGGGTCGACGACGCGCGTGATCACGAGCAGGAGCGCCACGAGGGCGTAGGGCGTCCAGGCCTTCCAGAGCGCCATCCCGCCCGTGGGGACGCTCGACTGAACCGTCCCGCCGTCGGCGGCGACGGCGACGTCGTCGCTCGTCGACTCGCCGGGCTGGATCTCGCCGACCCAGTGGTCGGGCCACGCCTCCTGAGATTCGAAGTCCCACTCCTCGTCGGGGTGGAAGAACCCGGCCTTGAGCGCGCTGACGGTGACCAGCAGTCCGATCATCGACCCGAGCAGGCCGGGGAACTCCGGCCCGAGGAAGTAGGCGGTCAGGAAGTACGGTACCGAGAACGACGCCCACGCGAACAGCGTGAGGGGCAGCACTTCCAGCGCGGGCCGGATCGACCGCTTCTCGCCGAAGAAACGAGTCATCATCGCGACGCCGATGAACGGGAGCACCACGCCCACGATCACGTGGTAACTCGCGGCCCACAGCGCGATGTCCGCCACCCAGGTCGCGATGTCCGGGTACGTCCCGCTGCCGACGACGTCTGTCGTGATCGTCTCGACGCTCTCGAAGATGTCGATCATCCCGATGATGAGCGGCGTGCCGACCGCGCCGAACGTGATCGCCATTAAATTCCCGGTGAGCGCGACGACGACGGCCGCCAGCGGCGGGAAGCCGAGTCCCACGAGGAGCGGGCCGACGATCGCCGCGGGCGTGCCGAAGCCGGCCGCGGATTCGATGAACGACCCCATCAGGAAGACGAGGAGGACAACCTGCACGCGGCGGTCCTCGCTGATGGAGGCGAAGCCCGCGTTGATCGCGTCGAACGCGCCCGTCTGCTTGAGCGTGTACAGCAGCAGGATCGCGCCGAAGACGATGTAGAGGATGTTGGCCGCGGTGATGAACCCGTTAATCGTCGCCGCGGCGATCCACGTCGCGTTCATCCCCCAGCCGACGACGCCCGCGCCGATCGCGACCACCCACGCCACCGGCATCGTCCGCGTCGCGGGCCAGTAGAAGCCGACCATCAGGACCGCGATGGTCAACAGCGGAAGCAGCGCGACCGTCACGTCGACTGCGCTAACCATGTCGTTCAACTCCGTGTTCGTTGCCACTCGATTCCGTTCCAGGACCGTTCCTGTTTCCGTGCATCGTGAGCTATCCGACCCAACTATTGTTATATATAGCTATCGTTGGTCGTGTTTGCGACCGACGCCGTCGACGACGAATCGACGCCAGTTCAGTCGTGTGAAGTACCCGTGATATTGGATCTCAAAAACCTCGTTTACCGCCGGTAGAGCCGATTTTTACTCGTTTTCGGCTGATATTCCGGGACCGGCCTCAGCGACCGTAACGGGATCCATTATACACGTGTATAGTGGATGTGTGCACGTATGTCGTGGGTGTTCCCACGAGTGCAAAGGCTTATACTCTCGTGTGAAGAGGTCGAACCGTGGCCGACGACGCTCACGCGCGCACCAGGAACGAACACGGGCAGTACGTGGACCGGATTCCGCTCCACCGCGTCCTGGCGGTCTTCGAGGAGCGCGAGGACCGCGCGAGACCCCTGACGGCCTCGGACGTGATGGAGGCGCTCGACTGTTCCAGACGGACCGCGCACAACAAACTCAACGAACTCGAAGAACGGGGCGATCTCGAGACCCGAAAGGTCGGAGCGCGGTCGCGTGTCTGGTGGATACCGATCACGGGACCGCCCGACTCTTCGGACACTAGATCCGAGAGCGCGCAGAACCGAACCGACGAGAGAGGTGAGAACGGGTTCGGGGAGAGCGACGACGGCCCCGGGGAACGACGCCCGGCCGTCTCCGACGCGATCGCCGACGCCGACCTCCCGGGGAGCGGTCCGATGCTCGACGCGCGTCGGGAGGCGCTGTCGGCGGCCTACGAGTACCTCTCGGAACACCCGGAGGCGAAGAAGGCCGACTTCCTGCGAGACGTCTACCACGAGTACCCGGCGGGGTTCGAGTCGGCCGAGGGCTGGTGGAACGCGATCCAACCCGCGCTGAAGCAACTGCCCGGCGTCAATCCCCCGAAAGAGCGCGGGCACATCTGGCACTTCCTCGGCGGTTAGCCCCCGACGTACCGTGGCGTTCCTCGCTCGGCCGTCAGCCACCGCATTTATCATCGGGTGGGTCGGAGTACCGATCGACACAGCGATGGACCCCGACCCGAGCGACGACGAGCGGTCCGCCGCTCCGACCGGAGGCGATCCGTCGCGGTGGGGCGACTCCGGGTCCGACACGTTCGCGAACGCCGGCGGTGAGACGGCGGCAGACGACGAGGCCGCTCCCGGGGAGGACGACTACGGAGCGGCAGGCGAGGAGACGGCGGACGGCCAGGGCGGTCCGGGCCCAGACCGAGACGGCGCCGACCCCGGGAGCGGCCCCGCCGCGACGTCCGACGGGGACGACGTATACGCGCCCGAGGTGGAGGGCCGACAGTACCGGGGGACGTGGTATCTCCCCCTGCGCTACGACGAACTGAAGCGGGCGGGCGACACCGACGATCACCCCGATCGGGGCGAGGGCGGGGCGTTCCGGCTCACGGACCTGCCGCGGGTGCCCCGCGTCGGCCACATCGTCGGGCCGTCGGCCATCATGCTCGGGGCGTCGCTGGGGAGCGGCGAGACGCTCTTCTGGCCGGTCCTGAGCTCGCAGTACGGGTGGACGCTCCTGTGGGCGTTCGCCGTCGGCGTGCTGACGCAGTTCGTGATCAACACCGAACTGCAGCGGTGGACGCTGGCGACGGGCGAGAGCGTCTTTCGCGCGTTCGCCCGCGTGGCGAACTACTGGCCGTGGCTGTTCCTGGCGGGCGGACTGATCAGCCTCGGCTGGCCCGGGTGGGCCGCCGGCGCGGCGCGGGTCGGGACGACCGCGCTGGGGCTGAGTGGGCCCGTCAGCCTTCTCGGGACCTCGCTGGCGACGTGGAAACTCGTCGCCGTCGGGCTGATGGTCCTCATCTGGCTCTCGTATCAGGTGTCGTCGGTGATGTACACCGCCGTGGAGGTGTTCCAGATCGGCCTGCTGTTCGTCTCCATCGTCGCCGCCGTCCTGCTGGTGGCCGTGTCGGGATCGTGGATCGAATTCGCCGACCTGCCGACGGCGGCGGGGTCCATCGGAACGCTGCCCGCTGATCTCGGCATCGCCGTGTTTCTCGGCGGCCTCGCGTTCGCCGGCGCGGGCGGGTATCTCAACCTCTCACAGAGCCTCTGGGCCCGCGAGAAGGGCTACGGGATGGGGAACTACCAGGGGCGCGTGAAGAACCCGTTCCACGGCGAGGACCCCGAGCCGATCGAGCGCGACGGGTTCAGCTTCCCGCCGACGACGACGAACCTGAAGCGGTGGCGCGAGTGGTGGCGGGTCGTCCAACTGGAACACCTCCTGACGTTCGTCGTCGGCCTGTTCGTGGTCGCGCCCGCGCTGATGAGCGTCGCCATCCGCTACGCCCCGGGGACCACCTCCGACGCCCTGCAGATGTGGCTCACGGACGTCGCGCCCGCGCTGGGGCCGATCGGGACCGTCCTCGTCTTCCTGGTGCTCTTCGTCGCGCTGTTCACCACCGAGTACGCCATCGTCGAATCGTTCGTCCGGAACAGCGTCGACGCCATCTACGAGGCGTACGGCCGGGAGGCCGGCTGGGACCTCGAAACGCTCTTCTGGCGCGTTCTGACGGGGTTCTGCCTGTGGGGAATCGTCATCATCCTCGTGTTCACCTCGCCCTTCGAGGGGCGGGAGCCGTTCTTCTTCCTCGTGGTCGGCGCGGCGATGTCGGGCGTGATGATGTGGCCCTACACCGCGCTCGTCCTCGTGATGAACACGACGCGGCTGCCCGAACACCTCCAGCCGGGGTGGGCGCGCGTCGTCGCGCTGTGGTGGGCGTCGGGCTTCTACGGCTACTTCAGCGTCCTGCTAGTCGCCGATACGCTCGTCGAGTTCGGGCTCGCCGGATTCGACGCCGCGCCGCTCGTCGCGGGGAGCGGCGTCGGCGGGTACGCGCTGTGGGTCGTCTTCCTCGTGGTCCAGTCCTACGCCGTGGCAGTGTCCGCGGGCGCGAAGCGCCGCGCCGAGGGGACCGTCGAGAACGCCGAGTTGGCGGCCGGACGGTTCTCCTAGGGAGTCGTGGCCGCGGTGGCCGCACGAAGGGCGGTTCGAGCGATCGACCGCCGCTCGTACCGGCGAGGCGATCGCCGAAAAAGATCACAGCAGTCCGTAGGAGCCGGCCGGACCCACCGGTGTTTTGACGACGCGACGCGTACCCGCGGTATGCTCACGATCGCGCGGCGGGCGTACGACGACATCGTCCACCAGGGGTACGAGGGCGGGGACGAGGAGGTCTGCGGCGTTCTCGCGGGGAAGCACGGCGACGAGAGTCGCGTCAGCGACGCCTTCGGCGTCGAGAACGTCGCCGAAACGCCGCAGATCCGGTACGCGATGGATCCGGAAGCGCAACTGGCGACGCTCGACCGGATCGAAGACGCCGGAATGGAGGTCGTCGGATTCTATCACAGCCACCCGACGGGACCGCCGCGCCCGAGCGAGACCGACGCGGAGCGGGCGACGTGGCCGGGGCACTCCTACGCGATCTGCGCATTCGACGGGTACCCGTACCTGGGCTCCTGGCGGTGGCGCGGCGACGAGTTCGAACGCGAGACCGTCGTCGTCGAAGAGTAGGCCTCGCCGGCCAGAGATCATCGGTCCGGATCGGAGCGTCTGCCCGAGGCAGGTCGAAGGTGTCGCGAGACAGGACGATGCGGGATGGGGGAATTCGAGACGGGGCGGGACGGGGCGGAACAGACGGGACCGCGTGTCACCCGGCGCGGAACAGGAGCGCGGCCGCGACGAGCAGACAGACGACGAAGCCGCCGAAGGCGGCGTCGTAACTGCCGTAAGTCGCGACGATCCCCACGTAGGCGGGGCCGACCGCGTTCGCGCTGAGGAATATCGCCCGCGCGGCGCCGAGGTCCGCGCCCATCCCCTCCGCCGGTGCACCGTCGAGAATGATCGCGTCGGCCAGCGGAAAGCCGGTCTTGTAGCCCAGCGCCAGCAGGCCGACCGCGAGCCAGATGGCGACGTTCGAGCCGGCGGCGACCAGGGCGACGAGCGCGGCCGCGGCGACGAGCAGTCCGGCGACGGCGATGCCGCGCCGGGAGAACCGATCACCCAGCGTGCCCGCGACCGGTTTCACCGCGAAGCCGACGGCGAACACGATGGCGAACGTCAGGCCGGCGAGGCTCTCGGAGAACCCCTTCGCCTGGGCCAGATACGTCGGCGCGAAGTTGATGAACCCGCCGACCATGAAGTAAAACAGCGAGAAGGCGACGAGCGTCTCGCGCTGGCGGCTGCTCTGGACCAGCCGCCCGACCGTGCTTCGGAGTTCGAGCGTCGGACTCCCGACGCGGTATCCCTCGCGGGTCTGCGACGCGTAGACCAGCGTTATGACCGCGAGCGCGACGGCGACCGGGAAGAAGGGCGTCCGCCAGGACGCGTAGGTCAGCGCGAGCACGGCGATCCCCGAGGAGAGGAGTCCGCCGAGGTCGGTTCCAGCAGCGTAAATTCCCAGCGCTCGACCGCGCCGCTCGGTGAAGAGATCCGAGAGCAGGGCCCGCGAGGGGATCGCGAACAGCCCCTTTCCGACCCCCACGACGGTCGCGGCGACGAGAAACGTCGCCAGCCCGGTCGACAGGCCGAAGAGCGCGAACCCGACCGCGAGGATGACGAGGCCGGGGACGATGAGCGTCGTCCGGTTCCAGCGGTCGGAGTACTCGCCGCCGGGATACTGGACGAGCGCGTACGCCCCGCCGAAGATAGAGAGCGCGATGCCGGCCATCGCCTCGGAGATGCCGAGGTCCGTGATGATCGTCGGCAGAAGCGGCGAGAGGAGGAACCGGCCGGTCTGCAACAGCGCCCACCCCAGCGAGACCGTCACGAGCATCCGACGAGCGTACTGCGACGTCTCGGTCGACGACTCCGTCACGGCTCGGGGTCGGAGACGGACGGTAACGTGCGTTGCGATTCCCGTCTCCCGATTCGCTCGGAGCCGAGGGATCCGACAGAAGCTACGATCGCCAGAAAGACGGCGTCAAAAGCACCAGAACGGGGATTATCTCGATCCGTCCGACCCACATCAGTAGCGTCATCGCGAACTTCGTCGAGGGGGGAAACGGCTCGTAACTCGCCAGCGGGCCGGCGATTCCGAAGGCGGGCCCGACGTTGAAGAACGTCGCCGCGACCGCGCTCATCGCCTCGAACTCCGTGACGGCGACCTGGGCCCGGGAGGCGTCGATCACGACGAAGACGGTGCCGAGGATGAAGAACACGAGGCTGACGAGCGTGTAGGCGTAGATATCCCGGACGGTCTCCTCGTCGACGACGTTGCCGCTCAGACGGACCGGGCGGATCGCGCTCGGCGTCGTCGCCACGAACAGGTCCCGGCGGAACGCCTTGATCACGACGAGCCAGCGGAGCGCCTTGATCGAGCAGGTGGTGCTGCCGGCCATCCCGCCGATGAACATCCCGACGAAGAGCAGGTGCTTCGCCGCCGGCGACCAGAGATCGAAGTCGATGCTCGCATAACCCGTCGTCGTGACGATCGAGACCACCTGAAACAGCGAGTGACGGATCGTCTCCTCGACGGTCAGCGCCGGCGACGCGTCGGTAAAGAGGACGGCGGCGACGGCGGCGGTAAACACGCCGAGAATACCGGCGTAAAACCGGAATTCGTCGCTCTCGCGGAGGCGATCGAAGTCCCCCTGCAGGACGAAGTACAGGAGGACGAAACTGGTCGCGCCGAGCGCCATAAACGGAATCACGGCCCACTGAACCGCCGGAGAGAACGTCGCGATACTGTTCCCTCGTGGCGAGAAGCCGCTCGTCGAGACCGCAGTGAACGCGTGAGCGACGGCGTCGAAGAGGGTCATCTCCGGGGCCAGACCGATGACTCGCAGCAGCGAGAGCACGGCAATCATCAGAACGGTCAGTCCGATGTAGAGTTTCCACAGCAGCCCCGCCGTCTCGGAGATACGGGGGGTGAGCTTGTTGACGTCCTGCGTCTGGGATTCGGTCTCCATCAGTTGCGCGCCACCGACGGAGAGCTGCGAGAGCAGCGCCGTCGCCAGTACCAGAATGCCGAGGCCCCCGATCCACTGGAGCGTCGAGCGCCACAGGTGGATCGCCCGGGAGTGCTCGTCGAAGTCGACGATGACGGTCGCGCCCGTCGTCGTGATTCCGCTCATACTCTCGAAGAGGGCGTTGACGGGGTCGGCGAGTGTCCCGCTTCCGGCGAGCAGGAAGGGGACCGTTCCCACTAGCGCGATGGTCAACCACGTGAGTGCGACCATCAGGAAGGCCTCTCTGGCCTGTAAGTCCCGGGTGTCGGGGAGACGTTCGAGCCCCGCGCCGACCAGCAGCGTGCCGATCATCGGGAGGAGAAACGGAACGATCGGCGTGCCGTCGTACAGCGCCAGCGCGAACGGGAGCGAGAGCGGTACCCACAGCCACTTGAGGATCGTCCCGACGAGCCCGACGCTGACGCGCCAGTCGACGCGAAGCGTCACCGAGGCGGCCTCCCTTGCCGCCTCGTCGACGTCGTCACCCGACCCCACTTCGCGCCGCCGGTCATAGGTTCGACGCGCTCGCCCCGCCGTCGATCGGAAGGGCGACGCCCGAGATGAACGACGAGGCCGGCGAGGAGAGGAACGCGACTGTCCGGCCCAGTTCCATCGGATCGCCGATGCGACCGACGGGAATCTCACCCGCCCAGTCGTCGAGTCCCGCCTCGTAGGAGTCGTACTCGCCCTCTTGAACTCCCTGTTCGACCAGTTCCTCGACGCGAGCGGTCTCGTGAGTCCCCGGGAGTACGGCGTTGGCTCGAACGTCGGGGGCGAGTTCCGTCGAGAGCGTCTTCTCGAGGCCGACGACGCCCGCTCGAACCGAGTTCGAGAGCACCAGGTCGTCGACCGCCTCCTTGACGCTGACCGAGGCGATCGTCACGATCGTTCCGCCGTCGCCCGCCCGGAGGTGGGGCTCGGCCGCTCGGACCGTCCGAACGACGCTCATCACGAGGAGGTCGAAGGCGTTGTCCCACTCCTCGTCGGTCGTGTTCAGGAAGGATTTTGCGGGCGGGCCGCCGGCGGACGTGACGAGGTGATCGAGGCCGCCGAACTCGTCGACGGGGCGTCGAACGAGTTCCTCGACCGCGTCGGGGTCGGTCAGGTCCGCGGCGTGACCGATCACGGTCGCGTCGGCGGCGGCGTCACCCCGAACGCCTTCGACGGCGGCGGCGAGGCGTTCCTCGTCGCGGCCGTTCAGCACCACGTTCGCCCCCTCGGCCGCGAGCGCCCGAGCGGAGGCCCTCCCGAGACCGCTGCTCGACGCGGTAACGAGCGCGGCGTCGCCGGCGAGTTGCAGGTCCATACGGGTGCGTACGGCGGCAGGGACAAAAGCGTTGACAGCATACGCCCCCTCGCGCGATGTCGAGACCGATGTCCAGGAGACATTTACCGCTGGAGGCCCTCATAGCCGGGACGCTATGAGCGATTCAGACAAGGTTGAGAAAGCGATCGAGCGCGTCCGCGAGGCCTTCGACGAGGCCGCAGACGAGACCGAACAGATGACCGAAGAGGCCCGTTCGGAGGTCGACGAGGCGATCGACAGCCTCGAAGAGCGGATCCAAAAGCTCCGGGACTGAGCGCTCGCCAGCCGTTTCCGAATCGATCACCGATCGCTTTGTTTCGAGTGATGTGGAGGCCGGTCGCCGCCGGAATCCCCCACTCCACCGATCGACAGCACCGACTGCGGGCTGTGTCGGCGAACTGTCCTGCCGAGGTTGACCGCGAAGACGGCGAATCCGAGGGTCGAGACGGTCCCGCCGAAGAGTGAGAGAGTCGTCAACACGCCGGTCTCGACACCCGTAGTCGATAGGACCTCGGCGACGACCAGCGCCAGGCCGCCGATCAGGAGCGCCACGAAGTCGAGCCGCGCCAGTCGGTCGTCGTAGAGGTCGTCGATCATCGGTACGGCCTCGAGTCCGAGTCGGTCGCTGTAGCGATTGACCCACACGATGAACGGGACGACGTGGTACAGCGTCCCGGCGACGACGAAGCCGACGACCCCGAACAGCAGGAGGTGAGTCCCTGCGGACGAACCGAACGTCGCGCCCGAGTCGAGGGGCGAGGCGTACCAAGCGGGGACCGTCAGGGCGGCCCAGGAGACCATCGCGGCCGCGGCGACTGCGTACCGGCGGAGCATCGGGTTCCACGCCACCGCGGTCTCGAGGAGTCGACGACCGAGGACGAGCCCCATCGCCCCGATGCCGATGGCGACGAGGAGCGCGCCGATCCGGCCGATCGCGACGGCGTCAAACAACCGCCCGCCGGCCAGCAGGAGGACACCGACCGGGTAGCCGACCTCCTCGACCCGCCTGAGATGGTGGTCGGCCCCGTGGAGTTCGGTCTGAGTGAACATCGTCCCGAGCTGATACAGCGCGCCGAACACCGTCGTCAGGACGGCCCCGAAGACCGCGAGCGTCGCGTGTGAGCCCCGAAGCGCGCTCCGCGAGATCGGGAGATCCGCGAGTAGCGGCCGCGTATACCCGAGGGCCAGGACGAGGCCGAACAGCGTCACGAGGATGAAGAACGCCAACGCGATCGCGAAGTGTCGTTCGGTCACGTCCCAGGGCCGAACGCCGAGAAGCGTCCGGCCGACGTTGTAGACGAAGATCCAGAAGCCGAGCAGGAGGAGGGTACCGAAGAGGGGGAGCCACGCGTAGAATCCGCCGAGGAGACAGAAGACGAATCCCGCGAGACCGCCGGTCACGGTCCAAAGCTGGATCCTCGAAAGCAGGCGCGAGTGCAGGGTCGTCCCGGACCACACCGGGACGAACTGCGTCATCGCGCCCATAATCGTCACGCAGACCCACCCGGCGAGAAGCAGGTGAACGTGTGCGAGCGCCGGCGCTCCCGGTATCACTCCCAACGGGCCGAGAGTCCCGACGAGCGCCCCGGCGAGGAGGAAGAGCAACCCGACGAGGAAGTGCCGAAGCGGGATCGCTATCGGCGGTTGCGTTTCTGTCTCGATATCGCCCGGAATCGCGCTCATACGAACGGCTTGCGGGCGGATCACCCTGGACCTGAACGCGAATATGTTCGCCTGTAGGGTTAGGCGGACGGCCCGACACGTTCCGACGATGAGCGAGACGAACGCGGCGGACCGAACCGATCGGGAATCCGAACTCCGGCGGCTGGCCGAGCGAGCGCGAGCGCACGAGGCGGTCGCGGACGCCTTCGTCGCGAAGAGTTTCACTGACCTGCTGGTCGTCGTCGATCTCGGAGCCGACACGGAGCGGGTCCCGCCCGAACTGCTCTCGTTGTTCGAGTCCCACGGCTGTGAGGGGGCCAACGACGTGTACGACCGCGACGCCGAGGACGGGTCGTCCGCCGGCGCGCTCCACGGGGCCACGCGACACCAGTTCGTCGACAGCGAGACGCGCGGAGAGCACCAGTCCTACGTCGTCGACTGATGCCCCCGGAACGGGGGACTGATCGGCACCCAGACGAACATATTCGTGCCAACGCCGAACCGACGCCGCCGCGACCGTTCGTACGATGCCACGAATCGACATCGAAGACGCGCGAGCCTACGAGGACGACGGCTTCTCCGCGAACGGCGTGTTTCGGAGCGAGCGTTCGAAGGTCGTCTACGCCTGTTTCGAACCGGGTCAGTTCATCCCGGTTCACGCACCCGAGAGCGACGTCGTCGTCGACGTCCGATCGGGGAGCGGACTGGTCCGAGAGGGAGAGGCCGAACACCGCGTCGAACCCGGCGACGTCGTCGCCGTGGAGGCCGGAACCCGACGCGGGATTCTCGCCGACGACGGGGAGCGCCTGGAGGCACTCTTGGTGACCGCGCCGCCGCCGACCGACGCCGAGCACGACCCGGTCCGTCGCGGTCTGAAGAACGACGAGTTCGAGCCGCGGCCGTCGGGGGCGGATCCGGATGGCGAGTCGGTGGACGGTAAGGAGGTGTCACGATGACGGAGATCACGACCCTCTCCGAACTCGACGGCGAGCCCCACGCGAACGTGTTCCCGGAGTCGGAGCCGAAGACCGTGCGCCTCTCTCTCGGCGCCGACGAGCGCGTCGCTCCCCACACGCATCCGGGTCGCGACGTCGTTCTCTATCTCCTCGACGGCGCGATAGACCTCGAACTCGACGAGGAGACGCACTCGCTCGTGGCCGGCGACGTCGCGCGGTTCGACGGAGAGCGGGAGATCTCTCCCGTCGCGAGGGAGCCGAGCACCGCGCTGATCGTCCTGGCGAACCGCAGCGCGGAGTGAGACCGCCCGCTGTACGTCTATGAAGAATTTCACGACTGGGGGTCGCGAATAGCTACTTTCGACAGTACGAGCGCCCGGCGCTTCGTTCCGGGCTATCGGCGTCGCTCGGCGACGGTGTCCGGAATCCGGAGCCGAGTGAGCCCCACCAGTAATTCGCCGGTCATCTGTGCGAACGTCGCGACGACGGCGACGGCGAAGACGCCGATGGCGGCGGTTACGAGCAGTTGGCTGGCGAGGAGTTCGCCGGCGAGCGCGGCGAGGATCGCGGCGATCTGGGTCACGAACAGGAGGTTCAGTCGTGTCATCTTCTTATTCGGAGTTACGTCTCGACGGTAATAGGCCGTGCGCGAGACGTGTCGGCAGGGGGTCTGGTGCCGTGGCTTACGGTGACAAGAGCCGCAAACGCAACCGCGACGTGGGACCAGAGTCGGGTCGAAAACCGATCACGCTCCGGCCGGCGGCCGGAACGGGCGAGCGGGAGCGGAACCTACTCCGGATCCGCGTCGAAGATCTCGGGGCGCTCTTCGCCCTCGGCGCGAACGACGGCCATACAGCCCTTGCGGGCGACTCGCGAAAGCGAGTGATCGACGAGTTTGAAGTCGCCCGGGACGGGCGAGTTCATCGTCGCGATCGTGGTACTTCCCGGCGGCACCTCTCGCGTCTGGATGTGGGTCTGCGGGTCCATACTGAGCGAGCCGTCGGGGTAGAGCTCCTCCCAGACGCTCCCGATCGGGTGGAAGCTGCTCGCGAGGTTCGGCCCGCCGTCGACGAAGAACACCCGGACGGTCTCGTCGGTGTCAGCGGTCACGGCGGGTCCGCGCCCGGCGGGCGTCCACGCGTACTTCTCGCCGTTCATCAGCACGTACGTGGGCTCCTCGCTGCGCATCGACGCCATATCGAACTCGTGGTGACCCTCCTCGCCTGCGGAGCTGTTCGTGTAGAGTTCGTGTTGACCGAGGTAGATCTCGTGGTCGACTTCGGGCATCCCCTCCGGCGGCTCGACGAGGATGATGCCGAACATCCCGGCGCTGATGTGCATATCCATGTTCGCGACCGCGCAGTGGTAGATGTACGCGCCGGGGTACGTGGCCCGGAACCGCAGTTCCGCCGACTCTCCGGGAGCGGTCGTCGTCGCCTCCGCGCCCCCGCCCGGACCGGCGACCGCGTGGAAGTCGACGTTGTGCGGCAGCGAGTTCGACTCGGCGTTTTCGAACGTCAGATTCACCGTGTCGCCCTGCCGTACCCGGATGAACGGCCCTGGGACCTGCCCGTCGTAGGTCATGTACGTGAAGGTGACACCCTCCTCGACCGCCGCGGTCACCTCCTCGGAGCGGAGCGTCACGTCCACCTCCGCGGGCGAGTCCCGATCGATGGGATCGGGTATGTCCGTCGGATCCGCGGCGATCCGATCCGTGTCGACCGGCTTCGGTGTCGTCGTTTGGGCGGGTGCGTCCGTCGCCGTCGATCCTTCAGCCGTCGGTGCGTTGGTTGCACAGCCGGCGAGCGATGCCGCGCCTCCGAGGCCGAGCGCCTGGAGCGTCCGTCGTCGAGTAGTGGCGAACATCTGCCTTCATCCTCCGGTTGGACGAAGGGACCCACCTCGGGTATAACTGAGAGACGGTTACTTCATCGGTGTACACCGGACGAACATATTCCCAGCCGGTTGTTAAGGGAATCCGGAAGACAGTAGACGGATGGAGACGGCGGTGCGTGTGGGCGGACGGTGCCGACCGCGTCGACTCGAGAACGGCCCCGCCGCCGAGGGCGGCCGCTCACGAGGGCGTCTCGAAGCCGGAGCGAATTCTCGAGGTCGTCGCAGAGACTATTACGAGGAGGGTCGCCACATCGCGGTGACGACGCCGTCGTCGGTTTCGACGGTCTCGTAAGCGATGCCCTGATCGTCGAGTTTCGGGAAGAGAAACCGCGGAACGCGATCGTTGAGCTGGACGAACACGGTCGACTCGTCGAGGTCGGCGAGGCGGTTCATCGTCTGTTGGAGGGGCTCCGGCGGCGGGAGTTCGCGCGCGTCGAGGAAGTCGATCGTCCGGTCCGACGAGACGTCGATGTCCGCCAAGTACGCTTCCGGGTTCATACTCGAAGTGACGGTGGCGATCGGTAGATAACCGACGCCGAATATGTTCTGTCGACGACGGCGTCGACGGGCGAACGTGTTCGGCGCATCACCCTGGGCGGAGGCAGCGCTATCGTGACGTACGATGGCCCGACCGAACCACGCCGGACCGGCGAGCGCCGCACCGGACCCGCGATCGATCGACACCGACGACCGGCCGTTCGTCCTCATCTGGGAGGTCACGCAGGCGTGTGACCTCGCCTGCGACCACTGTCGCGCGGACGCACAGCCGGCTCGACACCCCGAGGAGTTGACCACCGAGGAGGGAAAGCGGCTGCTCGATGAGGCGCGGGAGTTCGGCGAGGGGCAACTCGTGGTCCTCTCCGGGGGCGACCCGCTCGCGCGGCCCGACCTGCTCGAACTCGTCGAGTACGGCACGGAGATCGGCCTCCGGGTGACGCTGACCCCGAGCGGGACGTCGTCGCTCACGCCGGCAGTCGTCGGGGACCTCGCCGACGCGGGCGTCAGACGGCTGGCGCTGAGTCTCGACGGCGCGTCGGCCGAGAGCCACGACGACTTCCGCGGCGAAGCGGGGAGCTTCGAGCAGACTGTCGAGGCGGCGGCGGCGGCGCGGGAGGCCGGACTCCCGCTGCAGATCAACACGACCGTCTGCGCGTCGACGGCCGACGAACTGCCGGCGCTCCGGGACCGCGTCGCCGACCTGGGTGCGGTCCTCTGGTCCGTGTTCTTCCTCGTCCCCGTCGGACGGGGGCAACTACTCGATCCGGTCTCGCCCGAGCGCGCCGAGGAGATACTGGCGTGGCTCTCGGAGGTGAGCGAGGAATCCCCCTTCGGGGTGAAGACGACCGAGGCACCGCATTACCGTCGCGTCGCGATCCAGCGCCGCCGCGACGCGAGCGAGGCGCCGCCGGAGGACGGAATCGGTCGTCGGCTGGGCATCACCGCCGGCGACGGTTTCGCGTTCGTCAGCCACACCGGGGAGCTGTACCCCTCGGGATTCCTCCCGGAGTCGGCGGGATCGGTCCGCGAGGAAGACCTGGTCGGTCTGTATCGCGAGAGCGACCTCTTCCGGTCGCTCCGTGATCCGGACGCACTGAGCGGGAAGTGCGGCGCGTGTGAGTTCCGGCACGTCTGCGGCGGGAGTCGGTCGCGGGCGTACGCACACGCCGGCGATCCGACGGCGAGCGATCCGCTGTGCGCGTACGTTCCCGAGGGGTACGACGGGCCGATGCCGGCCGGTCGAGTGGACTGACGGCGACGGTCTCGTTCTGGCGAACAGTCGGCACACGTGGTGGTCGGTCGCTGTCGACGAGCGTGCGTGACGGCGACCGGTCCGGTTCCCCGCGTCGACGTGCCGAGCAACCGCGGCCCGACGCGGGGCGTCTCTCAGAGCACAACGCGAGTGGTCGCCCCCTCTAATATAAACGCTCGCGCCGGCGATGATCGGGTCGCGGTCGGAGATCTGAAACGAAAAACCGGGGCCGGTCAGCTCTCAGTCGTCGCTCAGCACGCCCTCCGCGACGGCCATATCGTCGACGGACGGATCGTCCTCCGAGCGCCGGAGGACGAACCGCTTTCTGACCAGGTCGGCGGCGTAGATCGCGGTCCCGATAATGATGAGCGTGTCGCCGGGGAGCCGCGCCCAGAAGAGGTTCTGGACGATCGGCTGGTTGTAGAACGCGAGGCTTCTGCCCGCAGCGTAGCCCTGAGTGAACACCGCCTCAAGTTGCAGGAACCCGACCGGGAGGACGGAGACGAACACCATCAGCGCGAGGCCGACGTTCCAGCACCAGAAGGCCGCGCGGAGCCAGGAGCCGTCCCAGCGCTCGGGATCGATCGAGAGCTGGAGCATGTACGTCACCATCCCCAGCGCCAGGAAGCCGAACGCGCCGAACATCGCGGCGTGGGCGTGGCCGACGGTGAGGTACGTCCCGTGCTCGTAGTAGTTGATGAGCGGGAGGTTGATGAAGAAGCCGAGCACGCCCGCGCCGACGAAGTTCCAGACCCCGCTGGCGACGATGAACAAGAAGGGGAGCCGGTAGGGGAACTCGTCGACGGTCATCGCGCTGTACTGGCCCAGTGCCTCGTAGAGGATGAACACCAGCGGGACGAGTTCCAGCGTCGAGAAGACGCTCCCGATCGGGATCCACATGTCGGGCATCCCGACCCACCAGTAGTGGTGGGAGACGCCGATGACGCCGGTCCCCATCACGAGCAGCGCCTGGAGCATCACGGCCTTCTCCGCGCTGCGCCGCGAGAGGAGGTTCATCGAGACGAGCGTCAGCCCGATGATGGCGACGATGAAGAACTCGAAGGCTCCCTCGACCCACATGTGGACGACCCACCAGCGCCAGAACTCCGTGACGGCGATGTTCGTCGAGGGGGTGAAGAGGAACCCGGCGGTGAACAGCAGCGCGATCGATCCGCCCGCGTAGAGGATCATATGCGCGAGGCCATAGATCGGCTCGCGGTCGAGGAGCGGCTTCAGTCCCCGGACGGCCAGCACCGCCCAGATGAGGAATCCGAGGAGGATGCCGCCCTGCCAGATCTTGCCGACCTCGAGGTATTCGAGCCCCTCGTTGCCGAGGAGCCACCAGAGCTGATCGCCGATGTAGCCGTTCGAGCCGAGCCAGATGCCGGCCATACCGCCGACCACGACGACGACGATTGCGATCAGGAGCCCGTTCACGTACGTCGACTGTCGTTTCGGCTCGTGACCGGTCAGGAGCGGCGGGAGGAACAGCCCCGCGCCGAGCCACGTCGCCGCGATCCAGAGGATCCCGAGGTCGATGTGCCAGGTCTTCGCGATGGCGAAGGGAAGTATCTGGAGAATGTGAACGCCGAAGATCTCTTCGATCCCGAAGAACCCGGCGCGCTCGATGTAGAAGTGCGCGAGCAGGCCCCCCAACAACACCTGTGCGAGGAACAAGCCCGCGGCGACCGGGATGAACCGAAGCGCGGCGCGCTGACTCGGGAAGACGCTCACGTCGCCGGGTTCGGGGACGGAGATCCCCGCCGCTTCCGGTTCGGGGAGTTCGACCGAGCGATAGAGCCAGATGGCGGCTCCCGCGCCGGCGACCAGCAGCACCATCGCGATGACGCTCCAGGTCATCGCGGCGGGCGTGGCGTCGTTACCCGCGCCGGGCTGGTACGGCCAGTCGTTGGTGTAGGAGTGGGAACTCCCCGGGCGCTCGGTGTGGGAGAACCACGCGGTCCACATCGCGAAGTCCGCGAACTGGCGGGCGTCGGACGCGGAATCGATCGTCCCCTCGCCCACGCCGCGCTCGTGAGATCCCTCGTGGTACCGCTGGACGTACTCCTCACGGACCTGCTCGTGGGCGTATATCTCGGCCGCCGAGTACCGGATCTCGCCGCCCTCGTAGGACTGATCGAGGTCCTGCTTGACCACGTCGGCGATGGCGGCTTGACGCTCGGAGCTGAGCTCGGCGTAGGCGTCGCCGTAGCGCTCCTCCGCGTAGTAATTGCGCATATACTGGACTTTCAACTCCAGCGCGTCGGCGGTGTAGTCCGCGCCGTAGTACGCGCCGTTACCCAGAATCGACCCGTGGTTCATCAGGCCGTTCCGCTGGAAGGTCCGCTTGCCGTCGCGGATCTCCTCGCCCGTGACGACGACGTCGCCGTCGGGGCCGACCACCTGCTCGGGGATCGGCGGTGCTTCCTCGTAGGCGAACCAGGCCCCCGCGCCCATCACGACGAGATTGAAGATGAACACGACGGCGATTACCTTCGCGATCGTTTTTCGTCGTATCTGCATACACGGCGACGTTCGGGAGCACCCCAAACAAAAAGCGCGTCAGTTCTCGAAACGATCGAGACGGGACGAACATATTCGACGGAAAGTCCTCGACCGGTTCACGCACGGGAAGTCCTCGACCGGTTCACGCACGGGAAGTCCTCGACCGGTTCACGCACGCTTCAGAAGCCGCCGTCAGGTCGGAGTTCGCCAGCCCTCGTCGACTGTCTAGACCTCGTAGCCCGCGTACTCCATCAACTGCGCGAAGATGTCGGTGTCCATCACGTCCTCGTAGACGACGCCGCCGAGCATTCCGCCGGGGTAGAAGCCGCCGTTCATCACGTGGTTCACCTTGTGGCAGTGCAGCAGGTAGATCCCGGGCTCCGCGTCCGCCGTGAAATCGATGGTGTGTCGCTCGGCGGGCGCGACGTTCGTGACGTCCATCTCGTGGCGCGCCGCCTCCGGAATCCGCCCCCCGTCTTTCTCAACGCGCTCGAAGCGGTGGTTGTGGATGTGGATCGGGTGGCTCATGTAGCCGTTGTTGGCGAGGTGGAGCCGGACCCGCTCGCCCTCGCTGACGATGATGGGCGAACCGTCCTCCGGGTGAAGGGTCCGCGGCGCGCTCTTGCCGTTGATCGTGAAGACGTCGGGGTTGCGGTTCCGGGGATCGTAGCGCACGTCTTCGCCGGCCATCTGCCGCGGGAGCCGGGAGTCCCAGTCCTTCAGCGTCATAAAGTACTCCCGGTCGGCGGGTTCGTAGCCCTCGGGGTCGACCCGGAAGATCCCGTACATTCCCATCTCGATGTGTCGGTGGGTCTGATAGTGACAGTGATACAGGTGCGTGCCCGGCACGTTCGCGGGGATGGTGTACGTGTGCGTCTCGCCGGGGTCGACCCGGATCCCCGTCGTCGTCGGGACGCCGTCGTCCTTCCAGGCCTTCCGCACGCCGTGGAAGTGCAGCGTGTGGGGTCGCTTCCCCTCCGTGTTGTCCAGGGTCACCTCCATATCGTTGCCCTCGGTCGTCCGGAGGATCGGCCCCGGGACGCTCGGATCGCCGTCGCCCGCCTGGAAGGCCCACACCTGCGGGAGTTCGACGGGGCCGCCCATCGACTCCAGCGGGTGGGCTGAGTGCTGCGCCGGCAGCGATTTCAGCGTCACCGACCCGCCCTGTTCGTCGACGTTGACGACTTCCGGGGGGCTCGTCGAGGGGAGCGACCCCTGCTGCGCCGCCGCCGTCTCCGCGCCGTCGTTCAGCGCGGCTTCCGTCCGCTCGTTCGTCGGCGCGGTACAGCCGGCGAGTCCGAGAACGCCCGCTCCGCCGGTCGCAGCCAGGAACTCGCGGCGAGACATCGTCGAACCGGGTGCGCCTACGTAGTTGCTCATTACGGTCGAAGCTGGGAGTGTGACGGTGGTATAAGGTCGACGCGGTTCCAGCGCCGCCGGACCGGATCGAACATATTCGGGGCAGATCGGAACTTCGATGGTCCACTACGGTCCTCGTGCGACGGAATCGATCGAGCGCAGTGTTTAGAACGGTCCGTCACCGAACGACGGATGCGACGCCCGGTCGTCGGGAGGAGCCTAACAGTACGAATGTCTTCGAATCCACTGTCTGACGCGCTGGAACCGGACTTCGACGCCGTCTTCGGCGCACTCACGAGCGAGCAGTGCTGGGACGTCCTCCGCACGCTCGATCAGCCGAGGACGGCCGCTGAGATCGCGAGCGCCTGCGACCTCCCCCGGTCGACGGCGTACGCGAAACTCGAATCGATGGTCGAGGCGGGGCTGCTTCGGAAACAGAGCGGGGAGGACGCCGCGCGATACGCGATCGATTTCGAGGAGGTCGTCGTGACGTGCCCGAACGGCGACCTCGAACTCGACGTCAGGCCGCCCGCCCGGTCCGCGTCCGATCAGCTCTCGGATCTGTGGGGCGAAGTCAGAGCCGAGACGAGTACCGACTAGATCGGGGGCACGAGGCGTCGCCGGTGCCGGTAAATCGAGTTCGGCGCTTCTGCGTGAACGTCACGGGTGCGACCGCGCTTCGGGTCCCGGGCCGCGGTCACTTTCCCTCGCGTTCCGTGAACCAGAGGAAGGCGCCGAACAGTCCCGGAGAGGCGAGCGCGGCGGCGAAGACGCCGCCGAGGGCGAGCCCGCCCAGACTCCGCGTTCCCGAGTCGCCGAACGGCGCGGCGATCCCGGCGTTGCTCCCGCCGTCGTCGCCCTCACCGCTTCCGCCGTCGCTCCCTCCGCTCCCGCCGACGACGATAGCACCCTTCATCCCCAGCGTCTCGTGGGGGACGCACGAGTACGTGTAGGTGCCCTCGCTCTCGAAGGTGCGTTCGAACGTGTGGCCCGCCGACTCGACGAGGTCGGACTCGAAGTCTCCCTCGGTGTCGACGACGTTGTGAGAGCTGCCTTTGCCGGTCCACTCCCACGTGACGGTCGTCCCCGGCGAGATCCGGATCGCCGCGGGGCCGAAACCGAACGCGCCCTGGTTGGCCTCGACGCCGACCTCCACGGTCACCGCGTCGCTGCCGGTGCGGTCGACGACGCCGTCGTAGTTGGAAACGCCCTCGAGCCACGCGTCGACGTCGCCACCCGATGACTGTGCCTGTGCACCGGAAGCGGCGGTTCCGAGCGTCGCACCGGCGGCGACGACGCCCCCGAGAGCCCGAAGTGTTGCTCGACGGGAGACGGGACGTCCGATGCCGTGGTCAGTCGGCTCGACGTCTCTATTCGTCCGCTCGGCCGCGTCGGCGTCCGTAGTGGTCATAGTACAGTCGGGAGGACGATCCCGCCGAAGAAAACACGTCCCGGCGGTTCCCGAGGCGGTGCGTCGGGGGCGAACATATTCGCCCGTGCTTATGTTCCCGCGCTCGAAAAAGGCCTGATAACGATGCCCCGAGCGACGCTCTCACTGCAGATCCCCGAACAGGTGTGGGTCTCGGCGCTCTCGAAGCAGTACCCCGACGCCGAGTTCACCGTGCTCGCGGCGATGCCCGCCGACGACACCGGCGTCGGCCTCGTCGAGATCACCGCCGAAGACATCGAACCGATAGTGCGGACGATCGACGGCTACGACACCGTCGTCTCCGTGACGATTCTGGAGGCGCAGGCCGACCGCGCCCTGGTGCAGTTCGAGACCACGGAACCGCTGTTGATCCGCTCGCTGAGCGAGGCGGGTATCCCCTTGGAACTCCCGATCACCATCGTCGACGGCGAGGTGACCCTCGAACTGACCGCGCCGCGCGAGAAGCTCTCGGAGCTCGGGACCCTCCTGGACCAGTTCGGAATTCCGTTCGATCTGCTGTCGATAACCCAATCGATCGACACCCAGTCGCTCCTGACGGACGAGCAGTACGACCTCCTCGAAACGGCGATCGAGAGCGGCTACTACGACACGCCGCGGACCTGTACGCTGACCGAGCTGGCCGACGCCGTCGGCCTCGCGAAATCGACCACGAGCGAGAAGCTCCACCGCGCCGAGGGGAAGGTGATCAAGGAGTTCGTCGCGGGCGGGGACGGGAACCTCGAGTGAAGTCGTCGACCCGGACCGAGCCGAGCGACGGGGCGAGCGGCCTCGGCGTTGTCGATCCGGGACAACTGCCCCGAATATCTTCGGCGGGATATCCAGGATCGATCACCGTGTACCGACGGCCACGATGACGAGACGCTTCGGACACGCGCCGCAGGGAGGGAGAGGCAGATGACCGTTACGATGACCGCCGTCGCGCTGAAGACGCTCACGCTTCTCTTGGGCGGGTCGATCACCTTCTACTCCCTCCGCGCGTACCGACGGGCGGGTTCGTCCGCGCTCCGCGCGCTGACGATCGGCTTCGGCACAGTCACAGTCGGCGCGCTGGTCGCGGGCGTCGTCGACCAGTTCTCGCCGCTCGATCCGAGCGTCGCCCTGGTGGTCGAGAGCCTCTTCACGACGGTCGGGTTCGCCGTGATCCTCTACTCGCTGTACGTCGACTAGCGGGCCAGAGCTCGCCGCGCGAGGCACGTCTGCGACTACTCGGCTCTGTCGTCGGTATCGAGGCGGCCGAGGCCCTCAGAGGTCCCGTCAGCACCGCTCTCGGCCCCGCCGTCGTCAGCGGGGGGTTCGGTTCCGCCGTCCGCGAGCGCGGTCTGTCGGGTGTCCGCGAACCACTGCCACTCGTTCGTCAGCAGGCCGTCTCTCGCGAGGTTCCAGGGGTCGTCGTCGTCGACTGTCGGCCCTTCGAGCCACGAGGAGACCAGGTTCCAGACGAAGACGAGTTGCCCGACGGTGAGGACGAACACGCCCAGCGTGGCGAGTTGGTGGAGGTCGGCGAAGTACGCCACCGGACCCACGGTGAGGTCGTAGCCGGCGTACCGGCGCGGCATCCCGCCGTAACCCAGGAAGATCATCGGGAAGAAGGTGAGGTTCGTCCCGACCATCGTCAGCCAGAAGTGCGACTTCCCGAGCGTCCGCTGGTACATCCGGCCGGTGTACAGCGGGAACCAGTAGTAGATCCCCGCGAAGACCGCGAACGCGATCCCGCCCATAATGACGTAGTGGAAGTGCGCGATGACGTGGTAGGTGTCGTGCAACACTAAGTCGATCGGGATCGCCGCCTCGAAGACGCCGGTGACGCCGCCGATGATGAAGTTCGCGATGAAGCCGACGCAGAAGAGCATCGGCGTCGCGAGCCGAACGCGGCCGCCCCACATCGTCGTGATCCAGTTGAACGTCTTCACCGCGCTCGGTATCGCGATCGCGATCGAGACGGCCATGAACGAGGCGCGGAGTCGCGGATCCATTCCCGTCGCGAACATGTGGTGCGCCCAGACGCCGAACGAGAGGACGCCGAGCGCGAGCGTGGAGTAGACGACGAACTTGAACCCGAACAGCCGACGCCCGGAGAACCGCGGGATGATGTAGCTGATGAGCCCCATCGGCGGCAACACGAGAATGTAGACCTCGGGATGGCCGAAGAACCAGAACAGGTGCTGCCAGAGGATCGCGCCGCCCTCGCCGGAGAAGAACGCCGTCCCGAAGTTGCGGTCGAACAGCAGCATCACGATCGCGCTGCCCAGAAGCGGGAACGCGAACAGGATCTGTCCGGACTGGACGAGGACGGTCCACGAGAAGATGTCGAGGTTCGCCCAAGAGACGTCGTCGCCGCGCTCGGTGAAGATGGTCGCGATGAAGTTGATCGCCCCCATCGTCGCGGAGACGCCCGTGAGGTGCAGTCCGAGCAGCATCAGGTCGATTCCGGGGTTCGCCTGCTGAATCGACAGCGGCGCGTACATCGTCCAGGCGGTTTGTGCGCCCTCGATGCCGACGCCGAGCGGTTGGAGAATCACCCCGGCCCAGATAAGGAGCGCTCCGGGCGGGAGCAGCCAGAACGCGATGGCGTTGATCCGCGGGAACGCCATGTCGTCCGCGCCGATGAGTAGCGGGATCAGATAGTTCGAGAACGCCGCGAGAATCGGGGTTCCGAACAGGAACAACATCGTGATCCCGTGGGTTGTCAGCAGCGCGTTGTAGGTGGCGGCACCCACCAGATCGACCGGTGGCGTCAGGAGTTCGGTCCGCATAATGACCACCGCGGTGCCGCCCCAGGCGAACGACAGGACGGCGAACGCCCCGTACATAAGCCCGATGTCCTTGTGATCGACCGTCGTCAACCACCTGAGAAGCCCGCCCGGCTTCTCCCCGTGCCCCGTCCCGGTTCCGGTCTCGCCGGCACCCCCGCCGGCGGGCGTGTACGATCGCCAGGACTCGATCCGCGCGATCCAGGCGACGACGACCAGTAAGAACAGTCCCATTACGGCGGTGAGTGCGAGTTGACTCGTCCCGATCGGCATACGGAGTTCCTTTTGCAGAAAGGGACATCGTCCTTACCGGGAACATATTCGATCCGACTGGACAACGCGTCAGTGTCCTTTCGGGCCGTTGCAACAGAAGCGGAGCCGGACCGGGAGGTTCGACAGCCAGGCGACCGGTCGTTCGCTGGGGCTCTCCGGGACGCGCACGACGTCCCAGCCCAGTTCCGAACGCCCGTGTTCGTCGACGACGTGGCGGCTCATCGCGGCCGAGTGATCCCTCCGCGTTCCGCAGCGACGACAGCGAAATCGCATCGGCCGAGATAGTGCGCGTTCGATAGGGAGCGTTCGGGCGAACATATTCGTCCGAAAAGGTTCATCCGGCAGGCGAGGATGGGAAGATGTATGGCAGCCACGAAACTCGATCTCAGAGAAATTCCGCCGGCGGACCGTCACCCGAAGATCCACGACGCCTTCGAGTCGCTCGACAGCGGAGAGACGCTCGAACTCGTCAACGATCACGAACCGAAGCCGCTCTTCTACGAGCTGCAGGCGGAGGTCCCGGAGTTCGACGCGGAGGCGTACGAGGTCGAACAGCGCGGTCCGGCCGAGTTCGTCGCCCACCTGCCGAAGAAGTAAGCCGAGTCGATGACGAGCGTCTCCGTAACGGAAGTCATCGACGAGGACGCCGAAACGGTCCGAGAGCGGATGCACGACGTCGAGGCCTTCGTGCGTGCATCGGGGTTCGACGAGGTGCGCCGCGACGGCGACCGCGTCGAGGTCGCCAACCAGGTCGGTCCGGTCACCATCGAACTGGTCTTCGAGCTGTACGACGATCCCGACGCCGAACTGGCGTACCGACAGCGGGAGGGGATCTTCGAGGAGATGGTGACCACCTACACCATACGGGCCGGAGACGGGGAGACGGCCGGCGACGACGCCACGACCGTCGAGGCAGTGACGGAGTTCTCACTCGACGTCGCCTTCGTCGGCTCCTTTCTGGATGCGACGGTGATCACGCGACAGCGACGACGGGAACTGAACGCCCAACTGGCGTATCTCGAGTCCGGAGACGTCTGAGACGGTCGGGTGGCAGCTCCTCCCGACGATCGCCGTACCGAGGAAGCGACCACCGGGATAACGAACGACCGGTCGTCGAAGACACCGCGTCGTTCGACGGATTCTGAACGGCGGGGAACGCGGCCGCAGTCGCGCGCCAATCGAACAGCGACAGCCAAGTTCTGTCGTCGATTTCGACCCACACGACGAACGAGAGAATTCGAGTCCGATGGTCGTCGAGTGTAACTGCGATTCTAGGAGGGCTAGTATAAAATATAGATAATAAAAGTTATTCTGATAGTTTTTCTCGGACGCTGTCAACCGCCATCGACAGCGCCTCCAAAACCGGCTCGCGGTCGTCGGTGACCAGGTCCTCGGATGGACTTGCCACGGAGAGCGATCCGAAGACGTCCCCCGCAACGACCACCGGCATTCCGATGGCGTAGATGCCGGAGATGTCCTCACCCTGGTTGATCGCGTATCCGCGAGACCGCACGTATTCCAGTTCCGTCTGCAGGGCGGCGGCGGCGTATCGCTCGTCCGCGTCGTTGTCGTCGACGATCGCCGCCACGCGATCCGCCGGGAGGTGAGCGAGGATCGCCTTCCCGGCGGCGGTCTGGGTGATCGACGACCAGTCGCCGACGAGCAAGTCGGGGTTGTGCGTCGGGTTCGCGCCCGCGCCGTCGACGAACATCAACCGCCCGCGTTCCTCGATAGCGCACCAGGCCGTCTTCCCCGTTCGTTCCGCGAGCGTCTTCAGCGCCCCTCTGGACGCCAAGTAGAACGGTCGGCGGGACTTGACTGTCGTCCCGATGTGGAACCATTGATGCGAGAGGCGATAGGTCCCGTCCTCGTTGATCGCGTAGCCGTGTGCCGCCAGCGTCTGGAGGTGACGATGTGCGGTGCTCTTCGTGAGATCGAGTCGCTCGGCGACTTCCGTGACGCCGACGGGCCCACTCTCGGCCATCGCCTCGACGATCCGAAAGAGCGTTTCGTCGGCCCCGACGAGATTACCGGTCATACTCGGGAGACGCGAGGGTGGGCGATAAATCTGCGGTCCGATCCAGGGGAGTGCAGCCCCGCCCCGCGGTCAGGGCTGCTTCAGATCACCGACGTAGACGACGCCGTCCTCGACGACGACCTCGTACGTCGGCAGCGAGAGGTCCCCGTTGCCGAGGTGGTCGCCGGTCTCGATGTCGTATGACCACCCGTGCCAGGGGCAGGAGACGACACACTCCTCGTCAGTGTACGTCCGCTCGACGCGCTTGCCCGGTTCCGTGAACTCCCCCAGGAGCTTCCGGTGGGTCTTCCCCTCACAGACCGGACCGCCGTCGTGGAGACAGTAGTTCTGCAGCGCGTAGTACTCGCCTTCGACCTGCAGGACGCCGACCTCCGTGCCGTCCACCCGCACGAACTCGCGGTCCCCGTTCTCGAACGCGTCGTCGGGTTTGACTTCGACGAGCCCGTCGCTCATAGCCCGAACACCTCGGCGGCGTTCTCAGAGAGGATGCCCCGCTTTTCCTCCTCCGAGAGGAACGGGAGGTCGATGACGGTCGTCGGGCGATCGTAGTCCCAGTGCGGGTAGTCGGAGGCGTACATCAGTTGCTCCGGGCCGACCATATCGACGCACTTCTCGAGGAACTCCGGATCCGCAGAGACTTCGAGCGGTTGGGTCCCGTAGTAGAAGTCGGTGATGTACTTGCCCGGCTCTTTCTCCAGGAGCGGGGCCTCCTCCGGGCGCTTGAGGTACTCCTCGTCGAGGCGGGTGATGAGCGAGGGGAGGTACGTCACGCCGGACTCCATGAACGCGACGTCGAGATCGGGGAACTTCTCGGGGACACCCTGAACCACGAGGCTGACGATCTGGGACATATTCGATTCTAAGAACCCGAGCGTGTGGGTTTCCAGCATCTCCTGGTAACCGCCGCGGACGTATTCGTCGAGCCCGGCACCGCCCGTGTGGAACACGGCCGGCAGTCCCATATCTTCGCAGCGTTCGTAGAGCGGATCGTACTTCCGGTTACCGAGGGGCGGGGTGGCTCCGGCCGTAACGAAGCACGCCCCGGCGTACGCCTCGGAGCCCTCGATCCGGTCGAGGATCTCCAGCGACGCGTCGATGTCTGCGTACGGAATCGGAGCCAGCCCGTAGATGCCGTCGTCGGGGTCGAGCACCTCCTCGCTCATATACTCCACGTAGGCCTTCGCGAAGGCCGACTGCCGGGTGTCGTCCGCCGTCGTTCCGGCACCCGCGAGGATCAGATGCGAGATGAGCAGCGTCTCGTCGACGCCGATAGAGGACATCCCCTCGCGAATCCGTTCGGGCGTCTCCGGTGAATCGGGATACGAGGAGTGTTCGCGCGTGATCTTGCCGTGCGCCTGCCGATCCCCGGTCGAGAACGGGAAGAACGAGCTCAGGTTCTGTTTGGCCCCTTTCTCGTCGAAGTTGCTGCCCTCGAATTTGGTCTTCCAGGGTTCGTCCATATACTCCGCGACGTCGGTGAACGACTCCATATAGTGGCAGTCGCAGTCAATGACGTGGTACGAATCGAGATCGTCTGCTCTTCTCGATTCGGTGTCTGGTTGTGACATACTTCGAAGGTATCATACTACAATATAAATTTTTTGTTTTAATTCGCTGTCCGAGCACTCTCTTCCGGCTTCGATAAAACTCCGATATAGTTCCGTTTTACTCCCTAATTAGCCGGATTAGCGCGTTTAGAACTGGGTTGAATGATCCCATCGGAGATGGATCTCCTATCCCAAATAGCAGGACAGAAATATGCAGTCGTAACTGGTTAATCGTGTCGAATTCGTGAGAAGGTTGGTCGAACGTTGCGGATCCCGGTCGCCAATCGTGAAACCGAAACAGCGCCAGTGCGAGATGTCGAGTGATCCCGCAGGAACGGATATCGTCCCTCAATACGGGACAGCAATCTCGGTCGCCGTGATTCAAAAAATAACAAGCGTACTTTTGTTCGTACCGACCCGTTTCCAGACCGGTCGTAGTCGATCCAGAATATAATGGATCGCCAATAGAAAGTATTATTTATCAGATAATATATTTATATCGAGGTGGCCAGTGGACGCTGCGAACCGCGCATCGGCGGCGCTTCCGACGGGACAGCCACCGGAGACGGCCGCGACAGAAGTCGTGACCAGCGGGACCCGGAGGGGTGGAGAGACGGGCATCGGACGAACATATTCGTCGTGTCGCCTACCCGGCAGGGGAACCGATCCCGACGTATGACGACAAAAACGTCGGCGGACAGCGCGACCGACACTGACGAGGGGTCCCACGACCTCGACGCAACGCCTGTGACCGACCGCGTCCACGACAACTCGTGGTCCGCGAATTTGGAGGGTCCTGAACACGCCGAGAGCCGGAGCCTCGTCGTCGAGCAGGCGATCTCGGCCGTCGAACACACCGCGCCGGGGAACCACGTGAATCTCGTCACGCACGGCGACCACGGTCACCCGGAGACGTACCTCTACGACGCGCTCGACGACGCGTACGGCGACGACGCCGAGTGGGAGTACGTCGATCAGTGCGGGTGCGGCGGCCACGTCGTTCGGGTGCGTCTCTACCGACGCTGAGGTCCCGAACGTATTCGGCACGAACGCTACCCGCCGCCGGACTCAACTACCGAGTATGGTCGGAATCCCATCACCGTTCGGCGGCGACGACGAGGGGCTCTTCGACGAGCGTGACGCGTTCGTCCCCGAGCATCTGCCCGAACCGGGACCGTTCCTGGCCGACGCGTCGCTCCTGACCGGGGACGACCACGTCGCCGTCCACGGCGTGGCCCGAGAGGTGTTCGAAGAGCGGGGCGTCTACGATATGACCTTCGGCTACAATCTCGCCCGCTTGAACGCCGACACGCGGCATCCGAACGCCGGCTACCGGTACGCCGAAGAACAGGAGGCGAACGCCTTGCGGGCGGAGTTCACCCCGACGACGCCGTTCTGTCCGCAGAGCCACACGCTCACGATCGGCTCGTTCCGCGCGTGGAACGGTCTCGACGAGCGGCACGGGTACGATCTGGTTCGGATCCGGGTGCACCCGATGCATCACGAGTCCGAGGCTATCAATCAGCAGTTGGCCGAGTTGGAGGAGACCTATCGGGAGACGGGGTCCGTTCCGGACGACGCCGGGGACGGACCATCGCTGTCCGGGCGGGATCGAACCAGGAGCGACGAGTTCGATCAGAGTGAGAACGAACGCGGAATCGACGCCCCATTCTGATCGCTGACCGGGCTACGAGAGGGTTCTCGTGACCGCGAAGAGACGCGGGAGTCTCCGGAGTCAGGCTCCACCGATACCGATCCGCGGGACGCTCGCCGGCGAGCAGCTATCTAACGTGTTGTGACGAATGCCGATTCGAACTATTTTTGACTGACCAGCCAGTCAGCTAAGGTACTCACACACTCGATGACCGACGCACCAACCGAGATCCTCCACGCGACGCAGTGCGCTCTCTGCGAACACGGCTACGCGGACCTGACGATGCAGGACATCGCCGACGAGACGGATCTGAGCAAGGCCTCGATCCACTACCACTACGACTGCAAGCACGACCTGCTGTTGGCGTTCCTGGATCACCTCTACGAGCGGTTCGAGGAGCGGATCGACGACCCGGACGGCGAGACCCCCGCCGAGCGGCTCTGCGCACTCGTCGATTCGATCGTGACGGAGCGTTCGGACGCGCCGGCGTTTCAGACGGCGCTGCTGGAAATCAAGGCACAGTCGCCCTACGACGAGGCGTTCCGCGAGCGACTCCAGCGGTTCGACGACGCCTACGTCGAGGCAGTGCGGGAAATCGTCGAAGCGGGTGTCGCCGACGGCTCGTTCCGCGAAGGCGTCGATCCCGACGTCGTGGCGTCGTTCCTGGCGACGTTCGTCAACGGGGTCCAGACGCGCCACGTCGGCGTCGGACACCCGCTCGACGAATCGGCGGAGGCGGTCCACACGTACATCGACGAGACCCTTCTGGTCGAATCGAGCACCGGGAACGCCACCGGATCGAGCGGCGGCGTCGAGATCGGAGGCGCGTCCGAATGAGCCTCCTCGACCGAATCGATTCGCTGCTCAAGGGACCTGAGGAGTTGGACCTGACGAGCGGTGGAATCGCCAAGCCGCTCTTTTACCTCTCGCTGCCGATCGTCATCACGAACCTCCTCCAGACGGCGTACAACCTCGCCGACACGTTCTGGCTCGGGCAGTTCAGCACCGAGGCGCTGGCGGCGATCAGTTTCGCGTTCCCGATGGTGTTCCTCCTGATCTCGCTCGGGATGGGTCTCTCCGTCGCCGGGAGCGTCCTCGTCGCCCAGCACATCGGGGCGGGCGAGGAAGACGAGGCCGAATACGCCGCCTCCCAGACGGTCGCCTTCTCGATCATCGGCTCGGTTCTCCTCGGTGCGTTCGGTTATTTCGCCGTCGGGCCCTTCATCGGGTTCCTCGGGGCGTCGCCCGCAGTGCACCCGCTCGCGACGGGCTATATGCAGGTGATCTCCGCCGGGATGCCGTTCATGTTCGGCTTCTTCGTCTTCATCGCCCTGATGCGCGGGTACGGCGACACCGTCACGCCGATGCTCGTGATGTTCGGATCGGTGGTGTTGAACATCGCGATCGATCCGATCCTCATCTTCGGGTTCGACGGCAACCCGCTCTTCGGGATGCTCGGGATGCGCGGCCTCGAAGCGTCGCTCCTGGCGTCGACCGGGTACACGGGGTCGGGGATCACCGGTGCGGCCATCGCGACGGTGTTTTCGCGCGCGCTCGCGTTCGTCGTCGGTATCGCGGTGATGCTGCAGGGCGTCCGCGGCGTGATGATCCACCCGGCTCAGATGCGGCCGAACGTCGCGTACCTCCGGAAGCTGCTCGACATCGGCTTGCCCGCATCGGTGGAAGTGACCGGCCGATCGCTCTCGGTGAACCTGCTGCTGCTCGTCGTGGGGATGTTCCCGACCACGGTCGTCGCCGCGTTCGGTATCGGCGTTCGGGTCTTTTCGGTCATCTTCCTCCCCGCTATCGCGGTCGCGCGGGGCGTCGAGACGATGACTGGGCAGAACATCGGCGCGGAGAAGCCCGACCGAGCGGGGACGGCGGCGGACTTCGCCGCGAAGACGATGTTCGTCGTCCTCACGGTTCTGGGCGTCGTCGCCCTGCTCGCCGCGGAGCCGATCGTGGCGATATTCACGAACGATCCCGAGGTCATACGCGAGGGCAGCAACTTCCTGCGTTGGGTCGCACCGAGTTTCGGTTTCATCGGCGTGATGCGCGCGTACTCGGGGAGCTTCCGCGGGGCGGGGAAGACGCTCACCGCCGCCGCGATCTCGGTGATAATGCTGGGACTCATCCGCATCCCCGTCGCCTACTTCGCCTCGCTCAGTTGGGGCTCCGACGGAATCTGGCTGGCGTTCCCCATCTCCAACGTCGCGGGAGCAGTCATCGCCTTCGCGTGGTACCGTCGGGGATCCTGGCGGACGGGATCCGTTCGACGGCCGACACCCGCGGACGACTGATACGGGCGGCATAATCTCTCGGACCGGCGGTCGCGCGGCGAGAGGGTTGTCGCCGGAAAACAGGTGTGACACTCCTTTTCGACCGGGGCTCCCGCTAGGGACACGATCGCGACTTCGGTCGCGCTCCGATAGCGCCGCTCGGCGATCGAGACTCCGAGACCGCACCGTTCGCGACGGATACGAATGAGACCTTACAGCGTGTCGTCGTCGAGGCCGCCCGGATCGGAGGCGGTGTCGAAGAGGTTGTTCTCCGCGCCGTCCATAAAGTCGTCACCGGGTTCGCTGTCGTCGACGACTTCGACGTTGTAGGCGTCGATACCCATAGTCAACAGTTCCTCGACGGCCTGTTCTTCGGTCACGAACTCCTCGTCGACCAACTGTTCGAACTCGCTCAGCAGTTCGTCCGGGAGCGTCACTTCGACGATTGGCATTGGAACCCCCTTCGTCCTCAGGGTACTTGAGTGGCAGGCTTCCGGGAGGGGGCACCTCACTGCTGCCAGAACGACGGGGAGAGGATCACCAGTACAGAGAGCACCTCCAGACGCCCGATCCACATCAGGAAGATCATGTAGAGCTTCGCGGCGTCGGAGAACGGGAGGAAACTGTTCATCGGACCGACGACACCGTAGCCGGGGCCGACGTTCCCCAGCGTGGCGATGGCCACGCTCATCGCCTCGAGTCCGGACAGCGAGACCGCAGGCGTCCGGAAGCTGTCGAGATACAGGAGGATCGTCGAGAGCACGAACAGCGCGACGAAGAGCCCCACGAACACGAAGACGTCGAGGATCGTGTCCTCCTCGACGGCCTCCTGATTCAGCCGGATCGGCCGGATCGCCTCGGGGTGAACGGCCGTGAACAGCGACCGACCGATGGCCTTCTTGACCAGCACCCAGCGAATGATCTTGATGGATCCGGCCGCCGATCCGGCCGATCCACCGAGGAAGTACGCGAACAGGAGAATCGTCTGCGCGGACGCGTCCCAGGCGTTGACGTCCATACTCGCGTATCCCGTCGTCGTCACGATAGCGATGACCTGAAAGAGCCCCTGGCGGAGAGCGTTCCCGAAGTTTCCAGGGATGAGACCGACGTTCGCCGGCGTCTCGGCCAGCCCGATCCCGAAAAAGAGTACCGCAGAGATGACGGCGCCGAACCCGGCGGTCGCGAGTAGGTATCCGCGGACCTCGCTGTTGTCGGTGAGCCGTCGAGGGTCTCCCCTGAGAACGTGCCAAAACAGTGCGAAGTTCGTCCCTGCAACGAGCATAAACGGCATCACTGCCCACTGTACGATCGGTTCGAACGCTTCGACGCTTCGGGCCTCTGGGGAGAAGCCACCCGTGGGCAGGGTCGTGAGCGCGTGTGCGACTGCGTTGTAGAGGTCCATATTCGGGGCCAGATTGGCCAGGTGAAGCCCGTAGTAGACGAGAGCGGCGAGGACAGTGAAACCGGCGTATATCACCCACAACGCGCGGGCAGTCTCCTGAATACGCGGCGTCAGCTTCTCGATCGAGAGCCCCGGTGCCTCCTGGTTCATAATCTGTGCGCCGCCGACCGAGAGCTCCGGCAGAATCGCGACCATCAACACGAGGATGCCCATACCACCGAGCCACTGAGTGAGCTGCCGCCACATCAGCATCGCGTGGCCGTGGCGGTCGACCGAGATATCACCGAGTACTGTCGCCCCCGTCGTAGTGAACCCGCTCATACTCTCGAAGAGCGCGTTTACCGGAGTGGCGACCGTTCCGGTCCCCGCGAACAGATACGGAACCGTTCCGGCAAGCGGCACGAGGAGCCACGCGAGGCTCACCAGGAGAAACGCCTCGCGGTTGCCGAGGTCGTTGCTCTGATCGAGTTGTTCGAGAAGCGCCCCGACACCGACCATCACGACGCCCGTCGCCACGAAAGGGAGCGGGTCCTCGCCGTAGTACAGGGCGAGGACGAGCGGAAACACCGGCGTCACTCCGAGGTACTTGAGTACCGTTCCCACGTAGGCGAGACTCACCCTGTAATCGACGTACGTTTCCGGCATGCGAACCATCGGACGACTGTAGTACTCAGTGGGAGCCACATTGTCGTTTCGGCATCGGCGAGGCGTCGCTCACCGGGGCCCCAGGATTTTATTCGCCCGGCTGTTCCTGTCGAGTATGCTCCGTCAGGCTCGAGAGTTCGGTCCCGTGGTATTGATTCCCCTCGCGTGGATCGTCGTGATCGCCACTCATCTCGGAGTGATCGCCGGGGACACCCTCTTCGTTGCGCACGTCGTGATGTCGGTGCTGCTGGCGGTGTTCGTCGTGACCGGGCGGGCGGAGATGCGCACCGGGACGCTCCGCGTGTGGTGGCGGATCATCGCCGTCGGGCTCGTCGTAACGCTGCTGGGAGCTATCGGATTCCGGATCGGAACGGGCAGGAGGCCGCTGCAGGCGCTCGCGCTCTTCGGCTGGATGATCCTTCCGTCGGTCGGTTTCGTCGATATCGCCCGCCGAAAAACCGAACCGGCCTGGGTCTATCTCGGTGCTGCGGTCGTCTCGCTACTCGGCGCTGTCGTGTATGCTGGCGGCTTTCTCGGTGCGCCACCGTCGGTGTCCATCGTCGGCCTCGTCCTCGTGGGCCTCGGACAGACGGTTGCGATCGCCGACGCCGCGTTCCGATACTGACTCCGCTCTCCACGCCGTCGACGCGACGAGGAAAGTATCTCGTCCATCTCCGATCACTCCCCTGTCGACGCCCGGAGAAGCAGACCGGTACCGGCTGACCATCGGCGCTAATTATAAGATAGAAGGATATCAAATATAGCTGTTATTTATCGGTGAGCACACGGCCGGCAGTCTCCAGAGCGGCACCCGCGGGACCGCTCTCAGGGCGATTGATATCTTTAACAGGGTCCAAACGAATCACGAGATATGACTGCGGATTCCGATCCGGCCCGTTCGAAGGTCGGACGACTCATCGAGGTCAACGAGATGTCGACCGTGGGGCAGGAACTCGAGGACCGATGGCTCGGTAACGGCTACGAGAGCCAGAGCCTCCGCTCTCTGGCGGACTGGTTCAACGAACGGTTGCTCGCGGCGAAACTGGAAGACGCGGGGGAGAACCCGATCGACGGCGAGGTGGCGAACCTCTATCGGTTACTCACGGACGACGACGTCACGGCCGGAATGCGCGTCGACGCGGAGGCGACCCTCGAACAGCGCGGCGTGGACCTCGAGAGCCTTCGCTCGGAGTTCGTCTCCCACCAAGCGGTGTACACGTACCTCACGGAGTTCAGAGACGTCTCGAAAGGGCGCTCGTCGGGAGATCGCTTAGAGAGCGTCCGGACCACGATCCAGCGTCTCCAGAGCCGGCTCATCGCCGTGGTCGAGAACAACCTCGGTCAGCTTCGGGGCGGCGAAGAACTCGTACTCGGGGAGTTCAACGTACTGCTGGACGTACAGGTGCTCTGTGAGGACTGCGGAGCGAGCTATCCGGTCACGGAACTGCTCGACCGCGGCGGGTGTGACTGCCAGTCGGCGACCGACGGCCGCGGGGACTGAGACCGCCAGCTGTGGTCTTTTTCGGTGATTCGCCCGCTTCGTAATCACAGACACCGAGCACGGGTATCGTAGCGTTGAAAATCGATCTGCGTAGGGCCCGAGCGTTGATTCAACGGGAGAGGCTCAGTCGACGAAACCCATCCGAGAGTATCGATCTCGGATTGGCGGGTGACAGCCCTCAAAACCCCGATCTGGGAGTCAGTCGCCTTTCGGGAGCGAGCGGAGTCGATCGCCACGTCGTCAGTCGGCTATCTGTTACAAGACTAATAGCGTCATAGTAGTGCTAACGAGCGACGTTTCACGAAATATCGTCCGATAGTCTCGAATATGCGGTCGGTGGGATCTCCCCGTCGCCTGTGTTCTGAGAAAAGAGGCAGGGAACCGCCGGTACCACGAGACGCTCTCAGATCGGTGGCTTCAGCTGTCACGGGCGTTCAGTGAAGTCACCAGTCTTCAGCAATCAAGAGAAGAGGACTGCCGTTCACCGTGATCTGGCGAGAATCGGTCCGGTTTTTTCGGATGTATTGCGATGGCCGGTATCGGGTCCGCGGCCGTGGAGCGGTCCCTCACAAAAGAAAACGTAATATATGTGGATTCCTTCCCCCAGGGTATGACAGACACCAGCGCGGAGGAACCGTCGCTTCACAGAGTCGCTTCCGTCGGAGAAATCGAAGCGGGAGAGGCCTCGGTCGTCGACGTCGACGGCGAGCAGATCGCACTGTTTCACGTGAACGACGCGTACTTCGCGCTCAGTAACGTCTGCCCCCACCAAGGCGGTCCGTTGGGGCAGGGCCGTGTCGAAGACGAGTGCGTGTACTGTCCCTGGCACGGGTGGCAGTTCGACGTCGAATCCGGTGAGCACGTCCAGGGCGACGACACCGTACCGACCTACGAAGTTGTCGTTGAAGACGACGAAATCCACGTCCGGGTGTGAGCGGTTTTTGACACGATAAATCGGGATTGTTAAGTTCCGATCCTGTATTGGAAGCGCTATGGACCACGCGGTAATTGATGGCGAGTGGCACAGCGCGGAGTCCGGAGCCGACATCCGAGAGTACATCTCGGACGACGAGATGCGCGAGAACGAGAAGGCGGGCTACCTCGCAGGGCCCGACGAGTGGGGGCCGATTCAGTGGGACGGCTGGGACCGAAGCGCCGGCGGTCGGACCGAGATAAACATCCACTCGCCGGACATCACAGACGCCGAAGACGTAGACCCCGTGCGCGAACAGTTGGGCATCGATACGGTCGTGTTCTCTCCCGGCCAGTTCCGGATGACGACGATCCCCGCCCAAGACAAGCAGGTGATGTACATGCGGGCGTTCAACGACCTCACCGTCGACCGGTTCGCCCGCGGCGACGGAACGTACTACGCGAAGCTCTACATCTTCGGCGATCACCCCGAGGAGAGCGCCGAAGAGATCGAACGCCACGGGGACAAAGACGGCGTCGTCGGCGCGATGATCACGGACGTCGGCCCCACGTTCCCGATGGGCCACAAGAGCTACGAACCGATCTACGAGGCCGCCGAGAAACACGACCTCCCGATCATCCTCCACTCGACCACGGGGATCGTGCCCGGGTTCCCGATCGCCGGGATGCAGCCGAAGAACTTCGCGGAGTTCCACACGCTCGGCCACACGATCCCGAAGATGTGGCACGCGAACAGCCTGATCCTCCGCGGGGTCGTCGAGAAATACGACGTGGACTTCGGCTTCTGGGAGGGCGGCCTCTCCTGGATCCCGGCACTGGGCGAGCGACTCGATCGGGAGTACCTCGAACGGTCCAGCGAGTTCGCCGACCTCTCGCAGCTGCCCAGCGAGTACCTCTCGGAGTTCTACTACGGCACGCAACCCCTCCCAGAAGAGGCGACGAAGATGGTCGACGTCGTCGACCTCATCGAACGGGCAGACCTCGAAGACCAGGTCCTCTACTGCTCGGACCGTCCGCACCAGGACTTCGACGCCCCGGCGGCGGTCGATAATATCGAAGGACTGACTGACACACAGAAGAGTAAGATATTCGAGGAGAACGCACGCGAGCTGTTCGGTATCTGAGTGTCGGCGTCGTGTTCGACTCCGATCGCGACAGCACTCCGGAAAGGGCACCCTCGGGTACAGGCGGTCGAGGCAACGCTGAAACCGATCGGCCACGTGGGTGTTGTATCGATGGCACTCGAGTACCCGACGTTCCTGATCAACTTCAAGCGTTACGAAGGGACGGCCGGCGGCGACGGTCTCGAACTCGCGAAGACGATAGAGACGGTGCAGGAGCGGACCGACACGTCGCTCGCTGTCGCCCCGCAGACGCCGGATCTCTCCCGGATCGCCTCGGAGGCCGATCTACGGGTCGTCGCACAGTCCGTCGACGCGGCGGAACCGGGACGCGGCACCGGCGAAATCGGCCTACCGGCCGTCGATGCGGCGGGGGCCGACGGCGTCCTCGTCAATCATCCGGAATCACCACAGACGCTCGCGGACGTCGAAGCGATCGTGGGGGGCTGTCGGGAGCGCGGCCTCGAATCGATCGTCTGCGTCGACAGCGTCGAGATGGGCCGCGGGGCGCTCGCGTTCGACCCCGACTGTCTCCTGTTCGAGAACCCCGACGACATCGCGACCGGCCGGTCGCTCGCTGAAACGGCTCCCGAGCGCGTGGAGACGTTCGTCTCGATGGTGCGGGAGGAGAACGTCCGAACTCGTCTCCTCCTCGGCGGTGGAATCACAACCGGAGTCGACGTGGAAGCGAGCCTGAGGCTCGGTGCCGACGGGGCCGGTGCCGCGTCGGCGTTCGTGAATGCGGCCGACGGGGAAGCGTGGCTGGCGGATATCGCCGAGAGCCTGGCCGATAGTAGCGTTCAGGACTGAAACGGTCTGTGCGGATGGTCGAGACCTGAGAGCACCCGGTGCAACACCCACTCTTAAGCGGGGAGTGATCAAAGCGACCACATATGCAACTCACGGCCCGCGAGATCGACATCGGCACCCGGACGCCGACGGTGTTGCTCAATTCGACCGACGCGAGCGAACTGGGCGCACACCCGCTCGACCGCGTTCGGATTCAGCACGGTCCAGACGTGGCGACCGGAATCGTCGAGATAACTGACGAACTCGTGGATCCGGGGCTGCTCGGTGTCACTCGACAGATCAGCCACATCACGGGCGAGGTCGAAATTGCGCTCGCCTCGAAACCGGACTCGGCGGCGCACATCACGAAAAAGCTCGACGACATCGAACTCGAACGCGAGGAGATCGACGCCGTCGTCCGCGACATCAACCGCGACCTGTTGAGCGACGTCGAACTCGGGGCCTTCGTCTCCGGCGTCTACGCCCACGGGCTCTCACGTGCCGAAATCATGAGCCTCACCGAAAGTATGGTCGAAATCGGTGAGACCATCCAATGGGACCGAGAACCGATCGTCGACAAGCACTCGATCGGCGGCGTCGCCGGCAACCGCGTCACGCCGATCGTCGTCCCGATCGTCGCCGCAGCGGGAGTGACGATTCCAAAGTCCTCCTCCCGGGCAGTGACCTCGGCCGCCGGAACAGCGGACACGATGGAGGTGTTCTGTGACGTTTCGTTCTCCGTCAGCGAGGTGCGGGAGATCGTCTCGGAGACGAACGGGTGTATGGTCTGGGGCGGTGCGGTCAACCTCTCACCCGTCGACGACAAGATCATTCGCGCGGAGACGCCGCTCTCTCTGGATCCGCCGGGCCAAGTGATCGCGTCGGTCCTCTCGAAAAAGAAGAGCGCCGGGGCGACCCACGTCGTCATCGACCTGCCGTACGGTGAGGGGGCGAAGGTCGAAAGCCTCCACGACGCCCGCGAGATGGCCGAGGACTTCACTCGCGTCGGCACCAACCTGGGAATGGAGATCGACTGTGCGATCACGCGTGGCGAACAACCGATCGGGCGGGGAATCGGGCCGGTGCTGGAGGCGCGAGACGTCCTGGACGTCCTGGAAGGGAACGGACCGACGGACCTCAGATCGAAGAGCGTTCGACTCGCACAGATCCTTTTCGATGCCGCCGGGGTCGACGAGACGGCGGATGAAATCCTCGAAACCGGCGCGGCGGAATCGAAGTTCCGCGAGATCGTCGGCGCACAGAACGGCGACCCCGACGTGTCGTCGAAGGATCTCACGCCCGGACCCCACGAGGAGACGATCCACACCGACCGGGAGGGCGTCGTCACGCACGTCGACAACAAACTCGTGAACGAACTCGCCCGACGGGCGGGCGCGCCGAAAGACCACGGGGCGGGTGTCTATCTCCACTGTCGCACGAGAGACGAACTGACCGACGGCGACCCACTGCTCACGCTGTACGCCGAAAAGCGAGAGAAGCTGGAGCAGGCGCGGACGTTCTGGACGGAGAACTCTCCTATCAGAGTCCACGAATCCGGAGCGGTCCTCATCGAGCAGTGGTGAAAGCGGCGTCGGGGTACGTGCGACCGTCGTATCGATTCCGACCCACTGGTGGTGGGCGCTACAGATCCATCTCGGTCCGGAGGTCCGATTGGACGCGTTCCGCGGTCGCGTCGAGGGACTCGCTGATGTCGACGGGGTACGTGGCAGGGTTCTCGATAGCCCGAATGTCCTCGGGCAGTCGTTCGAGAGTCTGAATCGTCCGATCTCTGATCTCGTCGACCGTCGGAAAGTCGTAGACGACTTCGCCGTCCGCGACGACGTCGACGAGCAGTTCCCGCCCGCCGACCTCCTCGTCGGCCCGCGCTAAGACGTCCCGCCTGAACGTGTCGTCGCCGAACCGGTGGACGCGCTTCGCGCCGGGATAAGTCACCTTCCCCTTCGAGAGCTTCATACTCGGCTGCATCTCGCCGTCGGCTTCGACGGCGACGAGTTTGTACACCGGGTTCAGCGTCGGAGCGTCGTCGCTCGTCGTCAGCGACGTACCCGGGCCGAACCCGTCGGCGACGCCGTCGTTCTCGAAGAACTCCCGGAGGAAGAACTCGTCGACCCCCGAGGAGACGAAGACGTCCATACGCTCGGGGAGAATGCCTCTCACCTCCTGAGATAGCGAGGCGAGGTCGCCCGAGTCGAGCCGAACGCCCCGGATCGCCTCGTCCCGTTCCCCCGCCACCTCCAGCGCAGTCTTCGCGCCGGTGACGGTGTCGTAGGTGTCGATCAGGAGCACCGAGTCCTCACCGTACACGTCGACGAACGCCTCGAAGGCCGCTCGCTCGCTGGGGAAACTCTGCACCCAGGAGTGCGCCATCGTTCCGTAGACCGGGACGTCGAACAGGGACCCGGCAGCCTCGTTGGCCGTCCCGTCGAACCCGCCCACGTACGCCGCGCGAGCGGCTTTCACACCGGCGTCGGTGCCGTGCGCTCGCCGTCCGCCGAAATCGACGAGCCGCTGATCGGCGCCGCGACGGCGGACCACGTCTCGCATCCGGGCGGCTTTCGTGGCGATCAGGCTCTGGAATCCGATCTGATTGAGCAACAGCGTCTCGAACAACTGCGCCTGATCGATCGGTGCCGTCACCTCCAAAAGTGGTTCGTTCGGGAAGACGGCCGTCCCCTCGGGCACGGCGCGGACGTCACCGGTGAACTCGAACTCCGCGAGGTACCTCAAAAACGCCTCAGGAAACCCCTCTTTTCGGAGGTGATCGAGCTGCTCGTCTCCGAATACGAGTTCCCGGAGGTAGGCGATGGCCTGCTCCAGTCCGGCGGCGATCACGTACCCGCGATCGGTTGGCAGCGAACGGAAGAACAGCGAGAACGTGGACTCGGGGGTGTGCTCTGTCTCCCGGTACCCGCGCAACATCGTCAGCTCGTAGCGGTCCGTGAACAGGCCCAGATCAGCCGGGGACAGGTGTCCGAACCGAGGGTGTCGATCAGTTCCCATAGTAGGATATACGAATACGCTGACAAGTTTCTGTCGCAGGAGGGAGGCAGACTCCGTCCGCATCGCGATTTGGAGTGCCGTCGCCTCTCACCGGTGATGCGGAGAAATCGGATCACCGATCGGTAGGGACAGCACCCGTGACAGTGACCGGTAACCGACGCGACACCGAGTGGCTCCCGAGAAGGTGGAAAGCCGAACGACCACGCTGCCGATCGGCTCTCGGTTCAACGCCGGAGAAAACTGCCGAGGGGTCGACCTCCGAGCGACGGAAATAGATCTCAGAACGGACCCGGCGCGCGCGACAACCAGACTGATCAGCCTCGCTAGCGTACGGTGACGTATGTCTATCCAAGTGAAAACGGAGGAACGCGTGGCCGTTCGCGACGTGACCGCGGAGGTTTCAGAAGCAGTCCCGGATGACGTAGTCGACGGTGTCTGCACGGCGTTCGTCCCGCACACGACCGCCGGTATCGTCGTCAACGAGGCGGAGGGGCGGCTTCTCTCGGATATCGAGAATGCACTGGAACGGCTCGTTCCGAGAGGGGAAGGATACGACCACGACGCGATCGACGACAACGCCGACGCCCACCTTCGTGCGATGCTCCTCGGAGGGAGCGTCTCGGTCCCGATCGAAGCCGGCGAACTCGCCCTGGGAACCTGGCAGTCCGTCCTGTTCGTCGAGTGCGACGGACCACGAACCCGCAGCCTCGAAGTGGTCACCGCGTCGGCAGAAGCGGTGGAATAAGTCCGTTCCTAGTCGCGAGGAGAGGACGGCACTCCTCGGCACCACCGCGGATGAATGGTGAGGTCCACACAGTAACGAATCGTATCGCCGTTATCGCTTTATTTCCGAACGGAAGTACAGTAGACGGTCTCTCCGGAGCGACGCGCGAACGAACCCGTCGGTTAGAAGTTGCCAAGGAAGCTGTCTGTCGATTCCTCGTCGTCTTCGGACGTCTCAGCGTCGTTACGAGCTGATTCGGTACTGCCGTCCTCGTCTTCGACCTCGGAAATAGACGGCGTCTCCGCACGACAAGTGACCGAGACGGCCTCGCCGTTTCGAGCGGTTTCGAGGGCCCACATTTGTCCGCACCCGAGGACGGTCCGCCAATCTTCGCCCTCCCGTCGAGCGACGGATACGAGAATCTCATCCGTTTCAGCGTCGCGGCCAGCGTACTCGATGCGGAAGAGGTCGCCGTAGATCTTCAATCCCGAGGGAGTGTCGAGTCTGACCGGCGTGGTGTCGGTCGACTCTCCCGGCCCCTCGACGACCACCTCGACGATCGGAACGTCCTCCTCTGGCGTCGAGAAAGCGATTTCGAGCGTTTCGCCGTCCAGTGCCACGCCCGTCACGTCGACGAACGAGGCCGACCGTCCCGTCGCTTCCGCCACGCGCTGCCGGAGCGGTTCGAGCGGAAGCCGGACGGTATCGCGTTCCTGAGTCATCTCTCCGGAGGCCTACAAGGGGGAGACGTATGACTTCTCCGACGTCGCTGTGACGTGTGATTCTACAATCGTGGCTCGAAAACCGCCGCGAGTTCCTCGCGAACGAGTTCCCGCATCGCTTCGGCGCGTGCCTCCCGCCGCGTCCGCTCGTCGAGGTAGTTCCGCTCGGAGACGGCCGCATCGCGACTGCCCTGTGCGGCCGCGACAGCCGCCGTTCCGGCTTCTATCGACGGACGTTGCTGGCGATAGAGCCGGTACCAGGTTCGTCGGCCCATTTTCGGGAGCGGATGGCTCCCGTCGATTTCGACTCCCGCCCGCGTACCGAGATCGCGGAGCCATCGCCGGGCGGTCGCGGTCGATATCGGACGATCGATGGACTGTCCGGGCAACAGGTAGCCTGTCCAGCCGTCTCGGTCCGCGAGGTCGTCGACGCGTCTTCGGACCGTATCGGTCCCGACGAGGAGTTCGACGGTGTTTCGCGTTCGACGGGCGTTCTTCCGTTCCCCAGCAGCGAATTCGACGTACGGGACGGATCCCTCGTCGGGTTCGGGATCGAGCACTAACTGCTCGAGGTGGAGTTCACAGGCCTCGACCGGCCGAAGCCCCCAGCCGGCGAGCGCGAGGAGGAGGAAGCGCTCGTCGGCGTCCGCGACGTCGAGCAACGCCGCGAGGTCGTCACGTGAGAGCGCCGGATGGTCGTATTTGGGATCTTCGTCCCAGCCGAACCGATTCAGGAGGTTCTCGGCCGGATTGTACAGTCCACGACCCATCTCGACGACGAACGTGTACCAGTTCCGCACTGCCGAGACGTACTTCTTTTTCGAGGCGAGCGTCCCCAGGTGATCGTCGAGAACGCGGAAGGTATCGCGGACGCGTGCGATTTCGTCGGGTTTCGCGGTCTCGTCGAGAAGCGGCGAGAGCAGGTCGCCTGTGCCGTTGACCCCGCGGTACGTACTCGCGTACGTCTTCAGGCGGGACCTGCGTGGAGCGACCGTCGTGTCGGCCCGTCCTCGATCCCGTTCGAGTTCTTCGAGGTAATCTTCGAGCGCTCGAACGGTGGGTTCGTGATCGAGGCCCCATTCGTCGTTGTCGACACCCGATTCGGGCGGCAAGCCGACGGCGTCGTAGAACTGCCCGGGCGAGAGGTCGTACTCCCGACGCAGTCGTTCGACGAACCCCGAGTAATTCGACTTGAGCCACGCGTACGTCGGGGTCTCACGGGCGGGATCGATCTCCATATCCGGATCCGCACGGATCGCCGGGAGGATCACCTCGCGGTAAAACCGCTCGTAATCCGTCAGGTCGTCGAAGTGCGCGTACGCCGGCATTATACTCCGGCCGCTGAGGGCCGGTGTAACTCGTGATCTCTATCGTCCGGTGATTCGAAGTCCATCGATTTCGGTTGATAGCGCATTTCTGTATGTTTACTTAGTGTTTGTGGTGTGTCGTTGTCCCGGGCAGACAACGAAACAACACACGAACAGGGAGTGGATCCTCGATTTTAGTGTAAACCTCATAATGCGATATCAAATTCCGCAGGAGTTCTCTCCGTTCTCGAACCGTTTCAGCCACGTTGAACCGCTGGAAATTGACTCGAAGCATTCACCACCTGGCGCAATGCGCAAAACCACACACTACCTGCTGAACGTACCGGGAGTTCGATAACGCCGACGGTGTGTGTCAATCACCAGAGTGCACGAGAGACAGTTACGACTCACCAGAGTAGACGAGATTACCGAGCAGATGTTCACCGAATACGAGGACGAGGAGCGCGCCAACGAGGTTGAAGAGGAGATCCAGCACCGTGTCCCTCGTGCTGTAGACCACTAGGATCGGTTCGATTCCGAGGCGGTCGGCTACCGCGTGAATTACGTACTCGATCAGCTCCCAGAGCAGTCCACCGATGACGACGGCTCCGAGGACCCGGGGCCGCGGATTACGCCCACGGCGTTTGGCCGCAGTGAAGGCGAATCCACCGAGAATGCTCGCGGAGAGAGTGTGCGTGAGGTGGTCCCACCAGCCGATAGAATCGTACGAGCCGAGCATCCCCACCGCGTGTGTGACCATAGCGACGCCGATATATACACGCTGCCAAGGCCTGAATTCGACGTCGAACCATCGTTCGGCGGCATCAGGAAGGTACGTCCCCAGTAACGCGAAGATCGAATTGACGACTGCTCCCGGGTTACGACGGCGGATACCGATAACGAACACGGCCACGATAGCCTGTCTGATTCCACGTTCGATGTCTCGGTCTGTGAGTGACCACACGGAATTTTGCCCAACCTCGACGGAACCGACGGGTCTATCCGGAAAATAACTTGTGTTCCACAAGCGGACGTACAGAGAACGACGTCTCGGCCGAGGAACCGATCACGGACCGTCGGTCGCGGCGCGAGTTCGGTCAGGGTGCCTATCGCGACGCGAAGTCGATCGCGTAAACGTTACAGCAGCACGCGATCGCGAGGGGGCGACAGCCGACACATCAGGGGCAGTCGTTGCTACCCGCCATCGCTCGCAACCCGCTCGATCGCCTCGGCGATCCGGGGTGGATGAGGGATGTAGTAGTCCTCCATCGAAAGCAGTGGAACCGGGATGTCGAATCCCGTCACGCGCTCGATCGGCGCTTCGAGGTACATCAGCACCTCGTCGTTGATCGTCGCGATGATCTCGCTGCCCCAGCCGCCAGATTTCGGGGCCTCGTGAACGACGACGCAACGGCCCGTCTTCTTCACCGATTCGACGATCGTCTCTCGATCCATCGGCGAGATGGTCCGGAGATCGATCACCTCGGCGTCGACGTGGAGTTTGGAGACCGCCTCCAGCGTCTGTTGCATCATCGCACCCCAGGAAATCACCGTGACGTCTTCGCCCTCGCGGCGAACGGCGGCGTCGCCGATGGGAACCTCGTAGTCGTCCTCGGGGACGTCCTCGCGAATGGACCGGTAGACGTGTTTCGGCTCCATAAACAGCACCGGATCCGGGTCGCGGATCGAGGCCTTCAGCAGTCCTTTGGTGTCGTACGGCGTGCTCGGGATCACGACCTTGAGCCCCGGAACGTGTGCATAGGCACCTTCGAGACTCTCGGAGTGGTGTTCCAGCGCGCGGATGCCGGCCCCGTACGGCGTCCGGACGACCATCGGCGCGCTCCACTCCCCGCGGGTTCGCCATCGCATCCGACTGGCGTGAGTGACGAGTTGGTCGAACGCCGGGGGAAGGAACCCCGAGAACTGGATCTCAGCGACCGGGCGAAGTCCGAAGACCGCCAGACCGACCGCGCCGCCGACGATGGCGATCTCCGAGAGCGGCGTGTCGACGACTCGCGTCGATCCGAACCGGTCTTTCAGCCCCTCGGTCGCCCTGAAGACGCCACCGGTCTCGGCGACGTCCTCGCCGAAGACGACGACTCTGTCGTCCTGCTCCATCTCCTCGGACAGCGCCATATTGATGGCGTCGATGATAGTTTCAGGCATAGATACTCACCCCTTCGGCCGCCGCACGATGTACTCCTCGAGGTCGTCCAGTTCGCGGAGGCTTCGCTCCAGTTCGTGGAGTTGCGATTCGAGTTCGGGCGGCATCTCCTCGTAGAGGTACGCGAAGAGCTCCTCGACGTCTCGCGGCCCGTAGTCGTCCGCGGCTTCGATGGCCGCGTCGAACTCCGCGTCCACCTCGTCGACCATCGCCTGTTTGTCGACTTCCTCCCAGAGGCCCTCGGATTCGAGGAACGACTCGTACCGCTCGATCGGATCCCGGTCTTTCCACTGGTCGACTTCCTCGCTACCGCGGTACTTGGTCGGATCGTCACTCGTGGAGTGACCCTCCGTGCGATAGGTGAGCGCCTCGAAGAGCACTGGATTCCCCTGTCGGGCGAGTTCTCGCGCCTCGCTCATCGCGTGGTACACCGCGAGGACGTCGTTGCCGTCCACGCGGATCCCGTGGACGCCGTACCCGACGGCCCGCTGGGCGATCGAGTCGGCGTTCGTCTGCTTCTCGAAGGGAGTCGAGATGGCCCACTGGTTGTTCTGACAGTAGAAGATGGCCGGCGCGTTGAGGACGCCCGCGAAGTTGACCGCCTCGTGGAACGCGCCGGTGCTGGTCGCGCCGTCGCCGAAGTGCGCCGTCACCACCGAGTCGGTGTCGGTGATGTTCATCCCCCACCCGATGCCGGTGACCACGGGGAGGTAGCCGCCGACGGAGATGCCGATCATACAGTTCTGCTGGGCGAGGTACTTCTGGGCGTCCTCGATGCCGCGCCAGAAGAGCAGGATGTCCCGGAGCGATACCCCTTTCATCAGCATCGCGCTGGTCTCGCGGCCCATCGCCAGCAGGTAGTCGTCATCGGCGAGGGCGTAGCCGCTGCCGACGATGCTCGCCTCGTGGCCCCGACTCGACCCGACGGTCCCCATCTCGCCGCGCCGCTGGAGGTTGATCATCCGCTCGGCGTAGCGCTTCTCGACGAGCATCCAGCGGTACAGATCCAGGAACTCCTGCGTGTCGAGATCCGGAACCGCCTCGGCGTCGTACCCGCCGTTCTCATCGATTATTTGATATTTTGTGACGGGGAGGTCGTTCTGGGTGATCCACGGAGCGTCCAGTTCGACAGTCCCCTGTGTGGTGTTTTCGGTCATGTGTCGTTCGATCCGTATCGGTTGACTTATCGGGTCGATAATAAATATACCGAACGGGTAGACGCCGTACGGCGATCAGCAGTGTCAGATCCGCTGCGTGAAACCTCAGAGGAGACGTGCAGTTGATCGAAACTTCCGGTGAGCGAGGCAGTGTTCGGATAAGCGATTGCTGACTGAGAGACCACCGAGGATGGGGCTTTCGAAGACCCCCCGTATCGGTTTCCGACTGTTCCGCTCTTATCTGAACAGTACCGCAAAGAGGTCCGAAGAACGAAGACGGAACGCAGCGTCGATCGGGCGGGCGAACGCGTCAGTTCGAGGGGATGTAGTCGTTCGTCGCGTACTCCGTGACGTCGAAGCTCTCCTCGACGAATCCGAGGTTGACCATCTCGTCCATCGTGAACTGCAGGCGGTCCATATCGATCGTGAGGTCCTGTCGGTAGTAGTCGTTTTCCGTGAGGAAGAAACCGTCGACGAGCGGTTCGGGGAGCTCGAAGTACTCGGCCGCGAGCGAGACGACCTCGCTCCGGTTGTCGTAGGCGTAGTCGACCATCTCGCGGAAGTCCTCGCCCCACGCGGCGATGGCGTCGCCCTTCTCGTCGAGGGAACTGTTCGCGGCGACGGTGTAGGCGAACGGGTACTCCTGCTCCCAGGTCTCTTGGGAGGTGTACACCTCGTTGAACCCCTCGCCGCGAGCGGAGACGGCGAAGATTGCCGGGAAGACGCCGGCGTCGATACGGCCGTCGTTGATCGCCGAAACGAAGGTCGGGAACGGCAGTTCGACGATTTCGGCGTCGTTCTCGGGGTCGAGGCCGACCTGCTGGAACTTCTTGACGATCATCGCGTGGACGCCGGTCCCCTGCGCGTTGACGCCGATCGTCGCCCCTTCGAGGTCCTCGGGTTCGGTGATGTCAGAGTCCGCTCCGGAGAAGATAGTGATCCCGTACCAGTCGGGGTGGGCATCCCAGAAGTCCGTCGCGATCATCGAGATGTTCCCCGGAACCGCCTCCTGGCGAACCGCCGACGCGTAGCTCACGGTCGACAGCAGCGCCAAATCGGCGTTTCCGGACGCCATCTTGTTCAACGAGTCGGGCGTACTCTGATCGCGGGTGACCTCGAGTTCGTACTCCGAGCCGAGATTCGTGAGTTGGTCTTGAATGTCTTCGATCGCGAACAGGGACGCGATGTTCTCGACGGGCACCGTGAACGCGAGGCCGAGTTCGGGGGTCCCGCCAGTGATGCTCGAGCAGCCGGCGAGGCCGGTGAGACCGACCGTCCCGACCGCTGCGCTGTGCTTCAGAAACGATCGGCGATCCGATCTCTTGAATGACATCGTAACGTGAGGAACAGAACCAAACCAGATAAATGTTTGTGAATTTGTGTCAATAACCACCGCAACGCGGCGATCGATGGAAAAACGAGGCGGAGGTAGCGGAGACAGGACGCGTTCGGGTGCCACTAGAAGTGGTCAAGGGCTCGAGTGCCGGTAACGCTCGATCCGTTCTTCGGACACCGGTGACAAGGGATCCGTAGACGGTTAAGAACACGATAACCGTGCTGACAGCGGGTAGCGCGCGATCCGTCGACCCGGGAGACCGGTTCCTCAAACCGCGAGACGGGGGTCCATCCGTCGTTTTTGACGATTCGAGGGCAGAACGCGACCGGAGATACCGGGACGGACGTGGCACACGGCCGGTTACAACAATGTACAGCGATCACGACATCGGTGGAGCGATCGCGAAAATTACGACAACCGATCGTATCAGTAGTCGACGCGAGCCTTCGACTCGATCTGGCCGATCCACTGGCGGTCCTCGAGATCGCCCTCCTGCCACTCGATCGTCTCCCACTCCGGATCGAAGACCAGGTAGCCGCCGGCGTTGAACTCGATTCGGTGGCCGCTGACCGGATCGCGCACGTAGAGGAACTTCCCGCGGGAGATCGAGTGCTGGCCGATCCCGTCGGTCGGGATGCCGTGCTCGTTCATCGCGTCGTGGGCGTCGAAGAGGTCGTCTGCGGTGTCCACCTTGTAGGCGATGTGGTGCAGCGCGGGGTCGTTCGCGGCGTTCTCGTCTTCGATGACGGCGGCCTCGATCTTGTTGCCGTTGGCGCTGAGGAACGTCCCCCACCGAGAGCCGTCTTTCCGGTCGTATCGCTCCTGCACGCGGAAATTGAGCGCCTCCTGGAGCCACTCGCGGAAGTCGTTGGCCGCGGGGTCCCACAGCTGAACGTGGTCGATTCGCTTGGGTGCGATCGGGTTGGTCGTCGTCCGCGAGTAGGTCTTGTTCTTGAGCTTCGAGCGCCGCTCCGCCGGCGGGTCCGGCTTCTCCATCTCGTAGTAGAACTCGAACTCGTGGCCGGTCGGCGTGGTGAAGCGGAAGGCCTCGCCCTGACCGAGTTCCTCGCCGGCGTCGATCCAGGTCACGTCGATGTCCTCTTCGTCGAGGATCTCTTCGAACTCCCCGAGGTACTCCGGCTTTCGTGTCTGCCAGCCGATATGGTCGACACCGGGCTCGTCGGCTTCCGAGAGGGCGATCGAGTGGTGATCGAACTCGTCGACGGCGCGCAGATACGACGTGTCGCCGTTGCGTTCGACTTCTTCGAACCCGACGGCGTCTCTGAAGAACTCCAGGGAGCCGTCGAGATCGGGCGTTTCCAGCGCGACGTGGCCGAGGCGAGCGAGCTCAGGATCCATTGCAACTCGATCCACGTCCGTCTACGATAATAAATTATTCTTCCGGCGTCTGTTCCGTTTCTCCGAATGTCGGCTGGCGAAAAGGGAACGGACGGGCTTCCCGAGCTACCGGAGCGACTCGATCGCATCCATCCGATCGGAGAGCGTCGACTTGACCGACGCCAGGTCGCCGCCGACTCGGATGATCTGGTGGCCCTCGTCGACGGCCGAGGCGATGTCGTCTGGGTCCGTCTTGATCACACCCGTCGGAACGCCCGCCTCGTGGCACGCCTCGGTGATCTCTTCGATCGTCTCGACTACCTCGGGATGCGTCTTCTCTCCGGGGTGACCCATCTGCACCGAGAGGTCGGAGGGACCGATGAACACGAAGCCGAGTTCCGGAACCGAGAGGATGTCGTCGAGTTCGTCGACCGCGGTCGTCTTCTCGATCATCACACCGAGGCACACCTCTTCATCTTCGGTCTCGATGTAATCGTCGCCGGAGAGTCCCCACGTCCGGGAGCGACCGCTCGCCATCCCCCGTTCGCCGGGTTCGCCGTCGTAGACGAAGCGGGTGGCCTCCACGGCCTCGCGGACCTCCTCTGCGGTGTCGACGCGCGGGATGAAGAGGTTCCTGACACCCGCGTCCAGCACCTTGCGGATCAGCGAGGGATCGCCGCTCGGTAGCCGGACGAACAGTTCCGTGCCGCCGATCTCGGCCGCGCGGGTCAGTTCCTCGAAGACGGTACTGTCCCACGGGCTGGGACCCATATGTTCGAAGTCCAGCCACACGAAGTCGATGCCGAGTTCGCCGTAGATCTCGATCACCGTCGGCGAGAAGGTCGACGACCGAGCGCCGAAGACGACCTCGCCGTTCTCGATGGCTCGACGGAAGCGGTTGCGCTGGTCCATTGTGGGATCGACTGCGGGAGCAGAGAGGTTATACGTTCCGATCGGATCGCTCGACCGATCGAACCGGCGGGCGGCGGAGCACCACACACGTGCACCCACCGGGGCCGGAGCGGCGGCTACCGCTCTACCGGCGTGGAACGGAAAACGTGGGGAGGGACAGACGCGGCGACGGTCGCGTTACTCGTCGTCCTGAACGACCTGGAAGCGGCGGCCGTCGGGGTCGCGGAAGTTGGTGATCGTGCGGCCGGTCTTCTCGACGTGGTACGGGCCGACGATGGAGTCGACCTCCTTCTCCTCGAGATCTTCGGTGAGCTCTTCGATGTTGTCGACGGCGAAGGCGATGTGGTTGATGCCGGGGACCTCCTCGCCTTCGACGGTGTGAATCTCGAAGAGCGGGCCGTCGCCGTCGCCGGGGACGAGCTCGAAGGACTGGCCGTGGTGTTCGGTCTCGCGGTGTTCCTCGTAGCCGAGTTTCTTCAGGAAGTCGGCCATTTCGCTCGCGTCGCTCGCTTCGATTTCGATGTGGTCGATCTCACCGATCATACCCGAAATACGCCGAGCAACGATAGTAAGTATTCCGATATAGGCACCCGAATCGGGGAGTATTCGACGGTCTTTGCCAGAGGGAGAGCGCCGGTGGCGCTGAGTCACTCCGCGACGGAACGCCGAGTCACTCCCCGTCCGGGATCACTCGCGAACGGATCTCGGCGCGGTCGAGTTTCTCCGTGGCGGTCCGCGGGAACGACTCTTCGACGAAGCGGTACTCGCGCGGGCGTTCGAAGCGTGCGACCTCGTCGCTCTCGAGACACCACGCTTCGAGTTCGTCGCGATCGACGTCGGGGTCTGTGCGGCGAATCACCGCCACCACCTTTTCGCCGTACTCCTCGTCCGGGACGCCCACGACCGCCGCCCGTTCGATCGCCGGGTGCTCCAACAGCCGCTCCTCGATGGGCGTCGGGAAGACCTTGATCCCCTTCGATTTGATCATGAAGTCGGTCCGGCCCTCGACGTACAGGTAACCCTCCTCGTCCTTGTACCCGAGATCGCCCGAATACCACCACCCGTCCTCGAACATATCCTCGGTCTTTTCCGTATCGTTCCAGGCCCACGACGCGCGGTCGGGGCCCTTGATGATGATCTCGCCCGTCTCCCCGGCCGGTCTGACCGAGTCGGGTCGCCCACCGGGTTCCACGACGCGGACCCGAGTTCCGGGGATGGGCTTGCCGACGCTGCCGGCGCGGTCGTCGGTCAGCTCCGCCGCGCTGATTTCGGTTCCCAGGACCTCGGTGGCGGCGTAGCTGTTGTACACGTCGTCGCAGATCTCCTCGCGCATCGCCGCGAGCGTGCGCTCGTCGAGGTACTCGCCGCTCGTGACCACCCGGTTCAGCGAACTGAGGTCGTATTCGGAGAGCGAATCCAGCCGGAGCACTTCCTGCCACATCGTGGGAATCAGATCAGCGGTGGTCAGTCCCTGTTCGTCGATCAGCCGGACGTACGCCTCGGGATCCCACTCCGAGAGGTAGTACGTGGCCGCGTTCGACGACAGCGCGGGGAGAAACAGCGCGTACCACGCGGCGAACGACGGGGTGAACACGTGCGCCTGGGCGGCGGTCCGGTCGAGCGCGAGGAGCTTTTCGAGATGGAGCGCCTTGTGACAGAGCGCTCGGTGGGTGTGACACCAGCCTTTCGGTCGCCCGGTCGTGCCGGACGTCCACTGGATGGACGCGACGTCGTCCTCCCGAACGCGGACGTCGGGGGCGACGGCTTCGTGCGATTCGAGCAGCGGTTCGTGTGACCGCTCGTAGTCGGCGCGTTCGGTGCCGGTCGTGATGACCGCGCTGAGGTCCGTCGTGATCTCGCCGTAGAGATCGGATTCGACGATCTCGGAGAACTGCTCGTCGATGACGAGCACGCGGGGTCGGATCGAGTCGAGGCAGTACCGCAGTGTCTCGGCCGACGCGCGCGTGTGGAGATTTGACACGACACAACCGGCCTTCATCGCGCCGTTGAACAGGGCAGTGTGTGCGATCGAGCAATCGCAGAGGAACGCCACTCGATCGCCCTGCGCGCAGTGATCGCGCAGGGCGTTCGCGGCGCGGCAACTCCGCTCCTCGAACGTCGACCACGTCACCTCCCTCCCGGTCGTCGCCTCGCCGTACGCGACCCGGTCGGGGTTGTTGGTCGCCGCGATCGCCGACAGTTCGTGTATCGGCGGCAGGCCGGGGGTGGATGTCGTGTGCATCGCGCGTTCAGAGGTCGATGTAGTTCCGGAACATCCGGTCGTCCTCCACCTCGATGTCGAACAACCGCACCGCGTTGCCGCCGAGGATCAGATTCAGGTCCTCCTGGGTGAGGTCGCGCTCCATCGCGAACTTCTGGAGCTGTCGAAGGCTCGGGCCCCAGAAGTCCACCTGGTGGGCCGGAAGCCCGCGGTCGGCGATCTGGTCCCAGTAGTACGGCGGGTCCTCGTTCGGCTGGCTGATCTGCGGCATCGACGCCCCCCAGTCGGTCCCCCAGAGCAACTGATCGACGCCGACGTTCGGGTCGTTCATCGGCTTCTTCATCAGGTCGGCCCAGTACAACCCGATCTCGAGGTAGACGTCGTCGAAGGAGGCGGCGACCTGACAGCACTGATCGACGTGGTGCTCGCGCCACGTGGCCTGCATCCCGCCGTGGTCGAAGATGATCGGGACCTCCGGATATTCGGCCTTCATCTGTGACGCCAGCGTCGGATCGCTCCAGTCGGGGAAGTGATCGAAGATTCCGAGGCCGGTGGCGTAGCCGGAGACGTAGCCGGTGTGCCAACGGATCGGGACCTCGTGCTTCGCGGCGACGTCGAAGAACTCCCGGAGTTCGTCCTTCCGCTCGGACCACTCCATCGGCTCCTCGGTCGTGGGGTCGTACGGCATCCCCTCGCCGATCATCCGAAAGCCGTCCTTCCCCAGCCACTCGTCGACCTCGGCGGCGGCGGCCTCGGCGGTCCACTCCTCCTCGCCGCGCTGGGCCGCCTTCATCGTCTGGACCGGGTAGGCGGCGGCGACGAACTTCTCGGGGTGTTCGGCCATCATCTCGGCGTGCATCTCGTTCGTGAATCCGAAGGTTCCGGGGAGCAACACGCACATATCGACGCCGTAGGTGTCCATATCACGGAGGACGCGATCGGAGTTGTCGTAGACGATGACCTCGTCGTCTTCTGTGGCCTCGTCGCCCGGGACCGCGGTCACCATCTTCTTCGCGAGCTCGCCGTAGTCGGCGTCGCCGTCCATCTGGATGCGGGCGGCGTGACGCTGGGCGTGGCAATGCGTCTCGACCAGGAATCGACCGAGTTTCATACCTCACCATCCCGCTATCTTTTAATAAATGTATGTGTGAATCCGGTCGCAGCGACGCGACCGTTGGACACGTCGCAGATCGACGCCGTGTTTCGATCGAACGGAGACGGACGTCGACCGATCGTGCCGGTGATGGAGATTATCCGAGAAATCACGATAGTAGCAGAGGGCCGCCGTACTACCTACGACGTTCACCGCGAGGCGAGCCGGGCGGGACCGAAGGTCCCGCTGGAAGCCGGCGCGTAGCGCCGGCGACGAACGCGAGCCTCGCGGCCTTTTTTGGTCCAGCTTTTTTGCGGGGGTTCGAGGCGACGGCGAAGCCGTCGCCGAGGACCCCCGATAAAAAAGCTGGGTTAGAGGCTGCAGCGCGCGTCCGGAATGACGTCCGGATACTCTTCGAACACTTCCACCTCGGTGGCGTCTCCGTCGGACGCGACGCGTCGGCCACCGAAGAAGTTGAGCGCCGCCTGATGGTCTTCCTCGCGGAACTGGATCGGCCCGAAGACCGAGTCCCACTCCAGTCCCTCGAGCCCGGAGATGATGTCGTCCGTGGCTGTCGAGCCGCTGTCTTCGATCACCGTCGCGAGCGCTCGCATCAGCTCGAAAGACGCACCCGCCGTCGAGTTCGGCAGAAGCGAGCTGTCGAGTTCGTTGTAGAGGCTCTGGAACTCGTTGTTGACGTCGGTGTCGAGTCCGGGGTTGTAGAAGTGCGTCCCGAACCAGCCGTCGACGGTGACTTCGTCGGGCATCGTCGAAGCGGCGAACTGGCCGATCGGCTTCCCGGAGTTGAACATCATCACCTTCTCCTCGGGCAGTCCGAAGGAGTTGGCCTGCGGCATCAACTGTGCGGCCGCACCCCACGTGAGGACGCCGGTGACGACGTCGGCCTCGCTGTTGGCGATTTCGGAGATGTAGGACGACCAGTCGGTCTCCCCGAGCGGGACCAGCGTGCTGCCGGTGACTTCGCCACCGACTTCGTTCATCGACTCCTCGACCAGTTCGAGACCGTTCTGGCCGAGCGCGTAGTCCTGTGAAACGTAGTGGACCCGGGAGGGATCGAAGTCGCGGTCGATGTGGTTGGGGAGATCCTGAATGAACTGCGTCCCCGTCGGCGCGAGGTGCCGATTGCTGGGCCAGATGAAGAACCCGTACTCGTTACAGTTCTCCGGGTTCTCACGGGCCTCGACGGACGAGGCCGTGGTCATCAGGTGGGGCACCTGCCCGTCCTCTTTGATGTACTGCATCACGGAGATGGAATTACCACTGCTCACCGGGCCGATGATGGCGTCGACGTCCTCGTCTTCGACGAGCGTGCGGGCCGCCTGGATCGACGCGTTCGGATCCGACTCGCCGTCCTCGATGATGAGCTCGAATTCGCTGTCGAGGATCTCGCCGTCGAGATAGTCCTCGGCGACTTCCAGTCCGCGCTGATTTTCTTCGCCAGTTCGTGCGAACGGACCACTCAGGGCCATCACCGCACCGATCTTGACCGAATCGCTTCCGCCGCCGCCACCGCCGAGACAGCCGGCGGCCGAGGTGAGTCCCGCGACGCCCGCAGCTTTGAGGAACGATCTTCGTTGAATCATCGTATACCTGTACTGTTTGTTACCAGTATTCATAATAAAATTTCGGGTCGAATAGCGGCGAATTTAGCGGGGTTCGCGACGGACGACATCGGCTGTCGGGAAAACGGACGACTTGTCGCCCCAGCAGGGAGCATCTGAGGAGTACGCGACTGAAACGTCTCCCGTGATCTGAAGCGGTATGCGACTGAGGCGTCCCCGTGACTGGTCACGCGTCCACGGGCGACAGGACCGACCGACGAGAAACGGATGACGTCGCAAAAGCAGGCCGATCGAGCAGAGAACCGAGGGAGGGGATTACTCCTCGTCCCGGAGAAGCCCCATAAGCCCGTCCGGGAGCACGAAGACGAACACGACGAAGAGGATGCCGAGAAGCAGTCGGTAGCCGCCCTGCCACAGGTTCTGCAGGAGTTCCTGTACGAAGACGAGTCCGATCGCCGCACCGAACGGTCCGAGGAGCGTTCCCGTGCCGCCGACGATGATCCAGATGATCACGTCGCCGGTCAGGGCGAACGAGACGAGCGACGGCGAGGCGATTCCGACGAGTCCGACGTACACAGCCCCCGCGAAGGCGGAGACCGCGGCGGAGACGAGCCACGCGATCATCAGTTCGCGGTTCGTGTCGTAGCCGAGATACCGCATTCGGAGTTCGTTCTGCCGAGTGGCGTGCAGGATGTCGCCGTAATCGCTCTTGATCAGGAGATACAGGCCGTATCCGACGATTGCGACGGTGACGAGCGTGAAGTAGTAATATTCGGTGTTACCACCGAGGTCGATCCCCAGGACCTCCGGCGGGCCGAAGAAGCCGAGTCCGTCGGAGCCGCCGGTCAGCCACGTCGTGACGAAGGTGAAGTCGTGTACGATCGCCCCGAACGCGAGGGTGAAAAGCACGAAGTAGACGTTGCCGATACGACGCTTGATCGGCACGTAGCCGACGACCAACGCCAGGACGAGCGCGAGAACGATCGCGAGGGGGAAACCGAGCCAGAACGACTGTCCGTAGTCGACGACGAGTTTGGCGACCGTGTACGAACCCAGCCCGAAGAAGGCCGCCGGCGCGAGCGAGAGCAGTCCGGCGTAGCCGAGCACGATGTCGACGGAGATGGCGAAGAGACCGAAGATGAGCGCCTCGGTCGCGAGATCCGACTGGCTGGGGAACAAGAAGGGAACGGCCAGTAGTAAAAGCACGCCGACGGCGAGCAGGGGCCGCCGAGGCAGTCCCCGAACGAACCCGCGAACGTCCGACAGTCTGTCGCTCATTCGTGCACCTCCGCCTTACCGAAGAAGCCACGCGGCTTGTACAGGATGAACACCATCGCGGCGGCGAAGACGAGGATGCGGACGTACGTCGGAGAGAGTACCAGCCATCCGAAGGCGATGATCTGTCCGACGATCATACTGACGACGAACGAGCCCTTGAAACTCCCCATCCCGCCGACGATGATGACGAGAAACGCCATCGTGATGTAGTCGAGACCGATCGTGGGGTACATCGACGTGATCGGTGCGGTGAGAGCGCCGGCGAGCGCCGCGAGCGCAGTCCCGAGGACGAACGTGATGGTGTAGATCCGCGCGGTGTCGACGCCGAGGATCTCGGCCGTCGGCTGCATATTCGCCGTCGCGTGGATTTCCAACCCCAGACGCGTTTTCACGAGGATCAGGCCGATTCCGAGAGCGACAACCGCTCCGACGAGAATCACGAACAGGCGATACGACGGGTAGCTTACCCCGAGTACCTGAACCGACTCGGGAAGCGGCGAGGGGACCGTGTACGATCGACTCCCGAAGTACACGGCGAGGGCCTCTTCGATGACCAACCCGATACCGAACGTCGAGAGAAACCCGAGCAGCGGCTCGTCGTAGATCCAGTATAAGACCTTCCGTTCCAAGGCGAGTCCTAATACCGCGACGAGAACGACGGAGATCACGAGTCCGAGCCAGAAGTTCCCCGTCGCCTGGATCACGACGTAGGTCCCGTATCCGCCCAGCGCCAGCATCGCTCCGTGGGCGAAATTGATGAGCCCGATCAACCCGAAGATGAGCGAGAGTCCGCTGGCCACCAGAAAGATGATCATCCCCCGACTCAGGCCGTTCAGTGCGTAGGTAATAAAGTTCTCAGTGGTTATAAGAGGAATTTCTAACATAGCCGTTACACGAGAGCGGTGTCCGAGCGGTAGTAGTTAGGTACTCGACTACTGTGCGAGGTAATGTTCGTCATCGATAACACACTATACGGGATAATCCACATCATAATATAATTTTTGTAAGCCGAACGACGGTACGCGGCCGGGGAGCGTCGAAACGTGCCGGTTTCAGAACGAAGGGGACCTCAGCCAAACTGCCCGCAGCCCGACAAATCAGCCCTCGCCGGGTGAGACGACGGCGGTTCGAACGGCGGACGCCGCACCGCAGTCAGTGGATACGATCGCGTATAGGATGGTGAGCGAGACAGCGTGTAGCGTAGTGAGAGGGACGCTTCTGCCGCCTCAGACGCGAACCGAAACGGCGCTGAACGATGTCCCCTGACTCCACGGGGGCCTTCGGCGGGGAATACCGTGAGTGCGGGTGAAGACGGTTATACCGTCAGGTACTTGTCGTGAATCGCCTCGTCACTGAGGTGGTCAGAATCTCCCTCTTCGACGATCCGGCCGGTCTGGATCATGTATCCACGGTCGATGAGCGGGAGCATCCGATTGATGTTCTGTTCGGCGATCAGCACCGCCCGATCGCCGGTCACCAGCGATTCGAGAATGTCGACGACGTCGTCGATGATCGCGGGCGCGAGTCCCTCCGTCGGTTCGTCGAGGAGGAGCAGGTCCGGATCGGTCACCAGCGCACGTCCGATGGCGAGCATCTGCTGTTCGCCGCCGCTCAACGTTCCGCCACGCTGTTCCTGTCGCTCGCCGAGCCGTTCGAACTGCGTGAAGACGTTCTGTATCCGTTCCTCACGGGCGTCGTCGCCGATGTCCGACGTCATCGCCAGTTCGAGGTTCTCGCGGACCGAGAGCGCGGGGTAGATCTCTCGTTCTTCCGGCACGTACGCGATCCCCTCGCGGACGATCTCGTGTGGAGACCACGCAGAGACGTCCTGCCCGCGATACGTGACGGTCCCAGTCTTCCGGTCGATCCGGTTTACGAGACTGTTCAAGAGCGTCGTCTTTCCCATTCCGTTCCGGCCGAAGATGCCGACGACGTCGTTCGTGCCGAGTTCGATCGAGACGTCGAAGAGGACCTGACTGTCGCCGTAGAACGCGTTGAGGTCCTCGACGGTTAGTAGTTCACTCACCGAGATACACCTCCTTGACCTGCGGGTTCTCGACGACGTTTTCGGGCGTGTCCGTGGTGAGAACCGATCCGTTGTGCAGGACGGTGATCCGATCGGAGATCGAGCGTACGAGGTCGACGTCGTGCTCGACGATCAGGACCGTGTACTCGCCGCGGAGATTCTCCAGTATCGCCTTGACCTCGTCGGTCTCGGACTGATTGAGCCCGGCGGCGGGTTCGTCGAAGAGGATGACCCGCGAATCCATCCCGAGCACCATCGCGATGTCCAGGAACCGTTTTTTTCCGTGCGCGAGGTTCTTCGCGACCGTGTCGAGGTCGTCTTCGAGATGGACCCGCTCGGCTACCTCCCGTATCTGTGGACCGTAGTCTTCCTGCCGGTTGAAGACGCTCCTGACGGTCTCCGTCGAGTCGCGGACGGCGAGTCGGAGGTGTTTTCTGACGGTCATTTCGGGGAAGTACTGGACGACCTGAAACGATCGGCCGATCCCCTGTCGGGCGATGGCGGAGGGCGAGCGACCGACCAGGTCGGTTCCGTCGAACTCGATCGTTCCGCTCGTCGGGGTCAACTCTCCCGTGATGAGATTGACTGTCGTCGTCTTCCCGGCCCCGTTCGGGCCGATGAGCCCGTGAATCTCGCCGGAGCGGAGTTCCATATCGACGTCGTCGACGGCGACGACCGAGTCGAACTTCTTCGTGAGTCCCTCGACCGACAGCATACTACCTCCCTCTGGACCGACGGGCGTCTGACGTTCGATCCGAATCCGACCCGTTCGGGAGGTGTGAGATGTTCTCACTCATTCTGGTTCCTTACCGTCAGGTCATCCCCGATCAGTATAATCCTTTTGTCTACTCGGTGACCGCCGTCGGACCAGATCCGGAGATCGATCGGCTCCCGCGCGCCGGGCCCGACGAATGCGGTCCACCCACCACTGTAGCCTCGGGCGCGAAACGACAAAGCAGCGACTGAAATCCCCACGAGGGTCGAGTCGTGCATCGACAGTGATGGTCAGGCCGTCCGCCAGCCCGTCCACACCACCCGGAGAAGTGCTCTCCGAGCGGAGTCTCACAGGGGGCTACTGTAGTCGCCCCGTCCGCCACTCCTCGGTGTCGGGGACCTGATTGAAGGTGTAGACGTGGAGGCCGCGGATGTTGTACGTCGGATCGTCGGCGTACGGTGCCAACCCGTCGACCAGTTCGTCGGGTCGGTATCGACCTCGGGACCCGATGAACTGCTTGACGAAGCCCACGAGACCGGTCGTCTTCTTCAGGAACCGGACCGAGTCGCCGACGCCCACCTTCTGAGAGATGCTCAGGAGTTTCTCGTACTTCATCACGCCCGGGATGCCCACCTCGATCGGAAGGTCGACACCCCGGTCGCGGACCGTCTCGATCCATTCGAGGATGGTGTCGGGATCGTAGCACAGCTGGGTGGCGATGTACGTCGCGTAGGGCGCCTTCTTCTCCATCGCCTCCGCGAGCGTCTCCTCGGAGAGGAACTCGTGCCCCTCGGGATATCCGGTGATGCCGACCTCGTCGAACTCGTACTCGAGGTCGTCGAGCGCGGTGAGCATATCGTAGGCGGAGGTGAACTCGCCGATCGGTTCCTCGCGGTCGCCGCCGGGGACGAAGATGTCGGAGATCCCGACGGCTTCCAAGCGCTCACAGATCTCGGCGAGGTGCTCGGAGTCGCGAACGTACCGCGCCGAGACGTGCGGAACGACCTCGTAGCCGGCTTCGGCGGCCTCCTCGGCCGTCTCGATCGTCGCTTCGAGTTCGAGCGCCGGCGAGGCGGTGATCGTCACTGTCGCGCCGTCGGGGAGGTGACGGACCTGTTCGTCGAAGCTGTCGAACGGCATCAGTTCGAACCGCGGCGATTCGAGGAGCGCAGACGCCGTTCCGGTCGCCGAGGGGCGCTGACTGGACGTCATCGACGATCCTCCGCGTGGGGGGCTCGGTCCGTCGTTCCCGTGCGATCGACAGCGACGGCTCCGCCGGACAGACTGCCCGCTGTGAATCCACTCATTACCTACACTCAGTGGTAAGTGACTGATAAAGGTTGTCCTGCGCTCCAGAGGAGGAGGTGAGAAGGAGGAAATGAGGAGGAGATGGAGACCACCACCTCCCCACAGAGGACACCGTCGAGACCGCTCGGTGGCTACAGCGTCTCGTACTCCACGTAGGTACCACCGACAGTATCAGCGGTTGTCCGACGTGTACGGCACCGGTGCGACCGTCGCCGAGATTTCCCTGCGCGCGTGGCGCTCGACGGCCGGATTCCGACGTCCGTCGGGTTCGCCCCAGACGAGCGTGAGTTCGGTGCCCGGATCGGCGACCGCGAGGTCGACGACCGCGAGCGAGATCACCGTCCGCTCGTTGTAGGTGTAGGCGGCCCACATCGACGTGCCAACCAGGTCGTCGCCGTCGCGGACGGCGTCGTGATGCGAAGTCGAGCGCCACGGGACGGGAAGGTCGAGGGACTTCGCGGGTCCGCCCTCGAAGAGCGACGCGAAGACGTCGACGACGTCTGCGTCGGCCCACTCCAGCGTGACGAGCGTCCGCGAGGGATCTTCGGCCTCCGCCGCCAGGGCCTCCCGCCCGACGAAGTCGTGATCGAAGTCGATCAGGCGGTCGTAGCCCAGTTCGATCGGCGTCACGTAGTAGTCGGTGACGTCTTCGGCGTCGAGGCTGCCGGCGATCGAGTAGTGCGCTTCGAGGCTGTGCGCGCTGAGCCACTCGCGGTAGTCGGACATCGCATCGCCGTCGTAGACGGCGGGCAGCGGCATCCCGACCCAGCCGGAGACGACGGCGGAGCTCCCGTAACTCTTCGCGCCCAACTGTCGAATTCCCCGGTCTTCGCCCGCCTCGAGGATCGTCGAGTGGATCGCCTCCGCGTCGTCCCAGGGACCCCAGAACTCGAAGCCGGCCTCGCCGGCCATCCCGTGGCGCAGGAGCGTCACCTCGCGGCCGTCGATGCTGACGTCGTCGAAGCGAAAAAACCCCAGATCCGGGAGGGGCTCGTCCGTCACTTCCGCCATCAGATCGACGGCGTTCGGTCCCTGCAACTGATACCGGTAGTTCTGGGGCGGACCGTCGCGGACGCCCGACGTCTCGTCTCGGTCGGTTCGGACGTCGTAGTCGCCGGTCTCGACGTGGTACTGGATCCAGTTCGCCGTCTGTGGCGGCCCGACGAGCGCCAGTTTCCCGCGGTCGAGGTACAGGAGGATACCGTCGCCGATGAAGTAGCCGTCCGGGTTCGCGACGACGAGCTGTTTGGCCGTCCCGGGCTCGAAGCGGTCGAAACCGTTGATCCCGAGATCGGAGAACAGATCGAGCGCGTCGGGGCCCTCGACCCGGTAGTCGACCATATGGTGGGACTGATCCGCGAGGGAACACGCCTCGGCCCAGGCCCGCTGCTCCTCGATCCAGTGGGTGTGCTCGTCTGGGACGTTCGGGAACCCGGCCCAGCCGGTCCCGCGATTCCGGAGGAGATCCACGACCGAGTCGCTCGATCGGACGACGTCCGCGAGAGTTGATTCGCTCATCTATGGAGGAGAGACGCGCTCCCCGTAGGTTAACTGTTGTGTAGCCCCCGACGGGTCGCTCCGATCGACCGTTTTCGATACGATCTGAGTGAAATATTTATACGGGTGGAGGGATGCCGAAGTGATGTTCGAGTACCAATGGAAGTGCGCCTGGGGAGACGCCGATCCCCACGGCATCGCCTACTATCCGAACCTCGTCGACGCGATGCACCGCGCCGGGGAGGAGTTCATGGACGACCGCGGCGTGGCCTACTGGGATATCCCCGAGGAGTACGGCGTTCACCTGCCCATCGTGTCGATGGACACCGATTTCACCCGTCCAGTGACCGTCGGTGACGTGGTCACGATAACCGTGGAACCGGACGTCGGAACCAAGAGCCTCGGGATGGAGTTGACGGGGCGCGACGCCGACGGCAACGCGCTGTTCACCGGAGACGAACGGCACGTCTGCGTCTCGAAGGCTGACAACGAGCCGCAGGCGCTTCCGGACGCGGTGAGAACGGCTGTCGGCGACGACTGACACTCTCGACCGAAGAAGGGACGATCGACACCGGGCACACCGAAGCAGTCGGAAACACCAGTCGGGCAACCCCCACATCCGGGAACCAGCAGCCAGGCACCCCAACGACCGTCGTCGAGGGCTCGCGTGATGACGACGGTCGCCCGGACGTCGGAGCCGAGACCACGAAGGCGTGCAAACGCTGCGGGAGGTGGATCCGACGGGATCAGTCTCCGTACTGGTAGTTGATCGTGACCTTGTTGGTCATCTCCTGAAGTTTCTGGACGATCTCCTCCTGGTAAGTCGAGTCCCGGATCCGACCGGTCGGGACGACGATTCCGAACGATCCGAGGATTTCCTCGTCGATGATGATCGGGACCGCCGCCATCCCCATTCCGATGACCTGTTCGTCCCAGTCGATGGCGTAGCCGTCCTCACGGACCTGTTCGAGTTCCTGCTTCAGAACCTCGGGGTCGGTGATCGTCTGGTCGGTCCGTTTTTCCAGTCCCCGCTGTTCGATGATCTCGTCGATCCGCTCCTCGGGGAGGTACGCGAGGATCGCTTTCCCGGTGGCTACGGTGTGAAGCGGAGTGGTCGCCCCGGAGTACGTTCCCAGGTTCAGGGCCTGTCTCCCCTCCTCTTGGTGATATACCAGCGCTCGCCCGTCGCTTTCGACCGTCAGTCCAACGAGTTCGTCGGTCTCGGAGACGACCTGTTTCATCTCCGGCTTCGAGACCTGGTAGAGGCGGTTCCGGTATTTCATTTTCCCGCCGATAGTGATGAAATACGAACTGAGGTGGTACTCGCCGTCGTCCCGAGATACGTACCGTGTGTCGTTCAGCGAGCGCAGGTAGTCGTACACGGTGCTGTCCGGGAGGTCTAACCGCGAGGCGATCTCGGAAGGGCCGGCACCGTCCAGTTCCCAGAGAATGCTCAAGATCTCGAACGCCCGCGCGACGGTGGTGAGCGGCGTGCGGTCAGTGGGCATACTAGCGAGAGGCTACGAAGCCAGTTGAATATTCCGGTCTTTCCGGATACATCTGGGAAGGTGACGGTTGTCACCGTGGCTACCGCTTTCGCGCGTGGCGTCGACAGGGTCGCAACGAGTCCGAGATAACAACCGCTCGAAAACGGGCGACGAAGCCATTTCGACCGAGCACGCGTACCCACATTGTATCCCGGCTATCGGTGCGGGGGAGCCACTTCGGTCGAACGAGCGACCGCCGACTCGCGCGTTCGTTCGATTCTCGCTCGCACTGGGTGAGTTACGGGCATATCGGACGGACCCGGATTAATAATTGTGATATTCAAGCCGTCGCGAGGTGCGAACGAGCTGAAACCGGCTGAGATGACGCTACACAACTCACAAGATCCATACACCGAATATCGGCCTTCGAGATAGGGGGCTCACTCAGTGGGACCCCAACGTTCACTGCGGCACGGTGGGATCGTGGGTACCAGAGACGGGGATCAAAATAACACAAGTACGACTGTGATATTCAGCGTAAATCGGGGAGAGAAGCTCGAAATACGGGTCAGGATGAACGAGAATTGTCCCGGATATATCGGATCGTCCCTTTGTTTTACATTTCATATAGTCGAGTGAAAGCCTCGACCTGATGGCGACCCACGGAGGAGCGGTCGCTCACCGTTTCCCGACCATACCGGACATTACGAGTGGAAGACAGGGATCAGCGACAACCCGTCGAGAGCGGGTCGAAACCGCATCGAAGACGGACTGCGACGGGTTCAGAACCGCGTGTGGAGCATCACTCGCCCCTGACCGGAACGTACCGATCGAGGACCGACTCGCCGGCGAACAGGCGGGTCACATTTTCGGCGAGTTGATCGATGTTGCCCCGTCGGCACGCGCCAGTCATCGCGGCGATGTGCGGCGTCGTCACGACGTTTTCGAGCGCGTGAAGCGGCGAATCGGACGGAAGAGGTTCGGTTTCGAAGACGTCGAGTCCCGCGCCGGCGATCTCGTCGGAGCGGAGGGCGTCGACGAGCGCCGTTTCGTCGACGACGGGACCCCGAGAGACGTTGACGAGTATCGCGGAGTCTCGCATCCGACGCAGTTCCCGAGGGCCGATCAGATGACGCGTCTCGTCGGTCAGTTCCGGCGTGAGGATCACGAAATCGCTCCGTTCGAGCAGATCATCGAGCGCCTTGATCTCGGCATCAGCGAGTTCCGCGTCGATGGTCGGAACGTACGGATCGTGAACCAAGACGTCGACGTCGAACCCGGAGAGGAGTTTACCGACCCGCTTGCCGACGTTGCCGAAGCCGACGATGCCGACCGTCGTTCCGGACACCCGCGTCCCCAGCGGATACTCGTCGCGCCACTGACCCGCCGAGAGGAGGTCCTCGGCGGTCGGGAGTCGGCGGGCGCACGCGAGCGTGAGACAGAGGCCGTGTTCGGCGACCGACAGCGCGTTGTGACCGGGCGTGTGCGTGACCGTGACGCCGTACTCCCGTGCGGCCTCGAGGTCGATCGAGTCGATTCCGGTCCCCAGCTTTCCGATCAGTTTCAGGCGGTCGGCCGCCGCGATAACGTCGCGAGTGAGCGGGACACGAGAAGTCACCAGAAGCACGTCGTACTCGCCGACGACCTCGAGAAGAGCTTCCTCGTCCCCGTCGATGCCGACGGTCGCCTCCCAGTCGTCGTCGAGATAGTCGAGCAGTCGGTCGGTGGGCGTGATGTCCTGATCGATCAGTACGCGCGTCATACGTCGGCCGACGGGCCTGGGGTACTTTGCAGTTATCACCTGAGGCGGAAGCGAAAAACGTGGGCTGCGCCGGGCGGCGAAGTAAGGTGGGTTGGTCAGTCGGTGGCCGGCTTACCGGCTGTCTTCGGTGTACGGAGCCGTCGCGACGGTCGCGCGGATCTCGGTCTGCTCGTGGCGTTCGACCCGCTTGTTCGTGTTGTCTTCGGGTTCGCCCCAGACGAGCGAAACCTCGGTTCCGGGTTCGGCGTACTCGCTGTCGACGACGGCCAGAGAGATCAGCTCACGCTGATTGTAGATGTAGGACTTGTCCGTGGAGACGCCGACCTGTTCGCCGTCGTCGAGGACCTTGTCGTAGTGGCACGCCGACGAGCGCGGGTGCGGAAGCCGCATAAACTTCTTCGTCGGGCCGTCGCTGAACAGCGACGCGAAGACGTCGACGACGTCCTCGTCGTTCCAGACGAGCGTGACCTTCTCGCGGTCGGGATCGCCGGCTTCCGCCGCGAGGGCCTCGCTGCCGCAGTAGTCGCCGTTCGTGTCGATGATGTGCCCGTAGCCGAGCTCCGTCGGCGTGAAGTAGTAGTCGGTGATGTCGTCGGACTCGAAGCTGCCGCCGATCGAGAGCAGGCCGTCGCCGACGTCGAGCCATTCGAGGTAGTCCTCCATCCCCTCGTCGAAGATGGCGGGGACGACGAGCGGGATCCAACCGAGGATCGCGTTCGGCGTCTGGTAGCTCTCGGCGCCGAGGTGCTTGATGTCGTACTCCTCGCCGGCGTCCATGACGATCTCCTTGATCTCCTCGCCCTCCTCGTAGGGGCCCCAGAACTCGTATCCGGCCTCGCCGGCCATTCCGTGGCGGAGGATGTTGACGTCGTGTCCCTGGATGGAGACGGCGGTGTGGTTGAAGAAGCCGAGGTCCGGCAGCGGCTCGTCGGCGACGTCCTGCATCACGTCGACGGCGTCGGGGCCCTGCACCTGGAAGCGGTAGTAGGTGGGGTCCTCGTCCATCGTGACGGGCCGGGGCTGCATCTCGGCCTCGAGGTCGTAGTCACCGGTTTCGGCCTGGTACTGGAGCCAGTTGTGCGCGGCCGCGCCGCCGACGCTCAGGAACTTGTCCTCTTCGAGGTGGAACCAGATCGCGTCCCCGATGAACTTCCCGTTGGGGTTGGCGACGACGAGCTGCTTCGCCTTGCCGGGCTCGGTGTTGTCGAACTTGTTGACGGCGTAGTCGCGATAGAAGTCGAGCGCGTCGGGACCCTCGACGTACTGATCCGTCATGTGATACGACTGGTCGGCGAAGGCGACCGACTCCCGCCAGGACCGCTGCTCTTCGATCCAGTTGGTGATCTCGTCCGGGACTTTAGTGAATTTCCCGACACCGAGATCGCGCATAAGTTCGACCGGACTGCCCGCCTTGTCGGCGGCCTCCGCCATACTGTCGCTGAAAGACCACGATCGTTCGCTCATAGTAGTGCAGCCTAAAGGAGAGACGTATTGTACTTAAGGTTTAGGTAAAATAGGCGCGTTCTCAGGAGAATATTACCGCCAATAGAGAGGCCCCAACACGGGAGTAGAATAGATATATAAAATCTTCTATTCGTCTTTCGCGCTCAGCCGGTCCAGTTTGCCCGTCGAGGTGCGCGGAAGGGACTCGTCGACGAAGCGGTACTCCCGGGGACGTTCCATCCGGGCGAGTTCGTCGCTCTCGAGGCACCACTCGTCTAACTCTTCGGCCGTCAGTTCGGGGTCGGCGGGGTACACGTACGCCACGACCTTCTCGCCGTACTCGTCGTCCTCGACGCCGACGACCGCCGACTCGTTGACGTCGGGGTGCGCGTTGAGTCGCTCCTCGACGGGGGCGGGGTACACCTTGATCCCCTTCGAGAGGATCATCAGGTCGGTTCGACCCTCGAGGTAAATGAACCCCTCCTCGTCCTTGTATCCGAGGTCGCCGGAGTACCACCAGCCGTCCTCGAACACCTCCTCGGTCTTCCGCGTGCGCTCCCAGGCCCACACCGGACAGTCCGGAGCTCTGACGGCGAGTTCGCCGACCTCTCCCGTCGGCTTGACGTCCTCGTAGGTACCCTCGTCGTCGACGACGCGGATCTCGACGCCGGGGACCGGCTTGCCGACGCTCTCGACGCGGTCCTCGGTGAGTTCGGGGTTCTCCATCACCGTGGCGTACGCCTCCGTCGCCGCGTAGGAGTTCTTCACCACGTCGCAGACGCTCTCGCGGAGCCGCCTGAGCGTCGTCGCGTTCAGGACCTCGCCAGCCGACATCACCCCAGACAGCGAACTCAGATCGTACTCGTCGAACGAGTCGAGGTTGAGGATCTCCCGCCACATCGTGGGCACGAGGAGCGCGCTGGTCAGGTCGTGCTCGTCGATCATCTCGAGATACGTCTCCGGGTCCCAGGAGCTCAAGAAGTACGTCGTCGCGCCCGAGACGAGCGCGGGAAGCACCACGGAGTACCAGGCGGCAAAGGAGGGAGTGAAGACGTGCGGCTGGCGGGCGGGTCGGTTCAGTTCGTAGACGCTCACGAGCGTGGTAGCGCGGAAGTACAGGCCCCGGTTCGTGTGACACCACCCCTTCGGTTCGCCGGTCGTCCCAGAGGTCCACATCACGACGGCCGTGTCTTCCTCTCGCACGCGAACGTCGGGGTCGGCGGTGGATTGCCCGTCCAGGAACGGCTCGAAGGACTCCTCGTAGTCGGTCTGTGCCTCGCCGACGTTGACGATCACGTCGAGGTCGGTGTCGATCTTGTCGCGGAGACGCTCCTCGAAGAACTCCGAAGTCTCCTCGTCGACGACGAGCGCGCGGGGTCGGAACGAGTCGATGACGTGTTCGAGCGTGTTCGGCGACGCTCGGACGTGTAAGTTCGAGACGGTGCAGCCCGTTTTCAGCCCGCCGTTCCAGAGCACGGTGTGTTCGAGGGAGTTCTCACACAGCAGCGCGATCCGATCGCCCTGGCCGACGTGCTGTCTGAACGCGTTGGCGGCCTGATTACTCCGGCGGTCGAACTCCGACCAAGTCATCGTCTCACCGTCGACGCCGTTGCCGAACGCGACCTTGTCCGGGTTGTTCTCCGCCGCGATTCGAGACAGATCTTTGATAGGAGGCACCTCTACCGTCGACGTGTGATGCATAATAACGGGGACGAGATGATCTAACTTATAATTTGAGAAAGACCCGCAATGACGTCCGTCGCCGGATGCTGACGGCACGAGCGGTTGTCTGAACATATCTCAATAGTATTTATATCAATAAATTTTCTATATTTTGATTATAATTCTATCTAACCATTTTAGATCGTTGTGAAGGTAGTTAACTTATTTAAGTCTATATTTATCTTATTATGTTTCTTCCATTATATCAATTATTAGTACTAATCGCAGCCGCGTGGAGTCACGAGCACCGAAACGGAAGATACGGCCCGTATGGGGTCGACGCCGTAGACACGGTCACCCGTGTTCCCGGGGAGACCAGTCGGCGGTCTTTTGCCAGGGCCGACCGCGCTTACTCGTGGGCGTGGACTTCGACCGGGAAGTCGCGTTCGCCGGCCTCGATGGAGACGTCCAGCCAGTTCGACGCCGGGACGAGTGGACACTCGTACGCCGGGTTGTACGCGCAGGTCGGGTTGTACGCGCGGTTGAGATCGAGTAGCCAGGTCCCGTCGTCGCGGCGGTCCTCGGCGGGTTCGAGGTCGATGTACCGACCAGCCCCGTACGTCTCCTCACCGCTGGTCGCGTCGCGGAAGGGCACCCACAGCCGATCGCTCCCGTCAGTCGGCTCGAAGGCATCGAGGGTGACCTCAGTCCCGTCGACCTCGAACCGGAACTGCCCCACGCGACGGTACGTCTGCTCGCCGTCGGCCGTCGTCTCGACGGTGACCGTCTCGGGGTCGTCGTAGCGGTGAAGCGCCAGCCCGAACCGGTAGTCCGGATCGACGTCGTAGTGGTCGAGGCCGGGGAACGCCTCCCCCCGCAGTTCGGGCGGAATCGGGGAGCGCTGGTTCTCGCGGAAGTACCGCTCTTTCCGTTCGCGATTCCGCTCGACCGCCTCCTGCCAGTTGCTGTCGTCGTGTGTGCTCATAGGTTGAAATCGGGTCGATCGACCCGTTGGTCCGACAATCACGGTAATATTGTTTCCAGCGGACAATAACACTTGCGCGGTCGCAGGGGCGGATGCACGGGCGAGGCGATCGCTTCGCACGCCGAGATCGAGCGGCGGTCCGCACCACAGCGAGAGACAGTGGGTGAGAGAATCCCTGCAAACGCTACTATAATACGGGCCTGGCGCAAACGCGGGATATGGACTACCGATACGCCGGCGACGCCCACGAACGACTGTTCGCCTCGTATCAGGACGACACGGAACCGTTTCCGACGAGCGTGACGGCGTGCTTCCCGGATCGGGACCACCGCCGAGAGGAGATCGCGATCCTCCAGGAACTGTTCTTCCCGACGTGCTGGAACGCACCGGAGCTCGTCCGCGACGAACTGGCCGTGCTGGACCGACTCGACGACCTGGGAAGCCTGTTCAAGGCCGGGATCTGTCCGTACTCGGACGGCCGACCGAACGAGACGGTGGCCGCAGTGCTCGACAGTCTCCCCCGAGTTCGAGACCTCCTCAAACGCGACGTCGAGGCCGCGTACAAGGGCGATCCGGCGGCGAAGACGTACATGGAGATCATTCGATCGTACCCCGGGTTCCTGGCGATCGCGGTCCAGCGCGTCGCACACGTGCTCTACGACATCGGTGCGGGCGAGTACGCGCGGGAACTCACCGAGTCCGCGAAGACACAGACCGGCATCGACATCCACCCGGGCGCGGAGATCGGCGAACACTTCTTCATCGATCACGGGACGAGCGTGGTCATCGGCGAGACGGCGACCGTCGGCGAGTGGGTCCGACTGTACCAGGACGTGACGCTCGGCGCGCTCCACTTCGAGGAGGAGGAGGGCGACGAGCACGCGTTGAAGAAGGGATACAAGCGCCACCCCGACATCGGCGATCACGTCGTCATCGGGGCCGGGACCAAGGTTCTCGGGGCGGTGACCGTCGGCGACCACGTGAGCATCGGCGCGAACTCCTGGATCACGGAGGACGTCGACGATCACACGAAGGTGTTCATCAAGGACCATCCGACGCAGGAGCGCAAGCGGTACGATTGAGCGGCGTCGGGGAGATCGTACTGTCGGCAGGCGAGAATCGTGGGCGACGATGACGAAAAGCCGAAGCCCCTCGACCGCGTCGGTCGGGGTATGTCAACCACTCAGACGCTGGTGCGAGACGTAATGTCGACGCCGCTCGTGACGATCAGCCCCAAGGCGACGCTCGTCGAGGCGGCGACGCGGATGCGAGAGGAGAACGTCAGCGCCCTGCTGGTGCCGACGACCGAACTCGCGATCGTCACCAGCACGGACGTGCTCGACGCGGTCGCCGCCGAGCGCGACCCGGCGACCGTCACCGTCGCCGACGTGATGACCGAATCGGTGGAGACGGTGCCACCGGACCTCCGACTCACCGAGGCGGCCGCGATGATGGAGAACTTCGGGATCAGCCACCTCCCGGTCGTCGACGACGACCTCGTCGGGATGGTTTCCTCGACCGATATCACGGCGCAACACACCTGATCGGGGAAATCCCGGGTGAAAACGGTCGGTCCCGAACGGCCGGGGCGGACGGTCTCTCGTCGCGACCCCCGACGCCCTCGAAAGCACACGATTCAACTGCCCGGGCCGCCTTCGGCGCGTATGGATCTCGTTGCTGCACTGAACGCCGATACCGGGATCACCTGCGTGGTCGGTGCCGGCGGCAAGAAGACGACCCTCGCGGCGCTCGCTGCGCGACTCGACCGCGCGGTCGTCACCGCGACGGTCCGAATTCCCATCTTCGACGACTGGGTGGAAGAAGTCGTCGTCACCGACGATCCGGTCGACGTCGCCCGCGAGCGGCTAACGGTTGACGCGAACCGGGCCGACGGCGCGGCGATCGACGGGTGGCCGATCGGCCTCGTCCCCGAGCGGGAGCGCGAGGATCGCTATCGCGGGTACGAGCCGGAAGTCGTCGACGCCCTCGGCGAACTGGACGTACCCGTCCTCGTGAAGGCCGACGGCGCGCGGATGCGGCGGTTCAAAGCGCCGGACGAGTGGGAGCCGCGGCTCCCCAGAACAGCGGACACGGTGGTGTCGATCGCGAGCGTGCACGCGGTCGGCGAACCGCTCTCGGAGTCGCTGGTGCACCGGGTCGACGAGGTGTCGAAGCTCACCGGGCTCGAACCCGGCGAGACGATCGAGGCGGCGGACGTCGCCGAGGTGCTCGCGAGCGACCGCGGCGGGCTCAAAGACGTCCCGGAGGGGGCGACGCCGATTCCGTTACTCAATATGGTCGACGACGCCGACCTCGAAGCGACGGCCCGGGAGGTCGCGAGCGAGATACACGAGCGCGCGGACGTCCCGCGAGTCGTGCTCGCGGAGATGCGCGCGGACGATCCGGTCGTCGACGTCGTTCGGTCGGCAGATCTGTAGCCCTCACTCCGCTCGAATCCGTTCCTTCGCGGCCTCGAACTCCTCGGGCGTGTTGACGTTCTCGAAGGTGTCCAGCGAGCCGACCGACTCGATCTCGTCGGCGTCGACGACGACCTCCTCGAGGTCCGAGAGCGGCGCGACGATGCGGTCGTCCCCGCGGTCGAGCGCGCGCCGGCAGGCCGCCGCCATCGCCTCGGTCCGGTAGACGGCCTGCGTCGTCTGGTACCACTCGTCGGGACGGGGGACCGCTGCGTCGGCTCCCGCCGCGCGCTCGAAGAGGAACTCGACGACGTCGGGGTCGACGAAGGGCATATCGCAGGCGACGACGACGGTGTACTCGGCGGTGACGACCTCCAGTCCGCGAGCGATGCCGGCCATCGGACCGGCGTCTGGGTCGCGGTCGATCGCGAACGTCGGGTCGAACGAGGCGTCGGAGAACGCGTCGGCGACGGCGTCGACCTGGTCGTCCCGGCAGTTGACGACGACCTCGTCGACGACGGGCGCGAGGCGGTCGACGACGCGGCGGATCATCGGCGTGCCGTCGAGGTCCGCGACGGCCTTGTCCCGATCGCCGAAGCGGGTCGAGCGCCCGCCGGCGAGGACGAGTACTGCGCGCATACCTCCCGTAGGAGAACGAGGATCAAGAACGTGGCGAGAGCCGATCGGGACCGGGACGCTGGGACGGGTCGATCGGACGGGACGGTCGGCGGAGCGGAGCGCATATATCCCGCCGGGCAGTCCATCGAACCGATGCGGGAGGACGAACTGGCGACGGCCGCGGTCGAGCACTTCGAGGCGGCCTTTGAGGGCCCCGAGATCGGTCTCGAAGAGCCCTACGACCACTACGGCAATCGTGGGTCCGTCGACCTCTACGTCCGGACGAAACCGCCCGAGCGGATCGAGTACCTCGTCGAACTGAAGGCGGACCCGGCCGTCCGGATGGCCGGCGGCGCAAACGAGATCCTCAGACAGTACCGACGGATGGAGCGGTACTTCTACGAGGACGACGCCCACGACCTCCGGAAGCGGCTCGGTCGCGAGGGGCCGGCCCTGTACCTCCTATTGCTCTTCGCGCCCACGGCGCGCTGCGTCGAGCACGTCCACGAGCACCGGCGGCTCTACGGATCGATCGACGCGGATGTGTCGGTCGACGGCGTCCCCGCGACCCGGAAGGTCGCGTTCCTGACTAACCTCGACGACGCGGCGGCCGGGGGGCTCGGCTTCCTCTCGGTCAACGGCGGGGTGGAGATCGGATCCACGGCGTTCGAAGACGCCGTTCCCGACGGCTCGCGGTTGGCCGAGGCGCTACGCGAGGCCGACGTCGAATAGTTCCCCGCGGAACCGCCGTCTGTCACCCTCTGGGACCGCTCACCACGCCCGTTCGAGGATCCCGACGATCCCCTCGATCGTGGGGTCCACTCCCTCAGGAGCGACGTCCAGCAGATCGTCGTCGGCCACGGCGGCCGCGATCTCGGGGAACTGCGCCTGTTCGACGCCCTCGACGTCTCGGAGGCGGTTCGGCAGCCCGAGGTCGTCGCGGACGGCCGCGACGGCGTCGATGACGCCCGCGGCGACGGCGTCGGGCGATCGTCCCGCGGTGTCGACGTCGAGCGCCTCCGCGAGCAGATCGCGTCTGCCGTCGACGGCGTCGAAGACGTACCGCAGCACGTAGGGCGCGAGGACGCCGTGAATCGTGCCCTGATGGACGTCGTGGCCGTGGGAGAACCCGTGGCCGAACGCGTGGATGATCGAGGCGCGGTAGCCGTCCGCTCCGGCCAGGCCGTACTGGACGCTCACGATCCCGGCCAGAACGTCGCCGAGGCGGTCTTCGTCCATCGGATCCTCCCGGATCGTCCCGAGCCCCGACTGGAGCAGGCGCAGGCCGCGCCCGGCGGTGCCGTCGGTGATGGGCGTCGCGTTCGGCGAGTACAGCATCTCGATGCCCTTGTCGAACCCGTTCATCGCCGACGCGGCGAGCACCGACTTGGGCGTCGTCCGGTACAGGTCGGGGTCGTAAAACAGCGCCGCGGGCATCAGTCGGGGGTCACCGACGCCCCCGCTCTCGTAGGTCTCTCCGGCCGAGACGTCGCGGTCGAGCGTGAGCGTCGCGCCCGCGATGTCCGAGAGGTCCGCGCCGGCGAGCGTCGTCGGCACGGCGACGATCGGGAGCGGGTCACCCCCGTCCGCGACGGATACCTCGCCGGTTTCGAGGGCGCGCTCGGCGACCGCTTCGCCGTCGCCGTGCGAGGAGAGCGCGGCGAGTACCTTCGCCGTGTCGAGTGTGCTACCGCCACCAACGGCGACGACGACGTCGACGTCGCGGTCGCGGGCCAGGCGGAGTCCCGCGAGCGCGGTGCCGAGCGTCTTCGCCGACGTCGTCTCCGGGAACTCCGAGACGAGTCGGCCGCCCAGTCCCTCTCGGATCGGGTCGACGACCGCCGGGGTCGTACCCACGGTCCGACCGCTCACGAGCATCGCGCGCTGTAGTCCGCGTCGATCGAGTTCGTCGCCGAGGCCGTCGACACAGCCGGTATCGACGACGATCCGTCCGGTGCGGAAGTCGAACGTGAAGCCCCGTGTCGGTGTCATACTCGGGGACACGACGCGCCGGGAGAAAGGTCTACCCCGGTCCTGTGTCCCACCGGCCGCCACGCCCGTGTGTCCACAATGAACGCCACGCTCGCCCGTCCACACTGAACCCTACGCTCGCCCCGCAGCAACGATCTCCACGCTCACCCGTCCACACTGAACGCCACGCTCACCCGTCGCCGTCGACCGCTTCGAGCGTCTCGATCGCGTCGTCGAACGCCTCCCGAGTCGGGTCGTCGCCGTCTTCGCCGGGATGAGACTCGCGAAGTGCCGGCAGGACGTCGGGATCGCCGAGCGCGCCGAGCGTATCGGCGGCCCACGAGGGATAGCCGTTCCCGCGACCGCGGTCTAACAGCTCACACAGTTCGCCTTTCAGCCACTCTCTCGGGACCGTTCCCGGCGCGGTCGCCTCCGCGTAGCCGACGACGAACAGGAGCGATCGGGGGTAGTTCGCCTCGCTTCGGAGGCGATCACGCAGGTCGTCCGCGTGCGGAACGAACAGCTCCGGCCGTTCCTGGGCGACGCGCGCCAGCGAGTCGGAGACGTAGACGAGCGCTCTGATCTCGGCGGAGCCCATCCACTCGATCGGCGCCGGGATCCCGTCGACTCCCTCGGGATACGGCTCGACGGCGGCGAGGATCGCTTCGACGAACGGCGCGAACAGCTCCGGTCGGTCGTGGAGGTGCTGGAGCGCCTCCGCGGCGGCGACGCGACCGTCCGCGTCGTCAACTGGGAGGAGCGAGGCGATGGTCGCCAGCTCCTCGTGCGTGATCGATTCGGGGTCGTCCTCGGCCCGATCGAGCAGTCGCTCCGCGAGCGCTCGCCGGTCGTCCGGATCGGCGGAGAGCGAGATCGAATCGGCCGACTGCGGCGACTCCTCACCCGTCATCGTCCGAGGTCGAGGTCCAGTTTGAGCGAACCGAGAACGCGGTGGTAAACCGCCCGCTTGTCCATTCCGGTGCGCTCACAGAGCGTGTCGATTTCCCCTGCGGTGAACGTCGGGCCGAGTTCGACGAGGAGATCGTAAAACGACGCCGAGTAGCGAGGCCGGTCCTCGCCGGTTCGGGCGATCAGTCCCGCCCGGACGAGTTCGTCGAGGACGATCTCGAAGTCCGGCTCCGTCGCCGGCGCGGCCGGTCGGGACCCGTACTCCGGGTGATCCTCGAACTGGTAGAAGTGGTCAGCAGCGGGTCGAACCGACGACCCGTGTTCGGTCATAAACTCGTACACCCGATCTCCGGCACTATCGAGCGACTCCGGGTCCGGAGTATCGACGTCCGCCCCGTACCGCCACAGCAGCGCCTCGATCAGTTCCGCGTCGACCTCGTGGCTGTCGATCAGGTCGTGGGCTCGTTCGGACACAGGCGGTCTTCGGAACCGCCGTAAATAAATCATCACACGGAACGGGAGCCGCGGAGAAGAGAGCGGCGAGTCGAACAGCGTAAGTCGTCGTGTCGACTCGGGAGACCTATGGAGGTCCTCGCCCGGTTGCTCGGACTGCTCGCGCTCCTCTTGGTGGGGACCGGACTTCGGTTCTCGGGCGTCCTCGATGCGGCCAGAACCCAGCGGCTCAACGCCCTCGCCTACTACGTCGCTCTGCCCGCGCTCGTCTTCGTCTCGACGTACGATCGGGCGATCGGCGAACTGCTCACCGCCGACCTGTTCGTCGGGCTGCTGTCGGTGGTCTTCGCGACCGCGGGCGTCGCGTGGCTCCTCCACCGGAGTCGGGGGCGGAGTGGCCGACAGAGCGTCGCCATCGTCCAGTCGTACCACTCGAACCTCGGTTACCTCGGACTCCCGCTCGTCGCGGCCACGTTCGACGCCCGCGTGACGGCCATCGCGAGCGTCGTCCTCGGCGTGGTGTCGCTGGCGCAGATCCCGCTCACGATCGTCGTGCTCACGACGATCAACGAGGCGGACGCCCCCATCGCCGAGGAGTTGGGCAGGCTCGTCCGCAATCCCGTCCTCGCGACGCTCGTCGCCGGACTGGCCGTCGGATCACTGGGACTCTCGGTTCCCGGGCCGCTCACCGCCGGTCTCGACGTCCTCGGAGCGCTTGCACTGCCGATCGCGCTGCTGTGCGTCGGCGCGTCACTCCAGATCGATCTCCCGAACGTCGACGTCGGCGCGAGCGGCGCGGTGGTCGCGACGAAGATCGCGATCATGCCGGCGCTCGCGTGGGCGGCGTTCTCCGTACTCTCGGTCGACGCCGCGACCTTCACGGCCGCCATCGTGATGCTCGGGACGCCGACGGCGGTGTCGACGTACGTGTTCGCGAACGAACTCGGCGGCGACGAGGAGTTCGCCTCGCTCAACGTGTTCCTCACCACGCTCGCGTCGGTCGGAACGCTGTTCGTGCTCATTCGAGCGGTCGGATGAGAGAGCGGGCCAGGGGACTGACCGCCTGTCGTTGCGGGACTCACGCGAGGTCTGACTCACCGTACCAGCCCGCGACGACGAGGTAATCCCGGAGGAAGACGGCGAGCGACGGGGCGAGCACGATCACGGCGAGCGGGCGGGCCGTCGCCGGCGAGAGCAGCGGTGAGAGTGCAACCGTGATGAACGCCATCTGGACGCCCGCGAGGGGGCGGCGGACGACGCTGTCCGGCAGGTCGTAGACGGGTTTCCCGCGGCGGCGACGCAGTCCGCGGCCGAGTTTGAACAGGTAGCGCGCGGCCGACAGCGACAGGTACCAGACGGGGAGCTGTCCCCAGAGCACCGCCACGACGGGCGCGACGAGGAACCCGGTCGTATCGAACGCGAGGTCCAGTTTGGCCCCGAGAAGGGTGCGGCGATCTCCCCGTCGCGCCAGAAACCCGTCGACGGCGTCCAGCGCACACCCCGTTCCGTAGAGGAGCGCGGGCAACCACGCGATTCCGGGACGCGGCGCGAGCGCGCCGAACCCCGCCAACGCGGCGAAGAGCGCCCCGCGGGCCAGCGTCACGAGGTTCGGCGCGCCGAGCGATTCGTAGACCGTCGCTCGCGCGTCAAGGCTGTCGGTCTCGCTCCCGTCGTCGTCGCTCTCCGGCCGGTTCGCGCCGAGGTACCAGAGGCAGAACCACAACTCGAAGGCCGCAACAGTCGCGGCGGGCAGCAGCCACCGGACTCCCACGCTCGTCATCCCGGACGCGCCGGGTCCGAGGATGGGGCCAGCGCCGGCGACCGCCACGGAGAGCAGCGCCGCGCCGCCGAGCAGGAGAGCCGAGACGGCCGTCGCCACGGCGACCCACTCGCGCCGGAGCGCCGACGGGACGTTGCGGACCGTCGTCACCGTTCGAACCCCGGATCTTCGAGCGTTGCGAGCCCCTCGCGGTCGTCGGCGGTCAGCCGGACGCGCGCGGCCGCGAGGTTCGATACGATGTGGCCTGAGTCGTTGCTGGCGGGGATGGGGACGACGCCGCGGTCGACGTGGAACGCCAGGGCGACGACGGCCGGCGCGACGCCGTGCGCGTCCGCGACGTCGCGGAGGACTGGCTCGTCGAGGAGCCCCGGCGCCGACAGCGGCGAGTGCGCGACGACCCGGACCCCGCGCGCGTGACACCACTCGACCAGTTCCGACCGGGGCCGGTACGGGTGCGACTCGATCTGGACGATCGCGGGGGGTACGCTCGCGACGTCGACGATCCGTTCGAGTTGCTGAATCGAGACGTTGCAGACGCCGAGCGTCCGCGTGAGCCCCCGCTCGTGGAGCCGTTCGAGCCGCTGCCACGTCTCTTCGAGTCGGTGATCGACGGTCTCGGGGTCTCCGTTCGAGTCGGTGGGAAACGTCAGCGCCTCCTGGGCTTCCACGGGCTTGGACGCCAGGTCCGAGAGCGGCCCCTGGTACGACCACGCCTCGGGCCAGTGAAGCAGATACGAATCGAAGGCGTCGATCCCGAGTTCCGCCAGGCTGCCGCGACACGCCTCCGCGACGTGCCCGTGGTTGGTGTTCCAGACCTTCCCGATCAAAAAGAGCCCCTCCCTGTCGGGCGACCCCGGCGAGTCGAGCAGCTCGCCGATCCGCGTCTCGTTGCCGTACAGTTCGGCCGAGTCGAACAGCCGGTAGCCGGCGTCCAGCGCCGTCGCGACGGAGTCGATCCGATCGACGTACTCGCCGTCGCGGTACCGCGAGCAGCCGAACCCGACCGGCGGCAGGCGTATCGCGGCGTCCCGGACGGGAGGAGATACCGAGTCTGCCCCGGTGTCCGGTTCCCGTCGAGTGGTCGCGTCCCCGGGCGGGGGGCGAATCGCCGGCGGCCGGACGTCGTCGGGATCGAGCCCCCCCGAGGCCGCCTCGGAGAGGTGGACGCGTGAACCCGCCGACGCGGCGCGCTCGATGGCGTTGCAGACGGCGACGACGTGCGCGGCGCGGCGGGCGCCGCGGGTCGGAGCGCGGCCGTCCCGAACCGCCGCCGCGAGCCGCTCCGGGCCGGCGAGGTACCGGCGCTCCCGGCGCGGCTGCGGGTGCGGGGCCGCGACGTACGGCCGCCCCGCGCCGGCGACGGAGACCGTGTCGCGCTCGGCCGCGAGCGCACCGCTGTCGGACAGGTACAGCGAGCCGTCGTCGCCGTGGAGTTCGAGGCTGTTGAACTCCCGCGACCGGTGGGGCGCGTAGAGGCTCGCGGTGAGGCGGACGATCGGCCCCGACGCGAACCGGATCGTCGCTTCGGTATGCGTCGGCCGCTCGGGCCTTCGATTCTCACGGTCGGGCCAGACGTCGAGCGCGTCGGCGCTCCGAACCGCTTCGACCGGTCCGAACCAGGAGACCAGAAGCGACAGCGGGTACACCGCGCCGTCGTACAGCGGCCCGACTTCGAGGAACGAGTCGGGGTCGTCGTGCCACTCGGTCACCCGACCGACGTGGGCGTGGGCGTACCCCAGTCGGATCGGGCCGAATCGTCCGTCGCCGAGGAACGACCGGGCGTGTCGCTGCGCGTCACAGCGGTGGTTGATCGGCGCACAGCCGAGCGCGAGCCCGCGGCGGTCGGCGGTCCTGACGAGGTCCAGCGCGCGATCGGCGTCGAGTGCGAGCGGCTTCTCGCCGAAGACGTGGCGGTCCGCTCTGAGACACGTCCCCGTGACGTCGGCGTGGGCGGCGTGGCTCGTGAGGTTCACGACCAGCGGCGCGGACTCGGCGGCGAGCAGGTCGTCGAGGTCCGCGTACGGCGTCGCGCCGTGGTCCGCCGCCAGGCGCTCGGCGCGGTCGGCGTCGAGGTCGCAGACGGCCGCCAGGTCGAGGGGCGAATCTCCGAGCCCCGAGGCGTACTTCTCGGCGACCGCGCCCGCGCCGACGAACGCACACTTCATCGGCGGTAATTCGCCCGCGGGGATCAAAAGCGCGCTGGCAGGACGGGATCCTCGGAGCCGAGGGTAGTGCGGGTCACCGACGGAGAGTCGCCCGCGAGGCCGACGGAGTAAACACGGGGCGCGCCCAATCATCGGTATGGCACGGGTCGCCGTCGTCCACAACACGCTGGACTTCCAGGGCGGCGCGGACATCGTCTGCCTCACCGTCTGTGCGGCGCTTCAGGGGGCGCACGACGTCACGCTGTACACGCTCTCTGAGACGGATCCCCGGGTTCTCGTCGAGCGGTTCGATATCGATCTCGACGCCGAGGCGCTGACCGTCCGAATGCCGACCGGAGCGGTCACCGCGGCGCGGGCGCTGTCGTCTGTCGCGCCGGTCCTCGGGCCGCAGTTGCCGCTTCGGAGCGTCCTGATCCACCGCATCTTCGAGCGCGACGCCGACGCGTTCGACCTCGCGGTGAGCACCGCGAACGAGTTCGCGTTCTCGATCCCGTCGGTCCAGTACGTCCACTACCCGCAGTTTCACACGGGACGGCTCGCGGACGGATCGTCGGGGCCGTCGAATCGTCTCTGGAGTCGGCTCGCCGGACCGAGTCGCGCGGGGCTCGCCAGCGACGCCGTCACGTTGCTCGCGAACTCGGCGTGGACGGCCGGTGTCGTCGGGGAGATCTACGGGCTGTCTCCGGGCGTGCTCCACCCGCCGGTCGATCCGATCGACGGGGGAGAACGCTGGGACGAGAGAGAGGACGGAATCGTCGTCGTGGGACGAATCGCGCCCGATAAACGGACGCTCGACGCTATTCGGGTGGCCGACGGCGTCCGCGAGCGGGGGCACGACGTTCACCTCCACGTCGTCGGCGCGGCGCCGAGAGCGTACCGACAGTACGTCGAACGCGTCGAAGCGGCCGCCGCAGAGCGGCCGTACGTCACCGTCGAACGCGACGTCCCGCGGTCGCGGATCGAGGCGCTGCTCCGGACACACAGGTACGGGCTGAACCTGAAGCGAGAGGAGCACTTCGGGATGTCCGTCGCGGAGTACGTCGCCGCGGGGATGCTCGCGTTCGCTCCGGACGGCGGCGGACAGCGTGAGATTCTCGACGGGCGCGACGATCGACTGTTCGAGTCGGTCGACGGCGCGGTCGACCTGCTGGCCGCGGCGATCGACGAAGGCGAGTCCCCTGACCTGTCGCCGGAGCGGTTCAGTAGCGCGCGGTTCCGCAGGGCCTTCCGTCGGGCCGTGACCCGAGCCCTACATTAAAGACGATATGCGGTGATTGTCAACCTATGGCAACACAAACCTCGGACGGAATCAGTCTCCGCACGGAGACGCTGACCGGTCTCCACTGGGCCGGAGTCGTATTGGCAGCGATAACCGGCGTGATCCATCTGTGGCTCGGCGTGAGTTTCGCTCCGAGTCCGCTCGGAATCGCCTTTCTCGTGGCCACTGTGGGATTCTTCGGCGGGGTCGCCGCCGTACTGGTGGACTATCGTCGGCGGCTGATGTATCTGCTCGGAATTCCGTTCACGGCCGGACAGGTCGTCCTCTGGTACGTCGCCAACGCTCCCGACTTCGGTCCGCCGGGGATCGCGGACAAAATCGTTCAGGTGCTTTTGATCGCCGTGCTGATCGTCCTGTATCGGCAGTCGGCGTAACGGCGGCTGAGAACTACTCGATGTGGCCTTCTTCGCGCAGTTGCTCGGCGTCCTGCTCGGAGTAGCGCCACTCGATGTTCGCCTTCTCGTCCTGCCAGTCCCACGGTTCGACGAGGACGACGTCGCCCTCGTTGATCCAGGTGCGGTACTTCATTCGGCCGGGGATCCGGCCCATCCGATTCTTTCCGTCTGCACACCGAACGCGAACGTGGTTGCCGCCGTTGTGTTCCGTTACAACAGCGAACAGCTCGTCACCGTGGGGCATCCGTAGGTTCCGACGCCCTGATTCTTCAGTCACAACGGAGATACGTCGGCAGGGCTCATAAATGGCCGGTTCCCTGGACGGGCCACTGTTCAGTCAGGCGTGAAATCGTCGGACCGGCCCGGAGGTGCCTCGAGTAACCAATTACGATGAAGTTCGTTCGGGAGTGGTACGAGGACCTTCAGGGACCGGTCCAACCACTCACCGGGCAGTTGAACCGCCGGCTCGCGGAGTACGCGCCCGATAGAACCACGGCCGAGACAGCGGGTTCTCTCGCCGGCGAAACGGGTCGCTGCGACGACTCTCGTGAATGCGGTTACAGCCGTCGTTGAGGACGACCACAGACGCTCGCGAAGCGGTGGCTGGTCGGGTCTGAGCCCGACGACGTTCGGGACGGTAGTGCACCGACTCGCCGAACTCCGGCCGCCGAGAGACGAGTGGTCGACACTCGTTCGTCGTCTGAGTCGGATGGCCGATGAGGGGCCGACTGAGACGGATCTCCGCGATGCCGTGGAACACGCAGCCGATGCGGTGGGGTTTGTGGATCAGGTTGAGGCCGGCGTCCAACTCCAGGCGACCCACGACGAGTTCTCCGTCGTCGCCCGGCTGGGGAAGTCGCGAATCGTCGGTGATATCGACCGACTGCTCGTCGCTCCGGACGCCTACCACATCGTTGACTACCAGACGAACGATCTGTCATCGACGTCGACTGCCGATCTGGCCGACCACTATCGGCTGCAGATGCTCGCGTACGCGTTGGCCCTCCTCCAGCACAGCCCCGACCGCAGTGTTCGTGCCTCTCTTCGGTTCACCGACGCCGGTGTCGAAGAGCGGTTTGAATGGGACTCGAGCGAGTACGCTGCGATCGAATCTGAACTCCGTTCTATGCTGGCGTCGCTGTCTGAATGTTGACGCTCTGGTGGCGCGGAAGTCCTCGCCTGGGCCCCACCGTTTCCGTCCTCGTCACCACGCGGTGTGAGCGGTCTTTCATCGTGACGGACCGCTAGAAGCGAACAAACCGCGCGACACGGACAGTCGATGGACCGGATGAGAGACGGGCGGACACTACCGGTCGCATCACGGTCAGGTCACCGGTCGGGGCCCCGGGTGCGCCCGGCGCGCTCGGCTGCCTCGACGACCGTTCCGAGGAGCCGCTGAACGTCGTCGTTACGGAGGGCCGAAAAGAGGCCGAAGAGGCCGACCCGCCGGTCGGTCGTCTCGTCCGTAAAGGCCCCAACGCCGGCATCGAGCGTCTCGATGACCTGCGGATCGCTCGCGTGCTCGGCCACGTCCGCAGCCCGTCCCAGCCGTTCGCCGAGCCGGTAATATTCCTCGGTGCTACGGTCGGCAGCGTCGCCGAACCCCTCCACTAGCGCGAGTAGCCCGCGGACGGTCTCCATATTCTCACCCAGCGCGACGAGTGCGTCGACGGATTCCGCGCGGTCGAAGGCCGCAGCAAGTCGGCGTACGTCTCTGCGTGCGGCCGCGGCCGCTGCCTCGTCTTCGGGGGCGGCGTCCGCGAGCGCGTCGCTGGCTACTTCGAGCGTCGACAACAGATCGAGGAACGTGTCAGTGTTGTCGCCGATCTGGCGCAACAGCACCAGCGTCTGCTCGTGCTCGAACGCCATACGAAGTTGTGCGATCTCCCCGCGGTTCTCGGCGGCGACGGTTCGCAACTCGGGGACGAGTTCCGCAGCGAGTCCCTGCGCGACGACAACTAGATCGAGCAGATCGGCCAGCGGATCGGCGTTGTCGCCGACGTGTTCGATGAGCCGCCTCGTCTCTCCGTTCTCCAGGGAGGTCCGTAGATCGGCCAGCGGCTCGCGATTTTCTGCCACGGCCGTGCGCACTTCCGGTACCAACTCCTCGCTCAGTCCCCGCACCACAGTGAGCAGGTCTAACAGTGCGATCAGGTCGTCTGCCCGCGCGTCGACGCGGGCGGCCAACTCCTGCATATCGGCGTCCGCATCGGCACTCGTCGAGAACGCGTCGACGTCTGATGGTGTCTCACTCATCGTTCAGGGAACCGGGTCGTACCCACGCATCCAGACGTTCCAGTACAGCGACGGGATCACGTTGACGTCGAGAATCCAGTTGAGTCGGCTCACGACCGGCGCGGAGATGGAGTTCTCGTAGTCGAATTCCGCGATCATCGCCTTGCCTTTCTCCACGAGGATCGGACAGGCGGTATAGCCGTCATAGTCGGGAGCTGGCGGCCGATCCTCGAGGTACCGCTCGACGTTGTCGACGACGACGTGCGACTGCTTGCGCGCCGCTGAGGCGGTCCGCGAGGTTGGCACGTCGGCGTTGTCACCAAGGGCGAACACGTTCGGATACGTCTCGTGTTGGAGCGTGTTGTCGTCGACAGAGACATACTCGCCGCCGTCGGTCAGCGGCGAGTTCTCGACGACGAACTCCTGACCATACTGGGGCGGGACCGGCGCGTACAGGTCATACTCGAGCGTTTCGCCCTCTTCTGCGTGGACAGTCCGATTCTCGTAGTCGACCTCGGAGACGGTGAACTCGGGAACGAACGTGATATCACGCTCGGCCCAGATCTCCTCGATCCGCTCCTGGTAGGGCGCCTTCGGCCCCGTGCCGAAGACCTCGGGTCCGGGCTTCGTCATCACGACCTCCGCGTCGTCGCGCACGCCGCGCTTGCGGAGGTACTCCTCCATCAGCATCGTGAGCTTCAACGGTGCGCCGCCGCACTTGATCGGCGTGTCCGGGACCGTCACTAAGAAGCGCCCACCGTCGAATTCGTCGACTGCGCCGCCTAACGCTCGCGCCGCGGATGCGTGGTAGAACGGGTACACCGAATCGGTTCGATTCCACCCCTCGAGCATCCCCGGGATCGCCTCCGGTCGGCGGTCGTTCCCGACCGCGGAGATGAGGATATCGTACCTGTAGGAACCGCCCTCTCCGGCGACCGTCTGCTCGTCCGGATCGATCCCGACGACTTCGTCTTGGACGAATTCGACCTCGCCGTGGAGCAACTCGCGTGTGTCGCGCTGTTGCTCGTCGAGGTCCATGTAATCGAACGGGATCAGATAGTAGGCGGGCTGATAGCTGTGCGTTCGGCTCTTGTCGATCACGGTCACATCAGCGTCAATTCGCCGACGGAGCGCGTTCGCTGTCATCGTCCCCCCGGTGCCGCCGCCGAGAATGAGGACGTTCGGTCGTGTTGCTGTCATCGTGGATCGGTGTCGGTAGTCATTTGTCGCTCGTTCCGACGTCTTTCGCCGTTTCGCTCGGCTCCAACTTCTGACCGGAGTACGACGATCCGGCCACGTTCACCGATACGTCAGCTTCGAGTTGTGCATCGATCATTCAATATCGCGCCGTGAGTGACACTAACGGCCGATGCACATCTGTATTGAGTTGTCGCACGACAATCTCGTCGCCCGTGCCTCACTGCGGTCGAGGTCTTCGTTCGACGGTCGGATACGCGGTTGCGGCCCGAGGCCTCGACAGTTCCGAGGGGCTAGTCCGGAACCCGTATTCTCGCATTGGGGGTGGCTGAGCCGGGGGACGTTGCTACAGTGGTCCCCAGTGCGAGTGGTCAGAGTGTCGGACAAACCGCATTTAAGCCCTCGCTGGACGTATGCCGGAATATGACTACGGCACGGTGGTCGTCCGGATTCGGATTCATTCTCGCGACGGTAGGGGCGGCCGTCGGTCTCGGCAACATCTGGCGGTTCTCCGCTGTCGTTGGCCAGAACGGCGGCGGTGCCTATCTCGTCCCCTACCTGTTCGCGGCGTTCGTCTGTGCAGTGCCGATGCTCGTCTTGGAACTCGCCATCGGACGCCGCCTTCGGACGGACGTGGTCTCCGCATTCCGTTCCGTCAAGACCGAGTATACGGCACTCGGGTGGCTCATCCTCGGTGGCGTCCTCCTCATCCTGAGTTACTATCTCGTCCTCAGCGGCTGGGTACTCGGATTCTTCCTCTCGTGGCTCGCCGGCTCACAGACGACGTTCGCGCCCTTCACCGCGAGCTGGCTCCCCATCGGGTACTTCGTCGTCGCGACGGCGATGACTGGCGGCGTCGTCTCGATGGGCGTTCGCGGCGGGATCGAACGGATGGCGAAGATCGTGATGCCGACCGTGTTCGTTCTTCTCATCGCACTCGCGCTGTACGCGGTCACACTGCCTGAGTGGGAGCAGGCCGCTGCCTTCCTGTTCACCCCGGAGTTTTCGGTGCTCGCGGACCTCGGCATCTGGAGTGCGGCCTTCGGACAGGTCTTCTTCTCGATGTCCGTCGGTCAGGGGATTATGCTCACCTACGGGAGTTACGTCGAGGAGGGGACGAATTTGTTCAGATCGTCGCTCGTGATCACGGTCGCCGATATCGGCGCGGCCATCATCGCCGGGCTGGTCATCTTCCCGATCGTGTTCAGCTTCGGTCTCCGGCCGACCCTCGGGACCGAACTCGCGTTCACGACGCTTCCGACCGCCTTCGCGACGATGCCGTTCGGGCGAGTCGTCGCGGTCGGCTTCTTCGGACTGTTGTTCTTCGCCGCGCTGTCCTCGTCCGTGGCCCTCCTCGAGGTCGGCGTCGCCGCCGCGGAGAACACGACGCGACTCTCTCGTCGACGCGCGACACTGCTGTTGACGGGTGGGGTGTTCGCGGCTGGCGTCCCCTCTGCATTGAGTTACAGCCCGGTCAATCTCGCGGTCGCGGGGCGGCCGGTTCTGGACTTGGTCGACGAGTCGGTCGGGACGTTCGCGCTGCCCATCTCGGCGCTCTGTGTCGTGTTCGTCTTCGTCTGGGTCGCTGATCTCGAGACCGTCCGACAGGAGCTCGGACGGCTCTACCCCCTCGTTCGCTATCTGATCCCGGTCGTGCTCATCGTCGTCACCACCGCCCGGGCTGTCGGGATCGCTCGCCCGGCGTGGCGACTCGTCGTCGATCACGCTCGAAACGGGCCGCTCGGCCTGCTCGTCGCTGTCGCGCTCCTGCTCGTCTTTGCGGTGTTCGGGTGGGAACTCCGGAATCGACTCCCCGCTCCCCCTCGGCTTCGGGGTCGACGACGCTAGTCGGAGCGCTGTCCACTCGCACGGTTCTCTCCGGTCGAGTAAACGAGCGACCAGCGGTCGCTCGTGCCAGTGAACCGCCGCGAACCCCTGCGGGCGATTCGAGACGACACGCGTGGTGACCTCTCTCCCGCGTTCGGCCCCGCTGAACTAGATCCCAGACGTCCCGGCGCGGACCCCCGTTCGATTCGTCTCCGTCTATCGGGTGAGTATCCATATATGATGACGGCGTATCATATGGCAGCCACCGATGATCTCTCGTCGAACGATACGCAGCGGAGCGATCGGGGCGGTAGTCGGGAGCGCGCTGGGGTTCGTCCCGCTCGTGCTGCTGGTCGCGCCGGTGGTCGGCGGGGGAGTCGCGGGGTATCTCGAACGTGACGGCGCCGAATCGGGCGCGGTCGCCGGCGTCCTGATGGCCGCGCTCACGACCGTCGTCACCGGTACGATCGCGTTCGCCCGGTTGGGCGATCTGCCGTTCGCGTCCCCGGACGTCCCCCTGGAGGGGCTTGCACTCGCGGCGGCCCTGTCGCTGCTCGCCGCGATCGGACAGATCGTCGTCGCGGGGGTCGGTGGCGCGCTCGGAGGAATCCTCGAAGCCGACCGACGGCGGGCTGCCGACCGCGAGCCAGTGACGGGTGAGGACCGTCCCCGTCCGTGGCCGCGGGTCCTCGGCAGTCTCGTCGCCGGATCGGTCACCTTCGGTGTCGTCGCCGTCGTACTGACCGTCGTTTTGGACCCCCTGGTCTGGCCGTCGCTGCTGGTGAGCCTTCCCGTCGGAATCATCGCCGGTCTCGGAGTCGCGGTCCTCGCCAACCACTACCTCGCTCGAGCGGCCGAGGGGCGCGTCGACTGGCGACCGGTCGCCGTCGGAGCGGTTGCCGTGATACTCGTGTTCGGCCTCGTCGTCGGTGGCCTGTCGGTGCTCGGTCAGCAACGCCAGGCCGCGACGACCGAGAGCACCTACCAGTACGAAGTGACGATCGCTGCCGACGAAACCCTCGAGAACGCGACGTTCTACGTCCCGGTGCCGACCGAAGGCGGCTCTTCCCGCCTCGGAGAGCGCTTCGTCGAGGACGTCCGGTACGACCGGTACGCGCCGGCGGTTCGAGGGGCCGATCCTGATCCCGCGCCAGTGAACTTCTCGTACGAACTGGTCGAGACCGAACGGGGACAGATGCTCGCGATCACTGCCGACCGGATCGAGGTCTCGAAGGTCTACTACCGTGAGGTGGAAAACGAGACGATGGGCTGGTACGAGCGGATTCCTGCCGAGGAATACGATCCCGACAATCCGGATATGGGCGTCCAAAACGACGGGAGCTTCGCGTTTACCGTCACGCTCGTCGCCGACGAACCGATCGACACCGCCGACCCGTTCGACGACGAACCGCTGCTCGCCCCCCAGGCCGACCGAACTGAAGTCGAATGTGTTACCGGGGACTCGGCGACGCATCGCTGTTTCGAGTACGAGGGTCAAATGTACGCCGACTACGAGACGAACGAGGGGGCGACCGTCTACGTCTCCGCGCAACTCGACGGTCGTAACGAGTGGTTCTCCGGGGGGTGGACCGGCAACGAGTACCGCGAGTGGTCGCGGATCGAACTCCGCGGTCCACAGTCGGGGTGGGTCCTCACGGACGGCGAACTCGAAATCGGGAGCGGCAACTACCGGGACTGACGACCCAGAGATGACGAACATCCACGAACTCATAGATATCGGGACCATCCGGGTCAGCGCAATCCTCCTGCAAAATGCGAAGTTCTTCGCGCGGTCGCTCGAGTCGCGACCGCTCGTCGAGGTGGCGAGCGAGTCCGAGGCCAGTGTCGACGGTCTCAGTAGTGCTGGTGAGCGGACCGTAACGGTCGACACACCGATCGGGGCGTTCGAGGCGGCGTACATGCCCTGGCAATGGCGCGGCCCGGACTATCCGACGCTCATCTATCACCACGGGAGTGGCGAGCGACCGTTCGACTTCGGGCGGTTCAGTTCGAACTCGTTTCGGCGGTTGTTCGTCGCAACCGACGAAGCGATCCCGGCCAACGTCCTAGCCGTCAGAGCACCGTTCCACGACGGGTCGAGTATGGATTACGCCCGGGCGATGGGCGAACTCGAGAACTTCGTCGGGATGCTCGCCGCCTCGGCCGCCCTCATCGACGCGCTCGCGACACGGGCGGACGATCGAACCAGTAGCCCGGTTTTCGCATCGGGTATCAGCCTCGGTGGCTGGGCCGTCAACCTCCACCGGGCCTGCTTCGACACCGTCGATCGGTACGCCCCGATCTTCGCCGGGGCCGCGCTGGGCGAGATGTTCGTCTCGTCCGTCTATCGGAAGATGACCGCCGGGGCGGCCGAGAGACGGGCGGATCACCTCCGTGAGGTGCTCGACTTCGCGGGGGAGTTCAGGGCCGTCGAGGCGGCCAACTGTGCGCCGCTTCTCGCCCGGTACGACCGCATCATCGAGTACGACCGCCAGCGACCGAGTTACACCGATATGCCGCTCGCGGTGCTGAATCGGGGGCATATTACCGGCGCGCTCGCCGCAGCGACCCTGCGGGAACACGTACTCGGTGCCATTCCAGACACGGACGCCGGAACGGATGTTCCGCGTACCGGCGGCAAGACGGAGACGGACGATCAGTAACGAGCACCGTCAACGACACCGTGTCGTCGGGGGGCTTCGAGCGCTCGTCGCGGGCAGCCATCGGTATGTTCGACGATCGACCGCTATCGACGTCGGAGTTCGGGACGCGTAAGCGACAGATCGAACTGAAGATCACCATCGCGCCACTTGACCCACAGAGTAGTGAGGCCGAGGCCGATTCCAGTCGCAGCGATTCCGATGAGGCCTGCTTCCGGGCCGAACCCCCCTCCGGTGAGTAGTCTGGGACCGGATTGCTCGATGGCCACGAGCGAGACGCCGTTGTTCGTCCCGCTGACAGGGAACCCGTAGACTGTCCCCTGAAAGAAGTTCCACGTCGTGTGGAGGCCGATCGGAATCGCGAGTTCGCCGGTCAACACGTAGCCGGACGCAAGCATAAGTGCCGCAAGGACGATACCGGTTGTACTCGCGAGCGTCGCGTTCGGGTTCCCCGCGTGTGCCACCCCGAAGACGACGGAGGTAAACAGCGTTGCAAGCCCGACCGCGGTCGTACTGTGAACGCGCTCGAACCACGTAAGTCCCTCCGCGATATTCGTGATGAGGTATCCCCTGAACAGGAGTTCCTCGTACACACCCACCGCCACGAACGTGACGAACCCCCAGAGGAACCACGGCCAGAAAGCGAAGTCAGCACGCGCGACGAAAAACAGTTCTCTGACAGTGATCCAGCCCGCCAGTAACTCGACGACGAACACCCCCGTCATCAGCATCGCCCCCAATCCAAAACCGAATCCGAGGTCAACCCACCAATCTCGGTTGAACCGAAACCCGAAATCCCGGAACCACCGTCGGTCGAGGAATCGCCCGGCCAGATACACGCTGCCGGCCATCACGATCAACTGTGCCGACACGAAGATCAGGTTCCGGGCGGCAACCAGGGTTTGCTCACCCGGCGGCTCCGGCGTGAATAGTACGAGGACGGATTCGATCGACCGGCTGGAGAGGATGCCGACGGCTGTCGTCACGAAGATGCCGAGGACTACCAGCAGGGCAAGCCACAGCACCAGTCGCCACGGGACCCGCAGTCGCCGCGTCTGTTCGTTCCAGAGGATGGCTTTCCCGCGTTCGAGCATAATGTACACAAGTGTCAATTTTATTGATAATGCTATCGGGACAGCTGGATCCACGGTGGTGTTTATGCCGCCTCGCGGTGAATCGGGAACCAACCTGCAGCGGCGTCAATCGAGCAGTTCCGGAACGAGGCCGAGCAATGTCCCGATCACAGCCAGCGAGCGATCCCGACGCCTTCGAACGTGCTCACACCCCGTCTCGCCGCACTGTGCTCCGCGGCTTCGCGGCCGCAGGTGCTGCGGCCGTCGCTCTCGGAGACGTGCCCGGAAGCACGAGCGCGACGGGTGCTACCCAGCAGGGCCAATCCAACGGCCCGCTATCCGATCCGGAGTCCTTCGAGACGTTCCTCAACGGCGTGGTGAACGCCCAGCTCGAGGCCCACGACATCCCCGGTGCGACGGTCGCAGTCGTCGACGGTGATTCGACGTTCACGAAGGGATACGGCGTCCGGGACGTCCGGACCGATGCGCCGGTTAGGGGGGACGATACGCTCTTTCGAATCGGATCGACGTCGAAACTCTTCACCTGGGCGGCGGTTATGCAGGGGGTCGAGGCTGGCCGGCTCGATCTCGATACCGACGTGAACGAGTACCTCGATGGTGTCGCGATACCTGATACGTACGGCCAGCCCATCACGCTCGACCACCTTGCGACTCACACTGCGGGATTCGAGGAACGTGCTCGTGGGACGTTTGTCCTGAGCGAATCGGATCTGCGCCCGCTCCCGACGATGCTCAAGAACGAGCGACCGTCGAGAGTCCGGCCGCCGGGTGAGTTCACTGCCTACTCGAACTACGGGGCCGCGCTTGCCGGTCACATCACCGCCACGACTGCCGGGTCGTCGTTCAACGACTATGTCGAAGCGGAGATCTTCGAACCGCTCGGTATGGACCAGAGCACGTTCGACCAGCCCGTCCCGGATGCTATCGACGGGACGCTCTCGAAGGGATACACGACCCCGGACGGTCGGTATCAGGAGGGTGATTTCGAGTACGTCGGTATGGCGCCGGCCGGATCAATAACCACGACGGCGACCGACATGGCGCGGTTCGTTCGAGCCCACCTGCGGGGTGGAGCAATCGCCGAGGGGCGCATCCTCGAACCCGATTCAACAGCGACGATGCACCAGCGGCGGTTCGGCAACGACGACCGACTGAACGGGATGTGCTTTGGGTTCTACGAACTGAGCCGGAAAGATGTGCGTATCGTGGGGCACGCCGGCGACACCGAGCAATTCCACAGTTTAGTGGCCCTGCTTCCGGAGCACGGGGTCGGGCTCTTCGTCTCGTACAACAGCCCGGGCGGTGTCGAAGCCAGAGACGAACTGTTGGACGCACTGATCGACGAGTACTACCCGAGCGAAGAGAGCACACCCCAGCCCGATGGCGAGCCAACGCGGGCGAGCGACGTGACCGGCACGTATCGCACACTCAGGTCTCCGTATACCACGTCGGAAAAACTATTAGGCGTGCAGTCGAACGTCGGTGTCTCCGTCGATGACCGGGGGCGACTCGTCACGACTGGTCCGGGCGGATCGACGCAGTGGATCGAGGTGGACGAACTGTATTTCGAAGCGGTCGATGGGTCGGATGCGCTCGCCTTCGGCGAGACGGACGGTGAAATAACCCACCTGTTCTTCGACAGCAGACCGCCCTCGGCCTACGAACGACTCACGGTCAGCGAGCGACCGGCCACGCACGCAGCCATCGCCGGCGTGAGCATTCTGGTCTTTCTCGGAGCCGTCCTCGGATGGACGGCGACGGGTCTCTGGCGATGGTACCGTGGTGAGACGCGAGAAGGACCGACCTCCCCACTGCGGCACACTCGGCAGATCGCCGGCCTCGCAGCGGCGAGCTATCTGGTGTTCGTAATCGGATCCGCCGTCGTGGTGTTGAGCGATCCACGGGCGGCCCTTCTCGGGGATCCGCTGCCGCTGCAGATCGTCCTGCTGTTCCCGCTCGTGGGGGCCCTCGCGAGTCTCACGACGCTCGTCCTCACCGGGTTCGCCTGGCAGCGGGATGTCTGGAGTCGCCTGACGCGAGTTCAGTATACCGTAGTCGGCCTCGCAGGTGTCGTCTTTGCGCTCGTGCTCGCGTACTGGAATCTCCTGTGGTATCAGATGTAGCGGCGTACAGTTCTCAAAAAGGCGTTACACTTCCGAGAGTGAACAGCGGGAGTTGGGGAGTCGATGTCGAAAGCACTCGAATATCAGTGGTAAGAGCTGATTCAGTCGTTCACGCTGATCCCGCCGAAGGCGACGAAGCCGGTCACAATCAGATCGATCTCCTCGTGTTGCTCTTCGCGGCGCGGGCGCTCGTCCTCTGCACCACCGAAGATCGGTAACACGTCTAGGCGGACGTTCCAGCCCCGTGGAACGATGATATCGACGCCTCCGAACATGGCGACAGCGCTGATCCGCGCCGGACGCTCAGCAATCCCGGCATCACGCAGATCGAGTTCGTACCCGCCGAAGAGCGCGGTTAGATCCGCACCCGTGAACCGCGAGGAAGTCACGCGCTGGTTCCGGCCACCGAAGACGGCGAGGCCGTCCACGCTTTGCTCGCCGACTTCCTCCGCTTTCGTCCGCAGCCGACCCAGAAGCAGTGAGACGCCAAAGAGAATGATGAGAGCGGGCCAGAAGGAAGCCAGGTCGGCTCCCGGGACGAGGTCGAGCGCCGCTATTTGCCAGGCACCGGCCAGCACGATTACCAAGAGGGGACCGAACAGGTTGCGGAACCCGCTCGTGACCAGCGCGTACAGACCAAGAAGGACAAAGAGCGACGGCACGTAATTCAGGAGCGGTCCCGTTTCGGCGACCCCGGTCGTGTCGAGCAACAGTACGGTGCCGACGATCACGACGACCGCACCGAGCAGTTCCTGCGTCGACACTCGGTTCGATACTGGCATACCTACGGGTACTCAGAGAACAGATATGAATGTTGTCTATAGTTGTCATAACCGCGGTTTGAGCGTGAACAGCGTCAGTGCGAACAGGGCAACGTAGACGAGAGAGAGTTCGTTGAATGTCGGAAGCAATGCGTACGAGGCGTACGTGTAGAGGAGGTAGCCGGGACGAACAGCCCGACGCCGGTCGCCACGACCGCGAGCAGGAGGGCAAGCGTCGACGCAACAAGATAGGCCGAGTGAGGCGTGGGGAGGTCTGCGTGGCGGTCACATCGCTGAGTCCTCGGTGGTGTCCGGGGTATCGCCGAGGCGGCCTTCGACGAACGCGGCGACGTCCGCTGCGAAGGCGTCGACAGCGTCCCAGTCGGTGAACTCGATGTCACTCTTCGGTTTCCGCTCCTCGGTGAGCAGGTCTTTTGCGATTTGCTTCATCATAAGACGTTTGAGGAACCCGTACTCGGAGAACCGGAGCGCGCCGCCGAACTGCCCGATCCGATCGGGATGCCACCCGGTTTCCGTGACGAACGACTCGACGTATCCCGCGGCCTCTTCGCGTTTCTCCTCGTTCGCCGAGGACAGCGAGACCTGGAAGAACGCGGTCGGCATTCCCGATAGGACGTCTCGATTCTCAGAGACGAAATCGCGAACCTCGCCCTGGTGTTTGCCGACGTGGATCGACGCACCCACGACGGCGGCATCGTACGCTTCCAGGGTGAACGAGTCCGGTCGGTCGCGCACGTCGATCGCGCTCGCCTCGTGGCCGCGCTCGCTGATCGTGGCCGCGATCCGCTCTGCGATCTTCGCCGTTTGGCCTTCGCCCGTCCCATATAGTATCAGGAAGGAACTCACGTGTTCTCACACCTCAGTACATTCGTTCGCTACGGTACTCAATAAATACTGGTCAGACCCGCAATCCCGTCCGAGTCACGGCCTGTAGAGTTATCGGGTCGAGACGTAGCACCTCAGAACTCACGCTGAGTCCAGCGTTGGTGCGTGCTCACTCGACGGCGTCTGATTCGGTCTCCGGTGGCAGGCCGGCGTCTCGGGGGGTTGGTGGGTCGCGGTTCGCGAGGCGGTCAGCGCCGTAGACGACGACCAGGAGGATCGCGACCAACACGAGGGGAACGGCACCGGTGACTTCGGCGAGCAGGTTCAGCCAGGGGTCCGGCGCGCCGTTCGGGATGAGCGCCTCCGGGTCTGCGGGGTGGAAGATCCCCATGACGTTAATCCCGGCGTGGAACACCGCGACGGCGAGAACGCTCCCGCCGGTGCTGTTGTACATCCACGTCCAGAGGATAGAGCCGGCGAGGATGGAGACCAGCCAGAGGAGTTGCTGGGAGAGCGGCCAGCCGCCGTGTGTGGTCGTGGCGTTCAGAAACAGCGGGAGGTGCCAGGCGGCCCACGTGACGCCCACGATGGCACTCGACACCAACGCGCTGTAGGAGTCCTGAAGGATGGGCAGCATGAAGCCACGCCATCCGAGATCTTCTTGGCCGCCACCCCACACGGTCCCCCACGCCATCGCGAACAGGTAGATGAACGGTGATTCGAACTCGGTGAGATCGATCGGGCCACCGCCGGCGACGAAAAGCAGGACACCGAGCGAGAGGATGATGAACGGGAGACCGAGCGCGAGCGCCCACCACTTCGCGCCGATCCGCCATTTGAACATCTGGCCGACCCAAGTGCGGAGGCTACCGCCGGAGGCCCAGATGACGACCGCCGCGCCGATCGGCGGGCCGAACGCGCCGAAGCCGATCAGGATCGAGTGCGTCCAGGACGCTTCCATACCCGAATACGCGAGTGCACCCTGAACCGTCCAGGTGAACGCGTACGCGATTGCGACGAAGCTCAGGAGGCGGTGTCGATCGATCCACGCACGGGTATTGCGATTCATCACCAAGGGTTGTGACGGAGATCGTACTTAACAGTACTCCCAACCACGGTGTTCTGGGCGGTACACTCTTTTCGATTCGCATCGATTTCTACTCGTATGCCGGACAACGTTCTCATCGCCTTCGACGGGTCTCCGCTTTCCGAGGGTGCGCTCACGTATGCTATCGAGAACTTTCCGGATGCGACCCTCACCGCGATCTACGTCATCAATCCGATCGACTCGGTTATCGACGTGGAGGCTGGTGGCTTACCGGTCGCCGAGGACTGGTACGACGATGCCCGAGAGCGCGCGACCAGCATCCACACGACGGCCACGGATCTCGCGGCAGAACACGATATCGACGTCGCTACCGTCACGGAGGTCGGGAGACCCGCCCGAACGATTCTCGAGTATGCCGACGACCGCGATATCGATCAGATCGTTATGGGAAGCCACGGCCGCTCGGGAATCGACCGTGCGATCCTCGGAAGCGTCGCCGAGACAGTTACCCGTCGAGCACGAATTCCGGTGACGATCATCGGATGACCACCAGTACAGAATGGGTACATATCCGTGGGTCCGTGGAGTCGGGAGATCGGACTCGCACTGCGTCGAACGGATACGTATGAGCGACCCCCAAACGTCAAATATCGTCGACTTATCGGTATAGAGACCGTGCCCGTTACTGAATCACCCCCGCTTTCGACGTGTACTGTCCGCATCGAACGACGGGGTGGTCGCGGCGAGGCGGGAGCGCGGGCACTCAAACGACACCTCCGGAATATCTCCGGCGTCCACGACGTCGATGTCTCCTTCCGGACGGGGAGCGCCCGGGTCACCTACGACGAGAGCGTCACGTCCGAGGAAACGATTCGAGACGCAGTCCGTGACCGTAATGTCTCGATCCAAGCGGACTCCGAGACGGACACGGATGACGTGAGTTCCCGCTCGGAACTCAGGCGAGAGGCGGTGTTCGTCGGGCTGACGCTGCTCGGAATGGTGACCGGCCTGGCGGCGGGGTGGCTCGACGGACCGCCACTCCTCACGTGGGCCGGCTACGGCGTCGCATACGTTTTCGGCGGCTGGTACGGACTCAAAGGCGCAGTCGCGACGCTCCGCCACGGCGCGGTCGATATCGATCTCCTGATGATCGTCGCCGCGCTCGGTGCGCTCTCGATCGGCGCGCCGTTCGAGGGCGCGATGCTCCTCTTTCTGTTTTCGCTGTCGAACACGCTCCAACACTACGCGATCGGCCGCTCGCGCCGGGCGATCAAGTCCCTCGTCGAGATGCGGCCGGACGAAGCCCAGGTACTCCGCGACGGGGAGGAAGTGACCGTTCCCATCGATGACGTCGCCGTCGGCGACGTGTTCGTCGTCCGCCCCGGCGACCGGATCCCACTCGACGGCGTCGTCACATCGGGCGAAGGGACGGTCGACCAGGCCTCGCTCACCGGCGAGTCCGTGCCCGTGCCGAAGGAGTCCGGCGACGAGGTCTTCGGCGGGACGATCAACGAGAGCGGGAGCCTCGAGATCGAGGTCACGCGGCGGGCCCACGAGTCGGCGATCAGCCGTCTCATCAATATGGTCGAAAACGCGCAGGGCGAGAAGGCGCCGACACAGCGGCTCATCGACCGCCTCGAACAGCCGTACGTCCTCGGCGTGTTCGCACTCACGGTCTCGGCGATCGCGATTCCGCTCGCGCTCGGGGGCGAGTTCACCAGCACGTTCTACCGCGCGATGACGCTCATGGTGGCTGCCTCACCGTGTGCGGTCATCATTTCGACGCCCGCGGCGGTCCTGTCGGCGATCGCCTCCGGCGGCAGGCAGGGCGTCCTGTTCAAGGGCGGCGAGCACGTCGAGGCGGCAGCGAACATCGACGCGGTCGCGTTCGACAAGACGGGGACGCTCACGCAGGGCGATACGCAGTTGACGGACGTCTTCGTCCGCGAGACGGCGGCCGACTCACTGACCGACGAGGGACTGCTCTCGCTCGCGACCGCAGTGCAGGCCCGCTCGGAGCACCACCTCGCTCGTGCGACGGTGGCGGCAGCCGAAGAGCGGTCACTCGACGTCCCCGACGCACGGCGGTTTCAGTCAGTCGCGGGGAAAGGCGTCTGCGCCGATGTCGAAGCCAGCACCATCCACATCGGGAATCGGAGTTACTTCGGGACCGTCCTCGGAGACGCAGCGGTCGAGGGGCTCGAACCCGGCCTCGACCGGCTTCGGACGCTGGAGGCCGAGGGGAAAACGAGCGTCATCGTCGCCCGAGAGGACGGCGGCGACGTCACCGTGTTGGGGTGGCTCGCGTTCACCGACACGGTTCGTCCCGGGGCCGCCGAGATGATCGGGGACCTCCGCGAACTCGGCGTGGAGCACATCGTTATGCTGACGGGCGACAACGAGCGAGTCGCACAGCGGATCGCCGACGAGGTCGGTATCGACGAAGTACAGGCGGAACTGCTGCCTGAGGAGAAAGTGGCGACCATCGAGGATTTGGTCGACAGGCACGAGAACGTGGCGATGGTCGGCGACGGCGTCAACGACGCCCCGGCGCTGGCGACCGCGACACTCGGGATCGCGATGGGCGGCGCTGGGACCGACGTCGCGCTCGACACCGCCGACGTGGTATTGATGGGCGACGACCTCAGCAAGATCCCCTACGTCCTCGGTCTCGGACGCGCGACCCGTCGGACGCTCATCGTCAACCTCGCCATCGCGTTCGGTGCGATCGCGCTCATGGTCGGCACGATTCTACTCCGTGGGATCCCGCTTCCCCTCGCCGTGGTCGGCCACGAAGGCTCGACGGTTCTCGTGTCCCTGAACGGCCTCCGATTGCTCGGATTCCGTGGTTAAGGACGCTGGGTTCTGCTACATTGCTTCGACGGCGAACAGCGAGGCGTCGCTGAGGACGGCAGACACATGACCAGAGAGACAACGTACGAGACGTCCGTTCTGTTGGCTGCACTCTGACGGACATTCGGTAGTTCTCACCGAACGCCTGATCTTCCAACTCCCTCCCTGTCACCGGAGACACACCTCAGGTCGCTGTTCGCGTGATCCGGCGAGGCCCCTCGTATAGCTCGCGTTTCGCGGCCAGGCCGCCCCGTGTATTGCGTTGGCCAACCAAAACTGGTACAGCGATGTCTCGCAAACGCTCCTGTATGAGCAAGTGTCTCGGCGGATCGAGGTGGGGGAGATGAACCGACGGCGAGCCGATACAGTGGTCGGTGGCCTGGTCGCTGTCGTCCTCGTCGTCGGCGGTGTGCTCAGCTGGCAAGCGTACCAGCAACAGCGGGCCTTCGATCAGATGGGATCGATGATGGGCACGTCGATGGGAGCGGTCCACGGAACGAATCCGCTCTGGTACGTCCTCGGGACCATCCTCGTTTCGGCTGTCATCGGTGGCGGATACCTCGTGGTTCGGGACGACCTCAGTAGCACAGACGTAACCGACCGCCCACAGAACGAGATGGAACGTCTGACCGATTCTGAGAGTGTCGAACCGCCGGAGGGGGACACCCAATCAGCAGGGGACATCAATCCGGAGGCTCAGCCACAGGCTCGCGTATTAGACCTCCTACCGGACGACGAGCGCCGGATCCTCGAACCGGTCCTCTCCTCGCCCGGTATCACACAGATCGAACTCAGGGATCGGTCGGACTTCTCGAAGAGCAAGGTCAGTCAGACGGTGAGCGCGCTCGAGAAGCGCGGCCTCCTGTACCGCGAGCGCCAGGGGCGGACGTATCGCATCTATCCGAGCGACGATTTGCAGCAGAACCAAGCGGAGTAACAATCGGTACTGCAGATCCAGACCTGTTTGGAACCGTGTTCGTGGGTGCCCGCACGCTTCGACGCCTTCTGGCGATCAGACATATCGTAGCGTTTGCAACTGATTGCACACCCGATCGCACGCCGGCGTGCGATCGCGTGAGCGACGACGCGAAAACGCTACGATAGTATGGCCCTGCAAGGGCAAGCAGGCCAATGAATTAGAGGGGCCTCGTACGGTGAGGTGTTATGTCCCTTACCGAAACAGTCTCCAAGATCGATCATCTGAGCGAGGAAGAGCGCGAGTGCATCGAGATCTGCAACGAAGCCGCTGCGGTCTGTGAGTGGTGTGCCGACGAGTGCCTCGGCGACGAGGAGATGGAAGAGTGTGCTCGGCTCTGTCGCGACGTCGCAGACCTCACGTCGCTGCACGCCCGATTTATGGCTCGCGACTCCAACTATAGCGCGCAATTGGCCGAAGCCTGTGCCAGCGCCTGCGAGGAGTGTGCCGGAGAATGTGAGCGCCACGATGCCCAGCACTGCCAGGTCTGTGCCGGGGTCCTCACAGAATGCGCCGAGAGCTGTCGCAACATGATGAGCACCTGACCAACGTCCGAATAGCACACGAATCGGCGTCGCTGCGGTGCTGTCTTTTGGTTCCAACCGGTGTCACGAGAGGCCGGAACCCTCTACAGAGAACTGCTGAACACGCTTAGAGTTCCGGAACCGACGTGAACAGCAGGACGAACGCGTTCACGGTCAGCAGCGCCAGCACGACCCACTGGAAGATGCGCTCGGGGATGTGGTCGAAGATGTACACGCCGATCCAGGCACCGAGGAACACCATCGGAATAGCGACGGCAGCCTCGATCATCAGCGGCGTCGTCACGTCCCCCGTGTAGGTGAGACTCCCGAGGCGATACAGCATGAGCGTCCCGAAGAAGGCGGTGAACGTGGCCTTCATCTCCTCGCCGCTCCAGAACCCGCTCGCCGACATGAATGCCCCGTAGACGATCATCGGCGGGCCGGGGACGGCGACGGCGCCGCCGAGAATCCCCGCGAGCAACCCGGCCGTCGCGCCAATTATCTTCCCCGGCCGGTAGTCATTCTCCTCGATCCAGTCCGTGACGACATCGAGTTGCTGGGTCGCGCCGACGACGATGACCGCTAACACGAGAACCCCCCCGATGGCGACGCGCATCTGTGCCGCGTCGAGCCCACTGAACACGTAGATACCGAGCGGCATCCCGACGACGAGTCCGCCGACGGGAACGATCCAAATGCGCCAGTCGAACGCGTCCCGGACGCTCCACCAGACGCGGGCGTTGGCCACCACCGCCGTTGCCGTGAAGATGATCGACGCGCTCGAGGGCGACCGAAACAGCGGCAGTATGCCCATCGACACCTGCGCGAAGCCGAACCCGGCGATACCGTGAACGGCGGCCGCGACGAGGATGACGACCGCGGACAACCCCGTCGTCACCCAGTCGCTCGTCATCGATACCGCCTCCATTCCCCCGGTAGAGTACGCATCTGAATGCGCAATACTTCGACTGTACCTTGTATTGTAATTCTCAACCCTGAAGCAGTAAGTGAAGCTTAAATGCAGTTCGTATCTGAGACAAAAACCGGTTCACACGTTCCGTGCTCCACACTGACGCCGCCGCCGGGGCCGGCCTCTGTGACATTGACAGTAAGTTGTGATCGCTGGGCTCGCGCGCTTCGATATTTGTGTATCGTCTGAATAACTATACCCGGACATTCCGAACGTTCGATGTCTGTAACGACAGTCACATCACGATGAACGAGCATAAAACGGATATCGGCGAGTGGCGGTCCCTCGGCGGCGCCCCTGTCGGAGACGGCGATGATGACACCGACGCAGTCTTCGCTCACGTCAGCGACCTCCACGGGCAGCTGACGCAACGCTACCAGGTCTACTACGACAACCCGACGTCGGCGCCGGACTTCGACTTCGGAGACGACGACCGCGTCGTCGAGCGCGGCGGCGGGGTTTCCCTGCTCGCGGCCAAACTAGCCGAACTCCGCGGGGACCACGACGTCTGTACGCTTATGAGTGGGGACACGTTCCACGGCTCCGCCGTAACCACCTACACCGACGGGCGAGCGATGCTCGATCCCATCAACGAACACGTCGCGCCCGACATCTACGTCCCGGGGAACTGGGACTACTCGAACGAGGCCGCCGAGGACGGCAACTTCGTGGAACTGATGGACGGTCTCGACGCCCCGGTTCTCGCGAACAACCTCTACGACTGGGAGACCGACGAGCGGTTGTACGACGCGTACCGTCTCCTCGAGGTCGGCGGACTCTCCGTGGGCGTCGTCGGGATGACGAACGTCTACGTCGATCGGATGGCACCCGCGTTCTCCGAGGGGAAGTACCGCTTCGGCAAGCACCCCGCACTCCTCGAAGCGTCCGCACAGGCCGCCCGCGAGGACGGCGCGGACGTCGTGGTCGCGGTCACCGAGATCGGCCTCCCGTGGATGGTCCAAGCCGCCAAGGACTGTGCGAGCGTGGACGTGATGTTCAGCGCGCACACCCACGAGTACACCTACGACCCGGTCGTTATCGAGGAGACAGAGACGGTCGTCGTCGAGTCCGGGATGGGCGAGGCACTCGGCCGCGTGGACCTCCGCGTTCGGGACGGGGAGATACAGTTCCGTCACCACCTCTACTGTCTGACCGAGGACGGCGAGCACACGCCGGAACCGGACGCCGATGCGGCGGAGACAGTCGAAGCCGCGCGTGCGCCCTTCTTCGAGGACGACCCGGGGTTCGAGCGGGGGGCCGGCACGCTCGACCGTCCGCTGGATACGGTCGTCGGCCGGACAGAAGAACCGCTCTACCGGCAGTCGTTCCTCGAGAGCGCGTGGAACACGCTGTTCAACGACGCACTGCAGGCGCACTTCGACACGGACCTCGCCGTCTCGCACGGGTTCCGGTACGGGACTGCCATCCCACCCGGAGAGGTCACGCTCGGAGAGCTATACACGTTCTTCCCGATGACGGCGCCCGTCGCCCGCGGTGTCGCCTACGGCCAGCAACTCACGAGCCACATGGAGGAGTTCCTCGAGGACAACTTCACGCCGTACCCCTACGACCAGGAGGACGGTCGAGTCCGGAACTTCTCCTCGAACGTCGAGGTGACCGTCGACCCGACGGCCAAGCGCGGCCGTCGCCTCGTCGAGATGCGAATCGACGGCGAGACGATCGACCCGGAGGAGACGTACTCGGTGGCGACGTTCCGCCGGCCCGGTGATCCCGAACGCGACCTCGGCAACTGCGGGTTCCCGTTCAGGGACGTCGAGGTCGAGGACGGGACGATACCGGTCGACGTCATCGTCGGATACCTCGAAGAGCATTCGCCGGTCGACTACGAGGTGATGGGGCTGATCGAGACCGCCGACGACGGCGGTCGAGCCCAGAACACGCCCGCGGACGGACCGTATCCGTTCATCCAGCCGGGCGTCGACTACGCGGACGGCGAGGCGTACTGCGAGACGGCTCTGATTCCGCGCGGGAACGCTTTCCCCGAAGAAGGGCGTAATCGAACGCGCTAGGGGGCGACGGCGCACGCGACAGCTGCGTCGAGCGACGATCTCGAAGGACACCACACGACACAGGTGAGATACGATGGTCAAGAACATCACTGCGGAACGACTCGCGGAGCAGCTCGACGCCGACGAACAGTTCACGCTCATCGACGTGCGTCCCGAAGACAGCTACGAGGCCTGGCACGTGCGCGACGCGGAGAACGTTCCGTACGACCCCGACGAGGGGTTGAGCGAGGACCAACTGAACGAGGTGAACGCACTGGTCGACGGGGGGCCGGTCGTCGCGATCTGCGGGAGCGGTATATCGTCGACGCCGTTCGCGTTCGACCTCGAAGAACACGGCTACGACGACGTCTCGGTCGTCACTAGCGGGATGGAGGGGTGGAGCAAACTCTACGAGGTCGTCCCCATCGAGACGTCCGGCGACGACCTCGTCGTGCGGCAGGTCCAGCGCCGAGCGAAGGGCTGTCTCGGCTACGTCGTCGGCTCGAAGGAGGCGGAGGAGGCCGCCGTGGTCGATGCGACCAGACAGACCGACCAGTTCAAAGTCGCCGCCCAGGACGCTGGCCTCTCCATTTCGCGTGTGCTCGATACGCACGTCCACGCCGACCACATCTCGGGCGGTTCGGCGCTCGCCGAAGAGGTCGGCGTGCCCTACCACCTCGGCGACGCCGCCAGCGAGCGCGGTGTCGAGTACGAGTACGAGCCGCTATCGGATGGAGACGTCGTCGACGTCGGCGACGTCGAGATCGAGGTGCTGCACACGCCCGGCCACACTTCGGAGATGGTGAACTACCTCGTCGACGGCGAACTCCTGTTGACGGGCGACACGCTGTTCGTCGACTCCGTCGGACGGACGGAACTCCAGTTCGGCGAGGAGGACGCCTCGCGCGGGGCGGAACTGCTGTACGACTCGCTCCACGAGACGGTTCTCGACCTCCCGGACGACACGACGATCCTGCCGGGCCACCTCACCGTCACGAGCGACGGCCGCTACGAGAACGGCTCGCCGGGCGAACCCCTCGAAGCTCGGCTCGGGGATCTCCGCGAAGAACTCGACTTCCTCGGGCTGGACCGCGAAGCGTTCGTCGAGCGCCTGACCGAGGACGCCCCGGAGAAGCCCCCGAACTACGAGTCAGTCATCGCTATCAACACCGGCAAAGACATGGTCGACGACGAGAACGAGGCGACTGAGCTCGAACTGGGGCCGAACAACTGTGCCGCGTAACCAGCGCCCGCTCTCCCGTCGCAGTCTCCTCCAGCTGACGGGGGCGACCACTCTCGGCGCGCTCGCGGGCTGTGCCGGTCAGCTACCGGGTACCGACGGTGGTGGGGATCGCGAGGTGACGCCGCGCTCGACCGTCTCGGTCGAGCCAGATACCTCCGTCAGCCTCACCGCGGCGTCCGGAACCATCCGACCGGCACCCGAGACGTCGACGACCAACTGGATGTACGAGGGTCAATTTCCGGGACCGGAGCTACGCGTCCAGGAAGGGGACGTACTCAGCGTCGACCTGACCAACGACCTCCGAGCGGAGACGACGATTCACTGGCACGGAGTTCCTGTCGCAAATCCGATGGATGGCGTGCCGAACGTAACGCAAGACCCGGTCGCTTCCGGCGATACGTTCACGTACACGTTCCGCGCCGAACCCGCAGGGACGTACTTCTACCACAGTCACGTCGGGCTCCAGCTCGACCGTGGATTGCTCGGCCCACTGATCGTGGAAGAACGTGACCCACACGTCGAGTACGACCGCGAGTACGTCGTCGTGATCGACGATTACCTCCCCGGGGAGCCGAAACTTCCCTCGGACGGGGGAATGGGCGGCGGTGGAATGGGTGGGGGAGGCGGGATGATGGGAGACGTTCGGCCGTCGTACGAGGGTCTCCTGATCAACGGTCGGCTTCCAGAGGATCCACCGAGGTTCGAAGTGGCAGAAGGGGAGCGGGTGCGCCTCCGGTTCGTGAACGCCGCCAGCGCGACCGTCTTCGGTGTCCGCATCGCCGGCCACGAGATGACGGTGACCCACGCCGATGGGCGCCCTGTCGAACCCGTCGACGTGGACTCGTTCGTCTTCGGGGCCGGTGAGCGCTACGACGTCGTGATCGAGGCGACGAACCCGGGCACGTGGGCCCTTCAAGCGGATGCGCTCGATGGAAACGAACCACCAGCTAGAGCCGTCGTCGAGTACGAGTCAGCGGACGGGGAGGGCCCACAGCGCCCGTCGTCGGCCAGTAACCGGCTGCAGTACGGGGACTTGCAGGCGATCTCCTCGCTCGACGGGGTGAGTGGGGAGCCGGATCGAACGTTCGATCTGACGCTCTCACGCGGCAGAGGCCAGTCCTACACGTGGACGATAGACGGGCAGGCCTACCCGGACGCCGACCCGCTCCGGATTCGGCCCGGGGAACACGTCCGAATTCGGATGACCAATCAGAGCCCGGTCGTTCACCCGATGCACCTTCACGGTCACTTCTTCCAAGTCGGCGACGCGATCAGAGACACGGTCATCGTCCCCGGACGGAGAGGGCAGGTAACGATCGACTTCCACGCCGACAACCCCGGTCGGTGGTTGTTCCACTGTCACAACCTGTACCATCTCGATGCCGGGATGGCGCGTGTCGTGAGATACGTCGAGTGACTCGGTCGAGGACCTGTTTCGGATCGCTCATACCGTCGTTCGTGTGGTCTCGGTGCTGTCTCGGGAGGAAGGTTGCGTGCCAATCCGACGAATTCGAGCCGGATGAACGATTCTACTCCTGAAAAACGTTTAGATCGCATTATAAACGTTCTCGAACGTTCTCCTGTGTGAATTCACACCCACGTGGATAACTCCCGAGCAGTCCTACGAGTAACCGAGGAGAAAGACGATGACCAACTTCACACTCGGCCGCTGGCTGCTCGTGGCCCTCGCGATTGTCGGACTCGCGTTCGCCGCCCCCGTGGTCAGCGCACACGGCGACGAAACGGCCGCTGACGACGCGCCCGCGGACGATACCACCGCAGATGAATGGGCCACTTGGATGGAGGCACAGATGACCGAACACATGGGCCCTGGTAGCGTCGAGTGGATGGGGTCGCATACGGGCGTGACCGTCGACGAGATGGCTCGGGATATGGCTGACGAGGAATATCACGACGGGGCTGACGACAGGTACCACGGCGGGATGTACGGGCAGGGCCACTGCTGACGGCCCTGACCGTTTCGATCGCTTCGACAGAACACCGCGGTTCACCAACGCAAGACAATGACGCAACTCACCACTCACATCGGACGCACGGCTCGTCGACTCGTGATCCTCGCCGTCCCGCTGCTGGTCGCGGCGACTGGAATGGCTGCTGCCCACGGTAGTGGGAGCTACGGCGGCGGTATGATGGGCGGGAGCGGCTGGGGCCTCTTCGGCGGAGCGATGGGGCTCTGGGGACTCCTCTGGATGGGGCTCCTCATCGCCGTCCCGCTCTACCTCGTCTATGCGCTCTTCGACCAAGGATCCGGCGGGAACGGTGAACAGTGCTGAAGATTTCGAACCTGACTGTGTCATTAAAACTATGCTATCATCCTGAGTGGGAGAAATATTAGGGGGAGCGACACGGCAGCACAATCACAGAATTCCGGGTTTCCGTCCGTTTTCTGGCTTTGTTCGCCCCATTCGGCTGAAATCGCCTCGATGAGACTCTTCGAGCAAAGAAGATATATCTCGGAGTGAGTGCTGTAAAAACACGTGATGAGTTCTTCTTTGGTCTGTTTCCGGTGTGGGGAACGCTACGACGACGAAACGCGAGTCCGATGTGCGTGCGGTGAACCACTCTGGTTCGACACGCCCAGTACCGATTTTGCCTGGTCAGACTGTCCGGATATCGAGAGTATGTGGCGCTACGAAGCGCTGCTTCCGGTCGAGCAACCCACCGGCGTCGCGCAAGCCGCGGGACGGACGCCGCTCATCAGAAGTCACGCACTCGACGACGCTGCCGGGTGCCGAGTGTACGTCAAAGACGAGAGCGAAAACCCGACCGGGGCGTATAAGGATCGCGGCAGTGCTGTGGCGGTTCCACACGCCATTGAGACAGGCACCGATGTCATCGGTACGATCTCGTACGGAAATATGGCGGTCAGCACCGCCGCCCACGCAACCAGCCTCGGCCGAGCGTGTATCGTGTTGGTCCCCGACGAGATCCCGTCGGCCCGCCTGGAGCTTATCGCGCAGTATGAGCCGACGATTGTGCAAGTCAGCGGCGACTACGGGGCCCTGTACGCCGATGGGATAGCACTCTCGGAATCGCTCCCGATTTCGGTTCTCGTCAGCGATGCGCCGGCTCGCATCAGCGGGTACAAAACGGTCGTGTTCGAGATCTACGAATCACTCGCCCCGGACACACCTGATGCGATCGTGCTGCCGACGAGTTCTGGGGGGTTTGCGTCGGGGGTCTGGCGTGGGCTCCGTGATCTCGAGACACTCGGGCTGCTGGAGGAGCCCCCGCGGCTGTATCTTGTCCAGACCGCCACCGCCGATCCGATAACGCAAGCATTCGAAACGGGGGCGACGGAGCCAACGGCCCTCTCGCCCGACGAAACAGGGGAGACAATCGCCCACTCGATCGGAAATCCGGATCCCCCAAGTGGCACTCGTGCGCTCGCGGCGGTCCGTGAAACCGACGGGGCCGTCGTGTCAGTTAGCGATGCAGAGATTCAGAGCGCTCAACGGCGGTTCGCTGTCGATGGTGGGTTCTGTGTCGAGCCGGCGGCCGCGACACCGTTAGCGGGGCTCACGCGTCTGTCCGAGCGCGGCGAGGTCGCTTCTGATGAGTCCGCGGTGGTCGTGCCGACCGGGACGGGATTCAAAGAGCTCGGGACCGGAAATGAGTCGGTCGACACCGAGCAGACGAGTCGGACGGAGCTGCCGGAGTTACTCGACGCCGTACTTGCTGCACACTGACGCAGCGCAAAACCGATCGGCGCTTTTGAAAGCCCCAGAGATCGATAGAACTGGTCGCTGAATATCGAATATACCCCCTCACAGAACGCCCATTCGTTTCTGGGTCTATCGATCTGAATGAGGGGCGGGTTTGGCTGCGCGTTCGCTCCCGTCAACCGGGAGCAGAGTCGAATCGCACACATCTCTACGGGGAGTTTCGACGAACAGTCACAGAGCAGTTCCCACGCCACGTGCCCCACCGTATCGATGGACGCCACCGGCGTTCGGCGACAGAGCGGCGAACCGTACTTCTATATATGCGCCACGAGGATCCACACGTAATCGAGTCGTGACGAACGGACTGCACACTCTCGCACTGGCGACGCCGACACTCCTCCAGGGACTCCCGGTGGAGTTGCCGGTCTCGCTCGACGTGGCCGTTGTACTGGTGATCATCGCCGTCGTCTTCGTCCTCTTCGTCACCCAGCCGGTTCCGATCGACGCCACCGCGGTCGGCCTGGTGGTCGCGCTCGTCCTCCTCGGCGAGTGGACCGGCGTGTCGCCGGAGCAGGCCGTCTCGGGGTTCTCGAACCCCGCGACGCTCACCGTCCTGGCGATGTTCGTCCTGAGCGAAGGCGTCCGACGGACCGGCGTCATCCAGATCCTCACGCGGAAGCTGATCGCGTTCGCCGGGGACAACGAGTTCCGGCAGTTGCTCGCCACGGTCACGCTCTCCGGGCCGCCGGGCGGGGTCGTCAGCAACGTCTCGGTCGTCGCCGTGTTGATACCCGCGATAATGAACCTCGCTCGACAGACGAAGACGTCGCCCTCGAAGCTTCTGATACCACTGTCGTTCGCGTCGATGCTCGGCGGTATGCTCACCGTCGTCGGGACGATAACGAACCTCCTGGCGAGCGAGGTGTGGGTCCAAGTGGGCGGTCCCGACGCACAGCCGTTCGCGCTGCTCGAGTTCACGCACCTGGGTGCAATCGTCCTGCTCGTGGGGATCGTGTACCTGCTCACCGTCGGTCGATACCTCACACCGGCACGGATCGAGCCGGCGGGGTCGCCCACCGACGCGTTCGGTATGACCGACTACCTCACCGACGTCGTCGTCATGGAGGACTCGCCGCTCGTCGGTTCCCGGGTCGGGGAACTGGGCGAGGAGGACCTCGATCTCGACGTGTTCCAGATCGTTCGCGGCAACCGGACGCTCGCTCACGGACTCGGCTCGGAACGTATCCAGGCCGGCGACGTCCTCTCCGTCAGGGCCGACCAGGAAACCCTCCAGGAGGTCATCGAGCAGGGTCACCTGCAGCTGTTACCAGAGGTCATGGAGGCGGCCACAGAGGACGATGCGCCCCTCCCGCCCGGCTTCTCACCACAGCGTCACGGCTGGGAGTCGCTTGACACAGAGCACAGTGGCTCTCCCGCCGAGGACGAGGCGTCGAGCGAAGACACGGAGGAGGACGGCGACGAGACGGAGGAGACCTCCGACGAGGAGATCGAGCTTACCGAAGTCGTGCTATTGCCAGGGCCCTGGTCGAGTCGGCGCAGCGGTGTCACAGACTTCGAGCGCGACTACGACGTGACAGTCCTGGCGCTCCGGCGCGGCGACGAGGTGATCCGCCAGCGCCTCCGGGAGGTGCGGTTGCAGGCCGGCGACGTCATCCTCGTCCAGGCGTCCGACCAAGTGCTCGATCGCATCGCGCGGGACACGAACGTCGCCATCGCGGGCGAGGACAGGTGGGAGGAGTTCGACCGATCGAAGATTCCCATCGCGCTGGGGATCCTCGCCGGCGCCCTCGGACTCGCGGCACTCGACGTCCTCACGCTCATGGTGAGTGCGCTAACGGGCGTCGCGGCGATGTTCTTCACGGGCATCCTCACGCCCGAGGACGCATACGAAGCCATCGACTGGGAAGTGATCTTTATGGTGGCGGGGGTCATCCCGCTCGGCATCGCAGTCGAGGCCTCGGGCACGGCGGACCTCATCGCCGACCTCATCGTTTCCGTCAGCGTCCTCCTTCCGGTGATCGCGGTCCTGGGGCTGTTCTACCTCGGCACCGCGATCATCACGGAGATGGTCAGCAACTCCGCCAGCGTCGTGTTGATGTTACCGATCGGAGTCGGAGTCGCGAGCCAACTCGGCGCCAACCCCTTCGCGTTCGCAATGGCCGTGACCTTCGCGGCCAGCACGCCGCTACTGACCCCTGTCGGCTACCAGACGAACCTCATGGTCTACGGCCCAGGCGGGTACAAGTTCACCGACTTCGCGCGCGTCGGCGCGCCGCTCCAACTCATCCTGACCGTCGTCACGACGGCTGGCATCGCGTACTTCTGGGGACTGTAGTGCCGACGGATCCGGGAGCCAAAAGGCGTCGAGACAGTATCTGCGTTGTCTGCGCCGGCGATGGATGCCCGGTGCACACGCGCCGAGGAGTATCGACGTCGACACGGAGTCGGCTCCGACTCGCTCAACCAGGCGAACAGACCGGTGAAACATATGGCGATGCCGACCGGGTTGAAAAGGTGTGTCGTCATTCTGATGGGTAGCCGGCGAGCCTCCTCGGGGATCTCGCACAGTTGAAGAGGCACCTCGATTCCTGTCGAGCGTTTACCTGCACAGTGTACCTCCAACCGACTACATAGAAGGTTTCAGACCCGGATTACGCTCGTCTGAATACCCGTACTAGACGGTTATGCACTGGCTTTATTGTCAGCGCGAATCGATTTTCGACCAGCCAGTTCAGACTCGACTGGAAGTTCAGACAATGCCCGACAAACCTAGCATCTTAGTCCCGTTACGTGTTCTCGAGGGGGAATCAATTCCGGAGGGTATTCCCGAACTCCTTACGAACGCACACGTCGTCCTGCTTGGCTACCACGTCGTGCCGGACCAGACCGCGACCGATCAGGCGCGATATCAGTTCGAAGATCAGGCCAACCGCCGTCTCGACGATTTCTCGGCGATACTCGAACACGCGGGGGCGACGGTCGAATCCCAGCTCGTGTTCACTCACGACGGGCAGACGACGATCGATCGGGTGACAGACGAGCGTGACTGCCTCGCGGTACTGATTCCAAACGCGACGAGACCGGTGGAGAACGTACTCGTCGCGATCCGCGGGGTCATCGGCGTCGACCGGTTTGCTCGCTTGGTTGCGGGGCTGTTCGCGACGGTCGACGTCGACGTGACACTCTATCACGTCGCTGGCGAGGACGAAACTGACGCGGACATGGAGACGCTGCTCGACGGGGTTGCGACTCGGCTCTCAGAGGATGGGGTCTCCTCGGACGCGATCGATATCCAAATCTCGCGGGAGGGCTCTCCGCAAGAGATGATCGTCGATACTTCCGACAACTACGACGCGGTCGTGATGGGGGAATCCGACCCATCAGTGACGACCTTCCTGTTCGGGATGACCGCAGACCAGGTCGCCAAGCAGTTCCTGGGCCCGGTGTTCGTGATCCAGCACGGGGAACTGGACGATGCCGAGGAGACTGACACCGAGTGAGTGCTCCGGCAAACCGCGCGTGAAAGAGCGTGGGAGGCCGAGTAGCCGCGCAGTACCTTGTTCTTCTGCATCTACCGCCTCTCGTGATAGCTGCCCGCAGTTCGTACTGCATTCGCGCGGTGCGTGCAGCAGTAGCCGGATCAGGTCATCAAACCCTGTCAGAAGCGCGGTGACCGATACAGAGCATTCAGCGAGGTATCCCGCATACAGACATAGAGTCAGCAGCGTGTCACCGACCACGATAACACCCGTGCCGGGACGCGTGGTGGTACGTGTTACTCCGCTGCCTCTTCGGAGAGATTGAGTTCCGCGAAAAGGCGTGCGGTGATGATCTGTTCGATCATATCGAGCAACTGGGCGTCGTCGGACGTGTAGTCAGCAAAGATACCGAGCGGGATTTCACCGCCCGCGACGTCGTGATGACCACCGCCACTCCCGACATCGTCGAACGCCTCGTTCAGTATATTACCGACGTTCACCCGCGCGTCTGGTGACCGAGCGCTGAGGTGAATAGCGTCGTTGACGAGTCCGAAGACGATGGCGGTTTGAACGCCCTCTAATCTCACAAGATAATCGACGGCTTGGGGAAGCGCATCTCGCTCGGTCGTCCGACCGACGTGAGAGACGAGTACCGCGCCGTTTATTCGTCGATTGTCGATCGCGGTGGAGATGGCGTCAAGAGTCCCCCCAGAAACTGACGGGGTTGACAGTTGCCGGATCATCTCTTGATCCGCGTACTCGTGAAGGTACCCAGCCGCATCATACTCCTCGTTGGTCGCTCCGCGGAGAAAGTCGAGAGTATCCGAACGGATGGCGAACAGGAGTGCCGTCGCAAGATCCGCGTCCAGATCGACGTCGAGAGCGCGCACGTACTCCGTAAGAATCGTCGCAGCGGCACCCAGCTCCTCACGATGATCGACGAACCGGGCGTCAATCTCCTCGGCGGGATGATGGTCGATCACGATATCTACGTTCGTCTCCGGGGGAACCGTGTTGTTCTCGCCCGGGGTGGAGTGATCGACGAATGCGAGTAACGAGTCCGGTTGGCGGTTCTGGACGACCGTGGGTTCGAACGGTCGGAGGTCGATATCGAGGAGATTGACGAATGCCCGGTTCTGCTGGTGGGAGATATCGCCGCTGTAGAGGATCTGCTGTTCGTCGATCCCAGCCGCAGCCGCGATCCGGCCCAATGCGAGTGCGCTCGCGAGGCAGTCCGGGTCTGGGTTATTGTGGCAGACGATGTTGATCTTGCTGCCCTCCCCGAGAAGTTGGTGAAGTTGTTGTGCGTGGCTCATCTCCCCACATCTACGATCTCTATACAGTTACAGTACAGGATATGTAAGCGCAGCTGATACGTATGTCATTCATACGGGACGGTCTACAGAGTTGGATCGAGTTAGAGCAGATGGTGTAATACTGCCACTCATACACCGTTAGCTGTGTCCGGTCCCGTCTTTCCAGCGTTGTCAGTGAAAGCCACTCACCGAGCAACGATTACGGGAATGGGCGACCGGCGGAACACTTTCTGGGCGACGTTCCCGACGACCAGCCGATCGGCCAACGAGCCGCCGTGGCTTCCGATTACGATCGCATCGAAGTCATCGGCCCGGTTCAAAATCGCCCGGGCCGGATGCCCCAGTTGAACCTCGGTGGTGATGTCGACATCGTACTCGGCAGCGAGTTCCCGGGCACCATCGGAGACCTCCTTCGCGCGCTCCTCGGCGGCCCCTTCGAGATCCACCTCGAGAGCGAGTCCCGTGGCTTCGCCCCCCCACGGTGACGGTCCGCCCACGACGTGCAAGACGGTGATCTCCGCGTCAGGATGGTTCTCGAGGGCGTACTCGAGCGCTCGCTGAGCCATCTCCGAGTCGTCCATCGGTACGAGAATTCGTGAGATCATACGATGAGTACGGACGTGAGCTGAATAAAACGGCAGGTCGCTCGTTCGGATTTACGGGTTGTATTGTTTCTGCTGCACCCGCGCGCTATATCCCACACGTTGGGAGAGATATCAGGTACTCATTAATTCCGAGCGGGCGATCCCGAGTTTAGCAGTCCACGGGTAAGGGTGCCCCTCTCGACCGAAATCTCTCACTGGTTCCGCGACCGGTGTGATCTCTGCCGGTGTCTGGCGCTATCCGAGGACTCGTCACTCTGGAGTGAATATTATGGTTTTGACACCTAATGCTGGTTAGTATGAACCGGCGAACACGTCTCAGTATCTATTACCTCGTTATCGTCGTCAGCGTGCTCTCCGGGTTCGTGGTCCTCTACAACTACGGGATGGCCACGTGGGAGGGGCGGCCGCAGCCGCTGTATCGATCGATCGAAGTCGTCGTCCAGACGGTCACCACTGTGGGCTACGGGGGGGACGCCCCCTGGTCGAGCCCCCAGATGAACTACCTCGTCTCTCTGATGGCTCTCTCGGGGCTCGTGCTCATCTTCGCTGCGCTCCCGGTACTCGTCGTGCCCCTCTTCGAGGACGCGTTCCGATCCAACGCCCCCTCGTCGGTTCGTGGGATCGATGATCACGTCGTGCTCTGTAACTACGGGCCTCGTGAAGAGGTCCTCATCGACGAACTCACCGAGCGAGGCGTCGAGTACGTCATCATCGAGGACGACCGGGAAGTCGCGAACGACCTGTACACCTCGGGTTACACCGTGATCTTCGGAGACCCCGAGTCAGACGCGACACTCCGCTCGGCCCGGCTGGAGCACGCCGACGCGCTGATCGCGAACGTCGACGACGAGACGAACCCGAGCGTCCTCCTCTCCGCGCTGGAGGCCAATCCTGACGTACGGACGATCAGCCTGACCGAGGACCCGACCACCGCGGACTATCACCGGTACGCGGGGGCCGACCACGTGCTCTCGCCCAGGCGAATTATGGGGGGGCAACTCGCGAGCAAAGCCGTCGGCACATTCGATCCGGAGGCCACCGAGGCCGTCGAGATCGACGAGGGCTTCGACATCGCGGAGTTCCCCCTCCAGAACGGGAGCGAACTGATCGGCCAGACCATCGCGGACAGCGGCGTCTTCGAACGGACGGGAGCAGCTATCATTGGGGTGTGGATCCGGGGGGATTTCCAGAGTCCACCCCCACCGGATGCCCGGTTCGATGCCCGAAGTGTTCTCGTTGCGACCGGCAGAGAGGTGGAACTCGACCGACTGAAGGAGATGACCCTTTCGGAGGGACGTCACCGGCGGGGAGACGTCGTCGTCGCGGGGACGGGTATCGTCGGACGGGCCGTCACGAGCGCACTCACCAGTGCCGGGGTCGCGTACACGACCATCGACCTCGCGGACCGCCCGTCCATCGACGTGGTCGGCGATGCGACGGACCGAGACGTCCTCCGCGAGGCGGGAATCACGGACGCCGGTACCGTCGTGCTCGCGTTGCCGGACGATACGACGGCGATCTTCGCGACGTTTGCGATTCGTGAACTAAATCCCGGGATTGAGATCATCGCCCGAGCGAACGAGCACGAAAGCGTGTCGAAGCTGTATCGCGCCGGCGCGGACTACGTGCTGTCGTTCGCGGCCGTGAGCGGGCGGATGCTCGCGTCGATCGTGCTCGGTGAGGAGATCCTCTCCACCGGGACGCAGCTGAGACTCATCCGGACGACGGCTCCGGGTGCTGCTGGCGAATCGCTCGCTGACGCGGACATCCGTAACCGGACCGGATGTACCGTCGTCGCCGCCGAACGGAACGGGAGCGTGATCACCAATCCCGAGGCCTCGTTCGTGGTTGAATCCGGGGACGAACTCGTGGTCGCCGGGACCGACGAAAACATCACCCGGTTCCAGGCCGAGTTCGTGTAACTGGTCTTCGGCCGGCTGACGATGGGCCGGGCGTCCGGGAGTTCTCCAGCTCACGTGGAGAACCGGTCGGGAGGTCGGCTCACAGCAGGAGGCCGGAGAGGAGGTACGAGCCGACGACCGAGAGCGACGGCGTGAGGATCCAGAGAATGACGATTCGGCTCGTCGCCGCCGGATCGAACAGGCTCTCGGCGATCAGTTCCTCGATGTCCTCCTCGCCGATCGGGTGATTGATTGGGGGTTCGAGCTGTCTCGCCCGTAAAGGAGGCCGTGAAACCGGTCGGCGGTTTTATTTGACAGCTGAAACTACCCTTGTCGTATGACCGAACGGCCCGTCGACGTCGAGCCAGGGGGTCAAAACGTTGCCGGCGAGACACCCGTCGAGGAGCCAGAAGCCGTCACTGACGACACAACCGTCCACGACGACGACGTCGAGCTCGAACGGACCATCGGGCTGGTCGGCGGGCTGGCGATCGGGATCGGGACGATGATCGGGGCGGGGATCTTCGTCTTCCCGGGACTGGCGGCGGATAACGCGGGGCTGGCTGCCACCCTTTCGTTTGCAATCGGGGGACTGATCGCGTTGCTCGTGGCGCTGCCGACCTCCGAACTCGCCACGGCGATGCCCCGGAGCGGGGGCGGCTACTACTTCATCTCGCGGGGAATGGGGACGGCCTACGGGGCGATCGTCGGCCTGGGGCTGTGGCTGGGCCTAATGTTCGCCTCCGCGTTCTATCTCGTCGGGCTCGGCCACTACGCGAGCGCCGTCTTCGCCGAACTCGGTGTCGCGCTCCCGTTCAGTCCCGTCATCGGGATCGGACTGTTGTTCGGCGCCGCACTGACGGCATTGAGTATCGGCGGCACCGAGAACACCGCGAAGATCCAGAACGTGGTGGTGGGGGTTCTCCTCGTGGTGCTCACGGGCTTTCTCTCGTACGGCGTCCTCGACGCCGTGGGCGTGTTCGGTGGGGGATCCGTTCCGGAGCAGTTCTTTTCCAGGGGCTACTTTCCGGTGTTGACGACCGCGGCGCTCGTGTTCACGTCGTATCTGGGGTTCGCCCAGGTCGCGACCGTTGCCGGCGAGATCAAACAGCCGGGACGGAACCTCCCGCTGGCGATGGTCGGGTCGGTCCTGATCGTCACCGTCTTTTACGTCGTGACGATCTTCGTCGCGACCAGCGCCTTCGGTGCCGACCGGTTGGGACAGTTCGGGGAGACGGCGATGGTGGAAGTGGCCCGGGACTTCCTCGGGCTACCCGGCGCGGTCGCGATCCTGGGTGCCGGGCTGTTGGCGACCTTCTCGAGTGCGAACGCGTCGATTCTCAGCGCCTCGCGGGCGGTGTACGCTCTGAGCCGCGACGCCCTGCTCCCACGGAAAGCGAGCGAGGTGAACCTCAGGTACGGCACGCCACACGTCGCGCTCCTCGCCGCCGGTGGCCCGATTCTGGTTCTCGTCGCGACCGGCCAGGTCGAACTGCTCGCGGAGGTCGCCTCGTTCCTCCACCTGATCATGTACGGGCTGATGTGCGTCGCCCTGATCGTGTTGCGGCGGCGGAATCCGGAGTGGTACTCGCCCAGTTACCGGGTCCCGGGCTATCCAGTGGTTCCAGCCGTGGGTGCGCTGGCGAGCTTCGGACTGATCGCCTTCATGCAGCCCGCGTCGATAGGGATCGGCATCCTGGTCATGCTCGTGTCGTACCTGTGGTACCGTTATTACGCTGGGGACGTCACACTCAAGGGGGATATCTAACCATGACGGACCGACCATCGATACTCGTCCCGATTCGCGTGCTCGAAGGCGAATCGGTCCCCGAGGGGGTTCCCGAACTCCTCGCGCACGCCCACGTCGTCCTGTTGGGATATCACGTCATCCCGGAGCAGACGGCGCCCGGACAGGCGCAGATGCAGTTCGAGGACCGAGCCGGGGAGCGGCTCGACGAGTACGAGACGATATTCGAGGCGGCGGGCGCCACCGTCGAGCGGCGACTCGTGTTCACCCACGACGGCCAGAAGACGATCGACCGGATGACGACCGAGCACGACTGTAGGGCCGTGCTCGTTCCGAACGCCACCGGGCCGGTCGAGGACGTGCTCGTCGCCGTTCGTGGTGCCGTGGGGGTCGACCGCCTGGCGCGCGTCGTCGCAGGTCTGTTCGGGGAGACGGACGCGTCGGTGACGCTGTACCACGTCGCCGGGCCGGACGAGACGGACGAGGACGTCGGGACACTCCTGGAGGGGATGGTGAATCGGCTGGAGGAGCAGGGCATAGACGCCTCGAGAATCGAGACGCGTATCGACCGTGATCAGGAAGCACTCGATGCGATCATCGAGACGGCCGACACGTTCGATACCGTCGTTATGGGTGAAACTGATCCGTCGTTATCGACGTTCGTCTTCGGTATGCCTGCCGATCAGGTTGCCGACCGGTTCCTCGGCCCCGTTTTTGTCGTGCAACGCGAATCCACTCTCAACGAGGAAGAGGGATGAGGTGAAATCCCCTCATAACTCTCCGTATCGGGTACGGGGGCGACCGGTCGTCGTACCGTGCTACAGTTCCTCGTAGGGTTGCACGACGACGAAGCCCTCCGTTCCCTCGAAGTCCATCTGGTAGCGCTCGCCCGACTCCTGGCCGACCATATCCGAGAGGCTCCGGTTCACGCTGACGTTCGGACTCGTTCCGCTCCAGGCGACGGTCGCGCTCGGGTCGGTCGCCACCGGCGGTTCCAACACGAGCGGGTCCCCGTGGGTGGTGAGCGCCACGTAGCCGGGACCCTGCAGGAAGACGTTCGTGAACCCGCCCGCGAACGAGCCCGCGAGGCTGTCGATCGTACTGATCTCGTAGGAGACGTCCGATTCGAAGGCCAAAATGTCCTCGCCGTTGACCGTGATCGAGTCCTCGGCAGCGAGTTCGAGCACCTGGACCTTCTTCTGGTGATCGGCGAGGTACACGTGTCCACTGCCCTCGACTTCCATCACGGGCGTCCCTTCGCCGGTCGCCGCCTCCTTGATGAAGCCGGTGATCCCGCCCTCTGCAGAGGACCGTCCGGTGAACGACAGATCGCCGGTGTACGCGATCATCGACCCGGCCTTCGCCGTCACCGATCCGTCGACTGCCACGTCGAGGGTATAGCTGTTCTCCAGTTGGAACGATTCGTCGGACGTCGTGGGTACGTGCTCGGATTTGAACTGTTGGACGTTCATCGTGGGACTGAGTCGATTCAGGGCGACTCGTCGAGGACGTCTCGCTGGGAGAAAAAGAAACTACGGGTCGTCGATCACTCGATTCCCCAGACAGTGTGCGAGCCGGTTCGCAGTCCGTTGCAAACGCCGCGGTAGGGTCCCACCGGAGAGGGTGAATCCCCCGACGAAAAAGCCGCAAATTTGTTCAGTACAATTATTCATCATATGTATTCACCAATAGTGTTCATTAGTGTTGTTCACGAACAAGTCGTGTCGAGGGGTTGGTCCGGTCGTGTTCCGAATTTAGTGTCATAGCAACCAAAGTGTACACCCATCAGTGACGAAAACGATTTGTATCAATGGTTGAAATCCATTGTATGCGTTCATTTCCTTTGTTCATTGAAGATATCCATTAGTTGTATTCATTATCTATGTTCATTTGTTCTGTTAATTAATTGTATTCATTACACACACTATTTGGATTCACCCGTTTTGTGAATCCAAGAACTGGGCCGGCGAACATTCAAGATGGAGGGCTCCGTTGAACACGACGATGCTCGCATACTCGACCTACAGCGAGGCCGGTGGGGTCGGAAAAACCACGACGGCCGCGAACCTCGCGGTCGCCCACGCGAGAGCGGGGCTGAAACCCCTGGTTGTCCCGCTCGACCCGCAGGACGGCGACCTCTCGCGCCTGTTCGGCGTCGACGATCGGCGAACCGAATCGGTCGACACTCTCGTCCGCCACATGATCCGACGGCCGAAGGGCGACTTCGGGGACCTGGTCCGGACCGTCGAGGGCGTCGACATCATCCCCGAACACAATATGCTCTCGGACCTCGCGGAGTATCTCCAGCGAGAGAAAGAGCAGGCCGAGGCGATGGGAGAGGCGTTTGGGGTCCACGCCCAACTCCTGCGCGTGCTCCGGGAGGCGGGCGTGCCCGACGAGTACGACGTGTTGATCTGTGACCCGCCGGCGACGGAGGGACCGCACCTGTACAACGCGATCAACGCGACCAGATCGCTCGTCATCCCGATCGAACCGAGTGCGAAAGGCCAGGCTGCCGTCGAAGGCTTAGAGGAGCTCGTCGCGGGATTCGAGGAGCAACTCGACGTCGAGGTGGGGGTCCTCGCCGCGATCCCGATGGGATTCAAGAACACGCGAGACCAGCGCTCGATCCTCGAGGCGATCGACTATCCGATCCCGGAAATCGTCGGCGAGCGAGCGTCGCTGATGGAGGGATGTTGGATGCAGCAGTGCTCGGCGTTCGAATACGTCCGCGAACACCGAAACCGCCGCCGCGATTACGAACTGGAGACGCTGGCACAGTTCGACCGATTGGCCAGGTACTTGGAGCGGGAGGTCGGACTCGAGGCCCCGAATCCCCCTGAACCGGGGGACGTCGACCACGAGGTGATGACGGCATGACGGGGATGAAACAGGGAGCCGGCGAGAACCCCTTCGCAGACGATTCCGTCGACGACGAGACGACCGAACCAGTCGCCGAAGACGCACAGAGTGACGATTCCCCCGCCGAGACGGAGGAGCAGACAACCCAAAAACCGATGCAGATCCCCTACAAGTTTCGACGCGACGGCGTCCAAGAGGGTCGAAACCGTGTGCCGCTCTTTCTCCAACCGGAGACGAAGACGGCGGAGCGAGAGATGCTCCGGGACCTCGAGGACCACTTCGACGACGACGTCTCTCTGACCGACCTTCGGGAGGCGCTCGTGATGGTCGGACTCGAGCACCGCGAGGAGATAGAGGCACAGCTAGAGGAGTGGGGATACGGGATGACGTTCGAGTAGCCGAGATCTGTGGCGGCTCCACAATCGGGATGAATCATATACTGATATATTCAGTTCAGAGAGACTCGAAGTTTCAGCGGAGATCGTCACCGACTCGTAATTCGTTCACCGACGGGAGATCGACCTCAGGCGGACCCGATCGTGGCCATCGGGAGAACTTCGTGAGACGTTCGGTACCGCTGAGCCTGAACAGATCGGATACGGCGAAACCACACCGAGAGAACCGAAGCGGGACCAGACCGAACGGCCCCGACGTCAGGCTGTACGCGGCGATACCGAACCCGGAGTATCTATCGGACGAGATATTATTCGGTCCCGGGCGGACCATCCTCCGAGGTTGAATCGACCGGTTCGATAGCAGCACGCGAGGAGTCGACCCACTCGTCGATGTTCTCGGCGACGTAGTCCTGTCGGCCGAGGCCGACGGCGAGTCCGATCCCGATCGCTAATGCGATCGCGAGTGCGCCGAAGAACGCGACCACGAAGGCGGTGAACAGGTTGGTGAGGACGGCGATCTCGAAGCCTCCCGGCTCAGCTCACTCGAGGTCGAAGCGATCGAGTTTCATCACTTTGCTCCACGTGTCCACGAAGTCCTCGACGAACTTCTCTTCCCCGTCGTCGGCTCCGTAGACCTCCGCGACGGTGCGGAGTCGGGAGTTCGAACCGAAGACGAGGTCGACGCGCGAACCTTTCCACTCGACCTCGCCCGTCTCGCGGTCGCGCAGCTCGAACACGTCCTCCTCGTCGGAGACCGCCTCCCACTCGTAGTCCATATCGAGCAGGTTCACGAAGAAGTCGTTCGTCAGCGTCCCCGGTCGGTCGGTGAAGACACCGAGATCCGATCCCCCGTAGTTCGCGCCCAGCGCTCGCATACCGCCGACCAGAACCGTCATCTCGGGGACTGTCAGGTCCAGCAGTTCGGCCTTGTCCACGAGCAGCTCCTCGGCGGATTGGTCGGCCTCGTCGCCGAGGTAGTTGCGGAAGCCGTCCGCGTCCGGTTTGAGCGCCTCGAACGACTCGACGTCGGTCTGCTCCTGTGTGGCGTCCGTCCGTCCCGGCTCGAACGGGATCTCCACGTCGTATCCGGCGTCCGCGGCCGCCCGCTCGACGGCCGCGTGACCGCCCAGGACGATCAGGTCCGCGATCGAGACCCGCGTATCGCCGGACTGCGAGCTGTTGAACTCCTCCTGGATCTCTTCGTAGGTCTCCAGGACAGTGCTCAGCTCAGCCGGCTCGTTGGCTTCCCAGCTCCGCTGGGGTTCGAGTCGGATTCGGGCTCCGTTCGCGCCGCCGCGCTTGTCGCTGTCGCGGTACGTCGACGCCGACGCCCAGGCGGTCTTGACCAGCTGGGAGATCGACAGTTCCGACTCGAGGATATCCGCTTTGAGCTCGGCGATCTCCGACCCGCCAATCAGGTCGTAGTCGGCGTCGGGGAGGGGGTCCTGCCAGACCAGCGTCTCCTCTGGGACCTCCGGGCCGAGGAATCGGGTCGGCGGACCCATATCGCGGTGGATCAGCTTGTACCACGCCCTCGCGAAGGCCTCCTGGAACGCGCGCGGATCGTCGCGGAAGCGTTCGAGGACCTCGCGGTAGTCGGGATCCTTCTTCAGCGCGACGTCCGTCGTCAGCATCATCACGTCTTCTTTGTCCGCCGGGTCCTGGACGCCCGGAGCGGCGTCGTCGAGTTCGCCCCCTTCCGTGGTCCACTGCCACGCGCCACCGGGGCCTTTCTCCGGCACCCAATCGTAGGACAGCAGGTTGTTGACGTAGCTCATGTCCCACTGGGTCGGCGTGGTGTTCCACGGACCCTCGATACCGCTGGTGATGGTGTCGGGGCCCTTCCCCTCGCCGAAGTCGTTCTCCCAGCCGAAGCCCTGCTCCTCGATGGGGGCGGCCGCGGGCTCGGGACCGACGTGCTCTTCGGCGTCGTCGGCGCCGTGGACCTTCCCGAAGGTGTGCCCGCCGGCGATGAGCGCGACCGTCTCCTCGTCGTTCATCGCCATCCGATCGAACGACTCCCGGATGTTCTTCGCGGAGCCTTCGACGTCCGGTTCGCCGTTGGGTCCCTCGGGGTTCACGTAGATGAGACCCATCACGGTGTTCCCGAGGGATCCCAGGATGCTCCCATCCTCGTCGAAGCGGTCGGGCGAGGTGGTCTCCCACTCGTCTTCGGGACCCCAATCGACGGCTTCGTCGGGCCTGAAGTCGTCTTCACGTCCACCGGCGAAGCCGAACGTCTCGAACCCCATCGATTCGAGTGCGACGTTGCCTGCGAGGACGATCAGATCGGCCCACGAGAGCTTGTGGCCGTACTTCTCTTTGACCGGCCAGAGGAGTCGGCGGGCCTTATCGAGGTTCACGTTGTCCGGCCAACTGTCTATCGGTGGGAGACGCTGTCGGCCGCCGGACGCGCCGCCGCGACCGTCAGTGGTGCGGTACGTGCCGGCGCTGTGCCAGGCCATCCGAATGAACAGCGGCCCGTAGTGTCCGTAGTCGGCGGGCCACCAATCCTTCGAGTCGGTCATCACCGCTTCGATATCCGATTTTACCGCCTCGAAGTCGAGTTTTTCGAACTCCTCGGCGTAATCGAAGTCTTCGCCGTACGGACCGACGTCGCCGGCGTTCTGGTCGAGAATCTCCAGTGGCAGCTGATCCGGCCACCAGTCTCGAGTGGTCTTACTCATCAGTAGCCGATTGTTGCGTTAGCATATTAATGCTGTCCTATTCGGTAAGGAATTCTTCCCTGTTGCTTACGCACTTTATCGTATCCACAATTTTTTTCAGTTGAGGGTTCACGATGGATCCAGCACGATCCGTCGAGACCATCGGTATGTGATAGTACGAGCTAATTAGTCAGTAAGTTCTGGAGGAGGAGAACGAACTGGATGCCTCGGAAGCGCCCCCGACTCCCGGCGGTGTTCCCGCGGCCACAGTGGGACTCGGACAGCTTCCCCCCGTCGGTGCCAACGGCCGACACTCGTCGCGGGAGCGCTCGGCGGGGGCCGAGTCGTGCTGTCACTGCTGTCCCGTCGGCGTGTCCGTAGCAGATACCGGTGCTTCCGAGTTCGACGTGGAGAGCCCACGAGACACGTCACGGGCGTCCGTCCGACAGTGTCACCGGAGCATCGCGTCGACGTACTCGCTCGCAGTCCGCCGGGCCGTCTCGAGACCCCCCGGTTCGTCCAACACGACCGCTCGCGTCCGACCGCCGTCGACGATCGTCATCAGCGCGCGGGTGGCGTGGTCGGCGTCGACGTCTTCGAAGACTCCCTCGTCGATACCGTGGTTGATGACCGCCTTGAGCATATACCGGATGTACTCGTCGTTCTGCTGGAACCGTTGACTGAACGCCTTCTTGTAAGGTGCCTGACTCCGCATCTCTAGCAGAGCGATCGAGAGATCGGGGTTCTCCTGGGGTTTGACGAGCAGTTCGTCGAGCAGCAGTTCCAACCGTTTCTCGGGGTCGGTCGTCTCCACCTCGTGGATCGAATCGACGAACCGTTCGAGCAGGTAATCGAGGAAGGCCGCGAGGAGGTCCTCTTTCGTGTCGTAGTAGTAGTGGATCGCAGCGGTGGACTTGCCGTATTCTTCGGCGATCCGTTTGATCGTGAGATCGGCGTACCCGTATTCGCGAAGGGCGCGATAGGTGGCCTGCATAATCGCCTCGTTCGGCTCCGAGAACTCACGATCCGACGGGTCAACCATTACGTGAGAGTCCTACCTACTGTTGGATAACGGTTTTGCCCTGTTCCGGGTTCCGAAACGACGTTTTCTTCCGATAACGTCATACCGGTCTCCCAGTTCTGTCTGTCGTTTCGTTCCGTCATAGCGTACCACGGAACGCTTTTTACTGACTAGTTAGTAAGTTTGGTATCAACGAGATGGACGACGGCCGGGTGGCCGACATATCGGAGGCGACGCACAGCGCGCGCTGTCGGTACGGGTACGCGAACCTCCCGACAGGATATATCGCCGACGAGTCGATGGAGGGCACGCGCTGATGGGGGTCCGGAGCCGCATCGATTCGCTGTTCAAAGGCCCCGAGGAGTTCGACCTCACGTCGGGGAGCATCGGGAAGCCGCTGTTCTTCCTGTCGATGCCGATTGTCGTCACGAACCTCTTTCAGACGGCGTACAACCTCGCCGACACGTTCTGGCTGGGTCAGTACAGCACGGACGCGCTCGCGGCGATCAGCTTCGCGTTCCCGATGGTGTTTCTCCTCATCTCGCTCGGGATGGGAATCTCGGTGGCGGGGAGCGTCCTCGTCGCCCAGTACACGGGCGCGAACGAGGAGCGGGAGGCCGAGTACGCCGCCTCTCAGACCGTAACGTTCGCCGCCATCGCCTCGCTCACCCTCGGAGTCGTCGGGTTCTCCCTCGTCGAGTGGTTCCTCGGGATGCTGGGGGCTTCCCCGGACGTCCTACCGCTGGCGACGAATTATATGGAGGTCATCTCGCTCGGACTGTTCTTTATGTTCGGTTTCTTCGTCTTCATCGCCCTGATGCGCGGGTACGGCGACACGATCACGCCGATGATGGTGATGTTCGGTTCGGTGGTACTCAACATCGTCCTCGACCCGTTCCTCATCTTCGGCTTCGAGGGGAACCCGCTGTTCGGAATGCTGGGCGCTCGCGGACTGGAAGCGTCGCTGCTGGCGGCGACCGACTACACCGGTTCGGGGATCACCGGCGCGGCTATCGCCACCGTGTTCTCGCGCGCGCTCGCGCTGGTTGTCGGCCTCGCGATTATGTTTCGGGGAGAGCGCGGGGTCCAGATCCACCTCCGCGATATGGCACCCGATCTTTCGTACCTCCGCCGCCTGGGTCGGATTGGCCTGCCCGCGTCGGTGGAGGGGACGGGTCGCGCGCTGTCGATGAACCTCCTCTTGGTCATCGTCGCGCTCTTCCCCGACACGGTCGTCGCCGCCTACGGCATCGGAACGCGCGTGTTCTCGGTCATCTTCCTCCCCGCGATCGCCGTCGCCCACGGTGTCGAGACGATGACCGGCCAGAATATGGGGGCCGACAAGCCCGATCGCGCCGAGCGGGCCACCGGGCTCGCAGCGACGGTGCTTTTCGGCGTCCTCACCGCGGCGGGGATCGTCGTGTGGTTCACCGCCGCGCCGATCGCGGACCTGTTCACGACGGACGCCGAAGTCGTCGAGATCACGACGCAGTTCCTCCGATACGTCGCGTTGACGTTCGGGTTCATCGGGGTTATGCGGGCCTACACCGGCAGTTTCCGCGGGGCGGGAAAGACGCTCACCGCCGCCGCCATCTCCGTGCTGATGCTCGGCGTGGTCCGCTTCCCGATCGCGTGGTTCGCGGCGGCACCGCTCGGCGAGACCGGGATCTGGCTCTCGTTCGCCGTCTCGAACGTCGTGGGTGCGGCGATCGCGTACGCGTGGTACCGCCGCGGAACGTGGCGCGAGAGCGACCTCACCGAATCGCGAGTCGACCTCGACGACCCCGTGCTCGATTCCGCGGCGGACGGCGACTGATTCCGGACGGCCGGTAGCGTGTGTGTCACTGTCCGTTCCAATTCGATGTTGCTGTTCGGTAGTTTCACTACCGACGAACAGTCACGAGACACCCTATGAGACCCAAGACAGCGAGAGACTCTTGTCTAAGACGGGTCAACGGTCGGTATGGTCGTACGGTTAGCGATGGGATGGCGGCACCTCCTCTTCGAGAGCTGGCCCGTGGATCCGGAGCTGATGGATTCACATCTCCCGGCGGCGCTCGAAGCGGACCGACACGACGGGTCGGCGTGGCTCTCGGTCGTGCCGTTCACCAACGTCGCCGTCAGACCCGAGCGACTGCCGAAGCAGGTCGGCATCCGGTTACCGGAGGTCAACGTCAGGACGTACGTCACTCACGACGACGTTCCGAGCGTCTACTTCTTCAGCCTGGACGCGCAGGGATTGGCAAGCGTTGTCGGCGCGCGCCTGTTCCATCACCTCCCGTACTACTACGCTCGGATCTCACTGGAGCAGACGGACGGACGCGTCCGGTTTTCCAGTCGGCGACGACATCCCGGTGCCCGCCCGGGACAGTACGAAGCGACGTACCGGCCGACCGGTGAGCCGTTCGACGCACCGTCGGACCCACTCGCGGAGTTCCTCGTCGAACGGTATCGCTTCTACACTGAGGCACCGAACGGATCGATTCGATACACGGACGTGCGTCACGAACCCTGGACGCTGTATCCGGCGGAAGCGAGCGTCGAGACCGATACCCTGCTGCGGGCGGGCGGGTTTGCCCGGCCGGATTCGGCCCCGGTGTACTACTACAGCCCCGGAGTAGACGTCGTCGCCTCCCGGAGTAACGAACTGGAGGGACGTCGGTGAGATGAGGTCCGAAACGGACGACGGGGCGGAGGTACCGGAAACCCCCGTCGTACTGTTCGACGGCGTCTGCAACCTCTGTAACGGGGTCGTGCGGTTCCTGCTCCCCCGAGACCCTGCGGGTCGGTTGCGATTCGCGTCGTTACAGTCCGATGCCGGACGGAGACTCCTCGAACGGCACGGCCTCCCGACGGAGGGGTTCGACTCGATCGCTCTCGTCGACGGCGACCGGGTGTACACGAAATCGGGGGCGGTGCTTCGGATCGCCTCGCTCCTCGGCTGGCCCTACCGGGTTGCGACCGTCGCCCGGGTGATTCCGACGGGCGTCCGGGACCGCGCCTACGACGTCGTCGCCGAGCATCGCTACGAGTGGTTCGGGCAAAGGGATCAGTGTATGATACCCGACGAGGACGTCAGCGACCGGTTCCTCGAGTAGCACCCGTAGTCGGATCGCGACGGGAGTTCCGAACGCACGCGGCCCCGCGAGAGCATCGCCAACTCACAGAACGGCGACGGCGAGGTGAAACAGCCCCAACAGCGAGAACCAGATCGCGACCAGCCGGTCCCCGAGTCGCGATCCCATATTGTGCTGTGTCGCCGCCCGGAGGAACCACCAGCCGGCAATCCATCCCAACAGATACGGCGCGAACCACGTCGAGAGCCACCGCGCGGCGAGGAGATCGAGCACTCCGATCGTCACCAGCGCGTAGGAGACGGCATGATTCATAATCTGGGCGATACCGCGGATATCCGAACGTTTCGTCTGATACGAGAATGCCAGCAGATTCAGCGGTCGCAACGGCTCACCGTCGGTCGGTATCGCGCCGTCGAAGTCCAGTAACCACGGCATCGCGAAATGAACGAGTCCGAGGGCGACGGTGAAAACGCCGCAGGCGGCGAAGGCAACTTGGAGGAGGGGATCAGACGCCACGAGCTATCGACCCTGGGAAGAGAACGGTCTTAAAGTAGGCGGATCCCCCCACTTGATCGGAACCGTTGGTTCGCGTCGGATCGAACCCGTTGGGAGCGAATCGAGACGGGCAAGAGAGCCGCAGTGTCACTACAGGGAGAGTACATTTATCGGGCACTGGGAGAGACGGTCGAACGATGACAGCGCCGACCGTATTCATCTGTGCAGACATCGAAGGAGTCTCGGGATTCGTCGACTGGGCGCAGGAGGACGAGGAGACAGAGCGGGTTCGCCTCGCGATGACCGAAGACGTCAACGCCGCCATCGAGGGCGTCTTGAGCGAACGCGACGCCGACGTCGTGGTGAACGACTCCCACGGCGGCAAGCGGAACATCGTCATCGAGGAACTGCACCCCGACGCGAAACTGGTCCGTGGGGGGCCACGCCCGTACGGGATGATCTCCGGCGTCGACGAGGACACCGACGTCGGCTTCCAGATCGGCGCGCACACCCGGCCCGGGTTCGGCGGCGTGCTCGAACACACGTTCTCCTCCTCGTCGATGGCCGACGTCACGCTCAACGGCGACCCCGTCGGCGAGGTCGAACTCAACGCGATGGGGATGGCCGCCTTCGGAACGCCGACCGCGCTGGTGACGGGCGACGACTGCCTCCGCGACGAACTCGAAGACGTCCTGCCGGAGACCGAGTACGTCGTGACCAAAGAGGCTCGAAGTATGCGCGCGGCGACCTGCTATCACCCCGATCAGGTGAGAGAGGAAATCGCGGAGACCGCCGCGAGCGCGGTCTCGGAACCGATCGGCGAGTACCCGCTGGAACTTGACACCGGCGGCGCGATTTCGGCGACGGTCCGGTACCATCAGGCCGATACTGCGGAAAAGGCCGCGTTGTGGCCGGGTATCGAACGCCAGACGAGTCGAACGATCGGCTACGAGAGCGACGACCCGCTCGAAGTCTACTCGTTCCTGCGCGCTGCGAGCAAAGTGTAGGCCGTCTCGACGCTTTTTTCGAGCACGACAGCCGTGGCGCGATTCGTGAACGGCCGTGCTTTCATACTGAATTAGACTAGTCTAAAATTTAATTTAGAGAGGAAAGAGTAATGTATTAGCCTCGCCCATACACAGTCGAGTATGAACGAGACGGTGCAGTCAGGTCATCACCCAACCCTCTCCCGGCGGCGGGCGATCCTCGCCGGATCGAGCGCTCTCGCCGCCTCGCTCGCCGGTTGTTTGGGAAGTGCGACCAGCGACTCCGCAGAAACGACGACGGGGGCCGGAGCGGAGAGCAGTTCGGATCACCCGGTCGTCGTCGCGTCGTTCTTCAGTTTCTACGACTTCGCCCGGACGGTCGCCGCGGATACGCCGGTCGAGGTCCGCAACCTCGTGCCGATCGGTCTCCACGGCCACGGGTGGGAACCGAACGCCAGAATCACCCAGGAGATCGTCGACGCGGACGCGTTCGTTCACGTCGGCGAGGACTTCCAGCCGTGGGCGGACCGAGCGATCGCGACGCTCGAAGCCGACGGCGTCGACACCGAACTGATCAACGCCCGGGAGGGTATCGAACTGGTCGACCTGGCCGCGAGCCTCGACCCCGAAGAGGAAGGAATCGGCGAGAACAGAGGCAAGGATCCCCACTTCTGGCTCGACCCCCAGCGGGCCAAGCAGTCCGTCGACACCATCACGGACGGGCTCGTCGCCCTCGCGCCCGACCACGAGGAGACGCTCCGAGACAACGCAGAAGCCTACAAGAGCGAGGTCCTCGACCGAATCGACGCCGACTACCGGGAGATATTCGAGTCCGCCGAGCGCGACGTCGTCCAGTTGGCCGCCCACAACGCGTTTCAGTACGTCGGCGTCGCCTACGACGTCGAGATGCGGCCGCTCGTCACGAACCTGGCCGCCAGCGACGACATCAAGCCGTCCGACATCACCGACGCGAAGGAGACGATCGACGAGTACGGGATCGAGTACATCGGCGCGGCGGTCTTCGAGACCCGCCGACCGGCCCAACAGCTGCTCCGGGAAACCGCCGTCGAGGCGTACTTCCCGGTCACGCCGTACGCCGGGGTGCGCGAGGAGTGGGTCGACGAGGGGTGGGGCTACGAGGAGATCGCCTACAACATCAATATGCCCACGTTCGAGGTCGTGCTGGGGAACAGGCGACCCGAGGAGGCGGGACCGGAGGGCTGGGCCGAGGAGTGGAGGAACTTCGAATGACGGCCGAACCGGTCGCGGAACTCCGCGACGTCGAGTTCGGATACACCGCCACGCCGGTCCTCGAAGACGTCTCACTCCGGATAGACTCGGGCGAGTACGCCGCCATCGTCGGACCGAACGGCTCGGGGAAGTCGACGCTGATGAAACTGATGCTCGGACTACTCCGACCCGATACGGGCGAAGTTCAGTTGTTCGGGGAGCCCGCACACAGCTTCGACGACGGCTCTCGAATCGGGTACGTCGCACAGCACGCCAGCGCGTCGAAGGAGATGCCGATCACCGTCCGCGAGGTGGTGAAGATGGGTCGGTTCCCCCACGTCGGGTTCCGTCGGCTCTCCGACGACGACTGGGCGATCGTCGACGAGGCGCTCGAAACGGTCGGGATGAGCGCGTTCGCCGACAGGCGCGTCACGCAACTCTCCGGCGGCCAACGGCAGCGCGCGTTCATCGCCCGGGCGCTCGCCGGCGAAGCCGACCTGCTCGTCCTCGACGAGCCGACCGTCGGCGTCGACGCCGAGTCGGTCGACGCGTTCTACGAACTGCTCGAAGCGCTGAACGACGACGGGATCACCGTGGTCCTCATCGAGCACGACCTGAGCGCCGTCACCGACCACGCCGAGCGCGTGATCTGTCTCAACCGCGAGATCTACTTCGACGGGAAAACCGAAGAGTTCGTCGCGGGCGACGCCCTCGCGAGGGCCTTCGGCACCGCCGCGAGCCCCGCGGGTGATTCGGGATGATCGACGGCCTCCTCGTGCTGCTACAGACGGGCGTGCTCGAAACCCTTCTCACACCGCTGTACTGGGTGCTCGACGGCTGGTACTGGGTGATGGTCCGCGTCCACCACCTCACCGGCCTCGAAATGCTCAGCCCCGACTACAGATTCATGTACAGGGCGATACTGGTCGGGCTCTGTATCGGGATCGTCGCGCCGGTCATCGGAACCTTTCTCGTGCACCGACAACTCGCGCTCATCGGCGACGCGCTCGCGCACACCGCCTTCGCCGGCGTCGCCGTCGGACTGTTCCTCAACGCGGTCATCGACCTCGGCGTCTCGCCGTATCTGACCGCCGTCGTCGTCGCCGTGATCGCGGCGCTGGCAATCGAACTCATCTCGGAGGCGACCGACGCGTACAACGACGTGTCGATGGCGATCGTCCTCTCGACCGGCTTCGCGCTCGGATCGACGCTCATCAGCATCAACGCCGGCGGGCTCTCGGTGGGGATCGATCAGTACCTCTTCGGGAACCTGTCGACGGTGTCGCCGACGAACGCGGTCATCCTCCTCGCGCTGTTCGTCGCCATCGTCGCGACGGTGGTCGTCACGCGAAACCAACTCCTCTACGTGACCTTCGACGAGACGGCGGCGGCCGTGTCGGGAATCTCGGTGAACTGGTACAATCGGATAATGGTGATGCTCACCGCGCTCGTCGTCGTCGGCGCGATGCAGATCATGGGCGTCATCCTCGTCGCCGCAATGCTCGTCGTCCCCGTGGCCGGGGCGACGCAGATCTCCCGGAGTTTCACGGAATCGATATTCGTCTCCGTGATCCTCGCCGAACTCGCGGTGCTCCTCGGGATCGGGTTCGCCTTCTACGGGCGGGCGACCGGCGGCCCGGTCATCGTTCTCGTCGCCGTCGCGATCTACGTCGTCGCCGTCGTCCTCGGAAAACTCCAGACTCTCGTCGGCGCGCGAGCGACGCCGGAACTCGAAGCGATCGAGACGGACGACGCCGGGGCGGTCGGTTCGCGCGAGTCGTGAGGTTCGTACGGCGCCATCGGGAGGGATCCGTCCACACAATAGTTGTGTGGATTGTACAATATAGATCTGCTGTATATTTTCTATGTGCGGGCCGACTGTGCACTCCGATCTCGGTTTTATAGATATTTACCACCTATAACCGGTGAATAGGCCGTTTAGCGCAATTTCAGTAATTTGTGTGGGTAGTAGACTCGAATCGCTGAGCGAGGTTGTATTGTGCTATAGTTGAATTACTTTGCAAACTTTTTTGTGTTCCCACCCAGTAGGATTGGGTGTACAACATGAACCCGGAAGACTTGCCGACGCCCGAGGCGGAGGTCGACTCCGTCTCCCCCGAAGCGCTGAAGGACCGCATCGACGCCGGCGAGGACGTCACCCTCCTCGACACCCGGATGCAGTCCGACTACGAGGAGTGGCACATCGACGACGACACCGTCACCACCATCAACCTCCCGTACTTCCACTTTCTGGAAGACGACATCGACGACGACGTCCTCGAACAGGTCCCCGACGACCGCGAGATCACGGTTCTGTGCGCGAAGGGCGGCGCCAGCGAGTTCGTCGCCGGCGCGCTCAAGGCCCGCGGCTACGACGTCAATCACCTCGAAGACGGTATGAACGGCTGGGCCGAGATCTACGAGCGCGTCGAAGTCTCGGAGTACGACGGCGCTGGAGACCTCTACCAGTACCAGCGGCCCTCCTCGGGCTGTCTCGGCTACCTGCTGGTCGACGGCGGCGAGGCCGCCGCCGTCGACCCCCTGCGCGCGTTCACCGACCGCTACCTCGAGGACGCCTCCGAACTCGATGCCGAGCTCACCTACGCGTTCGACACCCACATCCACGCCGACCACATCTCCGGCGTTCGCGACCTCGACGCGGAAGGCGTCGAGGGCGTCATCCCCGCCGCAGCGGTCGACCGCGGCGTCACCTACGCCGACGAGGTGACGACGGCCGAGGACGGCGACACGTTCAGTGTCGGAGAAGCGACGGTCGAGACCGTGGCCACGCCGGGGCACACGACGGGCATGACGTCGTACCTACTCGACGAGAGCCTGCTGGCGACGGGCGACGGGCTGTTCATCGAGAGCGTCGCCCGCCCGGACCTCGAAGAGGGCGACGAGGGCGCGCCCGACGCCGCACGGATGCTCTACGAGTCCCTCCAAGAGCGCGTGCTCTCCCTGCCCGACGACACGCTCGTCGGCGGCGCGCACTTCAGCGACGCGGCGGTGCCGGCTGAGGACGGCACGTACACGGCGCCGATCGGCGAGCTGAAAGCGGAGATGGACGCGCTGACGATGGAGGAAGACGAGTTCGCGGAGTTGATTCTATCCGATATGCCGCCGCGGCCGGCGAACTACGAGGAGATCATCGCGACGAACCTCGGACAGAACGCCGTCGACGACGAGGAGGCGTTCACGCTGGAACTCGGCCCGAACAACTGCGCGGCCAGCCAGGAATCCCTCGCCGGTGACTGAGGCTGTCGGACGTGGGTTCGTGAGCGGTACCGACACCGTCGGTGCCGAATATCGACACAGGGTCACGTCTGACAGAGAGAACCGGGATGCGCCCGCCGAACGGCCGGCGGGGATCCCCCGCGTCGCCGACAGTTCCAGAGGCACCCCGTCGGCGACCGGATCGAGCCACGTCGCCAGTCCCTGATCCCTCCCCCGCATTCATATGGATACCACAGTCATCGCGTTGTTCGTCGTCGCCAGCGTCGCGAGCCTGTTTATGGCGTGGGTCGTCGGCGCGGGTTCGAGCGGTGCGACGCCGTTCGCTCCCGCCGTCGGTGCCAACGCGATCTCGACGATGCGTGCCGCGTTCGTCGTCGGGATCTTCGGCTTCCTCGGCGCCGTACTGCAGGGAGCGAACGTCTCGGAGGCCGTCGGGCGCGGCCTCGTCGAGGGGGTCTCACTCCCCGCGACGGGAGTGATTCTGGTCCTGCTGATCGGGGCCGGACTGATGGCGATCGGAATCTACACTGGGTACCCGATCGCGACGGCGTTCACGGTCACCGGTTCCGTCGTCGGCGTCGGTCTCGCGCTCGGAGGCGCGCCCGCGTGGGCGAAGTACCAACAGATCGGCCTCGTGTGGGTCGCGACGCCGTTCGTCGGCGGGGGAATCGCCTATCTCATCGCCAGCGTGCTCCCGCGTGAAGACGTTCCGGAGCGCTTCAGCGTCCCGCTACTCGCGGGAGTCGTCGGGGCCGTAGTCGCGAACCTCGATTTCCCGAGACTCGGCGTGAACGGCGGCCCGGGCTCCGTTTCGAGAGCGGTGGCTCGTACGGTTCCGTTCGACCCGTCCGTCGCGGTGGGCGGAACGACACTGCTCGTCGGGGTCGCCATCGCAGGCATCGTTTACTGGGACGTGGCTCGCGACCACGAGGGAGGACTGCGACGGGTTCTGCTCGCACTCGGATCGCTCGTCGCGTTTTCCGCCGGTGGAAGCCAGGTCGGTCTGGCCGTGGGACCGTTGCTCCCTCTGGCCGATCAGATCGACGCCGTCTCGACGTTCGCCGTCCTGTTCGGCGGGGGACTCGGGATTCTCGTCGGGTCCTGGACCGGCGCTCCACGGATGATCAAGTCACTCTCACAGGATTACTCCTCGCTCGGACCGCGTCGTTCGATCGCGACGTTAGTGCCGTCGTTCCTGATCGCACAGACGGCGGTGTTGCTCGGCGTGCCCGTCTCGTTCAACGAAGTGATCGTCAGCGGGATCGTCGGGAGCGGGGCGGCTGTCGGCGGGAGCGACGTCGTCGACACGCGGAAGATTCTCGTCACTGTGGGGGCGTGGATTGGCTCACTTCTCCTCGCGTTCGTCGTGGCTTACGTCACGGCGATGGCACTGATGTGACCGCCCGACAACACTGACACGGTCAGTCGTTCGATGAGATGGCAGCATCAGCCGTAAAACGGAATTTCTGTCCGGTATCTACGACACATACGTGTTGATTACGTCCACAGTCGTAGCAGGATCACAACTGAGTGCGTTGACGGTCGTCCGATCGTGTGAGTGAGAGCCGGTGGACCTGCCGGAGCGCGAGCGGCGGTGATAAACGAACCGGGAGAAGTGTCGAGGGTCGTGTTTCCGTTTCGAGTCGAACGACCGCGACGTGGAGTCCAAAGCGCGCGTTCGACGTCGCGAAGCCGGGGCGAGAACGTGATCGGAACCGAATCCGGACGAGAAGTCTCGAAGGCGACGGGCTCGATCCGGTCGATCCGTTCTCCATAACTTATCGATGTGCGCCGAATATAGTATTGTACTGTCGTCCCAAAAGCGTTATTAAGCACAAACGGATATCTGGAGTCGAGTAGAATAGTATGGAAAGTACACAACCACACAACTCGAACGGAGAACACAGATGGCAGATATCGGAGCAGTGTTAGGAGCATCGGGAGGGGGAACGACGCAGGCGCTCAGTCTCGTCGGGGCCGTACTCGTGGAGGCGATAATCCTCTACATCGGCTACGGTGCGCTCACGAACGCGCTCGAACCGACGGTCCGGCGGTTAATCGGGGTGGAATCCAGCGAATGATGGAGGTCATGGGGGTCGGAATCGGCATCCTGGCCCTGTTCATCGGGTTCGGCCTTCTCATCGGCATCCTGTTCGGATTCTTCGGGATGGGTGGCTCGTTCCTCGTCACGCCGGCGCTCCTGGTGATGGGCTACCCGTCCCGCGTCGCGGTCGGGAGCGGCCTCGCGTTCGTCTTCGGGACGTCCGTCATCGCGACGCTGAAGCACCGTGATATGGGGCAGGTGGACTACAAACTCGGCGTGCTGATGATCGCCGGGACCACCGCGGGCATCGAGGTCGGGAAGGAGATCGTCCTGCACCTCGAGACCCTCGGACTCGCCGGGAGCATAATCAGCGTCACCTACGTGGTCCTCCTCGGCGGCATCGGTCTGTTCGTGACGTACGAGGCGATGAAGGGCGACGGCGGTGGTGGTGTCGACCACGAGGCCGAAGCCGACGCCGAAATCGACGCGGACGACATCCCGGACATCGCGAAGAAGATCCAGTCGTACAACGTCCCGCCGATGATCAGCCTCCGCGGCGGGATCCGCGTCTCCCTGTGGATGATCCTGAGCGTCGCGTTCGCGACGGGTCTCCTGTCCGGTTTCCTCGGGGTCGGTGGCGGGTTCATCCGGATGCCCGCGCTGTTCTACCTGATCGGCGTGCCCGTGCCCATCGCCGTGGGAACCGACCTGTTCGAGATCGTCTTCTCGGGCGGGATCGGGAGTTTCACCTACGCGATGGACGGCGGCGTCGACCTCTCTATCGTGCTGCCGCTCCTGGCCGGGAGCGCGTTCGGTGCCCGTCTCGGATCGGCCGCGACGAGCATCGTCGACGAGAGCGAAATCAAGGTCTACTTCGGGCTGATGCTCTTGGGCGGGTCGGTCGCCGTCGCAGTTCGTGAGGTCGGCAACTACCTGAATATGCCCGTCCTCGATATGGTCAGTCTGGTGTTGATCCTCGGGTCGGCGCTACTGGTCAGCGGGATGGTCGTCTACAGCAGCCTCGTCGAACTGCGGAGCGAATCGGCACGGCAGTCGCCGACCGCCGACTAACCCCGCTGTCACGTTCGATTGTTGTAGCGCAAGATTGTACGAACTCCACACAAGCCTTTTAATCGTACGGTTCCTACCGTGCGGTAACAGATGCCAGATTCGATGTCCGAACAACTGAAGCAGGATATGGAGTGTGAGGGGCTACTGGAGTGTTTCCACGGCCTCAAGCAACTCGACAAGCAGTGCTTCCAGGTCTTGGTGCGGGCGGGAGAGCCGCTGACCGTCGACGAGGTCGCCGAAATCGTCGAACGGGAGCGGTCGACGGCGTACCGTTCGATCCAGCGACTGCTGCAGTCGGGGTTCATCCAGAAAGAGCAGGTAAACTACGAACAGGGAGGCTACTACCACGTCTACTCGCCGACGGACCCGGAGAAGATCTCAGACAGTATGCAACGGATGCTCAACGACTGGTACGCGAAGATGGGGCAGCTGATCCAAGAGTTCGAGGACAAGTACGAGCGTCCGGACGCCGAAATGGCCGTCGAAGGCTGACGGAGAGAACGGGGATTTTTTCGCACGATTGATCGCCTGACAGCGACCGCGACCGACGACATTCGACGACGCCTCCTCGAGCGCCTCACGACAGCCTGACGGGTCCGACCGGCGAGAACGCGAAGCGGCTGAGAGAGACGGCCCGCTCGAAGTGCAGTCAGTCGAATCGGAACGTTTCGAGGTTGCGCGGCGCGTACGTCCGCACGTCGAACTTCTGATAGAGACCCGAAGAGAGTTGGTCCGTCGAGGCCTCGTCGCCGTGGACGCAGATGATCTCCTCGGGCCGCGGGTTCATCGTCCCGACGAAGTTCTCGAGGCCGTTGCGGTCGGCGTGCCCCGAGAAACCGCTCACGGATTCGACGTCGAAGCGGAGCGTCAACTGTTCGGACCGGCCGCCGCGGTCGCTGAACGGGATCTCGCGTCGCCCGCTCTGGATGCGCCTCCCCAGCGTCCCCTGCGCCTGGTACCCGACGAAGATGAGCTGATTCTCCTCGTCGCTGCCGAGGAGTTCGAGCCACGACATGATCGGGCCACCGGTGACCATCCCCGACGTCGAGAGGATGATACAGGGCTCGCCGCCGGCGACCTCCTCGCGCATCTCCTGGCCGCCGTCGACCTGTTGGAACTGTTCGGCGAGGAAGGGGTTCTCGTCCTCGTGGAGGATGCGGTCTCTGAGTCCGTCGCGGAGGAACTCGGGATAGGCGGTGTGGATCGCGGTCGCCTCGCGGATCATCCCGTCGAGGTAGATCGGCATCGTCGGGAGCTTGCCCTCCCGCATCGCCTCTTCGAGGACGAGCATCAGTTCCTGGGAGCGGCCGACCGCGAAGGCGGGTATGACGACTTTCCCGTCGCGGTCGTAGGTCTCCTGAATGAGTTCGATCAGCTTCCGCTCGGAGTCCGCCTGGTCGGTCTGGTAGTCGTCGCGACGGCCGTACGTCGACTCCATCACGAGCGATTCGACCCGCGGGAAGTCGTTCGACGCGCCGTTGAACAGACGCGTGTCGTCGTAGTGGACGTCGCCGGAGAAGACGACGTTGTGGAAGCCGTCACCGATATGGAAGTGCGAAACGGCGCTGCCGAGGATGTGACCGGCGTTGTGGAAGGTGAGCTTGATGTCGGGCGCGATGTCGGTGACGTCGCCGTAGTCCAGCGTGATCGTGTGTTTGAGCTCCTCGCGCACCATCTCGGACTCGTAGGGCGGCGTCCGCCCCTCCTTGGCGGCGACGTCGAGGTAGTCGAGTTGGAGCAGCCCCATCAGGTCCCGCGTCGGTTCGGTCGTGTAGACCGGGCCGTCGTAGCCGTACTTGAAGAGCAGCGGCAGGAGCGCACTGTGGTCGAGGTGGGCGTGCGTCAGGACGACAGCGTCCAGATCGGCGATCGGGTTCGCTTCCGGGACCTGGAGGTAGGGGACCTCGCCCTCTGCACCGGGTTTGTCGCCGCAGTCGATGAGGATTCGGGTCTCGGGCGTACTGAGGACGAAGCTCGCGCGTCCGACCTCTCGACAGCAGCCCAGCGTGGTCACGCGGACCCAGTCGGTCTCGTCGGTCTGTTCGCGGTGGATCCGCTGGCCGACGCGTTCGAGAAAGTCCCGGCGGTCGTCGCGCTCCTGCATCAGGAAGTTCCGAACGTTGTCGACGGTGGAAGACTCCATCGGCGGGGTCCGGAGAACGTCCGGCGTCCACCCGACTTCCTGGGTGATCTCCCGGAGCGTGCTCGCCCGACGGCCGATGACGAGGCCGGGCTTCTCGGCTTCGATGAGAACCTCACCTGTCGCCGGGTAGAACTGGAGGTTCGTGATTCCGGCGTCCTCGGGGATCAGATCGAGGATCTTCGGCTTCGCTTCGGCGGGGTTCAGTTGGGTTCCCGCGGCCGGACGGACCGTGATCCGCTTGCGGAGCGTGCTGGCGAGGCGACGGATCAGGCCGTCGCGCTCGGCGAACTCCCGCGGCGTCTCGGTGTAGATGACCAGTTCGGGGCCCTCGTAAGCGACGCGCGAGACGACCAAGTCGTCGGGAATCTCGTCTTCGAGTTTCGTTCTGACCGCTTCGATCGGATCCGTCGTGTCGTTAGTGCTCATACATATCTTGAAAGCCGTGGGCAGGAGCCACAAAATCCGTGGCCCGCACCACCGGAGTCGTGGTTGATGGGTCGGCGTCGAAGGGCGACCCGACCGAACGGACGAAATCGTTCGTCTGTGTCTAATCCGTAGTGTATATAAACGTTTTTCGCTGTCAGAGCCGAGACCGAGTCGGATAGTGCTCACCTCCCCGCTGAATTGGACCCGAATAACGAGGCCGAACGGCGGCGGAGAGAAAACGTATCGGCGGCCGGAAGACGACGTGGTGCGAGCACACCGCGTCAGTACACGAACCGAGGAGCGCGTTCCGTGACGCTCGTTGCCCGCAGTTCAGCACAGAGCGCGAGGGCACAGTCTATCACGACTCGCGAGCGCGCAGTCCGTTACGGCTCACTGACGCGCAGGATCGGCTTGATCGTATCCCCGCCTTCGGAGTCAGCCACGGCCTGTTCGATGTCCTCGAAGTCGTAGTAGGTGACGAACTCGTCGAACGGGAACTTCCCCTGTCGGTACAGTTCGATCAGGTCGGGGATGAACTCCTTCGGATTGCTGTCTCCCTCGACGACGCCGGTGATCGACCGTCCGTTGAGGATGAGATCGTTGACGTCGTAACTCGCCCGCGTGCCGAGCGCGGGCGCGCCGACGACGGCGAGCGTGCCCCGCTGCGTGAGCGTCTCGACCGCCTGTTCGGCGACGTCAGCGACGCCCGTCGATTCGACGGCGTAGTCGACGCCACCGTCCGTGACCTCCCGTACGGCCTCGACCACGTCGTCGACGTCGCCGGGGTTGACAGTCGCCGTCGCGCCGAGTTCGTCGGCCTTCGCCAACCGATTCTCCTTGAGATCCACCGAGACGATGTCCGTGCAGCCTTTGATGTCCGCCCCGAGCACGGCCGAGAGTCCGACCGAACCGGCTCCGAAGATGGCGATCGACGAGCCGGCCTGCGGGTCGAGCGTGTTTATCACCGCGCCCGCGCCGGTCTGGACGCCGCAGCCGAGCGGACCGAGCAGTTCGAGCGGGACGTCGTCCTCGACGGCCACGACGTTTCGCTCGGTGGCGATGGCGTGCGTCGCGAAGGAGGACTGACCGAAGAAGCGGCCGCTGAGGTCCTCGTCACCGCGCGAGAGCGGGGACGTCCCGTCTTCCGGACGGCGTCCGCCGAAGTTGTGCGCGAAGAAGTCCTCGCAGTACGCCGGATGTCCGGCGTGGCAGCTGTGACAGTCGTCGTCGTAATCGAAACTGAGGACCACTCTGTCACCCGGCTCGACGTCGGTGACGTTCTCGCCGACGGATTCGACGATGCCGGATCCCTCGTGGCCAAGCACGGCCGGGAGGGGAGTCGGGTACAGCTGATCGCGGACGATCATATCGGTGTGACAGACCCCGGCACCGACGACCCGGACCAGGACTTCGTTCGCCTGGGGGTCATCCAGTTCAACGGTCTCGATCGTGAACGGGCCACCCTCCTCGTTGACGACGGCAGCATCGATTTCCATTACGGTGGTCTGTACGCCTGGATACGTGGTAAAGATTCGTGATTATAGTAGGGTTTGCCACTGATCGCACGATGGCGTGCGATGGAGTGAGTGAAGGCTTGCGAACGCCACGATAGTTATCGTGGCTATCGCGAACTGAGTCCCGAACCGGGAGACACCACTATGTCCGCGGTAATAAGAGAGCGATTCAAAGTTCTGATTTTCGTGTTTATTCGGATTCACACTTACATATACTCAGACGTCTACTACGTCACGGGTGTACTTCGGCGTCTACTACGTCACGGGTGTACTTCGGCGTCTACTACGTCGAGTGCCGAGTCGAGGAGATCGTCAGTGAGCGACTCATCACGCGCTTCGGCAGTCACCCGAACGAGCGGTTCGGTGCCGCTGGGCCTGACGAGGAACCACCCGTCTCCCGTGTCGACCCGAAGGCCGTCGATGGTATCGATGTCGTCGTAGCGCTCACGGAGGACGCGCTGGATCGCGGCCATCGCCTCGGATTTGTTCTCGACCGCGACGTTCGCGCGGCGTGTGACGTACTCTTCCGCCGGGATGGAATCGAGGAGTGTCCCGAGCGAGCCGTTTTGTGCCACGAGGGTCGCGAGCTGGAGCGCCGCGTAATGCCCGTCGGGGGCGAGTGTCTCCGCCGGCCATATCCACGCTCCGGAGGGTTCACCGCCGAAGACGAATCCCTCCTGCGACGCGGCGTCCGCGACGTGGACGTCTCCGACGGGCGTGTACTCCACCGACCCGCCGGCTTCGGAGACCGTATCGGCGACAACCAGACTCGTGTCGACCGGAACGGCGACGCGGGGGGACGAAGTGCGGGAGTCGGAATCACCGCCGTCGTCGAGGCCGTTCGTCTCGACGGCATCGCGAGCGAACAGCGCGAGCAGGAGATCACCGGGAACGTACTCGCCCCCACCGGAGACCGCGACCATCCGATCGGCGTCGCCGTCGTGGGCGATGCCGAAATCGGCGTCGAGTGCGGGAACGGCGGCCTGGAGGGCAGTGAGGGTTTCGGCGTTCGGTTCGCTCTTTCGCGCCGGAAATCGTCCGTCGCACTGGGCATCGAGCGTGTGTACCGTCGCACCGAGTTCGTAGAGCGCGTCGACGGTGACGCGACCGGTTCCGTTGCCGAGGTCGACGACGATCGATAGGTCGTCGAACGGTTTCGGCGCGGATTCCCCCTCCGCCTCGCCCGACGAGTCATCGGTGCGGTTCGTTGGAGATGGCGCTTCGGTGTCGGAGAAGGACGCGACGAGACGATCGAGGTGTCGCGAGGAGACGCCTTCTTCGATCCGCTCGGTTCCGAACGCGTCCCAAGATGCGGCCCCGACGTCTTCGGACAAGACGGCACCACTGGTGTCGTCGGGGGTGCTGTCGTCGATATCGTCGGTGAGGCTGTCGTCGGTGAGGCTGTCGTCGGTGGGGCTGTCGTCGGTGGGGCTGTCGTCGGTGGGGCTGTCGTCGATATCGCTCGAAGGGTCGTCGACCTCGCCGGTCGAAAGTCGACGTTCGATCGTATCGGTCTGTGCCGGAGTGAACGCCTGTCCCGACGGGTTCCACAGTTTGATTCCGTTGTCCGGGGCCGGGTTGTGTGAGGCAGTGATCCCGATGCCGGCGTCGGCACCGAGCCACCGCACGCTCCTCGCCAGCGTAGGTGTCGAAACCACGCCGAGTCGTATCACGTCGGTGCCGAACTCGCGGAGACCGACCGAGACGGCATCGGCGAGGACGTCACCAGTGTTCCGAGCGTCGCGTCCAACGACCACCGTATCGGTATCTACACCCACCGCCTGGCCGACGTCGAGGGTGAGTCGAGCCGTGACGACGTCTCCGACCGGTCCGCGAATGCCGCTCGTCCCAAACATATGGATAGAACAACCGTGGGGGTATTTCGTTATAAGACACCTGATCGGGACCACCGGCACACCGACGCTGTGTGTGAGGGCGAAATCCAGCGGGCGAGTAGCGGTGGAATGCAATCTAACGACAAATTAAAACACAAAACAGCGGACGTAGTGGTGTCAGGAAGAGCTACTGGACACCACGATGTCCGGAGCAACCGCGGACATAGCATCGAACAGCGGACACGGTGGTGTGTCAGGGCTAGATAGCGACGGAAAAAGAGAGTAGTTGGCGGAAAGGTGAGAACAGCGCCGCAAGTGGCCACCTCGTGCGGCGAGCAGCGGACATAGTGGTGTGGGGCAGATGTTTGCAGGGATGCGTCGAGTGACCGCAGAAAATGGGCGCGGCGAGTATTCCGGGCAGAGACGTATTAAGCGAACCACTCGGAGAGAGACGGGTCGAGAAAATCGCGAAAGCAGGAGTCAGAATCGTAGAAGCAGCGAGTCGAGCGGCCGCGATGACCGTCGTGCGTTCAGTAGTCGCTATCAGACATTGGAGAAATCCTGGAGCGTTGGGGCCGCATCGTCGTCATCGCTGTCCACGTACGGGGAGATGGAATCGTGGACACCGACGAGCTCGACTGTTTCGACCATCGCAGAGAGGATGAGTTCGACGTCCATATCGAGCGCGTACTCCCGGTAAGTCCCGCCACGACGGCCTTCGTTGCGTTCTGTGACGGAGACGATGCCGAGCATCGCCAGCTCGCTCAGGTGATCGCGCATCCGCCGTGGGACGAGCGGATCGCGGTTGGCGAGTTCCGCGAATCGCGTGTAGCGCGGGCGGACGTCGCGAGAGCGGACCGGAGCCTCCCCTTCGAGGTCGAGGGTCAACAGCGCGTACAGAACGAGGTGACCGTGTTCTGTGAGGCCGTTGATCCCCTCCTTGATGCGCCCTCGCTCCAGTGCGCGTCGACCGCGCCGGACGTGTTCTTCGGTCACGGTATCGGTCTCTTCGTCGCGAGCGAGGTCGCCGGCCTTCATCAGGAGGTCGATCGACTGTCTCGCGTCGCCGGCGTCCTTCGCACCGTAGGCCGCACACAGTGGGATCACTTCGTCGCTGAGAACGTCGTCGTGGAACGCAACCTCGCCACGCTGTTCGAGGATCGCACGGAGATTCTCTGCGTTGTACGCGGGGAAATGGATCTCCTGTTCACACAGGGAGCTTTTGACCTTCGGTGAGAGATCGTCTCTGAACGAAAAGTCGTTAGAGATGCCGATGAGTCCGATCTTCGCATCCTGCAAATCGTCGTTGGCACGCGCTCGCGGGAGTTGATAGAGGATGCTGTCGTCGTTCACGTGATCGATCTCGTCGAGGACGACGAGGACGGTTCCCCCACAGGTGTCGAGGTCCTCCCACAGCATCTCATAAACGGAGGCCAGCGGGTAGCCCGTCGTCGAGATCTGATTAGCTTCCGAGCGGAGATCGTTGACGAGACGAGTCGCGATCTGGTAGGAACTCGTCAGGCCGTCGCAGTTGAGGAAAATCACCGTGAGATCGATGTCGTCGTACTGTGCGGCGTCTTCACGAAGGTGTGCGAGCAGGTACCTCGTCGCCGCCGTCTTTCCGACGCCTGTTTTGCCGTACAGGAAGATGTTGTTCGGCTGTTCCCCGTTTATGACGGGTTGAAGCGCTGCCTGATACGTTTGGAGTTCTTCGTCGCGGCCGACGAGCTCCTCGGGCTGGTAGTCCTCCCGCAAGGCGTCGCGATCACGATAGATCTCGTTGTCCCGCTCGAAGAGGACCATACGACTATGCCATCGGACAGGTGACTAATAAAACCACCGTGTCCGCAGTGTCCGCTGTTCTGCTCTATTATAAATAGAGCATCCCACACCCCCCCTCCACTATGTCCGCTGTTGTCGCCATATACGGTGGGGGGTGTGCACTAAATTGACCAACCCTCCCGATAGAAAGATTTATCAACGATATGCGCTAATTGGTCCGTAGAACAAACTAAAATTAAAGTAAAGCTGGTTTGGATTAACAAACCAGTTTCGTGTATCGATCATCTGGCTCCGAGAGTCGGGCCGCTTCCGACGGCTGTTTTACTGAGCTAGCAAGAGCGGCGTCAAGGACTGCGAATATCGTTACGTTGTGTTGGAACTGCAGACATCGTAGTGTCAAGAACTGCGGACATTGTGGTGTCGGTCTCTACGGTTCTCGTTCTCGAATATCTCAGCTATCACCTTCGGAGTGACGCACGAAATACCACCAGCTAGTTTCCTTCTTCGACGTACTATTCCGCGTTATCAACCCCTCTGAAACAGCCATTTTTGCAATACTCTTCAGCCAGCTTGGTTCGTCCTCTCGAACCACTCGAAAACGATCGGTCTTCGTATTAACCAAGAACTCCGGACAAAGTGGAGGGGGAGGGGGAAGGAGCCGACCTCGAACTTTCACCGTGAAATCTCCACGGTCCGAACTCGTATCTGGGTGAATTCGTCCTGGACGGGCTCTATCCGATTGGCACATCTCAGGATTTTGATCGACTCGTTCCTTCAGGATTTGACCGACCCGTTCCTGTACGTTCCCCGAAATCGTCTGCGCGGCTGGTAACAGCGGACATCGTGGAGTGGCTTAGTTCCCACTTCCCAGAACTATCCGTAAGAGAGCGGCTATACTATCCGTATTCGACTGTTGACCTGTGAACAGCGGACGAGGTGGTGTGGGTGTTCCGTCCGAACGAGTCCGGGGTTCCCTCCGGAATCAAAACTCGTGGTCGAGGTAAGATGACACACATCGCGACTTGGTGAACCGGAGGGGCCAACCGCCACGTATCTCCGAAGTGTCGCGTCCGCGGCCTGGAACAGCGGACATAGTGGAGGGGGAGGGGTCGTCGACGTATCCGGGGGCGTCTCACTGAATGCTCCCTGATCACTTTGACAACGGAACAAAACATCCACCGGCGAAAACAGCGATGCCGATATTTTCGCCATCGACGCGCCTGCCTGACGTGCGCGCTTACTTGTTGTACGTGTCGGGAATCAGCACGCGTCCGTGTCTTCCGATAGTCCGTCCGACGATCGACCCAATTCGGTCGAGAGTCGCCGAAATGGATGCGGCGGGGAGATAGAAATCGGTCTCTTTGGGTTCGGTGCGATCCTGCTTGCGGTTGTCGACTGTAGCCATCGTAATTACGTATACGATAGGGTGCCGTATGAGGGTTTGTTAGTACTCGTCCTGGTATTTTTATTCTTCACTCCTATTTCGAGGGTATATCCTGAATTCAGTTCCAGAGTAGGGACAATATATCGAATTTAATCGTGTTCTTTTATGAACGATGCGACCGTCGGTCTCCGCGGAGTGGATCGGACAGCGGTCGGGATTTGGGTCGAACGACCCAATCAGGTCGAAAGCACTTCAACCAGGTTCCCCTCGGGGTCACGTACGAAGAAGATCGTCGTCCCGGTCTCCGTCGTCTGTGGTTCGCTCAGAGTCTCGACGTCGTCGGGGAGCTCGGAGTAACAGTCCTCGACGTCTTGGACGGTGAGACCGACGTGTGTCGTCCCAACTGTGTCGATTCGTGATTCCGATCCGATTTCGGACGCCGCTTGGGACGTCGAGTCGTACGTAACCAATTCGAGTCGTGTCCCTCCGGCGTCGAGATGGGCGAATTCAGCGTGAGCCTCCGGGAGGCCTACGCCGGTCGCGAAACCGTCACCGCCCACCTCGAACCGAGTCAGGAGATCCAGCCCCAGTTTATCGCGGTAGAACGAAACGGATCGGTCGAGATCAGAGACGGTTATGCCGACGTGGTGAGCGGTGAATTCGGGCATATGCAGTGGTGGGTATGGACTTCCGAAAGAGCCATCGAATCCAGTCATCATCGAATCCAGTCATTCGGCTGTCGGGTATCCCCACTCGTTCGGTCACACGGAAGTTTTCGACCGGACGCGAGCCCTGCCGTTACGAGACACCGGACGCGAAATCACTCGTTACGTACGACGACGTCGGTAACACGAATGGATCATCCACGGCTGTAGGCCGCCCGATCACGATCGATGAAGCAAGTACTATGATTCATAACTCGATACTGTCAAATATCGAATTTGTTCACTTCGCGTCTCCTCCGACAACCACTGAATACCAGTAAACGGGCTATAGCTGTCGCCTCGAGGCGGCAGTATTCCCATTCGCGCAAGGTTTTTGCCCGCTCCCGACCCAGTTGTGATCGATAGCGCTGAGCCCTGAGTGGTTTCGGCGGGAGCAACTCGTATCAGATGAGCGAAATCACGGTCATAACCCAGCGAGACGAATTCGTTGAGACTGCGGCGTCGGAACCGACGGGGGTACGAATCCCCGTCGAGGTTCGAACCGTCGTTCGGGACCCCTTCGAGGCGTATCGACGTGTCCGAACGGAAGACGAGGGCGGCGTGTATCTCGAAACGACAGGCGGGCAGTCCGGATGGGGATACTTCGCCGTCGACCCGGTCGAACACGTGTCCGTTCCGAACTCGGCAGTAGATCAGAACGCGTCTACGAGAGATACGTCGACAGGAGGATCCGAAACCGCCACACCGACGCTCGAGGCCATCGACTCGCTGCTCGACCGCGAGCGGCTCGTCCGTGGGAACTGCGACGTTCCGTACCCCTGCGGCGCGTTCGGGTGGCTCTCTTACGACGTCGCACGCGAACTCGAATCCCTGCCCGATACGACGGCGAACGACGGCCTGCCCCAGCTACAACTCGGCGTGTTTGACGCCGTGGTGGCGTGGGAAGAACCGAGAACGAACTGCGACGACCGCGCGACGAGAGGCGACGATCGTACTCCGGAAAACGACGATCGTACTCCGGAAAACGACGATCGTACTCCGGAAAACGACGATCGTGTCGGCACGCTCGACTCCGTGCAGCCGGACGGCGGGGTCGAACTCCGAATTACGGTCTGCCCAGTCGTGGACGAATCTCCCGAAGCGACCTACCGAACGGCCCTCGATCGGGCAACGTCGCTGGCGGAGTCCGCCGTCTCAGATCCGATCTCGACGCCGCCCCCGCCGATCGACGCCGACCGTGCGACGTTCGAGAGCGAGTGCGGAGAAGACGAGTTCGCCGAGCGCGTCCGAACGATCAAGCAGTACATCCGAGACGGCGACACTTTCCAGACGAACGTCTCTCACCGACTCGTCGCCCCGGCGGCCGTCCACCCGGTCCGGGCGTTCGACGCCGTTCGACGCGTCAACCCCGCACCGTACTCCGGGCTCTTGGAATTCCCCGGTATCGACCTGGTGAGTGCGAGTCCCGAACTGCTCTTGGAGGTCGAAGGCGACCGCCTGCTCACCGAACCCATCGCGGGAACGCGCCCGCGCGGTGACACGCCCGAGGCGGATGCTGAACTCGAGGCGGACCTGCTCGCCGACGAGAAGGAACGGGCCGAACACGCGATGCTCGTCGACTTGGAACGCAACGACCTGGGAAAGGTCAGCGAGTACGGGACAGTCGACGTCTCCGAGTACCGACGCGTCGACCGCTACTCGGAGGTGATGCACCTGGTGTCGCTCGTCGAGGGGACCCGGCGCGAGGGCACGACAGTCGCCGACGCCGTCGCCGCCGTGTTCCCGGGCGGGACGATCACCGGCGCGCCGAAGCCGCGGACGATGGAGATAATCGACGAGGTCGAGCGGACGCGGCGGGGCCCCTACACGGGGAGCATCGGCATTTTCGGGTTCGACGACCGGGCGACGCTCAACATCGTCATTCGGACGCTGGTCCGTCGCGGCGAGGAGTATCGACTCCGCGTCGGTGCCGGTATCGTCCACGACTCGATTCCCGCCGAGGAGTACCAGGAGACGCTCGACAAGGCGCGGGCCCTTATCAACGCGGTCGACGAGGCCCTCGGCGAACGAGCATCGTTCGCGGTCGAACACACCGAGGGCGTCGACGTCGAGAACGAGCGGGACGAACCACGAACCGTCGAAGATGAACGGCGGAGCGTCGAAGATGAACCGCGAGCCGTCGAAGCGGAGGACCAGCGTTGATCCTCATCGTCGACAACTACGACTCCTTCGCGTACAACCTCGTCCAGTACGTCGGGGAGTTCGACGACGTCGTCGTTCGGCGGAACGACGCCATCGACGTCGGCGGCGTTCGCGACCTCGACCCCGACGGAATCGTGGTCTCTCCCGGACCGGGAACGCCACAGGAGGCGGGTATCTCTATGGACGTCTTCGCCGAGACTGATCTCCCCGCCCTCGGTGTCTGTCTCGGGCACCAGGCGCTCTGTGCCGCCCACGGCGCGCCGGTCGGTCACGCCCCGGAAGTCGTCCACGGTAAGCCCTCCCTCGTCCGTCACGACGGAAGCGGACTGTACGACGGCGTCGAGGACACCTTCGAGGTCGGCCGGTACCACTCGCTGGCCGTCGAACCCGGCCACGTTCCGGACGTGCTCATCGAGACGGCTGTGACCGACGACGAACAGGGCGTCGTGATGGGTGTCGAACACGTCGACAAGCCTCACTACGGGGTCCAGTTCCACCCCGAGAGCATCCTCACCGACGCCGGGAAACGGATCGTCGAGAACTTCTGCCGGTCGATCGCCGGTCCCGGAGTGCCCGCGGCGGACGCGTGAGTTTGCGACCCCTCACTGTCCGGAATTCCGCTACTTCTCGCGGTCCGGCGGTTCGATGTCGTGGTGGGTCTGAATGTCGGGCAGTCGATCCAGTACGAGACGAACGAGCGACGTGTGCCCCTGCCCGCGTTCCTCGCGGTAGAGCGCGAGTGAGAGCCCGATCATCGCGACGACGGCTAACACGGCGAACGGCGCACCGGTGAGTACCGCGAGTGCCTGTAGAGTCTCGCCACCGCCGACGAGGATCACCGCGAGTGCGACGCTCGCCTGCACGCCTCCCCAGAGCGCTATCGTCCCGCGAGAGGGAGCGATACCGCGCCGAGACGCGAGGAGCGCCGCGATCAGTGTGGACGTATCAGCAGAGGTGACGATAAAGACGACGATGAGCGCCAAAAAGAGGAACAACAGGAGATCACCTAACGGTAGCGCCGAGAGGATGGGATACCCGGCGACGGCCTCGCTGCCGCCGCGTGCCTCGATCGCGGCCAGGACGTCCGTGGTTCCGGAACGCTGCATCGAGAGCGACGTGCCGCCGAAAACGAGGAACCACGCGCCCGTCGCGGCCGAGGTGGCCCCGACGCTGGTCAAAACGATCGTCCTGATGCGCCGCCCGCGCGAGAGCGCGGCGAGAAAGAGGCCGGCGAACGGCGCCCACGAGAACCACCACGCCCAGTTCCAGACGGTCCACTCGGTCACCCACGACCCCGACGAGAAGAGGCTCATCGGGACGAAGTGGAGCAGGTACGCTCCGACGGCCTCGGTCCCCCGATCCACGACGAACCCCCGCGGACCGACGGCGAAGAGGAGAACGCCGAACAGTCCGAACAGGACGACGTTGAGTCCCGCGATCCGACGGATCCCGCGATGTAATCCCGACACCGCCGAGAGGACGAACACGGCCGCCAGTCCGCCCACGAAGAGAACGGGTCCGACGCCGCCGGGCGGCACACCCCACTGAAACTCCACGCCCGTCAGGAACTGCTGTGAGACGAGCGCTATCGACGTCGCGATGCCGCCGATGGTCGCGAAGACCGCCAGCGTGTCGACGAGTCGGCTCCACGGCGAGTCCAGGCTGTCGGCACCCAGGAACGGAGTCAAAATCGACGAAACGCGGAGTGGCGCTCCTCGCTCGAAGACGAAGTACGCGATGGGAATCCCGAGAACCGCGTAGGCGCTCCACGCCGAGAGCCCCCAGTGAAAGAGCGCATACACGAGCGCTGCGCCGACCGCCGCGTCAGATTGCGCCGGGACATCGAAGTACGGCGGCGGTTGCCGGTAGTGAAAGAGGGCCTCTGCAGGCCCCCAGAACACGATGCCGGCGGCGATGCCCGCGGTGAACACGAGCGAGAAGTACGTCGGGTAGGTGTAGGTGGGTTCGACGTCGTCGCCGCCGAGTTTGACGTCGCCCCAGGAACTCAAAAGCAGCACTGCACAGTAGGCCACGGCCAGTAACACCGCACCGAGCAAGACAGGGCCCATCCCCCGCAGCACGCTGTCACTGAGGCCGTTGACCAACTCCACCGTGGTCTCGGGAAAGAGGATTTGCAGGACGAAGTAGAGCGCGAAGACGAGTACCGGCACCCCAAGTGTGATCGGATTCTGGAGCGAGACGAGGTTCGACAGGAGCGACCGCAGAGAGCCGCGGCGGACGCGGAGTAGTGATGCCGCGTACGTCTCGTTGGCTTCGACGCCCTCGTACGGAAGCGCCGCGAGATAGCCCAGCCCGGAGCCGAAAAACAGCAATGAGAGGCCGAGCCAGGCCCGTCCGCCGAGTGCATCGCCCACGAACGACGGGAAAAAGAACCCGACGAGGACGATGGTTCCGGACCCCACGAACGCGACGAGGAGCGCGTCCGAGAGCATCCTCGCCGGTTCGGATTCGGCACTCCCACTCATAGGTATTCGTTAGCACGGGCCGATATTATTCTGTTGACTGTGCGGCCGCTGCTTTTTGCCGACTGTTTCGCCGCTGCTTGTTGGTGACCGTTCGGTCGCTGATCACGACTCCGCTTGCTCACTTCGATCGGATCGGGAACGCTCGGAATCGGTCTCATCGCCACTGAGAAGCGACTCTCCGAGCAGTCGCCCACCGATCGCGCGCAGATCGATGATCTCGTCTGCGCCGACCGCATCCAGTTTCCTGACGTGGGTTTCCTCGTTGGCAACGGCGACGATCCGCACGTCGGGGTTCACGTTCCGGGCGGCGAGCACCGCGAGAACGTTCTCCGCGTCGTCGTCGCCGGCGACCGCGACGCCGCTCGCGACGTCCACCCGCGCGTCTCGCAGCGCTGACTCGTCTGTGGGGTCATCGGTCAGTACCTCGATCCCCCCACCGGCCAAACGCGAGGCGGCGTCGGCGTTCTCCGTCACCACTACGAGGTCCGTTTCCTCGTCCATCAGGTCGAGGAACGATTCGGTCACGTCGCCGTACCCGAGGACCACCACGTGATCCTCGAGGAGTGAGAGTTCTGATACTGTCATGGTTCCGAACGCCGCCGCCATCCGCGATTCGATCGCCGGGCCGATCAGCGCGCCCACCGCGACGGTGAACGCGCCGGTTCCCAGGAGGATCACCGAGAGCGAGAACAGTTTCGCCTCGGTCGTGACCGGAGTGATGTCGCCGTAGCCGACCGTCGCGATGGTGACGATCACGTAGTAGAACGCGTCGCCCCACCCGTCGAGTTCCAGGAACTGATCTCGGAGTCCGTAGGCCCCCACCGTTCCGTACAGGCCGACCCCGAGAATCGACGTCAGCGCCGCGATCTGCAGCGAGGACAGATCGAGCGACTGACTGAACACGTCCCGGTTCGTCGCGAGCAGCGGCACCGCGGCGAAGACGAGCAGAAGCAGCGGTATCTCGGTCGTCCGACCCGTGGTTAGCGGGAGGAGTGTCAGACCAGGCAGTAACGCCATCGCGGCCACCCAGGCGACTCGCTTTCGTCGCTGCAACCCGACCGTGACGAGTCCGAGAGGGAAGGCGAACAACACACCCGCAAATCGCACGAACGTCCGCGAAAGCGGGAGGACGGCGGCGAGCGGCCCCTCCACTACAGGCTGCGGTTGGCTCAGGTTCGAGAGCCCGGTCACGAACGCGAGGACGGTGATCGCGGCCATCACCGCGACGGTCGACTTCGCGCCGGAGAACTCCCGCCACTCTACCAACGGGACCCGGTCCGTCGGATAGAAGACCTCCTCGAACGGGCGCCTCTCCGACTCTCCCTGTGAGTCAACCACTACCGATGATAGTCGGAGCCGAAATAAAACTGTACTGTTAGACAGCTGATCTGTTGGGGAACGTCGGCAGTCTCAACACCCCGGTGATTCTACGGCCGTGTATGCTCTGGATTCGTCTCACGGCGGAGCCGTGGCGAACGCAGAACCGTTCTGGACGCCTTCGGTCACCCGGAATCGACCGGCTGCGACCCGGCCCACCGGACGGAGATCGACCGTCGAAGCGCGACTGTCCCCGAGAGCCGCGGCCGACATCGAGAGGTGACGAATGAATCCGGCAATCCTCTTCGGTCTCGGAACGATGCTCGCGTGGGGGTTCTGGATCACGTTCGGAAACGTCGCCTCCAACAGCATCGATCCGGAAACGGCGGCGTTCGTCTCTTACCTGACCGCGACGGTCGTGACCGGCCTCTACGTCATCGTCTCCGATGCGTCCCTCGCGGTGACGAACCGCGGACTACTCTACTCGGCCGTCGCCGGCGTCGCGGCCGCCATCGGCGTGATCTCGACGTTCGTCGGCGTCACTGTCGGTTCTACGGCCGTCGTCTCGACGATCGGCGGGATGTACTTCGTGACGGCCGCCGTGATCAGCGTCGCCGCGCTCGGCGAACCGCTCTCGCTCCAGAAGGTCGCGGGGATCGGCCTGGCGCTCGTCGCCATCGTCGTCATCAACCAGTGACCGGCGAGACACACAACTATTCGATACACCGACACGTTGAGCCCGCGATATCAGAGCTACTGACTTTTAAGATGCCGTCGGAAGTATCCCCTATCGTATGAAGCGAACCATCAGCACCGACGATGCACCTGCGGCGGTCGGCGCGTACAGCCAGGCGACGACGAACGGCAGCCTCCTGATCACGGCCGGACAGCTCCCGCTGACGACCGACGGCGAACTCCTCGACGACGAGTCCGTCGCCGACCAGACGCGACAGTGTCTCCGGAACGTCGAGGCGATCCTCGAATCCGAGGGCCTCTCGCTGTCCGACGTCCTGAAGACGACGGTCTTCCTCGACGACATCGACGACTTCGACGAGTTCAACGAGGCCTACAGCGAGTTCTTCGATGCGGAGCCACCGGCACGCAGCGCCGTTGGCGCCGGGGCTATCCCGAAGGGTGCGGCCGTCGAGATCGAGGCGATCGCGACGACTGAGTAACGCGGTCCGAGATCGATAGCCGAAGAAACCGGGCGGATTCCCATTCCGTCCGAGACGGCCGGTATGAGAGCGGAACAAACCCTTAATGATTCTCGGGGCGCTACCCTGTACCGTATGACTGACGGGGCCCCCACGGACTTGCTTCACGTCGATCTGAGCGCCGGCTCCGTCGAACGCGAGCGACTGCCGGACCGGTGGCTCTCAGAGTACGTCGGGGGCAAAGGTCTGGGGGCACGGTACCTGTACGACCGCCTTGAACCGGGAACTGATCCGCTCGGTCCGGACAACTACCTCCTGTTCACGCTCGGCCCACTCAGCGGTTTGCTCCCGGGCGAGCCCCAGTTCGCGGCGATCACCCGGTCGCCGCTGACGGGCGCGTTTCTCGATTCCTACAGCGGCGGCGAGTTCGCCGCCGCCCTCGTCGGCGCACTCGACGGCGCGCTCGGCGTGGCGATCACGGGTCGGGCCGAGGAACCGACGGTACTGGAACTCGACGACGGGACGGCGACGCTCTCGTCCGCGAGGGACCTCTGGGGTCGGGACGTCGTCGAGACCTGCGACGCGTTGGCAGATCCTGTCGCGTGCGTCGGGCCGGCGGGCGAGAACCGAGTGCGCTACGCGACAATCGCGTCCGACGGCGGCGACCACCACGCCGGCCGCGGCGGCGCGGGCGCGGTGATGGGGTCGAAACGGCTGAAGGCGGTCGTCGCCCGCGGACCGCGACCCGACCCGTCTCCGGCGGTCGCGGCGCTCCGGGACGAGTACGAACGTCGGTACCGCGAACACGACGTCGGCCGCTGGCACGCCGCGAGCGCGACGCTCGAAACCGTCGACTTCGCCGACGAGGTGGGCGTCCTCTCGACCCGTGGCTGGCAGGAGGGCTCCTTCGACGGCGCGGCGGACATCGGCATCGACGCCGCCCGCGACGCCGCGGTCGAGCGAGAGACCGACGGAAACTCCGAGATCCCCGGCGGGTTCCGCGTCCGGACGGAGACCGGCGAGTCGGTGCCGCGCGGAGCCACGCAGATGTCCCTCGGTGCGGGCCTCGGAATCGACGACTTCGACGCGGTCGCCGCCCTCGGTCAGGTCTGTGACCGGCTCGGCATCGACGTCATCAGCGCCGGAAACGCCGTCGCCTGGACCGTGAGGGCCGTCGAGGCCGGCATCGTGGACGCACCGGACTCCCTCGGTTCGGACCCCGACTTCGGGGACGAGTCGGCTGCCCGAGAGCTCATCGCGTCGATCGCTCGCCGGGAAGACGGCGTCGCGGCCGCCCTCGCCGACGGCGTCGAGGCCGCCGCCGACCGACTCGGTGGCGCGGAGCTCGTGCCGACGATCAAGTCGATGGAACTCCCGGCGTACGACCCCCGGGGGTCGCCGGCGATGGCACTCGCGTACGCGACGAGCGACCGCGGCGCGTGCCACAGGCGCTCGCTCCCGGCCGAGACGGAGGTGTTCGAAGGGGATTCCTGGGACGACACCGATCGGGTTCGACTCGTGATGCGCGAACAGACGATCACCTCGGTCCTCTGGAGCCTGATCGCCGACGACTTCGCGGGTGCGGTGCTGGAGGACGACCTCGGCGCGGAGTGGCTGTCGACGGCCGACGCCACGGCACCGACGGACGCTGCCGAACTGCTCCGCGTCGGCGAGCGGACCTGGACGCTGACCCGCCTGTTCAACGTCCGCGAGGGGTTCGACGCGTCGGACGAGACGCTCCCGTCCGTGTTCGAACGGCCGCTCGCCGGCGGACCGTCGTCGGGCGACGCCATCGACACCGACTGGTTCGACGGTCTGCGCCGCCGGTACTACGCCGCACGCGGGTGGAACGAGGCGGGGATTCCGACCCGCGACCTCCTCGATCGGTTGAACCTCCTCGACGTCGTCGACGACGACACGCCCGTCGCTCGCGAGTCTGCCGTGCGCTGTAGCGACTGAAAAATAGCATACACCGAGCGTTCAGTCCGACCGTCCGGTCGATCTCTCCCGAACCGGCTCCGACGGTCGAACGTCTCTTTCGAACGACGGCTCCGGCGAGCGATCAGTCGTCGGCCGGCGCGTCGCCCGCGTCGGACGGCTCGACGCCGACCTCTATCTCAGCGGCTGACGCCTTGTACTCGGGGATCTTCGCCCGCTCGTCGAGCACGTCGTTCGTGAGCAGGTTCGCGGAGGCGGCCGCGAAGTGCGGCGTCGTCCAGACGACGCCCTCCTTGATGTCGTCGGTGACGTGGGCCTCGACCTCGATCTCGCCGCGTCGGGACTTCAGGGTGATCTTCTCGCCGTCCTCGATGCCGTAGCGCTCGGCGTCGTTCGGGTGGACGTCGACGAAGTTCTCGGGGTACTGCTTGTTGAGCCGCGGCGAGCGCCGGCTCATCGTCCCGGTGTTGTAGTGCTCTTCGAGGCGCGCGGTCGTGAGGATGAGCGGGTACTCCTCGTCGGGCACCTCCTTCGGCGGCTGGTGGGTGACGCCCTCGATCTGACCGAGGCCGCTCTCGGTCTCGAAGCCGTCCTCGTAGAGGTACTGATCGCCCTCGTCGCCCTCCTCGTAGCAGGGCCAGTGGATGCCCTCCTCGCCGAGCGCGTCGTAGGTCATCCCGTGGTAGCTGGGGCAGACCTGACGGAGCTCCTCGAACGCTTCCTCGGGCGTGTCGAAGTCGAAGCCCTCGCCGAAGAGCCGCGTGCCGACCTCACAGAGGATGTCGAGGTCGTGCTCGGTGTTCTCGTGGACCTTCTGGACGCCGCGCATCCGCTGGACGCGCCGGTCGGTGTTGGTGACGGTGCCGCCGCGCTCGGCCCACGTCGTCGCCGGCAGCACGACGTCGGCGTACTCGGCCGTCTCGGTCATGAAGATGTCCTGCACCACCAGGAAGCCGAGCTCGTCGAGGAGATCGGAGACGTGGTTGGCGTTGGGTTCGGACATGACGGGGTTCTCGCCCATCACGTACATCCCCTGGATCTGCTCGCCGATGCTGTGGGTGATCTCGACGTTCGTCAGGCCGGGCTCGTCCGGGATCTCGAACCCCCAGACGTCCTCGACGCTCTCTCTCGCCTCGTCGTCGTCGACGAGCTGGTAGCCGGGCAGGACGTTCGGCATCGCGCCGACGTCGCTCGTCCCCTGGACGTTGTTCTGTCCGCGGAGCGGGTTCACGCCCGTCCCCGGCCGGCCGAGGTTGCCGGTGATGAGCGCGAGGTTGATCTCGTTCTGGACGTTGTCGACGCCGCAGGTGTGCTGGCTCATCCCCATCCCGGTGAAGATGGCGGCGTTGTCGGCCGTGGCGTACTTCTCGGCGGCGAGTTCGATGTCTTCGAGCGGGACGCCGGCCTCCTCGGCGGCGGCCTCCTTGTCGAAGTCTTCGAGGGTCTCTCGGAGGTCCTCGATGCCCTCGGTGCGCTCTTCGACGAACTCCTCGTCGACCCAGTCGTTCTCCAACACCGTCTTCAGGACGATGTTGAGAAGCGGGATGTCCGCGCCGGGTTCGACCTGGAGGTGCTGGTGACGCTCGGTCTCCTCGATGTCGAAGGAGGTCGTCGTCTTGTTGGCGTGGGGATCGACCTGGATGACCGTCGCGCCGTCGAGGACGGCCTGTCGGAAGTAGTTGCTGTTGGCGATCGGGTGCTGTTCGGCGGGGTTCGCCCCCTGGATCCACAGCACGTCGGCCTCCGCCTCGAGGTCCTCCATACTGTTCGTCATCGCGCCCGCGCCGAGGCTCGTGCGCAGCGCCCACACCGTCGACGCGTGGCACATCCGCGTGCAGTTGTCGACGTTGTTGGTGCCGTAGCGCCGCGCGAGCTTCTGGAGGAGGTAGTTCTCCTCGTTCATCGTCTTCGAGGAGCCGAAGAACCCCATCGCGTCGGGGCCGAACTCCTCGCGGATCTCCTCCATCTCGGAGACGATCCGCTCGTAGGCCTCCTCCCAGGAGGCCTCGCGGAACTCGCCGTCCTCCTTGATCAGCGGGTCGGTGAGACGGTCCTCGTGGTCGACGACCTGTGTCGCCGCGCCGCCTTTGATGCAGACGCGCCCGTCGTTGACCGGCGCGTCGCCCCACGGCATGAACCGCATATCCCCGGGGTCCTCGCCGGGCTGTACCTGGATCCCGCAGCCGACGCCGCAGTACGGGCAGATCGTCTTCACCGGGTCCTGTTCGTCACTCGACATAACGTGCTCCCTCCGCGTGATTATTCATCTCGTTTGTAATCCTGCCCGGCCACGAGTATGAATCTTTCTCACACACTCACGCCGAGATACCCGGACGAAAGCCCAGAATAGCCGTTTTGTCCGGATACAGAGGTCGAATGGGGCACCGGCGAAGAGAGCGAGAGCGATCGGACGCGACACGCCCCCGACGACACAACGTATCAGATCACGTCGATGATCTGCGGAGCCCCGGTGAGCGTTTGCGGTCATCGGGCTGATCGCGCGACGGGCGTATTTGCCACCGACCACCCGTCGTTCGATCGGTGCGAGCGTTGGAGACGGGCGTCTCGTCAGTACGTGACGCGCTTCAGCGAGTCGATGCCGCCGATCCACTGGTGGTCGTCGCCGTCGCTGATGTCGTTTTCTTCCCAGGCGACGGGTTCCCAGTGGGGATCGAGCGTGAGGTAACTCCCCGTGTTGAACTCGATCCGGTGTCCGCTCGCGGGATCGCGGGCGTACATGAACTCGCCGCGGGAGATGCCGTGCTGACCGATGCCGTCGACCGGGACGCGGTTCTCGTTCATCACGTTGTGGGCCTCGAACAGGTCGTTCGCCGAATCGACCTCGTAGGCGACGTGGTGGACCGCGGCGTCGTCGTCTTCGTTCTCCGACTGGACAATCGCGAGATCGATCTTGACGCCGCAGGCACTCAGGAACGTCCCCCAGCGCGACCCGTCCGCCAGATCGTAGTACTCCTGGACCTGATAGCCCAGTTCGTCCTGTATCCACTCGGCACATTGGAGGGCGTCCCCGTCCCAGATCTGGAGGTGATCGATCCGGTTCGGCGCGACCGGGCCGTTGTCTGTCGGATCGTACTGGCGGTTCTTCAGCCGCGAGCGCCGTTCCGCGGGGGCGTCGGGCTTCGCCATCTCGCCGTAGAGCTCGAATCGGTGACCGTTCGGCACCTCGAAGCGGATCGCCCCGCCCTGGCCCGCCTCCGCGCCCGCTTCGACCCAGGTGACGTCCATTCCCCGGTCTTCGAACGTCTCGGCGAACGCGGCCACGTGTTCCGGCTCCTCCGTTTGCCACCCGATGTGGTCGATCCCGGACTCGTCGGCCTCGGTCAGGCTGAGCGAGTGGTGATCCCACTCCTCGACGGCGCGGAGGTACGCCGTCCCCTCGGTTCGTTCGACGACCTCCAGACCCACCGTGTCGCCGAAGAAGGCCAGCGATTCGTCCAGATCCGGCGTCTCCAGTGCGACGTGTCCGAGCCGTGCGATTTCTGGTGACATCGACAGGACGTTCCTCAGTAACGATAGTAAAGCGCCCGTGCGTTCTCAGAATCTGGGATTTCGAGCGAAGACGTTTGAGAGTGATAAGACACGGAAGTGCAGTGCGCGGAATCGGAACGGGCTTCCGACACACGACGGCGACGAACGGACTGCCATCGACTCCACTGGTGTCGGTGCGCCGGCGCGGAGAGCACACAGACCGTCAGAGACTGGAGACGACACAGGTTCGCGTCCGACAGTATGAGGTCCCTGGCGGGGCAACGATCTGTATGGCTCTCACTGCGGACCTCGTCGAGGAGAAACTTCAGAAATACCCGGAGATTCAGCCGCTCGCACACGCCGAAGAAGAGCACCTGGAGATGCTGCCGGATATGCTCGCGAGCGGGGACTACGGCTGGCGCGACCCCGAGTGGATCGTCCAGTGGTACGGCCGCCGGTTCCTGGGTGGGATGCCGAACGCCGAGCGCCGCGCGCTGGAGGACGCCTACGACGACAACGACTACGAGGACGTCCACGCGGCCATCGAAGCGGCGGTCGACGCCGACAGCGCGGCCGAGAAGCTCGCGCACCTTACCGGACTCGCGGGCGTCGACGTGCCGATCGCCTCGGCGTTCTGTCAGTTCCTCCACCCCGAGAACTACGTCGTGATCGACGAACGGCAGTGGTCGACCCTCCGCGAGTACGGTGAACTCGACGCCGCGTATCCGTCGCCGCCGGCGGTCGAGGACTACGAGCGCTATCTCGAAACGTACCGGGCGGTCGCCGAGCGGTGTGGCTGTTCACTCTGGGATCTGTACCGGGCGCTGTGGGTCCTGGCCGAGGACTCATAGGACGACCTAGCGGTTGTCAGTAATTCTCGGTTCTCGCAAAAAATATACCGCTGTCGCCGTCGAAACCGCCGACAGCGAGCCTAGAACAGGCCGCTGATGTTGCCGTCCTCGTCGATGTCCATCCCGGCCGCGGCGGGGGTCGCCGGCAGCCCCGGCATGTCGAGCACGTCGCCCGTCAGCGCGACGATGAAGCCCGCGCCCGCGGACGGGTACAGCTCGCGGACTTCGAGTTCCCAGCCCGACGGCGCGCCCTTCTTCGAGGGGTCGTCGCTGAGCGAGTGGAACGTCTTCGAGAGACAGACCGGGGCGTCGTCGAAGCCGAGATCGTTCAGCCGTTCGATGTCGTCCTCGGCGTCGCCGGTGAAGTTGACACCTTCGGCACCGTAGACCTCGGTCGCGACGGTCTCGATTTTCTCTTTGATCGGCGCGTCGTCCGGGTAGAGGTGGTCGAAGTCGTCCTCGTCGCCCTCGTCGACGGCCTCGACGACGTTCTCGGCGAGGTCGACGCCGCCCTCGCTGCCCTCGGCGAAGACGTTCGACTCGGCGATGCGCACGCCGAGGTCCTCGCGACAGTGGTCGAGGACGGCCTGGACTTCCTCGTCGGTGTCGTCGGGGAAGCGGTTGAGCGCCACGACGACCGGGACGCCGAACTTCTGCAGGTTCCGGACGTGCTTGTCGAGGTTCGCGAAGCCGGCTTCAAGCTCGTCGACGCCGGCCTCCTTGACCTCTTCGAGGTCGGCGGGCCACATCCCCATCCCGTGGTACTTCAGCGCGCGCACCGTGGAGACGAGCACGACCGCGTTCGGCGTCATGTCGCCGAGGCGGCAGACGATGTTCATGAACTTCTCCGCGCCGAGGTCGGAGCCGAAGCCGGCCTCGGTGACGAGGTAATCGCCCATCCCGAACGCCGTCTTGTCGGCGATCAGGGAGTTGGTCCCGTGGGCGATGTTCGCGAAGGGGCCGCCGTGGACGAACGCGGGCGTGCCTTCGATGGTCTGGACCAGGTTCGGCTTGATCGCGTCCTTCAGGAGCATCGCGGCCGGGCCGGTCGCGTCGACGTCGTCGACGGTGATCGGGTCGCCGTCCGTGTCGTAGGCGACGATGATGCTCGCGATGCGCTCTTTGAGATCGCCGAGGTCCTCGGCGAGGCAGAGGACGGCCATCAGCTCGGAGGCCGCCGTCAGGAGGAAGCGACTCTCGCGCGGCGTCCCGCCGGACTTGCCGCCGAGACCGACGACGATGTCGCGGAGTGCGCGCTCGTTCATGTCCATCGCGCGCGGCCACGCGACGTCGTTGATGTCGACGTCGAACTCCTCGTCCTGAGAGATCTTCGCGTCGAGCATCGCCGCGATGAGGTTGTGCGCGGAGGTGAGCGCGTGGAGGTCACCGGTGAAGTGGAGGTTGATGTCCTCCATCGGGAGCACCTGCGAGTAGCCGCCGCCGGCCGCGCCGCCCTTGACGCCGAAGACCGGCCCGAGGGACGGTTCGCGGATCGCGATCATCGCGTCCTCGCCGACGTGGTTCAGCGTCTGACCGAGGCCGACGGTCGTGACCGTCTTGCCCTCGCCCATCGGCGTCGGTGTCATCCCCGTCACGAGTACGAGGTTACCCTCTTTGTTCTCGGCGTTGTCCCGGAGACGGTCGACGCCGTCGTGGGACAGTTTCGCCTTGTAGTCGCCGTACAGTTCGATGTCGTCGTTGTCGATGCCCCACGGCTCGAGCACGTCTTTGATCGGTTCTTTCTCCGCGTCTTTCGCGATCTCGTAGTCTGTGGGGAAACCGCCGTCGTCTTCGGACGTCATACTAACTGGTGTCCCGCGCACCTCACGTAAGGGTATCGGAAAAAAGTTACAGAAATCGGAGAAGACGTGTTTCCCTCGGCGATAGAGAGCGAAAAAACCGACCGGTATGCTCGGACTGAACCGAGGCTCTCACTGTTTAAGCGTGTTCACAAACACTGGTCCGATCCCGTGTACAGGCGGATGAAACCGGATTCTCGTGATCGCCTTGCGCTATCGTCCGGAGGGACGAGAGTCGCCGAATCCGAGACCTCGTCCGATATGCTCGGTATCATCGACTCCACACTGATCGTATCATAATTCGTACTATTACCGTGATCGTCTCCGCTGCGATAAGTTAATCAGGCAACCGACGACGATACGTTGGTATGGAATACCACGTGGCCGCCGACTACCTCACCTCGTTTCAACGGCGCCGGCCGAAACTCGGCATCGAGACGACCGCCCGGATGCTCTCGCACTTCGACGACCCGCAGGACGACGTCGAGTGCGTCCAGATCGCCGGATCGAACGGGAAGGGGAGCACGGCACGGATGCTCGATAGCGTGCTCCGTCGCGCGGGCCTGAGTGTCGGGCTCTTCACCTCGCCCGGACTGAACGACTTCCGCGAGCAGGTACGCGTCGACGGACGGAAGGTCCCGAAATCGCTGATCTCGAAGTACACCGACGAACTCACGCCCTGCATCGACCGCCTTCGGGACGACGACGACGAACCGACCCACTTCGAGGTCCTCACGGCCGTCGCGCTCCGGCACTTCAGCGAGATGGACGTCGACGTGGCGATCCTGGAAGTGGGGATCGGCGGCCGGTACGACGCGACGAGCGCGGTCGATCCGGTGGCCAGCGCCGTCACGAGCGTCAGCCTCGAACACACCGAACTCCTGGGTGAAACCGTCGAGGAGATCGCACGCGACAAAGCGCAGGTCGCGCCGAAGGCCGCCCCGCTCGTGACCGGCGCGGACGGGGCGGCGCTCGCGGCGATCCGAGAGGTGACCGACGTGGTCTCCGTCGGCCCAGAACGCGGCGACGGAGCGGACGCACCCGACGTCGTCGCCGTCGAGACCGGGATGCGTTCGGCAGTCGAGAGCGAGGTGTCGATCGCCGGTCCCGGCTGGTCGCTCGAAACGAACCTGCCGCTCCTCGGCTCGCATCAGGCCTGCAACGCGGGCGTGGCCGCGACCCTGGCGCGTCAGATCGCCGACGTGGACACCGACGCCATCGCCGACGGGCTCCGGTCGGTCGTCTGGCCCGGCCGGTTCGAGATACTGTCGACCGAGCCGATGGTCGTCCTCGACGGTTCGCACAATCCGGGGGCGGCGGCGACGCTCTCGGACCTGCTCGCCCGCTACGACTACGAGGACCTCCACCTCGTGTTCGGCGCGATGGCCGACAAGGCGTACGGAGAGATGGTGGAGTCGCTGCCGGAAGTCGCGACGGCGTACGCGACTCGCCCCGACCTCGATCGCGCCGAGCACCCGGACGCGCTCGCGGAGACGCTCTCCGCGTACGCCGGATCGGTCGAGACGGTCGCGTCGGTCCCGGAGGCGACCGAGCGGGCCATCGAGGCGGCCGATCCCGACGACTTCGTCCTCGTGTCGGGGTCGCTGTACACCGTCGCGGAGGCTCGGGACCGATGGACCCGTCGGCTCGCCCCGACCGCCCGCACGCGTGGGTCACACGTCGCCTCGTCGTTCGTCGGTGCCGACTTCGAGTCCGATACTGACGCGGCGGAGACCGATTCCGCGGCCGATGCGCCGCGAGACGGCCCCGTTTCCGCCGTCGATCGTCGGGTGTTCAGAACGTATCTCAGACCCGAACAGGCCGAGCGGATCGACGAACTTCTCTCGGACGTCGGCGGCGACTGTCGACGGTCGACGGCCGGGAGCCCGGAGAAACTGGTCGCCACGGTGATCGCGGGGACGACCGGTCAGCTGCGGTCGCTCGCGACTGCGCTCTCGAACGAAGGGCTCGGACTCAGGCGCGTCGCGGCCCAACTCGACGGGCAACTGGACCCGATCGATCCCTCTCGCGAATCCGGGCTCGGGCCCCTCGCCGGGGAGGAGACCGCGGTAATGGGCATTCTCAACGTCACTCCCGATAGCTTCCACGACGGCGGCGAGTACGAGGCGCTCGACGCGGCCGTCGAACGCGCGGAGGCGCTGGTCGACTCCGGCGCAGACATCATCGACGTCGGCGGTGAGAGCACCCGTCCCGGCGCGGACCCGGTGCCCGCCGAGGAGGAGATCGACCGCGTCGTCCCGGTGATCGAGGCCCTCTCGGACCTCGACGTCCCGATCTCCGTCGACACGTGGAAGGCGTCGGTCGCCGACGCGGCGCTCGACGCGGGTGCGGACATCGTCAACGACGTCTCCGGTCTCACCGACCCGGAGATGCCGTTCGTCGTCGCCGACCACGACGCGTCGCTCGTCCTGATGCACAGCCTCTCGATCCCGGTCGACCCCGACAGTTCGCCCATCTACGACGACGTCGTCGAGGACGTCATCGACGAACTCGGGGAACAACTCCTCCGGGCCGAACGCGCGGGGATCGACCGCGATCAGATCGTCATCGATCCGGGCTGTGGGTTCGGAAAATCGCCCGCCGAGTCGTACGCACTCATCGACCGCGCCGGGGAGTTCAGAGCGCTCGGCTGCCCCGTGCTCATCGGTCACTCCCGGAAATCGATGTACAAGGCGATCGACTACGCCGACGACGGTCGACTCACGCCCACGATCGCCGGGACCGCGCTCGCGGCGGACCGCGGTGCCGACGTGGTCCGCGTCCACGACGTCCGAGAGAACGCCTCGGCCATCCGCGCTGTCGACGGCCGGATCGATCCCGACTCCTGATCCGCCCGTTTCGTCGAAGGCCGCGTTCGGTCGGTCTCACTCCCGGTCTGTACCGACACACTTTCACCACGGGTCGTGCTACAACGTAGCGTGATTTCGCAGGTCACCGCCGTCGTCGGTGTAGGGATACCCGCCGGGATTCCGGTTCAGATCCCGCTGCAGTCGCTGGATCCGGCGGCCGTCACCGAGGCACCGGCGACAGTCAGGGCGCTAATCGCGTTTCTCGCCAGCACGTTCTTCGGTGGGTTCGTTCTCTACCGCTGGGGGGGCCGCGTCTCCGACGCCGTCGAGGCGTCGGCGTCGAACCTCCCGTTATCAGTGATCTACGGCGTTTTCGCTTACGGGCTACTCTCCTTCGTCGTCGTATACGCCTACACGCAGCTTGCGAGACTCGGTGTCGGACTGGCGGCGCTCACAGTCGTTGTGGGCATCGTTCTCGGCGGGGGTCTCCTCGCCCTCGGCGGACTCGGGTTCGCCGTCGTCGGGAGCTATATCGCTGATATGGCCGCTCTCGGAGACCCGTGGCTGGGTCTAGTCGGTGTCGGGCTGGCAGCCGCCGTGGCCGTGCTTGTCCTCCCGCTCCTCCTCGGCGTGACCGTCTGGTTCGGCATCGCCGCCGTCGGCATCGGCGGTCCGGTCCGACAGTGGGTTCACGCCGACGCGGCTGACCGGCAGGCCGTGCGGG
>NZ_JANHDI010000005.1 GCF_024494595.1 Halobellus rarus | reverse complement strand
CTGAGTCCTTTTCCTCTCCTCTCCTCTCCTCTCCTCTCCTCTCCTCTCCTCTCCTCTCCTCTCCTCTCCTCTCCTCTCCTCTCCTCTCTTCGCGAACCAACCCGAGGCCACACCGCCGGAGACCTCTCCATCCCACGGGGCGATATTAAACGAATGGAGTCCGTAGATAGCGTATGATCGGGATCGCACCGACGGCTGCGGGCGTCCTTCCCCTGCAGCTTCCGTTCGAGTCGCTCGGGGACCTCGTGACGATCGCCGGATCGCTGCTGCTCCTCGTGATGCTCGTCGCCCTCGGCGGCTTTCTCTACCAGAGCCTCAGCGGCGATGGGATTCGCTGGCCCGATGAGGCTGACGAGGACAACGAGGATGCTGAGGGAGTGACCCGACGGCCGCCGAGCGACGACGACGAGGACGAGTGGAAGTACTACTGAGCAGCCCGCGCGACTCGCCACGGACTGAACGGAACGTGTCCGTCACAGGCACGTGACTGTCGGCGCGACACTCTGATCGGATTCGCTGGGTGGCGATAGTACTCCCCGTGGTTCTCGGTCCGCAAACAAAGTGGTGTGAGTAAAGTCGTCAGTCGAAAACGCGACTGTCCGTCGAACGGGAGTCGTGATCAGTCGCCGCCTTCGGTGTCTGCACCTCCTCTGACTCCGGTCACGGTCTCGCTGCCGGAGGTGACGACATCGACTTCTCCCTCGTCGGTGAGATCCTTGATGCGCTCGGCGAACGCCTCGGATTCGAGGATCTCGTGTTCGTTCTGGAGGCCCTGATAGACGGTGTAACACATCAGGACGAGGATGATCGCGAACGGGAACCCGGTCGCGATCGCGGCCGTCTGCAGTGCACCGAGGCCGCCGCCGACGAGCAGCACCGCGGCGACACCTCCCTCGGTGACCGCCCAGAAGATCCGCTGGGCCTTCGGGACGTCGTGTTTCCCACCGGAGGTCAGGTGGTCGATGACGAGCGATCCCGAGTCCGAGGAGGTCACGAAGAACGTGACCACGAGCAGGGTCGCGAGCAGCCCCGAGATGGCGCCGAGCGGGAATTGTTCGAGCAGGGCGAACATCGCGACGGTCTGTCCGAACTCGTTGTACGTCGCCATCGCCGCACCGTTCCCGACGAGCGTGTTCTGCAGCGCGCTGCCGCCGAACGCGGCGAGCCAGAGCGTCGAGAACAGCGACGGGAGGAACAGCACGCCCAACACGAACTCGCGGACGGTGCGTCCCTTCGAGATACGCGCGATGAACATCCCGACGAAGGGCGACCACGCGATCCACCAGGCCCAGTAGAACACCGTCCACGCGCCGACTGTACCGCCGCCTTCGCCCATCGTCCCGGTGAAGAACGCGAGCGAGAGGAAGTTACCGAAGTACGAGCCGAGACCCTCGACCCACGCGCCGAAGATGTAGAGCGTTGGGCCGACGATGATGAGGAAGCCGAGCAGGGTCAACATCAGGTAGAGGTTGATCGTGCTCAGCCGCTTGACGCCGCCTTCGAGACCGGCGGCGACAGAGAGCGTCGCGATGGCGGTGATCCCGGCGATCAGGAGCACCTGCGGTATCGTACCGGTCGGGATGCTCACGAGTCCCAGCATATCGCCGAGGACGTACGAGAGACCGGTGTTCACCTGTGCGACGCCGAGGCCGAGCGAGGTCGCAAGCCCGAACAGGGTGGCGAACACCGTCACCAGATCGATCACGTGGCCGGGCCACCCGTAGATCCGCTCGCCGAGCAGCGGCCAGAAGATCGATCGGAACGTCAGCGGGAGCCCGCGGTTGAACGAGAAGAAGGCGAGGCCGAGTCCGACCAGTCCGTAGATCGCCCACGGGTGGAAGCCCCAGTGGAAGAACGTCTGCGTCATCGCGGCCACGCCTGCCGCGCCGGTTCCTGCCTCAGCGCCGAAGAACCCTGGCACGTTCGAGACGTAGTACAGCGGTTCGGAGACGCTGAAGAACATCAGGCCGATACCCATCCCGGCGCTGAACAGCATCGCCATCCACGCGAAGTCGCTGAACTCCTTTTCTGCTTCGACGCCGCCGATCCGGATCGTTCCGAACTTACCCAGCGCGAAGTACAGTATCGTGACGATGAAGATGTTCACCGCCAGGAGGTAGAACCAGCCGAAGTTCCCCTCGAAGAACCCGCGGACCGCCGAGTACGCCTCCGCGGCCTGATCGCCGAGGAGCACCGTGACGGCGATGAACACCGCGATCAGTAACAGGGCCACCGGGAACACGATCGGGTGGATGTCGAACCCCCACTTCTGGATGTTGGTGTCACCGGGACTGCGATCGGACTCCGGATGGAACAGTTCCACCTGCAGCCCGTCGGAAAACTCGCCACTCTTGTCACTATCTGACATACGCTACCTCCGTTGCGTCGTATTGCCGTCGTGTTTTGATCATAATTGTCGTGTATCGGTTCGTCTGTGTCTCAATCTGACCCGGTCCCCCCGTTCCGTTCGCTTCTCTGGCTATGCTGTTGCCGACCGGAGCGTGCCCACCGTCGCGTACCGTCGGTTGGGCCACTCTTGCGTGGAGTGTTACACAACCTCACCCATTAACAATCGTTGAGGTATATTAAACCTTGGGCAATATTCGCCGTGGAGCGACTGAGACGGGCATTCTTCGTTGGTACGCGGAGATCTTTTGTCCAACGAATGCTCGGCTTTGCCGGCCGACGCGTTTATTGTTTTTAGGTGTGTGGTACCTGACATCGTGAAAATTCCGTACAATCACCAAACTAGAGGTGTTCTCCACCGATGTCACCGGACCCGGCGACCATCCGGCCCGCAGCGGCGGTGACGGACGACCGTCCCGCTCGGACTTCACATCGTGATGGATAACTTACGTGTTGTGGTTCAGTGGCTCCGCCGCGCCGCGGTTCGCGTCGTGGAACCGCTGCGTGCCGACCCGGAAAAATCTGGATTTCGACTGTCGAGTCCCGAAACGAGTACGACGACGCTCGACGGCGACGTCGGGTGGTCCTCTCGTCCGCCCGCGTTGCTGAGTTGCGCCCGGTGCGGCAGTGACGTCAATCAACACCGCCCACACGACGATATCGACTGCAGGCGCTGTATCGCGACGTTCGATTACGACGAGTTCCCGAAACTCGAACTTCAGCACTTCATCTGCCCCGTCTGTGGATCAGAGATGGAACACGGGCGGCGACATCCGAGGGTCATCGACGTCCCCGAGTGGGCGACGTGTCACAGCTGTCGGTACCACTGGGAGTTCAAACACGACTACTGAGCACCTCCGTCACTCCCTCACTCGGGCTCAGAGCGACGGTCCGCCGTACCCGGGGCAGATATCATCCATCGGTCGCCGGCGACGACAGCGTTTTAGTCGCTCCCGCTGCCTGAGAACACTATGGAAAACGTGCTCGCGACCGCCGCCGCCGTCTTCGTCGTGGTGCTCTTCGCTGTCGCGCTGCTCGCTATGGCGACCGGCGACTTCGCTGTCGCCGGCGTCGTGTTCCTCTGTGCGAGCATCGTCATCTACTTCCGAGAAAAACGGTTGGTCGATTCCTGAGCGCGAACCGCCCCCATCGGGTGCCGTCGTTCGCATTCGACCGGGCTCTCAGAGTTCTTCCATCCGCATCCGCTGGGTGATCACGGGGACTGTCGCGGTTCTGACCACCCTGTCCATCGTACCGCCGAGGATGCCACCGATGGTACCGCGGTAGGCCGACCCCATCACGATGGCGTCCATCCCCTCGTCTTTGGCGTAATCGACGATCTCCTCGCTCGGCGCGCCGGTTCGCTGTACCGTCGTGCACTCGACGCCGTGTTCGGCGGCGACGTCCGAGAGGTTCTCCAGGACTTCGTCCCCGTATTCCTTGTAATCCTCTCGCATACTCTCTTCGTCGTCTCGTAGCGCCAGCGCCCGCGGTGCGCCGGGGAGATCGACGACGTACAGTCCGTGCACCTCCGCTCCGAGTGCGGCGGCCAGTTCGATCCCGTGCTTTGCGCCCTTGATCGCCTCGTCGCTCCCGTCGTACGGTATCAGTATCTTGTCGTACATCGCTCCGAACCAATCTCACCGACACGACCCGTTTACAAATAACTTTCCGCGTTTCGAGGTGGGACACCCCGAAGACCGCTCTGCCAGCGGACTCGACCGCTCTTTCACCTGCTCTCGGACTAGTCACGCCGGATACGTGTCTCCAGAGGAGTCAGCTCAGAGACCGGTCAGTCGGCCTGACTGGTCGCTCCGGAGGTGCCTGCCGCGTCGACTCCGGGGCCGCTCTCGATGGCCTCGACCAGTAGTTCCGCCACGTCCACGATTTCTATGTCGTCCTCGTAGCCGCCGGTCTTCATCCCGTCTTCGTACATCGTCATACACATCGGACAGGCGACGACGAACTTCTCGACGGCGTCGCCGGCCTCCGTGTCTTCGAGCGCCTCGCGCATTCGTTCCTCGCTCGGCTTCGACTCCTCGTCGATATCCATCCAGAGACCGCCGCCGCCACCGCCACAACAGAACGACTCGTTGCGGTTACGCGGCATCTCAGCGAGCGTCGCGCCCGTCGCTCGGATGAGGTCACGCGGGGCCTCGTACTCGTCGTTGTACCGCCCGAGGTGGCACGGGTCGTGGTACGTGACGGTGACGTCGAGTTCGTTGCCGCGGAGTCCCAACGCCCCGTCTTCGACCATCTCCTCCACCGCCTGCGTCCAGTGCAGGACGTCGACTGTCCCGTCTTGGTTCCACTCGCCGTCGTACTCGAACTGCATCAGCGGTTCGTCGGCGAAGTCCTCGTACTCGACCTCCGGGTACTCGTTCTTGAACGTGTTGTAGGAGTGGGGGTCCGTACAGATGATCTTCTCCGGATCGACCTCCTCGAACTTCTCGACGTGGTAGCCCGCGAGGTCGACGTAGAGGAACTCCTCGCCGAGCCTGCGGATGTCGTTGCCGTCGTACTTCTCGTCCTCGAACAGGATGCCGTACTCGACGTCGGCGTGTTCGAGGATCTTCGCGAGCGACCGGGCCACCTGTTTGTTTCGCTCGTCGTAACTCGGGTAGTCCCCGACGTACCAGAGGTACTCGACGTCCTCCTCGCGGGCGTCGGTGACGTCGAAGTCGAGGTCCTCGGCCCACGCGGCGCGCTCGTCCGGGGGGTCGCCGAAGGTGTTGCCCATCCCCATGATGTTGTCGAAGGTGTCCTGCACGTTCGAGTCGACGTCGCCCTGGTCGGTGAGCTGTCGGTTCATCCGCGTGAACGATTTGAGGTGCTCGATGTCGACCGGACAGGCGTCCATACAGGCCATACAGGCCATACACGACTCCATCGTGGCGGCGTCGACCACGCTCTCGCCGCCGTCGGCGACGATGTCGATTTCCTCGGTCTCGCCGGCGTCGAGCGACTCGCGGTACTGCTTCAGATCGAGGATCACGTCACGCGGATCCAGCGGCCGACCGGAGGTCTCCGCCGGACACGCCGAGGAACAGCGCCCGCACTTCGTACAGGCGTCCTGATCGAGGATCTCCTTCCACGAGAAGTCGTCGATGCTCTCTGCGCCGGTGTCGGCGTCGAGGTCGGCGGGGATCCCGGGCAACCGAGCGCCGGCCTTCTCGTCCCGCGTCACGATGTTCGCGTACGACGAGAGCATGTGGAACGGCTTGCCGAACGGGATTGCAGCGATGAACGCGAACGCGAGCAGCGAGTGCGACCACCAGACGGCGGGGTAGATCGCCTCCGCGGTCATCTGGGTCATCCCCGCGACGGAGAGCACCTCGGCGACGAACCAGCCGACGAAGCTCACGGTCTCGAACGCCGGGAAGCCGGTGCCGAGGATGCGCAGCCCCTCGGTGAGGTAGCCGCCCACACCGAGGAAGAAGAGCGCCCAGATGAACAGGTCGTCCTCCAGACTCGTGTGCTTGCCGTGGAGGCGCCACTTCCGCGCGGCGTAGCGCCGATACAGCGCGACGCCGACGCCGACGACGAACAGCAGCCCCATCGCGTCCATCACGAGGGAGTACGAGAGGTAGAAGTCCCCGACGAAGAACGACTGCTCGGTGCCGACCAGCCCGGTGATCGGCTGGTAGATGTCCATATCGATCGCGAGTATCGTCGTCCCGATGAGAAGGGTGAGAAAGCCCCACAGGATGAACGCGTGCATCAGCCCCCCGACCGTGTCCCGGTCGAAGAGCTGCTTGTTCGAGAGCACGATTTGCGCACTACTGACGATTCGATGGGGGAGATCGTCCAGTCTGTCGAACCAGTCCGCCGCTCCGGCCGTGTAGCGGTCGACCCGCCGGTAGACGCCGTAGGCGAACACCAGGATCGTCACGACGGCGAGAAGGTAAAACGCGATCTCGCCGAGGTGCCCGATACCCCAGAACGTCGGTCTCGTTACGGTCCCTTCAGCAACCATTATTCCGTATAGTTCGCCAATCCGATCATAAAGGTTGGCACGAACCGTCGATCCGTCTCCGACACCCGGCGATTTCAGACCCTCTCCGACGCACTCGACCCGCCCCGTTCGGCGCTAGGACGGGATTCTCGCAGTTCCGTGGCCCGCTTCCCGCGACGCGTCCTCGACCTTGTCGTATCTTCGAGATGACTCGTTGAGGTTCGGGTCTCTGCAACGGAATTTCGTCACTACAACTAAGCGTCGGCCCCGTCAACTGGGGTGATAGAGATGAACGCACCCGCCCGATTCGACCATCCCGCCTGGACCGCCGGCGCCGCCACCCTCGTGAGCTACGGACTCGGACTCCTGGGGCTGTTCGTGCTCCTGTTCGTGGTCCCGTTCGCGCTGTTCCTGTTGCTGTGACCGGTTGCCGATTCCCGGGAACGGTCGGAACCGACGAACCCACTCAGAGGCAGATGCCGCTCGGTCACCGCAAGACCGACCCGGTGAGTCGCCAAGTCGCTGACTACGAGGCGTTTGGTGGAGGCCGACCGCAGGGAGCCACCGGAAAGCCGGCCACGGTCGCTGGGACCGTCGACCGCGACGTATTTGGTCGATCTACCGATTGGCCGCGACGTACCTGGTGCGGCTCCTCCGACGTCGCGCTCGCGGCCACGTAAAATGACGTGGAGTATTGAGGGTGTGCTTAATTATCGTTAGGAAAAAATGGGTAATACGTATCGAGTGCGAGCAGCGGACAGACGTGTGAAGCTATGCGATGCGACACCAAAAACCAAGATGACCGAACGCAAAACTGAGGTTGTATCTCGATGAGCTCGAACGAATTCCCATCGACGGCAGGTACCGTAGTGATCGGAGCTGGCATCGTCGGCAGCTCCCTCGTAGGCGAACTCGCGGAACGAGGCCGGGACGACATTCTCCTGATCGACAAGGGGCCGCTGTCGGACCCCGGCGGCTCGACGGGCCACGCCTCGAACTTCATTTTCCCGGTCGAACACAGCAAGGACATGACCCAGCTGACGTCGGACAGCCGGGACATCTACCGTGAGTTCGACACGTTCAACAACTCCGGCGGGATCGAGGTCGCCCGCACCGACGAGCGTATGGAAGAGCTGAAGCGGCGCGTCGTCTCCGCGAAGGCCTTCGGCGAGGACGCGGAACTCCTCACGCCCGAAGAGGTCGAAGAGCTGGTTCCGTACGTCAACACCGACATCATCAAAGGCGGCTTCCACAGCAAAGGCGCGGGCACTTGTGACCCGCTCCGCGCAGGTGAACTCTACCGCCAGCAGGCCGACGAGAAGGACGCGCTGCGCACCGCCCCGAACACGGAGGTCCAGGACCTCCACGTCGAGGACGGCGAGATCACCGCCGTCGAGACCGACAAGGGGACCGTCGAGGCCGACGAAGTCGTCATCGCCGCCGGGCTGTGGAGCCCCGAAATCGCCGACATGGCCGGCGTCGACATCCCGCTCACGCCCGCCGTCCACCAGATGGTCTCTGTCGGACCGATCGAGCGCTTCGAGGACGGCGAGGGCGAGATCAACTACCCGGTCATCCGGGATATGGACACCCAGATGTACGAGCGCCAGCACGGCAACGACATCGAGGTCGGCTCCTACGAACACCGGCCCATCCTGTGGGACGTCGAAGATGTCCCCTCAATCGAGGAGTCGCCGCTGTCGCCGACTCAGCCGCCGCTCACCGAGGACGCCTTCGAGCCTTCGATGGAGCACGCCTTAGAGATCATCCCGGACGTCCTGGACGATCCGGACGCCGGTATCCGTCACTCCATCGACGGCCTCCTGTCCGTGACTCCCGACGGCCACCCGCTTCTCGGTCCGATCCCCGAGGTCGACGGCCTCTGGTCGTGTGCGGCCATCTGGATCAAGGAAGCGCCCGCCATCGCTCGGGAGGTCTCGAAGTGGATGACGAAGGGTCACCCCGACATCGACATCGTCGCTCACGACCACGTCGCCCGCTTCGACGAGTACGGAGAGACCAACGAGTTCGTCAAGAGCCGCGCTCACGAGGGCTACCAGAAGATCTACGGGATCGTCCACCCGCGCGAGCAGTGGCAGTCCACTCGCCCGCTCCGGACCAGCGCCTTCTACAACCGTCAGGAGGACCTCGACGCGGAGTTCTTCGAGGCCGGCGGCTGGGAGCGCCCGCGCTGGTTCGAGTCCAACGCCGACCTGGTCGACAAGTACGAGGACCAGATTTCGGACCTTCAGCGCCCGAACGAGTGGGACAGCCGCTGGTGGTCCGACATCATCCTCGGCGAGCACCTCCACCTGCGGAACAACGTCGGGATGGTCGGCGACACCGGCTTCGGCATCTTCGACATCATCGGCAGCGACGCCGAGGAGAACATGGAGCGACTCTGTGTCGCCTCGATGGACATCGACGTCGACGACGCGGTGTACACGCCGATCCTCGCGCCGAACGCCGGCTTCGTCGCCGACCTGACGGTCGCGCGTCTCGGCAAGAATCACTACCGCGTCATCACCGGCGGCGCACACGCCGGCCAGGACAAGACCTGGTTCGGCAACCACCTCGAGGGCGACGCCGAACTCATCGGTCGCTCCTCGGAACTCTGCACGCTCGGCGTGTGGGGACCGAACGCGGAGGGCCTGATGGACTCCATTTCCGAGGAACCGATGACGGCCGATTCGTTCGACTTCGCGGAGATGAAGGACGTCACGATCAACGGGGTCAGCGCGAAGGCGCTGCGGATCTCCTACGTCGGCGAGTTCGGGTGGGAGATCTACGCGCCGATGGATCGGGGCCAGCGCCTCTGGGACACGATTTACGAGGCCGGCCAGGAGTTCGACATCCGCCCGGTCGGCACCGGGGTCTACGGCGAGACGGGTCGGATGGAGAAGGGCTACCGCCTGATGGGCGCGGAACTCGAAATCGACTACAACCCCGCGGAAGCGGGCCTGACGTTCCACGGCGTCAAGGACGCCGACTTCATCGGCAAGGAGGCCTACGCGGCGGCCATCGACGAGGAGAACGCCGCCACGCTGTGTACCCTGTCGGTCACGGACCACGCCCCTGACGGCGGCGAACCGCGGTTTATGACGGGCGGCGAACCCATCCTCGATCAGGATGGTGACGTCCTCATCGACGAGGAGGGCCGCCGTTCTTACGTCACCTCCGCGGGCACCGGTCCGTCGGTCGGCAAGCACCTCCTGCTGTCGTACCTCCCGCAGGAGTACGCCGAGGAGGGGCAGGAACTGCAGGTCGAGTACTTCGGACAGCAGTACCCGGTGGAAGTCGAGGTCGCCGGCAACGGCGGCGTCTTCGATCCGGACAACGATCGGCTGTTCCGCAACGAGTACTGAGGAGAGAACACACCTATGGAAATACTCACCGCAATCAAGCGCGTGCCGGAAACGGGCGCGAAGGTATCGCTCACCGACGACAAACTCGACATCGACACGACCTCCCTGGGCTTCACGTTCAGCCCGCACGAGGAGTGCGCGGTCGAGGAGGGCGTCCAGCTCGTCGAGGAGCACGGCGGCAACGTCACCGTCCTGACTCTCGGCGAGGAGGACGCGACCGAGCAGGTCCGCTCGGCGATCGCGATGGGCGCCGACGACGGGATCCTGCTCGACGGCGGCGACGCGGAGTGGGGCCCCGCTGGAACGGCGAAGGCGATCGCCGAGGCGGTCGAGGGAAGCGACACGGACTTCGACCTGCTGCTGTTCGGCAACGAGTCCGCCGACACGGCCAATCACCAGGTGGGCGTCCGCGTCGCCGAAGAACTCGGACTGCCCTGCGTGACGGGCATCAAGGATCTCGACGTCGACGGCGGCACAGCCGTCGCCAAGCGCGAGATCCCCGGCGGCTCGGAGGTCTACGAGATCGATCTTCCCGCGGTCGTCACCGTGAAGGAGGGCCTGAACGAGCCGCGCTATCCGTCGATGCGCGCGAAGATGCAGGCGCGGAAGGCGTCCGTCGAGCAGACCGAGCCCGAACCGCACGATGAGGGGCTCGAACTCGTCGAACTCGAAGTGCCGGAGACCGACGACAGCCCGGCAGAGATCCTCGGGGAGAGCCCCGAGGCGGCCGAGGACGTCGTCGACGTCCTCGAAGAACTGGAGGTGGTCTAGATGGTACTCGCACTCCTCGAATACGACGACGACGGCCTCGACGACGTCTCGCTGCAGGCGCTGACGCTCGCGCGGGACGTCGCCGAGCAGGCCGGTGAATCGCTCGAAGCGATCGCCTTCGGCGCCGGTGCCGAAGCCGTCGCCGAGGAGGCCGGCGACCACGGCGTGGAGACGCTCCACGTCGCCGCCGCTGACGCGCTCGACGACTACGCGCCGGAGGCGTACGGGCGCGCGGTCGTCCAGTGCGCCGAGGAAATCGGCACGGAAGCCGTGATCGCGCCCGGGACGGACCGTGGTGCCGAAACGCTCTCGCACGCGGCTTCGAAACTCGACGTGACGATGGCCGCGGAAGTCACGGATGTCGAAGTGGGTGATTCCTACGAACTCACCCGGCAGCGCTGGGGCGGGACGCTCATCGAGCACTCGAGGCTCACCGCGGAGACGAACCTGCTGACGGTCGCGGCCAACGAGGTCTCGGTGACCGAGACCGGCGGCGACGCCGCGGAAGTGAGTTCGTTCTCCCCCGAACTCGAAGACGGCGACCTCCGGGTGCAACTGACGGAGGTCGAGGAGTCCGACGTCGAGGGCGTCCCGCTCGGTGAGGCCCGCGTGGTCGTCTCCGGCGGGCGCGGGACCGGCGGCGACTTCTCGGAGCTCGAGGCGCTCGTCGAGCGCGTCCCGAACGCTGCGCTCGGATCGTCGCGCGCGGCGGTCAACGAGGGGTGGCGGCCGCACGACGACCAGATCGGGCAGACGGGCGCGAAGATCGCTCCGGAGATCTACGTCCCCGCCGGGATCAGCGGGGCCGTCCAGCACATGGTCGGCTGCAAGGGTGCGGAGACCATCCTCGCGATCAACACGGATCCGGAAGCCGCGATCATCCAGAAGGCCGACTGGGCGGTGATCGCCGACCTCCACGAGGTGGCACCGGCGATCGCCGAGGAACTCGAAGCGCGCGGGCACTCCGAGTAGCGCTTCCGACGGTTTTTCGTCTTCCTTTTATAAAATCGACACACCCGCTCGATAGTCATTCTACGGCCGGCCGACGCTCTCTCCCGGACGGCAGAGAGAGCCGACGCCTCAGTTGCCCGTGCTCACCGGTCGCAGCGCGAAGGCGGAGAGCCCGGCCCCCACGACCAGCACGGCGCCGACGTAGAAGGCCGTCGACCAGCCCAGCGCGGCGATCAGTGCGCCGGTCACGGTGCCGCCGAACACGCCGCCGGGGACCTTCGCAGTGTAGATCGCCGCGTAGTTCTCCGAGGAGCGGGCTTCGCCGTAGTAGCGGCCGACGAGACTCGGGAAGATCGCGAAGACCGGACTCCGGAAGAACGCCGCCGCGGCCACGAACGCGACGAACAGCGAGGTATGTCCGCGAGTGCCGCTCGCGACCGCACCGGCCAGCGTCAGTCCGCACAGCACGAGCGACGCGCCGGCGGTCCGCTCCTCGCCGAGGCGGTCCGACAACCCGGCGAGGACGAGCAGCCCCGCACCGTCCGCGAGGGCGATGCTCGACGCGACGGTCGTCGCCGCCGCCGCCGAGAGGCCGAGTCCGGTCGTGAAGCCCACCGACTGTCCGATCAGCATCAGCCCCACGCCGTTGACGATGACGAGAACGCCGTAGAAGACCCAGAACTGCCACGTTCTGGCGGCGGTTCGCCAGCCCACCGCGTCGGTAGCGTTGTCGGAAGCGCCGGGATTACCTGCGCCGTCAGGGTCGTTTGAGCCGTCGAGGTCCTCCGGGTCGCCGAGACCGCTCGAGTCGCCGGCGCCACCCGAATCCGCAGCCGTCTCGGCGTCGACGCCCGCCGCCGGACCGGAAACCGACGTCGGGTCCCGGAGCAGTCCCGCCGCGAGCAGGCTCACCACCCCCACGGCGACTCCCAACACGAGCAGCGTCCGCGTGAACGCGGCGTCAATCGATCCCCTGACTAACGGGATCACGACGAAACTCACCCCGCCGTAGGCCATCGAGACGATTCCGGTCGCCAACCCGCGGTACTCGTCGAACCACTTGACGGGCGTGTTCACCGCCACCGTGTAGGCGATGCCGGCACCGGCCCCGCCGATCGCGTACGACGCGTACGCCACCGGCAACGTCGGGGCGACCCCCAGGCCGACGTACCCCGCGGTCATCAGCGCCGCCGCGGCCACCAGGAGTTTCCGCGGGCCGTACCGGTCCCGGACGCTCCCGGCCGGCAGTTGGACGAGCGTCTGGGTGATCACGAAGAGGGTGAAGACGGTCCCCAGCGCGGTCGTGGAGGCGGAGATGCGCGTTCCGACGGCGGCGCTGAGCGACGACCAGACGAACTGGTAGGTTCCGGCCCCGCCCATGATGGCGGCTCCGACCGCCACGAAGGCCCACCGACGCATCGAGCGCTGACGACTCACGTGACCGGATCGACGGCTCCGGGTAATAGACCTTGCCAGTTACCGCTGGGGGCCGCGTTCGGAGGTCGACGTCGCGCGCTCACCAGCTGTGACGGATCCGAGGGACTCTGATCGTCACGGTAGTCCCGCCGAGGTCGTTGCCCCCGAACGAGACCGACCCACCGAGCGACTCCGTACACTCTCTGATGAGCCAGAGTCCGAGCCCGTTCCCGTGTTCGACGTTCGTGGCGTTTCCCTCGAGCGCCTTGAGTTCTATCTCGGGGATACCTGGACCGTTGTCTTCGATTCGGATACCGACGTACGATCCCGATCGAACGGCGGTGACGGCGACTCTCACCTCCGGGGTCGAAGCCGTGTTGTGCTTGATCGCGTTGTGCAGTGTGTGCTCGATGGCGAGTTTGAGGCCTTCGTCGACGCTGATCCACAGGCCCTCAGCGAGATCGTAATCGATCCTGACGTTCGAGAATTCCTCTCGAACCTCCTCGATGATCTCTCGGACTAACTCGGCGGCGTCGACGTGTTCTCGCTCCGTCGCGTCCCGCTCGATCAGCCGCTCGAGGTTGGCGACCGACTCGCTGAACCCCCCGACCTTCTCGGCGGTCTGTTTGATGATCTCGATCTGCTCTTCGAGATCGTTCGTCTCGATCGCCTGCTGGAGGTTCGACGCGTATCCCTGAATCACCGTCATATCGTTTCGCAGGTTGTGCCGGAGGACCCGATAGAGCAACCGCAAACGGCGGCCGCGGGCCTTGTACTTCGTCAGATCTCGCATCTCTGCGATAATGACGCCCTTCTCCTGGGCGAGCGACAGGGGACTCACCGTGGCCGAGACCCACCTGTGTTCGCCGCTGGCCAGCCGAAGCTGCCACTCGAACGAGTGGCTTCCGGTCCGCCCCCGGAGGATGTGTTCTCGGACGTCCGCAGTCGGCGTTTCGTTCTCCGGTGGCACGAGGTCGTCGAGCGAGATGTCGACCAGTTCGTCGTTAGCATAGCCGAGGAACTCCGCCGAGGCGGTGTTCTGACCGATCGGACTGCCGGTGGCGTCGAACAGGAGAATGCCTCCCTCGAGGGCGTCGTACTCGTCCGGGAGCTGATTCGCCATCTCAACGGCCTTCCGGTGTCCGGATGCGGACGAACGACTGACTCCCCCTGTTCGACCCCACGATTCGGTTCATACGATCGAACATCGACCATTGATTCTCTGTATGATTAATAAAAATCCGAAAATAATCAATTTCTTGAACCATACACTGATATTATTTTAGTGAGTAAAATAGTGTTTTGGTACGGAAGTGGTACTTGGCACCAGTTTCAACAGTATTGAATATCAACCATCCAAGAATGGATAGGACGAACGATATCGACGCCGTTCGATCTTACATCTCGAGTTCGAAATACCGCCTCCACGTTCTCAGATACCTCTTCGAGGAGGGGCAGGCGACTCCGACCGAGATCTCCGAGGCCGTCGACGATTTGCGCCCCCACGTCTCTCGGGCGCTCTCGGAGCTCCAGGAGAAGGGCGTAGTGGAACTGCGAGTCCCCGAGGCACGAACGGTGGGCCGGTATTACGGTCTCACTGACGCCGGAGTGGAGGTGTGGCCGACGATACGACACAAGACCCGAAACGTCGAGTGGTCCATCGAGGAGCCGGCGAACCAGGCCACGCAGGCTATCGTCGAACTGGCTCGGGAGACGCTCGGCGAGTCCCTGCGTTCCGTCTGTCTCTACGACGAAGACGACATCACCGTCGTGTTTGCCGACCCCGACGTGCGGTCACAGTACTCGGACGCGGAGGCCGAACAGGCGTTCCGCTCGCTCCTGATCGATCACTCCTTAGAGGAACTCGATATGCCTGATCAGGAGTGCTGGTCTGAAACCATTCAGTTCACGGACTTCTCCGTTCTCAAAGTGAGAGTCGAAGACGACACCAACTTCTTTATCTCGTTTACGAACACGCGCAACGTCTCGCTTCCCGAGTTCGCAGACGCCGTTCTCTCGGCGTTCCTCGACGCCTCTTCGTAGAAGGCCGCTTGCCGATAACCCCCGGGCGGTCGGACCCTCGCATTCTCGCGGGGTGAACGGTTCTGCCCTCCGTCCGTCAGTATCACTCATCCGGTCGCTCGATTTCGGTCACCTCGAACCGGGCCCCTCCGTCTTCACCGTCCGTAACCCGGATTTCCCAGTCGTGGACTTCGGCGATTCCAGTCACGATCGAAAGCCCGTATCCAGGGCTCTCCTCGTCTGTCGAGAACCCGGATTCGAACACCCGCTCACGGTACTTCGGCGGGATACCCTCACCGTTGTCCTCCACGTAGAAGCCGCTCTCCAGGGCCCCGACCTGTATCCGCGTCGCGTCGCCGTGATCAATCGCGTTCCAAAACAGGTTCTCGAACAGGCGGCGAACCTGTCCCTGATATGCCTTGAAGTCGATATCGTTTTCAACGGCGAGGTCCGCTCCGTCCGAGGAAACCGTCTCCCAAGCCCGCGCTGCGATCGCCGAGAGCGAAACCGTGGCCTCCTCTAGGTCCTCCCCGCGGGCGACCTGTAGCAGTTCGTCGATGAGATTCCGCATCCGGTTGTGGGCCTTCGCTACCGCTTCGAGATGCTCGAAGTCCCCGGTCTCTTGGGCCAACTGCAGGTTCCCCTCGGCGACGTTCAGCGGGTTCCGCAGGTCGTGCGAGACCGTGCTCGCAAACGATTCCAAGAGTTCGTTCCGGTACTGCAACTCCTGTGACTTCTCCCTCTTTTCGGTGATGTCGCGCGAGTGAACGAACAGTCCGCCCTCGACCGGATACACCCGGAGCTCCACCCAGTAGTCGTACGGCTCGTAATAGACCTCGAACTCCACCTGCTCGCGCGTCTCCATCGCCGTCCGATAGTTGTCGTGTACGCGCGTTCCGACGGCCTCGGGGAACACCGTCCAGAAGTCCCGACCGATTACGTCGTCGGTGGACAACCCCGTTCGTTCGGCGATCTGCTGGTTCCAGTACGTGATCGTCCAGTCCCCGTCGAGCGTGTAGAACCCGTCCGTCTGCTCGTACAGTTTGATCAGCCGCGTCCGGGCGATTTTCGCCCGATCTTCCGACCGCCGATGACTCACCACGTTCCGTATCTGGTTGGCGAGGAGTCTGTACGAGTCACTGCCCTCCTTCTGCAGGTAGTCGGTGACGCCCGCGTTGATCGCTTCGGCAGCGACCTCCTCGCCTCCCGCTCCCGTGAACAGGATGAACGGGAGGTTCGGGTAGTCCCCGCGGACGGCTTCGAGGAACTCGATTCCGTCCATCACCGGCATCTCGTAATCGCTGACGACGCAGTCGATTGGGTGGGTTTCGATCAGCTGCAGCGCCGCCTTCGGTCGCGATTCGGAGTGGACGGTGACATCTCGGTCGAGCCGCTGTAAAAACGTGCTCAGGAGCTCTCGGACGTGGGTTTGATCGTCGACGTGAAGGACGCTGATCGTGGCCTCTCCAGACTCCCCAGTCATCGGCGGAAGTTCTTCGACTCGACGCGTATCGGCTTTTTGGTACGTACTTGGTACAGTATCGGACCGCAACGATCTCGGGCCGACGAGAGCGGGAGCACAGCCCCTCCGAAGTCTGGCCCAACCGTGCGGTCTCAGGCCCGTCACCGCGGTTCGATGGTGACAGACAGACCGTCGATGTAGTGCGTCGCGTCGGCCTCCCAAATGACGGCGGTCCCGACGGCGAAGTGTAGTGTCTCGGTCGATACCTCCGGCGTCGTCCACTCGAAACGGTACTCGCGCCACCCGTCTGCGAGCCACAGCGGCTCCCGAAGCCCGCCGTACGGCGTCTCACCGAATTCGGAGGAGTTGACGCCGAGCTGCGGGAAGTCCTCTTCGACCGTCGCCGGGTCGGGGCCGAGTCGCATCACGGCGTGGCGAATCGTGTTGAACGACTCGGACTCGCTCCAGAACTGTCCCGTGGCCTCGATCTCGTAGGCGTTCCCCGGTTCGATCGATACCGGGTGGGTGACCCAGGTGACGCCGTCGTCGTAATCGCCCTCGTTCCACACGCGCAGCGATCGGTCGCCCTCGGCCGCTTCCGCGTCGGTGACGTTCACCTCCCACTCGAACTCCTCGAGTTCGACCTCCGGTCCGATCGTCGCGTTCGTTTCCCAGTCGCCGAGGCCGTCTTCGAACCCCTCAGTGAAGTCGACTCCCTCGCTCGGGGCGGAACATCCCGCGACACCGCCGATTCCGAGCGTCGCGCCGGCTCGAAGTACGTCACGCCGTAACATACACTCTGAAAACAGGGCTGGAAAGATAACCACTGGGGACGTGCGGCGACGCGAGGTGCTCGCGCACGAGCCCAGTGACGGTGGGAACGGTCTCCGGGGCGTACCGGTCAGACAGCGCCAACTCGGGACTACTCGGCTCTGGTGACGTCTTCGACGGTGTAGTCGGCGGTTTCGATGGCGTCGACGATGCCGGCGGCGTGTTCGGCACCGCTGGTCTCGACGGTGAAGACGAGGTACGCCTCGCCGACTTCCAGGTCCTCGACGGAGCGGTCGTGGCGCACGTCGTGGATGTTCGCCTCCTGGTCGGCGATGATGCCCGACAACTCGTGCATCTTCCCCGGGCGGTCGTCGATCCGGACGCGCAGGCGGATCCGCTGCTTCCGCTGGGTCAAGGCGTGGACCACGACCGTCTGGAGTTGGGTCATGTCGAGGTTGCCGCCGCAGAGCAGCGGCATCACCGTTTCTCCTTCCACGTCGAGGTCGTCGCTCAACAGGGCCGCGACCGACGCCGCGCCCGCGCCCTCGACGACCTGCTTCGCGCGCTCCATCAGGAAGAGGATCGCCTGGGCGATCTCGGTGTCGGTGACGGTGACGACCTCGTCGACGTTCGCCTGGATGATCGACAGCGTCGCCTCGGAGATGCCGCCGGTCGCGATGCCGTCGGCGATGGTGTCGACCTCGTCGAGCGTGACGGGAATCCCCTTGTCGAGGCTCTCGTGGACGGTCTCCGCGCCGGTGGCCTGCACGCCGACGACTCGCGTCTCCGGCGAGAGGTGCTTCAGCGCCGTGGAGACGCCGCTGATGAGACCGCCGCCGCCGATGGGGACGATCACCGTGTCGGCGTCCGGACAGTCGTGGTACATCTCTGTACCCAACGTTCCCTGCCCGGCGATGATGTCGACGTCGTCGTACGCGTGGACGAATTCCGCGTCGCTCTCTTCGACGGCGGCCTGCGCGTGCGACATCGTCTCCTGGAAGTCTTTCCCTTTCAACTCGACCGTCGCGCCGTAACTCCGGGTGGCGTCGACCTTCGCCTGCGGCGCGTCCTCGGGCATGTAGATCGTCGAGTCCGCGCCGCACCTCGTGGCCGCGAGGGCGACGCCCTGCGCGTGGTTACCGGCGCTGGCGGCGACGAACTCGGTGACGCCGTTCGCCACGTCTTGGCTGATTTTATTGTACGCGCCGCGGGTCTTGAACGACCCCGTCCACTGGAGGTGTTCCATCTTCAGGTACACCTCGGCGTCGACCAGTTTCCCGAGCGAGGTGCTCTTTTCGACGGGCGTCTGCTTGACGACGGTGTCGTCGTCGAGGCGCTCACGCGCGCGTTCGATGTCGACGTACTCCACGGGCAATGCGTCGGTGTCGGATTCGGAATCGCGTTCTGTTTCGGTCATTGGTTGTGGCGTGCTTGGACGTCCCACGGGACACCGACGCGCCGGTCGGGCCGTGCGGACTGGGCTGCGTCCCGTGCGCGGATGGTGCGGTACGTCCCGTTCGGGTGCTAGATTCGCGTGGGGGGCTCTTCAGTCTCCGGATGGATGGGCTATCGGACGATCTTTTCGCGGCCGGGATCGAACAGCGGCTCGTCTCGAACGGTCGCGTCGTACAGGTCGCCCTCACATTTGACCTGCACGTCGGTTCCGGCGTCGGTGTACTCCGTCGGGAGGTAGGTGTACGCGATCGGCTTCCCGACACTGTACCCGAAGTCCGCGGCCTGGACGTAGCCTTCCGATTCGCCGTCGACGAGGACGGGACGACCGCTCAGGGGGATGTCCTCGGAGTCGTCGAGCGTGATCGGCGTGATCTCGTCGTCGATTCCCGCGTCCCTGGCTGCTTCGAGCGCCGCTTTCCCGACGAAGTCGGTGTCGAGGTCGACGGCGAACGAGAGGCCCGCCTCGTAGGGATTCGAGTCGGTGTCGATGTCGGTCCCCCACAGGCGGTAGCCCTTCTCTAAGCGCATCGATTCGAGCGCGCCGCCGCCCATCGGCCGCACGTCGAGGTCCTGCCCCGCCTCCCAGAGCGTCTCCCAGAGGCGCTGGCCGTACTCGGTGGGGGCCCACAGCTCCCAGCCGAGTTCGCCGACGTAGGAGACCCGCAGCGCGATCACGGGCACCTCGCCGACGTAGATCCGCTTCGCGGTGAAGTACGGGAAGCCGTCGTTGGAGACGTCGGCGTCGGTGACCCGCTGGAGGAGGAGCCGCGACTTCGGCCCCCAGAGGCCGATCGTGCTCTTCGCGCCCTCCTCGACGGTGACGGAGACGGTCTCGGGCGCGTGCTCTTCCAACCAGCCCCCGTGGATTCCCGGCGAGTTGCCGCCGCCGGTCGTCACGAGGTACTTCTCGTCGTCGAGTCGGACGACCGTGACGTCGGCGAGGATGCCGCCGCCCTCGTTCAGGAGCAGCGAGTAGCGGACCCGTCCGGTCTCCATCTCGACGTCGTTGCTGCACATCCGCTGGAGGTACTCGCCCGCCCCGCTTCCCTCGACGACGATACTGCTGAAGGATGTCATGTCGAACATCGACACCGCCTCGCGGGTGTGGAGGTGTTCGGCCCCCTCGATGGGCGAGCGGTTGATCCCCCGCCAGCCGTCCTGCTCGGGGATCTCCCCCTCGTATTCGTCGACGAGATCGGCGTTCGAGTCGTACCACTGCGCGGACTCCCAGCCGCCCGACTGGTAGAACTCCGCGCCGAGTTCCGTCTGCTGGTGGTAGAACGGGCTCGTCCGAAGGCCGCGGTGCTCCTCGGGCTGCCAGCGCGGCTCGACGATGCTGTATACCTGCTGGTAGCGCTTCGCGCCCTTGTCGACGAAGTAGTCTTTCTCGCCGGCGTGCGGCTCGAAGCGGCGGACGTGGACGCCGCCGGTGTCGACCGGCCCGGAGGGCAGGCGCGGAACGCCGTTCTCCATCCACTCGGCGACGATCCGGCCGTAGCCGCCGGAGTGGGTCCACCAGATCGCCAGCGCGCTCCAGAGGCCCCCGACTTCGGTCGGTCCCACCGCGGGCATCCCGTCGGGCGTGAACACGAAGATGCCGTTCTCGGTCATCTCGTACTCCACGCCCTCGGTCGCCGGCAGCAGTTCGTCGAACGCCTGCTTGGCCGATTTCTCTCGATCCGGATGCGTCGGCTTCTCCCAGTGCTCGCGCGTGAAGCCGCGGACCGACGCCTGCCGGTCGTCGTTCTTGCCCATCGCGTCGGGATCGACCGAGAGCGTCTCGTGGTTGTACGACCCCAGTCCCAGGGAACTGCCGTGCGTCCGGAAGTACAGCGAGTTGTCCTGGTCGCGGCCGACGGGTCGGTGTGGCCCCTCGCTCATGTACTCCTGCACGTCGCGGTTCCCCGGAACGAGGAGGCCGTCGGTGTTGTCGCCGACGTTCGAGCCTGCGTCGGCGAGTTCGTCCATCGGTTCGGTGACCACGTACTGGTGTTCGACCGGCGCGATCGGCAGGTCGAGGTCCGCCATCTCCGCGGTCTGGTGGCCCCAGTTGTTCGTCGCCATGACGCAGCGCTCGCAGTCGATCGTCCCCCGGTCGGTCTCGACCGCGCCGATCCGGTCGCCGGCGACGTCGAGGTCGGTCACTTCCGTGTTCCCGTAGAAGTCCGCGCCGGAGTTCGCGATGTACCACTGCAGCGCGGCGATGCCGTCGACGCGCCCGTCAGTCGGTGAGTAGTAACCGCCGAGGATCTCTTCCTCGTTCACGAGCGGGAGGTGTTCCGTGACCTCTTCGGGCGAGAGGAGCTGCGGGTCGGGAAGGCCGTACGACTGCGCCCACTCCACGCGCCGTTCGAGGAAGTCCATCCGCTCCTCGCTGCGGGCGAGTTCGATGCCGCCGACCTCGTCGTAGACGCCGGCGTCGGAGAGGAGCCGACTCGTGTAGTGGGCCGCCTTCGTCTGGAGCTTCGACGGCGACGTCTGGAACATGATCCCCGGCGCGTGGACCGACGAGCCGCCGGTGACCGGCAGCGGCCCCTGATCGATCACGACGACGTCCTCTGCGCCCAGTTCGGTGAGGTGGTAGGCGACGCTACAACCGACCGCTCCGGCCCCGATGACGACGGTCTCCGCCTGCGACGGCAGTTCCGGCTTGCTCATTAGTGTTCATCTCCCGGTGACGGTGTCACAGGGATAAATACCACGGTACTCCGAATTCAGCCGCAGAAAAACACCGCATCTTTGGGCGGTTCGCCGTCGTAACCGGATATTTTTGAATTCTCAACGGAAACGCGTCCTCGTCGCGGCTCGCCCCGCCGCGAAACCACAGATTGACAGCCGGCCGATAGAACGAGCGAGCGAACACCTCGGTCGAGACTGCTCTTCACTCCCGCGGTCCGGGGTCCCGTTCGCGCACGGCGTCCAGCAGATCGCAGAGTGCCTCGGCGGATCGGTCGAGCAGTTCCTCGCCGAGTTCGGCGCTCGACTCCCGCGGGTCGCCCACGACGCCGTTGTCGGTGAACTCGTCGGAGTCGACGGCGAGGTTGACCCGGCCCCGCCAGTTCCCCCAGCGGTCGCTCCCGCCCTCGGCGGCCGCCTCCAGCCGGTCTTCGTGGACCGCCTCGGGGTTCGTGTGGCGGAGCAGCGACGTCTCCAGCGGGCCGGCGTGGCCCATGTCCGAACTGTGCTCGCCCACCTCGTCGAACCACGTGAACGGGACGGCGTAGGCGTCGTCGTGGCGGACGATCCGCGCCGTGACCTCCTTCAGCGCCGCGATGTTGCCGCCGTGGCCGTTCACGACGACGACCCGGTCCCAGCCGTGCGAGGCGAGGCTCCCGACGACGTCGCGGACGTACGCGCGGAACGTCGACTCCGTCGTCCACAGCGTCCCCGAGAAGCGGCGGTGCTCCTCGGCGATGCCGACGGGAACCGCTGGCGCGACGATAACGGGGTCGTCGTATCGGTCCGCGCCGGCCTCGGCGACAGCTTCGGCGTCCAGCGTGTCGGTGCCGAGCGGGGCGTGCGGGCCGTGCTGTTCGGTGCTGCCGACCGGTAGCAGCGCCATCTCTGCCTCCGACTCATCAGCGTCGGTCCACGTCTCGCGCTCCAGGTCCATACCGACGGTTCACTGAGTGATCGGATAAATGACGCGACGGCCGTCGTCCGCTCGCTCCTCGCCGTCCCCTCTGCACCGGGGTTTTTACTCTGCGGCCGCTCCCACCGCGTATGGACTACGACTCCGTGCGGCACGCGGTGTCCGACCGGCAACTCGGACACTTTCCCTCCGGTCGCGACGTCTCCGTCACCGTCCACCGCTACGAGGGCGGTGACGGTCCGACGGTGTTCGTCCAGGCCGCCCAGCACGGCATCGAACTCAACGGCCCGGCGGCGCTTCGCCGCCTCCACGGCCGTCTCGTCGACGCCGAAATCGCGGGGACGGTCGTCGTCGTCCCGGTCACGAACCCGCTCGCGTTCGATCACCGGTCGTACCTGACGCCGGAGGCCTACGACGCGTTTCACTCGAACTTCAACCGCATCTGGCCCGGCGATTCGGCGGGGAGCTTTCAGGAACGCTTGGTCGCGAACCTCTGGCCGCTCGTCGAGGAGAGCGACGCCGCGGTCGACCTCCACACCGGGATGCCGGAGATGCTCGAACACGTCCGCTTCGGTCTGGGCGACGACGACGCCCGGGCGCTCGCGGAGGCGTTCGGGACGGAGTTTCTTCTGGGCGACGACGACGCGGTCGACGACGACGCGTTCGCCGGGAAGTTCCGACTCGCGGCGGCGCAGGCCGGCGTTCCCGCGGTCACCGCGGAGCTCTCGAACAGCCGGACCGTCACGCGCTCGGCGGTGCAGTCGGGCGTCGAGGGCGTCTGGAACGTCCTCCGTGAACTGGACGTCGTCGACGAGCGCGTGACCCCGACGCCGGGACAGCACCTCCTCCGGGACGACGCGCCGCGCGTCGTCGCCGAGACGTCCGGGCTCTTCGAACTCCGCTCGGACCTCGGCGTCGGCGACGAAGTCGCGGAGGGAGAAGCGATCGGCGCGGTGTTCGATCCGGCGTCCTTCGACCGGCTGGAGACCGTCACTGCGAGCGCTGCCGGCGTCCTGTACTCCGCTTCTCCCGGTGGCGTCGTCGTCACCGGCGAGCGGATCGTGAGCATCGCGACGGTGCCCTGAGGGCCCTTCCGTCTCGCCCCGTCTCCCGATTTCAATCGCCCCGTCACGGCTCTGCCATCGCCCCGTCACGGCTCTGCCATCGCCCCGTTACGATTCCGCTATCGGCCCGTCACGACCCCGCCTCTTGAAGGCCCTCACCATTCCGCACCCACTGTTAACCAACCACAATATGTAGGATGTTATCAGTGCTATGGTGATGCAGCCGCACTCTTCGTTCGACGCTCTCTCGCGCGTGATCGAACGCCTCGGAGCCGACGGTCGAACCGTGCGTCGGGCCGAAGCGGCTGCGAGTGCGGACGAGGTCGGCAACGGTTCGCTCCGCGCCACGGTCGAGGTAGCGATCCCGTTCTGCGAGGCGGCGTCGTCGGAGGCTGCGCCGGCCCCCGAGGCGGCGTCTGTCAGCGCCGCCGACGGAACACTCGATCTCACCGTTCAGTTACCCGTCTTTCCGGACGCTTCGGCTGACGACACCCGCGAGACACCGTCCGACGAGACGACGGTTTCGGCTCACCCGACGGACGCCGAGTTCGACGACGGGACCCTCCTGGTGACGGTAGACGTCGTCATCGACGCCGATCCGGGTACCGACGCCAGGGCCGAGAACCGGACGACTGCGCCGGATGCCGCCGCACCCGGTGACCAACCGGTCGACGATGGAAGCGGGGATTCGACCGGATCACGCGGTACGGCTCCGGTTGCGGACGACGTCGGGCGGAGCGACTCCGCGACGCCCTCGACGTTCGGCGATACGGCGGGTACGGCTTCCGATCTGACGGGCCGACCAGTCGGTTCGACGGGGACCGATTCGACTTCCGCCGACGACGGTTCCGACGACGCGGATCCGCTCGCGACCGTACGCGATGAGTCGGTACCGCCGTACGAGGATACGCCGTACCTCCGGCGGCTCTACGAGTCCTGTGACACCTTCGAGGAGATGAGTCAGCGGATCGAGATGGACGTCTCCGACGAGACTGTCCGTCGGTACATGATCGAAGCGGAAGTTCACTCACCGACGTCCTACGAGACGCGGTCCGAAACCGTCGAACCGACCGGCGGAGAGCAGTCCAGTCCTGTCAGTGGGGATCTCTCGGCCGATCACTCGTCCTCGGACGCGAGCAGCGAGCGGGGTGGAGACGACCCCCGTATCGACCCGCTTCCGGACGACCAACTCGTCGCCGACGGGATCGGGTTCCCTGACCGGCTGACGCTGCACGACGTCGTCGACGCCGTCGCCGACGCCAGAACGGTCCACGAAGTCGGCCGCGAACTCGGCTTAGAACACGATCGAACACGGCGACTCCTCCGCCAGCTCAACGTCCTGGATCTGGTCCTGCGGCGCGTCTCCGACGACTCCACACGCGAACTATCCGTCGAAGACGTGGCGGCGCGTATCCGCCAATCCGCGCCGGACGCGTCCTGACGGTGTCTGTCTATCCCCCGCTTGACCTTTCTCTCCACGCCGCGAGCGCGAACTCCGTCTGTGTCGCTTCGACGCGCCAATAGACAAAAGTACGTCCCTCTCTATCGGTAAACAAGGATGTCTGTTGGTACACAGCGAGGGGTCGAAGACGGCGTAACGCAGTTGTTGAGCACGGCGCGTTTCGAGTTGATGCCGTTCGACAGTTTCGAGGGTGAACTCTCGGAGCTGCCGGACGGGGCGACGGTAGCGATCACGACGTCGCCGCAGCTCGGCATCGACCGGACCGTCGAGAAATGCGAAGAGGCGGCTGAAGCGGGCTACGAGGTGGTTCCGCACATCGCCGCGCGGTACATCGAAGGGCCCGACGAACTCGAAGAGATCGTCCGTCGGCTGACGGAGGCGGGGATCACGGACATCTTCGTGCCGGGCGGCGACAAAGAGGAGGCAGTCGGCGAGTTCGAGTCCGCCTACGACCTGCTCGTGGCGCTGGACGAACTGGAGTACGAGTTCGAGGAGGTCGGAATCACGGGGTACCCGGAGGGCCACGACTTCATCTCCGACGAGGAACTGGCGGAAGCGATGGAGAAGAAAGCGCCCTACGCGACGTACATCGTGACGCAACTGTGTTACGACGCAGACACCATTCTGGAGTGGATCGAGGAGATCCGAGCCCGCGGGATCGACCTCCCGGTCGAGGTGGGGATTCCGGGCGTGATGAAATACGAGAAGCTGATCAACATCTCCCGGAAGGTGGGCGTCGGCGACTCCGTGAAGTTCCTGCGGAAGACGACCGGAATCGTGGGATTCATCAAGCAGTTCATCGGTTCCCGAGGGCGCTACAAGCCCGACGAGTTGATCGAGGGACTCGCGCCGTACGTCGGCGACGAGACGTACAAACTCCAGGGCCTCCACATCTACACGTTCAATCAGACGTCGGATCTCGAACGCTGGCGGCAGAGCCGGCTGAACGGCTAACGACTCCCGGCGCGCGCCGCGTCCTCCACCTTCGAAGACCTATTTCATTTCTGACTTCGGAAACTCCGATCGCCGCTCTCCCGGCCCCCCGCGTCTATCCGCGGCGAATCCGAACTTGGCTCAGTCTATCGGATATCTATCACGTTGTGGAGGGTAGAGTTATCCGATACTGGTCCCCAGACGGTAGCGTATGACGTACGAATCCGTCGCGGCGGCCGACCCTGCCGTCGCGGAGGCGCTCGAAGGCGAGCGCACGCGACAGAACGAGACGCTGGCGATGATCGCGAGCGAGAACCACGCGAGCGAGGCCGTGATGGCCGCCCAGAGCTCCGAACTGACGAACAACTACGCGGAGGGGTATCCGGGCGAGCGGTACTACGCGGGGTGTAAGTACGCCGACGAGGTCGAGGAGTTGGCGATCGAGCGGGCCGAAGAACTGTGGGGGGCCGACCACGTGAACGTCCAGCCGCACTCGGGTTCGCAGGCGAACATGGGCGTCTACCTCGCGA
>NZ_JANHDI010000004.1 GCF_024494595.1 Halobellus rarus | reverse complement strand
GCGGCTACCTTGACCGAAATTCCGATCCACCGCCCGGTTGGGAGACGATGTGGAAAGGCCTCAAGAAACTTCAGACCTGGGCGGAGGGATACGAACTGCACTCCTGAGACTTATGGGTAAGAGACAGAGCGCAAAAGGTGGGTGTGCACGCACGATCTGGTGGCTGATTCCTCCGAAGTAGCGCTGAAAGAAACGGCTCGTGAAACCTTCTGTACGGCCTAATCAGTCGGCATCGTGGCCGAATCCACTGGTCGTCGACCCGTAGAGGTCCTCGGAGGCGACGTTCCGCTCGAAGGTGAGCCCGCGACCGCGTTCGATGACCCGACAGCTGAAGGCCAGCATCAGATTCCGCGGCGCGAAGCGGACACCGCCCACGCCCAGACGCTCGTGGACGACCTCGTGCTTCACGAGCAGGAAGCCGGCGAAGATGCCCAGGAAGCCGAGGACGGTGGTCTCCGTGACGGTCTGCCCGAGGAGGGCCCAGCCGGCCAGCGCGGCGACGATCGGCTGGAAGTAGCTCACCAGGTTGCTCTCGGCGGGGCCGACGCGCTCGTGCAGCGCGAAGTAGATCAGGAAGCCGAGCACGCCCGAGAAGAGCGTCAGGTACGCCAGCGCGGCGAGCGCGGTCGTCGTCCACTCGACGGTGGCGACGGGCTCGCCGCGTGCGATCGATCCCGCGAAAAGCGCCGCTGCGCCGACGAGCATCGCCCACGCCTGCATCGACACGTCCGCGAGAGTCGTCCGCAGCGGCGTCGAGAGCACCGAACCGAGGGCGAAAGCCGCGGCCGCGACGAGCAGGAGTCCGATTCCGAGGAGGTCGGCGTCGAGGAGGCCTCCGAGGTCGAAGTCGGCGACGACCGCGACCCCGACGAGGCCGAGCAGGAAGCCGCCGACTGCGACCGCGTCGAGAGAGTCGTCGAGGAGTACGGCCGCGAAGACCGCGGTCAACACCGGCGAGAGGCTCACGACGACCGCGGCGACGGGACCGGGAACGGAGAGTTGACCAAGGTACAGCAGCGCGTGGTACGCGCCGACGAGGAACCCGCCGACGACGGCGACGTTCAACCACTCCGTGCGGCCCCGGGGACGCACTCGATCGGTCGTGATCGCGGCGTACGCGAGGACGAGTGCACCGGCGAGCGCGTACCGAACCGCGGCGAAGAAGAGCGGTGGAACGTGGGCGAGTCCGGCTTCGATGGCGACGAACGACAGTCCCCAGACCGTCGCGAGCGCGACGAACAGCGCCGCGTCGGGCGGGAGAAACTGAGAACGGATACGACGTATCATAGAGTATATTTTCTCGGAGCCGGAGATGTTTAAACTCATCTATAAAATACAAGTGATAAATAGTTTTAGAATGCAGAAATAAGGGTGATTCCTGAGTAAATACGTAACACGCCCCGGCCGCGCGTCCGGACTCCCCCAGAACGGACCGCGCTCGTCACCGCGGGTAGCGTTCAAGTGGTTCGGTCGCGTAGTATCGAAGAGACAGTGCAGGTGAACCACTTCGAGGCCGCCGCGTGCGCGGTGGACGTATGAGCGGAACGAGCCCGGTCGTCATCGCCAAGCGGGTCGACGGCGGCGAAGACGCCGACCTGAGCGAAATCGGGGACCTAGCGAGCGCTGCCGGCTACGACGTGGTCGGCCGGCTCTCGCAGTCCCGCGAGGAGGACGCCGCCTACCACTTCGGCGAGGGCAAAGTCGAGGAACTCGCGGCGTTGGTGAGAGACACCGACGCCGAGGCGGTCGTCGTCGACAACCGTCTGGGCCCTTACCAGACGTACAACATCGGCGGGAAGTTGCCCGAAGGCGTCGAGGTGATCGACCGCTTCACGCTCATCCTCGAGATCTTCGGTCAGCGCGCGAACACCCGAAAGGCGCAGTTGCAGGTCGAACTCGCGGAGTTGCGCTACGAACTCCCGCGCGCCGAAGCGAAGGCGTCGCTGGCGAAGCGCGACGAGCGTCCCGGTTTTATGGGTCTCGGCGAGTACGACGAGAGCCGCGAACGCGACATCAAAGCCCAGATCTCCCGCATCAAGCAGGAGCTCGACGCTATCGCCGACAAGGAGGAGACGCGCCGCGAGCAGCGCCGGGAGTCGGGCTTCGACCTCGTCGCGCTCGCGGGCTACACGAACGCCGGCAAGTCGACGCTGATGCGACAGCTCGCCGACGACCTCGACGTCTCCGAGAACGAGGACCTCCACCCGGATCTCGACCCCACCGCCGAGTCGGAGGATCGGCTGTTCACGACGCTCGGGACGACCACTCGTCGCGCGGACACCGGGACGAGAGACGTCCTCCTGACGGACACGGTCGGATTCATCTCCGATCTCCCCCACTGGCTCGTCGAGTCCTTCGAGTCGACGCTGGATTCGGTCTACCGCGCGGACCTCGTGTTGCTCGTCGTCGACGCCTCCGAGTCCGTCGAGGAGATGCGCGAGAAACTCGTCACCTCTCACGACACGCTTTACGAGCGCAACGAGGCGCCGATCGTTACCGTCCTCAACAAGATCGACCGCGTCGACGACGACGAACTGGCGGAGAAGCGCGCGGCGCTCGACGCCCTCGCGCCGAACCCGGTCGCCGTCTCGGGGCTCACCGGCGAGAACGTCGAGGAACTCACCGCCCGGATCGAGGACGAACTGCCCGACTGGCGCGAGGAGCGCCTCCTCTTGCCCCTCTCCGACGACGCGATGAGTCTGGTCTCGTGGCTCTACGACCACGGCAACGTCGAGCGCGAGGAGTACACCGGCGAGGAGGTTCTCGTCGAGTTCACCGCCCGGCCGGCCATCGTCGAGAAGGCGCGGGCGAAGGCCGCGGAGGTGCGCGCGCCGCCGGGGTCCGCCGAAGCGGGAGACGTCTCCGAGGCGAGCGTCGACAGCCCGTAGCGCGGTCGATACGCACCCGCCGCTTCCCTTCGCGTCAGTCCGACTCCTCGACCCGCCGCTTCTCTTTCGTGAGGACCTCGACGCCGTCGATCCGCGTTCCCGGATACTGTCCGGACTCGTCCTTCTCGGCCGCCTTCACCATGTCCCAGACGACGTTCAGTCCCGTCGTGACGCCCTCTAGGGCCTCCATCTCGCACCCGGTCTTGCCGGTCGTCTCGACAGTAACCGTGAGAGCCACGCGGTCCTCGCGGACGTCGAAGTCGGTGTCGACGTTCGTGATCGGGATCTGGTGACACATCGGGATAGTCTCCCAGGTGTGTTTGACGGCCTGTACCGCACCGATCCGGGCGGTCGCGAGCACGTCGCCCTTCTCGACCGCGTCGTCGCGGATCGCGCCGATCGTCGACGCCGAGAGATGGATCTCACCGCGCGCCACCGCGCGCCGCTTCGAGTCGGGTTTCGACCCGACGTCGACCATCTGGACGTCCCCCGTCTCGTCGACGTGGGTGAGTTCCGCGTCGTCGTCGTTCTCGGCAGCGCGTTCGCCGCCGTCCGGGCGTCCTTTCGGTTCGCCGTCGTCGCGCTCGCCCGTTTCGTCCTCGCTATGCTCTGTGGTCTCGTCGGTAGTGTCCTCTACTGTCATCGTGTGTCACTCCGCAGCGCCGCGGGCAGTCGGTCGATCAGGTCCGTCGCCAGGAGGCCGTACCCGTTCTCCTCCACCGCCGCGTCGCCGGCTCGGCCGTTCGCGTAGGCGGCGACGGCGGCGGCCTGGAAGGGCGGGAGGACGCACGCCAGCGCGCCGGCCGCCCCCGCGAGGACGTCGCCGGTGCCGCCGACGGTCATCCCCGGGTTTCCCGTCCGGTTCACTCTCGTCTCCTCGCCGTCGGCGATCACGTCGTACGCGCCCTTCACGAGCAGGACGTGACCGAGGTCGGCCGCGAAGTCGGCGACCAGTTCGGCCCTCGTCCGCCAGTCCTCGTCGGTCTCGCCGCCCATCTTCCGCAACTCGCCCTGGTGGGGCGTACAGAGCAGCGTCGCCTCGGTGTCGACTTCGGGAACCACCTGCAGCGCGTCGGCGTCGACGACCGCCGTCCCGTCGTACCGATCGAGGAACTCCCCGGCCGCTGCGAGGGTCTCGTCGCGGCTCCCGAGTCCGGGACCCAGGACGACGACGTCGTGGTCGGCCGCGAGCGACAGAACGTCCCCGACGTGCTCGCTCGCGAGGTGATCCCCGTCGTACGGGCGGAGGATGAGGTTCTCGCTGTAGCCCTGAATCTCCCGGGCCACGGATCCGGGGCAGGCGATTCGGACGAGGTCCGCACCGGCGCGGAGCGCGGACTGCGCGGCGAGCGCCGGTGCACCGGTGTAGGGACCGCCGCCGACGACGAGCACCTCGCCGAAGTCGCCCTTGTGGCTTTGAGAGGGCCGACCCAGCGCGAGCAGGTCGCCAGGACCCGTGAACAGTTCTGCTGCGTCTGGGATTCCGATGTCGGCGACGGTGACGTCGACGTCGAGCGCCGACAGGCCGGGCTTCTCGTCGTGGAACGTCACCACGCGGTCGGCCTCGACGGCGACGCCCGCGGACTCGCCGGTATCCGCGTCGATCCCCGAGGGGACGTCGACCGAGAGGACCGACGCGTCGAGCCCGTTGATCGCCGCCGCCGCCGTCGCCTCGGGTTCGCGGAGTGCGCCGGTCACTCCTGTCCCGAGCATGCCGTCGACGACGACGTCGGGATCGCCCAGATCGAGGCCCGTAGCGTCTGTCACCGCCTCGGCGTCGTACTCCCCCGCGCGGAGCGCCTCCCAGTTCTCTCGGGCGATGTCCGTCGTGATCGACTCCGGGCGGCCGAGCAGGCGGACGGACACGTCGTAGTCGTCCAGAAACCGCGCCGCGACGAACGCGTCGCCGCCGTTGTTGCCCCGACCGGCCACGACGACGACCGACGCGCCCGCGTCCGCGAGGCGGCGAACCGCGCGGGCGACGGCGTTGCCGCTCGACTCCATCAACTGCTTCCGCGGGACGCAGAGCGCCTCGGCGTTGCGGTCGACGGCGGCCATCCTGTCGCTCGTTATCATCGTGGGCAGTTGGGCCCGAGCCGACGTAAAAGGCGATGGGTCGGTGACGGCGACCGCCTCGGGGCGTCCGGTCGATTCCACGGACGTCCACCGTAGCGTGACCCGTTGGGTCACGCGTGACTGCACGTGTGTCGAAAATCCGAAACGTTTAGGTCCGAGAGCCCGGAAATAGGTGGTATGTCGGGTGTGCTACCGTCAGAGACGGATCGAGGTGCGGCCGAGGAAGACGGTGGCGACGTCCGTGTCCTCCCGCTCGACGACGACGAAGCCGCTCGGCTCATCAACTGCCTCGCAGCCGACACCGCCCGCTCGACGCTCGCGGCCCTCCAGGACGACCCCGCCACCGCCTCTGAACTCGCTGACGCCGTCGGAACGTCGCTGCAGAACGTCCGACATCACCTCGACAACCTCCGAGAAGCCGGCCTCGTCCGCGTGGTCGGGAACCGCTACTCCGTGAAGGGGAGAGAGATGAAAGTGTACGCGCCGACCCGCGACTCACTCGTCGTCTGCGTGGGCGACTCGACGGACGTCGACCGAGCCGTCGAGTAACTCGCTCGGTTTCCTCTCGCCCGAGCGTTCAAGTACGAAGCCGCGGCCATCCACCGACACCGATATGAACGCAGCGGGGCGACTGCGAGACGTGAGTTGGCAGGCCGTCTTCGGTCACGACGAGCCGTATCCGGAACAAGCCGACGGCATCGACGCCGCCGTCGAGGCCGCCGAGGAGAACGGCTTTCTGGTCGTCGAGGGGGCCTGCGGGACCGGCAAGACGATGCTCGCGCTCACCGCGGGGATCGACCGGGTCCGCGATCCCGACTCCGACTACGAGCGCGTGCTGGTCCTGACGAGCGTCAAACAGCAACTCCGGCAGTTCGAGTCGGACCTGGAGACGATCAACGGGACCCTCCCCGACGGCTGGGAGCCGGTCTCGGGGCTGACGCTCGTCGGGAAGGCCGACGTCTGTCCCTACAGCCGCGAGGGGGTCGCCGGAATCGACGACGAGACGGTCTACGATCGCTGTGAGGGACTTCGCGAGCGGACCAGAAATCTCGTCGGGGACGGCGGCGAGACGTCCACCGGAACCCTGGTCTCGGAGGCCAGGAAGACCCAGACCGGACTGCTGGATTCGGGCTCGACAGGAGCCCCCGACTACCTCTCCACCGCCGGCGAGCCGACGCCGTACCTCCCGGAGACGGCCGAGTACGGCGACACCGAGTACTGCCCCTTCTACGCGACGTTCCTCGACGACGTGCCGGAAGACGGCGACCCGATCGAAGCCGTCCCGTTCGACCTGACCGAGCACGGCCACATCGCGCCCGAGGAACTCGTTCGACTGAGCGCGGGGTACGGGACGTGCCCGCACTCGGTGATGGGTGCGGTGCTTCCGCACGTCGAGGTCGTACTCGGAAACTACTACCACGCCTTCGATCCGACGACCGTGGGCTCGTTCACGGGCGCGCTCGTCGACGAGGAGACGTTCGTCGTCTGCGACGAGGCCCATATGCTCGAACCGCGCGTGCGGGATCTGGTGAGCGACGGCGTCGGCGACGCGACGCTCCGCGACGCGGAGAACGAACTGACCCGCGTGCTCCAGCCGGTCGAATTCGCTGAGGCCGGGAAGTCGACCGCCGGCGGAGAGGGCGACGACGCCCCGGCGAACGCCGACGCGGACCTCGTCCGCGGCGAACTCGAAGACGCGGACGTGACGCTTCGCGAAGTCCGCCAGACTCGCGAGTTCGTCTCGGATCTCCGCTCGGAACTCGACCGCCGCGTGCGGGCACACCTCGATCGGACGCTGCCCGACTGGCGCGCGGACCTCTCGCGGCTCGACGACGACGAGATACCCCTCCGAGACCCGGCGGACCCCGCGGTCGACGAACTGACCGAGTGGGCGGAGGCGGCCGGCCACGACGAGGCGACCTGGCTCCGCGCGGAATCCGTCGGTGCCGTCGTCGCCCGGATCCTGAACGAGGCCGAAGACGACGACGTTCGCCGGGCCGCGCCCGCCGTCGGGCGGACGCTCGCGAACTGGGCCCGAACCGACCACGTGGCGTACTTCCGAGAGATCGAACTGGAGCGGACGTGGGACGAGACGGCGAGAGAGGACACCTGGCGGCGCGCCTACAACGCACGGCTCGCGCTGCACAACTGCGTGCCGGGGGAGGCGATCGCCGAGCGACTGGGCGAGTTCGGCGGCGGCGTGTTGATGTCGGCGACGCTGGAGCCGATGGACGTCTTCCGCGAGGTGACGGGACTGGACGCGCTGGCGGAGGCCGGCCGGCCCGTCGAGGAGCGGACCTACGGGCTGTCGTTCCCGCCGGGGAACCGCGCGTCGTTCGCGGTCGACGTCCCGAAGTTCACGCACGAGAACCGCGGCGGACGGGGCGAAGCGAACCCCACGCGACGCGCGCACGTCGACGCCGTCTGCGAGATCTCCCGATCGCCGGGGAACGTCCTGGTCGGGATGCCGAACTACGCGGAGGCCGCGTGGATGGCCGAGTCGCTGTCGGAGCGTCTCGACCGGCCCGTCCTCCTGGACGAGTCCTCCGGCGACGACGCCACGGAATCGCTGAAATCGGAGTTCTTCGGCGGCGACGCCAAGGTCCTGGTGACGAGTCTCCGAGGTACCCTCACTGAGGGAGTCGACTACCGCGGCGACAGGCTCGCCGCCGCCGTCGTCTGCGGCGTCCCGATCATCGACACGTCGAGTCCGCGAACGCGCGCGCTGAAGACGGCGTACGACCGCCGGTTCGGCTCAGACGGTCACGGCGGACGCAGCGGCTTCGAGACCGCGCTCACCGTGCCGGCCGTCCGGAAGGCCAGGCAGGCGATCGGTCGCGTCATCCGCGGTCCCGAGGAGGTCGGCGTCCGCGCGCTCGTCGACGCGCGGTACGCCAGGGCCTCGTGGGACAGCGTCCGCGAGTACCTCCCGGAGGCCGAGCGTACGGAGTTCGACCCGGTGAGTCCGGATATGCTCGGCTACGGCGTCGACCGGTTCTGGTCCGGAATCGAAGATCGCTGACGGTCGGCCGGCGGGAGGCCGGCCCCGGTCGACACGAAGCGGCAGCGGAGCGAGTCGCGGCCTCACCCGCTCACCACTCGTCGTCGGCTTCGCCTTTACACTCGTCTGAACAGAAATGCCGCGTCTGCACGCTCCCGTCCTCGATCCAGGTGACGACGCGGTGCGTCGGCGATTGAACGATCTTCGATCCGCAGTTCGCACACGACGGCGCGTCGGCTTCGTCCACGTCTTCTCCGAGGTCGGAAGTCGGATCTACCATCTCTTGGAGTGGCTGGCACGTGCGAACACTTTACTCCGTCCCCGCCGGCGGAACTTGCCTGCCAACGGCAGCGGTTTAGTGTATCGACGGCGAAGGGGAGAGCGTGGACTGAGATGTCCGACTCGCCTCGCAATCCAGAGAACCGCGCTCCGACGTCCGACGTCGAGGACAGCGACGCCCCCGAGGGGCGTCGTCACTTCGAGCTCCGGAGCGTCGTCGTCCGATACGAGGAACGGCCGGACCGATGCACGATCTATCCCCGCCGCGAGAGTTGCTGTGAACAGATCGAGGCCTGGTTGTCGGCCGATGCGGACGCGTTCGTGGCGCTCGACGAGATGCGCTGACTCCGGTCGTCCGTCCATCGGGTGCTCGCCTCATACGTTGATGTCCTCGAACTCCTCGTTGACGATGAACCGACCCTGCGGAGTCAGATCCACCGGAGGCTCCTCGTCGGTGATGAGGTCGTCCTCGTGGAGCGACTCGAGGCGGGCGTCCAGTTCTGACTCGTTGATATCGAGCAACGAGGCCAGATCGATCTCCTCGGCCGTCGAGTACAGGCCGACGAGCACCTCTAGTTCGGACTCGTCGATTTCGACGTCGCGAACGTCGCTCTTGATCCAGTGGTAGATGAGCCTGAGATACCGCCCGAGGATGTTCATCTTCCGCCGCGACGTCATCGAGATCTCGGAGGTGACCGTCTGGCCGTTCTCGACGTGCTGGACCGAGAGGACCAACCTCGTCTCCCCGCCGTCGGTCGAACGCTCCATCACCTCGAAGAAGATGACCGACGCGAGATCGATCGAAAACGGGCCGTCGTCGGCCGTGGAAACGTCGCTGCCGGGGAAGGTGACCGATTCGTAATCGAGGTGGAGGCCCGACTTTTGCTTCGGCGTATCCATCACGCGCCCGCCGACCTTCGCTGGGTGGGTGACGAGCGCGGTCGATCCGTTGAGCGTCGCCCGAAAGAGCAGTAGCGAGAACTTCTCGATGGTCTCTCTGTCCCCGCCGATGACGGTCGATCGGCGGTAGTCGCCGTCGACGTAGCCGATCATCACGGTGTAATCGAAGAACTCCTCGACCTCCGGCGGTACTTGGCCGACGGCGATGTCGTAGACCGACGGGATCGGGATCGTCGTCTTCGTCTTCGACGTCGCGAGCACGAGGCGACGTTCGCTCATCAGGACCCGCCCTTTCACCGGATCGAACGCGGCGTCCCCTCCGGCGACGAAGTTCGCGACGAAGTCGACGACGATCGACTCGCCGTTTCCGGCCTCTCGCGACGTCTTCGACGTCCCGGTGGAGTCCGCCGCTGATCCAGATTCCGAACCGCTGTCGTCTGCCGAGCGCTCCCGGTACGCTTCGAGCAGTTCCGAGCGCTGTTCGGCCACGTCCCCGTGTTCGGAGCCGTCAGAGCGCCCGCTTCTCCCCTGATTGCCCTCCCGACTGTCGGAGCCCGTGCTCGTCATACGTTGATCAACCCTCCCGCCAGCGACGACGTCACCACTGCGCTCCCACACCCGATCCACACGAGGACCACGAAGTGGAGGTAGGCGTTCACCTTGTGCCCGCCGTCGACCATCCGGATCATCAGCGCCGATAGGAGGGCGTTAAAGAGGATGATGAGCGAGAGCAGGTATTCGATGACCGGGATGTCGTAGACGCCGGCGTAGATGAGCTGTCCGAACTCGAACTGTGCGAGGTTCATACTCGAAGAGAACGTCGCGAGGATCTCGACGACCTCTAAGCCGATGAAGAACGCGAACGAGGCCGACGCGGTGATGCCGTACAGCACGCCGATGAGCGTCACCGTCGCCTGCTGGCGCTGCCGCCGGAGCTTGAGCACTTCGTTCATGTTGTCCGAGATGAGTTCGCCGAGCTGTTTCGGTTCGCCGCCCATCTGCCGGCCGACGAGATACATCTCGGAGAACTTCTGAATGAGATAAGAACTCGTTTCGGCGGTGAAAAAGAACCACGACCGATCCGGGCCAACCCGCATATTCAGCCGGACGTAGAGGCGATCGATCTCCCGTGAGAGCACGCCGAAGTCCTTCTCCCGAAGCGTCTCCAGAACCGCTCGCGTGGTCGACTGTTTCGCGCTCTCGGAGGCACCGAGCGCGCGGATGAAGCCCGGATACTCCTCGTCGCGCTCTTTGACGTGGTTTTCGTGGTGACGGGCCACCAGTCCGGGGATCGCCAGCGGCGTGAGCGGCGTCGCGATCAGGAGCGGGACGGGCGTATCGAGCATCACGCGCTGGACGGTCTGACCGATGGTGGTCCACCCGGCGACTCCGAGTCCGAGCACGCCGACGAACACGACGCTCAACCCGACCGACCCGTAGAGTGCGATGTCGATCTGCCGGTCGATCTTCGTCCGATAATCGCTCTGTTGGTACCACAGCGGGTCGTACGGCGACATCGTCTTGATGACGTAGTAGAACCCCAACTGGACGAAGACGAAGAGCACGATGACAGCAGCGATGGTCATCGTCGCATCGGTTCCCGTGAGGATCGGGAGCACGATGGCGTTGATGATCGCGAAGGTCATCGAGAGAATCATCGAGAGATAGAGGTCCTTCATGACCTCCAGGTTCCCGAGCGCCCCCTCGTAGACGGTGACGTACTTCTCGATGATCGTCCGCTGTTCGCCGAGCAGGAAGTCGTCGAGTTGCTGGCCGGCGTTCAGCGAGTACGCCAGTCGGTCGAGGAAATCGCCGAGTTCACGGGAGGGGACCGCCCGGGCTCGCCGCTGGAGCGCGTCGTCGAGCGACTGGTTCCACGTGTCGACCAGTTCGGTGATGCGGCGCATCTCGATGGCGAGTTCGCCGTACTCCTCCTCGCGACCGAGCTGTCTGAACACCGCCACGCGGTCGATGTTCGTCGTCGATAACACTGTCAGGTGCGTGATGACGAGATGGAGTTGGTTCTCCAACCCCCGACGCTGTTCTTCGACGAGCAGTCGTGGATAGAGCACCCCACCGACCAACATCAACAGCCCCAGGAGGAAGATGGGGATCCGGACTAACACCGGAAGCGGGAGCGCGATCGCACCGACGACGCTGAGGGCGAACAGCAGAACGGTCGGCGCGAGGATGGTGATCGCGTACTTCCGATTCTCCATCGGCATCTGCTCGTACGCGTCCATCACGGACGAGAGGAACTCCCGGATCTGCTGCTTCTGCGCGCTTAACCCGGCGTCGACGTTCGCCTCGCTCATCGGCTCCTCCCTGGATCTCTCATCTGTTTTGCTCGTTGTCGATGCTGAATCCCTTTCTCGCGCTCATCAGTCGACCCTCGTGATGTCGAACGGGATGCCTTCCGTTCCGTCGCGCTGGAAGTCCTCGATGAACTCGTTGACCTCGTGGTAGCCCACGATGTTCTCCTGGATCGCGCGTTCGATGATCTCCGTGCGGAACTTGATATCCTCGTAGATCTTCCGCGTGTCGTCGTAGCCGAGCAGCGTCGCGATCTTCTCCTCCATAATGTAGGAGTTGTTCCGGCCCTGGAAGACGATCTCGTCCTCGACGGGGTCCCAGTAGAACGCCTCGCGGGTGACGACGCCGCCCATCTCCTTGGAGTATCCCTCGATCTCCTGCACCGAGGTGACCCGACGCAGGGTGTCGTTGCCGCGCTTGACGCGGTTCTGGAAGAGCGCGATGTCGGCGTTCGACATGAACGTCTCGGGAACGTTGATCGGGTCCCCGGTGAACCGCTGGATCATCGAGACGATGTCCGACGCGTGGAACGTCAGCATCACCGGGTGACCGGTCTGTGCGGCCTGGAAGGCCATCCGACCCTCCTCGCCACGGACCTCCCCCACGATGATGTAGTCGGGACGAGACCGGAGCGCGGCCGCGACGAGGTCGAACATATCGACTTCCGAATCCGCGCCGCGCCCCTCCCGCGTCAGGAGTTGCTGCCACGTGTTGTGCGGCGGCAGCACCTCGGCGGTGTCCTCGGCGGTGTATATCTTCGAGTCCCGCGGGATGAACGACGTGATCGCGTTGAGCGTCGTGGTCTTCCCCGACGCCGTCTCGCCGACGACGAAGATCGTCCGCTCGTTCTCCAGGGCGATCCAGAGGTACGCGCACAGCTCCGGCGAGAGCGTCCCCCACTTCGCGATCTGAAAGATCGACAGCGGCACGTCGTCGCCCTGGCGGATCGTGAGCGAAGACCCCTTCAGCGACACGTCGTCCGAGTAGATGATGTTGATACGCGACCCGTCGGGAAGCGTCGAGTCGACGATCGGGTGGGCGTCCGAGACCGGGTCGCCGATTCGCTCGCCCATGTTCCGGAGCCAGTTGTCGTACTGTTCCTCGGAATCGAACTCGACGGTGGTCTCGAGCAGTCCGAACTCGCCGTGGTCGACGTCGACCTGGTTCGGGCCGATGACGTGGATGTCCTCGTTCGCCGGGTCCCGCATAATCGGTTCGAGCGGGCCTAGCCCGACGATGTCGCGGACGAGCCGGTACTGGACCTTCTCGTAGGTCTGTTCGGACACCTCGAGCGGTCCGAGTTCCAGTCGCTGGACGAGTTCCGCCAGCCGGCCGTTGCGCTCGTTCTCGAGTACGACGATCTCCTCGAGCAGCTCTCGAATCCGGTCCTCGTACTCGTTTTCTTCCGCCGGCGCGGGCTTGGTGACTGACCGTTCCAGGAGTTTGTCCTTCACCTGCCCGAAGATGTCCCGCTCGGGGCCGTCGAGCTCCGGTTCGATGGTGTAGTACTTCGTCGTCTCCCCGAAGTTCCCGTACACCTGACAGTAGACCGGTCCGCCGAGGTGATAGAGGATGTTCGGTCGACGCGACTCGTAGCCGTCGGGGTCGTCGACGTACTTCGGGAACTCGCCGGTGATCTGCCGGAAGCGCTTGAGGTGCTCGCGGAGGTGTCGCCACCGACCCGCGTGCTGTTTCAGATCGTTGCCGATCTTCGCGGAGCCGTGTTCGGTCGCCATTACGCCACGCTCCTGGACTCGATGACGATCCCGATCCCCGAGCGGACCGAGAATCCCACGCGGTCACCGACCTGTTCGCCCATCCCGGCGAACCGTTTGACGAAGATGTTCCGCCGGACGTCGTTGCCGACTTCGACCATCTCCAGTTGGAGATAGACGTCGGCGATCGAACGGAAGGGACCGATCGCCTCGTCGTCGACGGTCGAGGGGTCGACGGTCAGCACGATCGTCTTCCCCTTCGTGGTCAGGTCCCGGAAGAACGAGATGATCTCCAGGGCGGCCTGTCGCTCCTCGTTCTGTCGAACGAGCGCCTCGAACTTGGGGTCATTTCGGAGGATCGCATCGAAGGTATCGATGATGATCGCGTCGGCGTCCCACATCGTCTCGGCCTCCATCATCCGCCGGAGGAGGTCCTTCCGCTCGTCGTCCTCCCCGCTCCCGGTCAGGGTCCCGGAGGCGTCGATCTCGGCGGGGATGAACAGGATCTCCTCGTCGAGCAGCGGCTTCACGACGTCGTACGTGAGGGAGTGCATCTGATCGAGAAACCCGCGGACGCCCAGCTCCGTCGAGACGAGCGTCGTGACGACGTTCTCCTGCGTGAAGCCGTAAGTAAACCGCTGCGAGAGCACGCTCTTTCCGGCCCCGTAGTCGCCCTCGATGAGGACGATCGAGCCCTTCGGGATTCCCCCGCCGAGTTCCTTCTGGAGGCGGTCGTGCTCCTTCAGCCCGATCGGGTAGTGATTCGTGCTCATGTGTTGAACCTGAATATCTCTTCGTCGCCGTCGACGGTCAGCGTGATCCGGTGATCACCCGCCCCCAGGTCGAGGTCGCCGATCCGCACCTCGACGACGCCGTGCGGCGTCCACTCGTCGCCGCCGTCGACGACGTCGACGGAGACGTTCGTCCGGTACTGGGCGTCGACGATGACGTCGAAAGTCTCGCCAGTCGCCGGAAGCGTTCGACGCCCGGTGTTCTTCACGTAGAGGGTGACGGTGTCGGTGTCGTTATCGTAGACGCCGCCCTCCGCGCTGCTGATGATCTCCACGTCGGTTCGGATGTTGTCTGCGACGTCAGCGCCGCGGTCGTCGAGCGCACCGGAGATCCCGGTCACCGTGTCGATGAGGACGCCCGCGACGCCGGCCGCGATGACGATGCTCGCGATGAACAGGATCAGGCTCGGTACGGAGACGTCGGCCACTCAGATCACCTCGACCGTCGAGTTGCCGTCGGCGACGCCGTTCTCGGCGACGACCTTCACGCGATCCGGTTCGGCGGTGACGTCGCTGACGTTGATAACGAGCGTCTGGTCCCCGCCCCAGACGTCGGTCGACTCGTCACCCTCGACTCGCGTCGAATCCGCGGTCTCGAATCCGTTGTCGACGAGGACGCTCGCCCCATCCACCGAGAGTGTCGTCGTTCCCCTGTTGGCCACGTTGATTTCGAGTTCGTCAGTCGAGTTGTCGTAGGCGACGCTCGTGATCTCCAGTTCCGTGTTCCGCCGATCGAGGAGGTCCTCGCTGTCCTCGTCGCGAGCCTCGGAGATCTGCTCTGCGCTCCCCGCCGCTGCCGTGTACAGCGTCCCCGACGCGATCAAGATTCCGAGGAAGATGACCGCCGTCGACCCGCTAACGCCGAATCCCACGAGCACCACCTCCGAGCGCCGATAGCTCTTCGAGGAGCCGCGCTTCGTCGACGTCGCCGGCGAGGCGACTGATGTACGTCAGGCTCTCTTTGTGGTGTTCGACGCGGAGGTCCTGCGGCCGCTCGGTCTCGCCAGTGGTGGCGGCGTTCCGGACGTGCTCGCTCATCGTCCGTTCGACCTCCCGGGTGATCCACCCCTGCGAGCGGTACTGTCGGAGCGCTCGCGCGGCGCCGATCGCTCCGCCGGTCTCGACGAGGAACCGTGTCCACTCCAAAACGACAGATTCGGCGGTGTACCGCGCCGGGAGCGTCGACAGATACACGTCTTCCGCTTCGGCGGAGCGGCGAGCGGTCGACGTCTGTCCCGCATCCGTCGCCTCCCGGCTCTGTGCCTCTGTCGCCTGACCCGTCACGGCCTCGTTAGACGGCTCCTCGACCCCCGGTTCGACAGCCTCGTTCTCCTCGCCAGTCTGCTCGGAGTCGAACAGCGCCTCGTCGGTGTCAACTTCCTCGGCAGGACGTTCTCCCTCGAGGACGCCCTCCCCGTCGTCCTCTGATTCCTCGTCGGGCAGTTCTTCGATTTCGTCGTCGAACTCGCCTTCCTCACCGAGTTCCGATCCGTCCTCGTCGTCTTCGTCGTCTCCCCCTTCGACGTCGTCCCATCCCTCGTTCTCCTCGTACTCGGCTTTCAGGTCGTCGAAGCTGGCACCGCCGCTCGCCGTGTCTTCTTCCTCCGCGCTGTCGTCGAGTTCCATCGCGGGGTCCTCGTGTTCCTCCTCGGCGAGTTCGTCTTCCGCCGCGAGCTCGGCCTCGTCCTGCTCGTCGTCGAGGTCGCCGAAGTCCTCGTCGAAGAACGACTCGGCGTCCGCGCTCGCGACTTCCGAATCGAGGTCGTCCTCGGTCTCTTCCTCCATCTCGAAGAGACCGAAGGCACCGTCGCCCTCCAGTCCGCCCATCTCGCGGGCGTCGTCGACGAAGGGGTTGATCCCGCGGGTCACCATCTCGTAGATGTCGAGGAGCTTTCGAATCGTCTCGTCGAGCTCCTCGACGGTCTCGCCGATCTGCTTGTTCTCCTCGCGGACCGTGTTCATCTCCGAGGTGGTCGAACTGACCTGGTTTTCGAGTTCGGAGATCCGATCCTCCATATCGGCGATCGTATCGGGGTCGACGTCGCCACCGCCGAAGTCTCCGCCATCGTCGAAACCGCCCATACCATCGCCGAAGTCGTCCATTCCGCCCTCTAGACCGCCCATCTCGCCGTCGAGATCGTCCATCTCGCCGTCGAGGTCCCCCATATCTCCCATCTCGTCGTCGAGGTCCTCGTCGAACCCGAGCCCGTCGGTCGCGACGGTGTCGGAGCCGTCGCCGTCGTCACCGTCCATCCAGTCCATCACGCCCATCCGTACCCCCTCCTGTCACCCCAGCACCGGCCACTCGTCGTCGGACGCGGTCGCCACGGAGCGTTACGACACGCTGTGGGCCGCGCCGACCGCGTGGTCCGACCGGTCCGGTCGTCCGGTCTCGGTGGAGCAGGTCTCATTAGCCTAACTGTCCAGTCTTCGGTACAAGAAGGTTCGCTCCAAATTATCGCTCGTGATAGAGAACTTGGGTGACAGAAATCGCATCGCCCCGTCGCGGTGTATCCACCGACACTGCACGCGGAATTTCTGATCTTTCGACCACAGGAGGGATTAAATAGTAGCGTCTGATCGTTCGATCACAGCCTCGTGTGATCGCGTCTGGAACGAATTGCAACTGCCACGGCAGGATCCGCTCTTTCAGGGTGGGAAGAATTATCCGCGTGCAGGACCGACCTCGTAGCCAACACCCGCCAGGAAGTGATCACAGGTATGCCAGAATTCGTCAAGACCGGAATTGAGGGTCTCGATTCGATCCTCAACGGGGGAATCGTCAAGAACGCTGCCGTACTCGTCAGCGGTAACCCCGGAACCGGAAAGAGCATCCTCGGGCTCCAGTACCTCTACAACGGCGTCGAGATGTTCGACGAGGGGGGAATTTACCTCACTTTCGAGGAGACGAAAGACGACATCAGCCAGGCCGCCGAGTCGATCGGGTTCGACCGCTGGGACGAGTTCGTCGAGTCGGGCCGCATCAAGGTGTACGACAAGCGGACGTTGCTCCGTAGCGGCGATTTCTCCTCGACGCTCGATACGATCCTCGAAGACCTCCAGGACACCCAGTACGACCGACTCGTCCTCGACTCGCTGACGATGTTTCAGCTCTTCTTCGAGAACGAGCAGGAACAGCGACAGTACCTCCTCAAGTTCATCGACATCCTGAAAGACAGCGGCCTCACCTCGATCCTGACGATGGAGCAGTCAGCGGTCTTCCCCGACACCGAAATCGGTCTGGAGAACTTCCTGACCGACGGCAACATCTATCTCATCCAGTCGCCTGCGGGATCGACCTCCAATCGATACATCTGGGTCGCGAAGATGCGGAAACAGCCGATCAAGAACTCGATGTTTCCCCTGGAGATCGACGAGGGCGGCATCGAGGTCTACGAGCAGGCGGCGGGCTTCTCGATGATGGGCGACACGCCCCCGATGTTCGGCGAGGAGGACACCGGCGGACTGGAGTAGCGTACTTTTTCGAGGGGATATCGACGGCGGCGCTGTCGCTCTCTGATCGGCGTCGAGAGAAGTGAAAGTCTGTTCGTCGGCGATGCGAGGGGAGAGACCGGAGCTTAGAGCTTGACCGGTTCGTTTTCTTCCTGCCCAGCCAACTGCTGCGGCATCGTCAGGATCACCTGCGTGGTGCCGCCCGTCTGGCTCGTGATGTCCAGTTGGACTCTCGCCCCCGTGTCGAGGCCGTCCCCACCCTCGATAGCCGCCGTATCGATCGCGACTTCGTACCGGTCGTCGCGGCTGTTGAGAACGCCGAAGGACGTATCGTCGTCCCGGACTTCGGTGAGACCGAACTGGGTTGCGTCCGGCGTCGGTCCGTCCGAGTTGTTGGTCAGTGTCGTGACCGTACCGTCGCTGAGATACTTGATCGAGGTGGTGTTCATATTCACGCTGCTGGAGCCGGCCGCCAGGCGGACGGTCAGATTGAGCCGTTTGATTTTGTCACTCTGACCGACGGTCCCGTGCTGATTGATGACCTCGACGCGGTTCGTCACTTTGTCGACGCTCTCCTGACCGGCCTCTTCGGCAGTCGCCTGCAGGAAACCGGCCGTGTTCACGAGGACGCCGGCCGCGATCGCGGCGACCAGCACCATCGCGATGAACACGATGAGCGTTCCGATCCCGACCTGACCGCGGTCGGCGTCTTCGTCTCGGTTGAAGATATTGAATTCGAACATTTAGATCACCTCACAGCGGCACCGGGTCGTTGTTGTCCTGTCCGGCGAGCTGTTGGGGCATCGTGAAGATGACCTGCGTGGAGCCGCCGTCTCTGCTCGTGATGTCCAGTTCCACCGAGTCGCCCGTGCCGAGGCCCTCCTCGTTACCCTCGACGAGCGAGGTGTTGATGACGATCTCGAACCGGTCGGCCTGGCTGTTCAGCACCGGGTACGAGGTGTCACCGTCGTCTTCGAGCGCGTAGGCGGTGTACTCGGAGGTATTCAGTCCGAAGCCAGTTCCCGAGTCGTACCTGGTCACGTTGCCGAGATCCTTTCCATCGTTCGTTGTCTCGTTTTCGAACACGAGGTTCTCGGCGGTGGTGCCGCTCACGTACTTTATCGTGGTACTTTCGAGCGAGACACTCCCAGAGCCGGCAGCGAGACGAACCGTGAGGTTCAGGCTGTCGATAGCTTTCCCGTCATTGGTGTCGTTGACGAGGCCGTGAGAACTCACGACGTCGAGTCGATTCGTCACCTTGTCGACGCTCTCTTGCCCCGCGTCCTCCGCAGTCGCTTGGAGGAAGCCGGCCGTGTTCACGAGGACGCCGGCCGCGATCGCGGCGACCAGCACCATCGCGATGAACACGATGAGCGTTCCAATGCCGACCTGACCACGGTCGGCGTCGTTTTCTTCGAACATATTGTTGTTGTCTCCAGTCTGGTCCCAGTGCCTCCCCGCCGGAGGTGAGGACCGTCAGGTCGATCAATCAACGGACTGTACATAATAGTACTGACCGAGATATCAGAGTTGATATCAATATCTACAGGCCACATAACGTGCTATAACCCGACTTTAGGAAGTTCACACTCACGAGAATGTGTTCGAATCCGAGTCCGCACTCCACTACGATCGACGAACGTGAACCAGCCGACATACGCGGCCCGACCGCGCTGACTGCCCCGAGAATCCATACTCCGCTACCGTAAACGAGTCTGACCGGATCGCTGTCGATCGAGACTTATCCTATTCCTGTGAGATCTTCCGCCAGACGTCGTCGAGTTTGTTCTTCACTTCGGGACGTTCCGTCACCTGAATGTTGAGCTCGTTCTCGTCGAAACTGATGACGATCTCGTCGATGTCGCGGCGGTAGACGTTCGTCCGGCGGTGTTCGTCCGAGAGGACGCGGTCGTGTAGTTCGAGCAGTCCGGCTCCGGTGAGTTCCTCGATCCGGCGGTAGCACGTCGCGATCGGGATGTCGAGCATTTCGCTGAACTCCTGTGCAGAGTGGGCCTCGTCAGCAGCGCGTAGAATGTCGGGATTGTATTCGTTCCCGAGCGCGGCGAGCGTCCTGTCAGACTCCATAGACAGCGCCACGTTCTAACCGGAATTATGTGAATGTGACGGTCGTTCGCTTTCGCTATTGATACTGATATCACACTTCGTTCACGCCCGATCAGGTGCGCCTGCGATGCCCTTATTATTCCGCCGCGGGCATTCCGGGTATGGCTCCCGCGGACCCTCCCGACGACGCGCCGCCTGCAGCGCGCGAAGAGGAGGGTGTCGTCCGGCCCGACGAACTCGATTACACCAGTTCCGAGCGCGTGGCGGAGCTCTCGGACGGGCGGTACGTCGTGGCGACCGACAGCGACGACGCGCCGTCGGCGGACGGGGCCGACGGCGCGGGCGAGTCAGACGGCGATTCAGCGCCCGACGACCGGGGCACGCTCGCTCGCCAGCAGATGGCTCGATACGTCTCCGAGCGCGATTCGGACTACGGATTCGCCCTGACGGCCGCATTCGACGGGGAAGTCGCCCAGCACGAGCGGTTCACCGACGACGTCGCAGCGGGGTTCGGAGACCTGGTCACCTGGTACGTCGAACAGATCGATACGGAGGCGTCTCCGGCCGAGGCGATCGGTATTCTTCTGTTGGCATCGGAGACGTCAGTCACGTACCCCGCGAACACCCTCGCCGCCGTCCTCCGCGAGCACGGTCTCACGATGGACAACTCCATCGCGGAGCTGATCGAGGCGCTCAGAGACGAGCGACTTCAGATCCCAGCGGACGAGTGACCTCCCGGGGCCGGCGTCGGCGGTTCGAGAGTCCGGTGGATCGCGTATCAGCCCTGATAATGAGGACGATGCGTTTATACAGCGTTTCTCGGAAGGAAACGTATGGCACGCTCCGTACTGGTGGTGGACGATTCGGCGTTTATGCGGAACCTCCTGAAGCAGTTACTCGAGGACGACCACGAAGTCGTGGGCGAGGCAGAGAACGGCGTCGAGGCCGTCGAACTGTACCGCGAACTCGACCCCGACGTGGTCACGATGGACGTCGTGATGCCGATCCGGAACGGCATCGAGGCGACGTCCGAGATCAAGTCGATCGATCCCGACTCCTCGGTGATAATGTGCACCTCGGTCGGGCAGGAGGAGAAGATGCGCGAGGCGGTGGAAGCGGGGGCCGACGGCTACATCACGAAACCGTTCCAGAAGCCGAACGTCCTCGAGGCCATCGACGACGTGGTGGGCGTCGAAGCATGAACCTCGACGTCCAGTCGCTCCGGACCTTCAGCCGCCTCGCCCACTCCGGGGCCGAGGAGGCTGCGGGCTCGCTCTCGACACTGACCGGATTCGACGCGCGGGTCGCCGTCACGAAAGTCGAGATGGCGACCCGCGCCGACGTCGAACGGGAGTTCCGGGAGCGCGATCTCGTCTCGGTTCACATCGGGTTCTCGGGCGCGATCGAGGGTCACACCGTTCTCGCGTTCGACCGCGAGCGTGCGGTCTCTCTCGTGGACGCGCTCGTCCCCGGCGCGTCCGACGATCCAGACAGCGACCTCGCGACGAGCGGGCTGAAAGAACTCGGCAACATCATGCTCGGCGGGTTCATCGACGGCTGGGCCGACTTTCTCGGAGATTCGATCGACATCACCACCCCGACCTACGTCGAACTGGACGCCGGGCGCTCGCTGCAGGACGTCATCGGTGCCGAGGGGGTCCCCGGCGGCGCAGCCGACACCGACGTCCCCGACCCCTCCGGCACCACGATCGACTCCGATCACGTCCTCGCGTTTCGAAACCACCTCGAAACCGTGGACGAGGAGGCGGGATTCTACATCTATATGCTCCCGACGCAGGAGTCGGTCGAGACGATCGTCGACGTCGCCGGCAACGCGGAGGACGCGATCCCGGTCGAGACGTTCACCTCGTTCTCGCAGATGATCTCCGAGGGCGCGGGACAGGCGTCGGAGGACCTCACGGCGATGACCGGAATCGACACGAACGTCGACGTGAGTCGGCTGAGCTTCGTCCCCGTCGAGGGCGTGCCGATGGAACTGACCGACGACGCCCGGCGCGGCGTCGTCTTGGAGTTCAGCGGGACGCCGTCGGGGTACATCGCGATCCTCTTCGACCCCGAGTCCGCCGAGAGCGTCGCCGACGCCCTGATGCCGGGGATGGAGTCCGACCCGGCGATGCGAAAGAGCGCCTTACAGGAGATCGGTAACATCGTCACCTCCGGCTTTCTCGACGGGTGGGCGAACGCCCTGGAGACGACGATCGAGATCTCGCCGCCGCGGTACGTCGACGACATCGCCTCCGCGATCGTCGACCCGCTGGTGACGGAACTCGCTCGGACGCAGGACTACGCGTTCCTCATCGACTCGGCGATCGCGACACCGGACGAGACGTTCACCTGCGACATCTACGCGCTGCCCGACGAGCGGGAACTCCGCGCGGCGTTCGATCAACTCGCGCCCGAGGCGAACTGACGCTGTGAGACGAATCCGCTCCAGATGAGAGCCGTGAACGTCCGACACGCGCCCCGCGACCCACCAACGGGCCCCCCGCAGTCGATCGATACTCCCGAAAGGAACCTATGAAGGTCTACACCACCGACCGTTCGAACGACCGATCGGAGCCCGAACGGATCAAAGTCGGCGTCGCCGACTACGCGATCGCCCACGCGGGGTCGACGCTCGTGACCAGCGGTCTCGGCTCCTGCGTCGGAATCGCGCTCGCCGACGTCGAGGCCGGCGTGGCCGGACTCGCACACGCGATGTTGCCGTCCGCGGGTGCAGAGACCAAGCGGGAAGCGGCCGAGGACGACGTCCATCCGGACACCTGGAAGTACGTCGATACCGCGGTCCCCGAACTCGTCCGCGAACTGACCGACGACGGTGCCGAGCGGTCCCGGATCGAGGGGCGCATCGCCGGCGGGAGCGCGATGTTCGAGTTCGAATCCAGCGCCGGTGCGGTCGGAGAACGCAACGTCGCTGCGGCCCGAGAGGCGCTGGGAGCAAACGGGATCACGCTGATCGACAGCGACGTCGGCGGCGACTACGGCCGCTCGCTGGCGTTCGACGCGGAGACGGGGGAGCTCTCGATCCGTCGCGCCCACGGCGAAACGCACGTCATCTAATCCGACCCTCTGAGAGCAGTTCCGTACCCGTCCGCGGTATCTGTTCTGATAATCTCGGGGCCACGTTTATGCACGGGCCTGTGAATGATCCGGTACGACAGACGAGCGGCGTCCCGGTCGCCGCGACACAGGAGACAGTCAATGACAATCGATCCCGACGACTACGACCTCCGAGAGCTCAGACGCATCGCAGACGAACGCCGGGGGGCGCGTCGCTCCGAGAGCGACGAACGGTCCGCCGACGCGGACGACGCCCCGAGACGACGGACGGACCGCCGACGTCGCGACCGGCGCGACAGCCGGCGGTCCGAGTCGACGTCGGGTCACGACTCCGCCCGGCGGAACGGCCGACGGCGAACCGGTCGGGACCGTGACGGCGACGGTCGAGGACGGAACGGGCGCACGACCGATAGCACAAGCGGCGGCGGCCGAGGTCGGAGCGGTCGGGGCGACAGCCGCCGAAGCGAGGAATCGTCAGCTGATCGGGATACAGCGGACGGGCGGGGGGCAGCCGACGACGTCTCTGTGCGGCCCCGCGAAGGAGTGACCCCGCCCCGACGCGGCGACTCGGATCACGCCCGCGGCCACGACGAGGTCGTCCTGGCCGATCAGATCGCGCGTGACCTCGGATTCGACAGCGCGGCTCGGGAGCGACGGCGCGACGGCCGTCGCGAGGAACGGTCCCGCGGTCGGGACTCCCGATCCGACTCGCCCCGGCGGAACTCCGGTTTCGGATACGATTCGCCGGACGACGTCGGTCGGTTCCAGTTCGACACGGAGATCCGCGAACGTCCCCGCGGGCGGGCGGGCGAAGCGCTCCGACAGAACCAACTCGAACACCTCCTCGTACACGAGACTGCCGCGGCCGACGGCGGCCTCACGAAACCGTACCTGGGCTCGCTTCCCGACGCCTACGCCGCCGAACGCCTCGTCTTCGACTGGCTCGAGTTCCTCGTGCTGAAGGGGGGATACAAACGGACGATGGACGCGCTTCGGTACTACCACACCGTCGAGTGGCTCACCGAGGACGTCGAGGCCGAACTGCAGGACTACCTCGTGGGCTTCTCCGGTGAGGTGTCGGAGACGACCGACTACGACGTCGACGATCATCACCTGAGCCTCGTCTACATCGCGCGGCTCGCCTCGATGACGTAGTCGCTCGGCGATCGAAAGCCGCTCTCTCGGACCGGCGATCGCGGGGGTTGCGACGGACGCGTCTACCGCGGCACACAGCACTACCCATCTGTATACTGTCACGTCTCTGAACGCCAGTCTCGTCCCCGATGTACGACGGTTCGACTCGTGTCAACCGAGACACCAACAGGACTTTTTACCCGTTCTCCTTCGATTAGCCTATGACAGACGACGAAGACGTTTCGGCGGACGGCGAGGATGCAGGGCAGGCTGCGGGACCGACCCCCGTGGGAGTCAAACTCGGCAGTACGCGGACTGTCCTCCAGTACGTTCGCGACGGGGAGATTCAGACGGTCCGAACGCTGACGTGTCTGGCGACCTACGAGGACGCGCTGACGGGCGAGGAGCGCGTCCTCTTCGGCGAACAGGCCGCCCGGGAGTACCCCGACACGGTCCAGTACATGCTCCGCTCGGGGCTGCCGGAGGACGACGACCGCGCCGATCTCGCCGCGAAGTTCTTCGAGGAAGTCGTCTCTTCGGAGGGACTCGACGCCGACAGCGCGGTCGTCTACGCGATCCCGACGATCGACAACGAACCCGGCCTCCGAAACCTCAACCGCGTCATCGAGGAGAGTTCCGTCGGCGACGCCCTGGTCCGGAGTTTCCCCGAGTCGCTGTGTGGTTCGATCCCGGCGTTCGGCGACGGACTCGACGCGATCGACGAGGTGTTCGCCGCGGTCAATATGGGGTCGACGAACCTCGAGGCCTCCGCGTACCGCCACGGGGAACAGCTCTCGCCGTTCGTCTCCGGCGCGGTCACCGGCAACGAGGTCGACCGCCGGATCGCCAACGCCGTCGAGGAGGAGACGCAGGGCCGCGTCAACATCGACCTGACGACCGCCCGGGAGTACAAGGAAGAGCACGCCGACTTCGACGACTTCGACCCGTTCACCGACGTGATCCAGCAGCCCGGCGGCGGCGCTCACGAGTTCACCATCGAGCGCTCGGTGATGGAACCGCTCGACGACTACGTCGACGACGCCGTCGACGAGGTCGCCAACAACTTCCTCGCCCAGTTGGCCAACGACCACATGAAACCCTACCAGCTCGCCCTCTCGCAACCGATCGTCCTCACCGGCGGGATGGCCTGCATTCCGGGCATCGTCGACGTCTTCGAGGAGCGCCTTTCTGAAGAGCTCGACCGCGACGTCGAATGCATCTCCGCGGACCGCCCGGACCTCGCACCCGCGGAGGGTGCCCGCCGGATCGCCGAACGGCTGAGCGAGTGAGTCGGTGCCGGTCGTGGGACGGTCGATAACGCCGGCTGTCGCTATCTCCCCCGCTCTTTTCGCCGGTTCCCGCCCCACCCTTTCGGTCGTTCCCGCCCCGCGGTAGCCATCCAAAACGTCTAACTGTCAGTCCGCGAACCACGAGGTATGTACGATCGTATTCTGGTGCCGACGGACGGAAGCGAGTGCGCGGACCGCGCGGTCGAGCACGCGCTCGACATCGCGGGCCAGTACGACGCCGAACTGCACGTGCTCTCGGTCGTCGACGCCCGGGACGTGAGCCACAGCGCCCCCGCGATCAGCCCCGATCAGGTCGAACAGACGCTCCGAGACCGCGCCGAATCGGTGGTCGAGGAGGTCGCCGACCGCGCCGAAGCGGCGGGCGTCGACGCCGTCACCGCGGTCGAACCGGGTATTCCCGACGACGTCGTCGTCGAGTACGCCGAGGACGAGGACTGCGACCTGATCGTGATGGGGACCCACGGGCGCACCGGCCTCGAACGGTATCTCCTGGGGAGCGTGACCGAGCGGACCGTGCGCCGGTCGTCGGTACCGGTCCTGACGGTCCGCGGAACCGACGAGGACGGGGACGAGGACGCGTAAGCGACTGCGGCGGGCGATATATGCTATCGTAATTCGGACAGGCCGACCGTATATACGCCCGGAGACCGTTCGCCGTGATATGGAACTCCGGCGGCTCCTGCGCGGTCGGGTCGAGTGGTCGCGGCTGGAGGCCGTCGCCCGCGAGATCCGCGATCGGTACGAGCGCGACGAGGTCCGGGTTCGGTTTCTCGACGCCGACAACTGGCTCTCGACGCCGATGGTGGTCGACGATCGGTGGTTCGTGAAGGTCATCTCCCGCCAGAACTCGATCGTCCACGGCCTGTTCACCACGGGGCGAAACCTCGGCGCGTTCTCCTCGGGGACCGAGGGGTTCTTCGAGCACTTCGAGACGCCCATCGAGATGGCTCAACACGAACTCGAAGCGACGCGGCGGATGCGAGACGTCGGGCTCAACGCGCCGGAACCGGTCGAGGCGTTCGAGGTCGATGGACTCGGGGTCCTCGTCTTGGAGTACCTCCCCGACTTTCGGACGCTCGACGAACTCGACGAGGCGGCCGAGGCCGACCTCGCGCCGAAACTCTTCGCGTCGCTCCGGCGGATGCACGACCACGACCTCCTCCACGGCGACCTCCGCGCGGAGAACGTGCTCATCCTCGAGGAGGAGATCTACTTCATCGACGCGACGAACGTCCGCGAGGGCGGCGCGTCGGACGCGAAGTCCTACGACGTCGCGTGCGCGCTCGGGGCGCTCGAACCGCTGATCGGCGGCAAACGGACGGTCGAGGCGGCGGTGACCGCGTTCGACCCCGACGAACTGCTCGCGGCCACGCGCTTTCTCGACTTCGTCAACATCCGTCCGGACCACGACTTCGACGCCGCGGTACTGAAAGGCGAGGTCGAAAAGCGCGCGTCGTCGCCGTAGCGGTCGATTTTAGTCTAGTACGGTGGCGCGGTCGACCGAGTACGTACAGCAGCAGCGCCACGAATACGGGGAACTGCCGACGTGTTCGACTCGGTTCGGCGGTCGGGAAGGCGGAGGCGGGAGTGGTGCGCTCAGTCGCTCTCTCTCCGGGACGAGAGAGCGCTGGACGCGGTGGGCCGCAGCGGACCCCGAGACACTGCGGCGGTGTGCGGCGGGTCTGTGCCGACTTCGACGAGAAAAGCGTCGGTCGTCGGCAGATTGCGATAACAGCGGGGCATCAATAAAGCCTCCGGGATGATATAGTCGGATCCGCCCCCTACGCGTCGGATTCGACGGCCTGTCGAAGCGCGCGTTCGAGGTTCTCCAGTTCCGCGTCGAGGTTCCGTTCGAAGAACCGCTCGACGCCTGGAACCCGGCCGTCGACGACGAACTCGTTGACGAGGCGCGCGCCGCCCTCGATCGCTTCCACGGTGTGTTCGCCGGTGACGCGCAACACCGAGGACTTGCCGACGAACTTGACGTGTCGCGGCGGGTCGCGGGCGATGTCGCTCGTCTCCACGCGCGCCGTCGACTTCACGAACGGGATCGGCAGTCGGACGTGCCACGTCGCGTCGCCGCTCTCCTCGTCGATCTCGTACCGCTCGACGACGCTGATCGAGTCCGCTCGCTTCGAGGGGTCGGAGATGAAATCCCACACGGCCTCTGCCGGGGCGTCGAACTCGAATACCCGCCGCACGCGTACCGTCATACGCGACCCTGGGAGGGGGAGACAAAAAAGGTCCTGAATCGCGATCCGGCAGGTGCCGCGGGCAGTAGCGGGTGAGACAGCAGTGGCTCAGCTGCGGGTGACGCGCCACGTCGTCGACCGCGCGCGCCCCCACTTCTCGATTTCGACGTCCTCAGACTTCTCGGCGAGTCGTGGGAGTCGGACCCCTACCTGCTTGGCCGAGAGGCCGATGGCTTCGGCGATGTTCTTCGCTCGGAAGTATCGCTCGCCGGCGGAGACGCTCTCACGGAGGTACGCGACGATGCGCTGTTCCTCCTCGGTGAACTCGCTCATTTCACTCCGTGTACGGACGGTTCGCTCTTAAGCTTCTCGTCCGTTCGCGCTCAGCCGAAGAGGTGCGTCGCCGACACCGCGAGCGAGGCGGCGATGATCGCGGCAGCGAAGCCGACGGCGGCGACGAACTGATCCCCGCTCAACCCCGCGGCGAACATCGCGGCCACGCCGAGGACGGCGACGATCGAAAAGAGGACGGTCAGGCCGAATCCCTTGTCCGAACTTGCGGCAGCAGTTTCCATACGTTGGGGTGTCTCGGTGCCGACTTAGTTCATACGACTCTCCTCCCGGTGTCGGCGGCTATCCTCACCCGGGAGTTGACGCGCGCCGTCCGCTGTCGTGAGGCCTATGTACGTGCCCCGACCTCGACCGAACGAGATGTGGTCGATTCTCCCCGTCGGCGGTCGGCTTCGCACCGTCCTCCTCGTTCTCGTCGCCGCGGGACTGCTCGGCGGCGGCGCGTTCGCGGCGGGCGTCCTCGGCGTCCCGTCGGTGGCCGGCGTCGAGAACTCCTTCGGTCCGGTCGACGAGAACACGACCGTCGTCGAGACTGACCTCACCGTGTCGAATCCGAACCCCATCGGCGTCTCGCTGGGCGGCGTCACCGTCGACTACGACGTCCTGCTGAACGACGTGTCGCTCGCGAACGGGAGCAAGGAGGGGGTCGCCGTCGGGGCGGGCAACTCCACGCTGGGCTTCACGACGGCGGCCGACAACGAGCGCATCCCGCCGTGGTGGGTCTCGCACGTCCGCAACGGCGAGGAGACGACCGTCACCGTCGACACCTCGGTGACCTCAGAGACCGTCGGACGGACCGTCGACCCGCCGAACGTCACCCGGCAGATCGAGACGGACCTGCTCTCGCAGTTCAACTCCACGGAGACGAGACCGATCGACGCCGATCAGCCGCTCGTCTCCGACCCCGTCCTCTACGTCAACGAGACCAGCGCGCGATGGGGCGAGGTGACGGAGTCGCGGACGGCGATGGAACTCACCTTCGTCGTGTACAACCCAAAACCGTACCCGATCGCGGTAAGCGAGCTCGGCTACGACGTCACGATGAACGACGTCGCGGTCGGTGAGGGGGCGACCGAGTCCGAGTACGTCGTCCCGCCGAAGTCGACGGCGACGGTCGAGGCCACCGCGTACATCCGGAACGAGCGGCTCGACGACTGGTGGGTGACTCACCTCGAACGCAACCAGGTGACGGACCTCCGGATCGACTTCTCGGCGCGGCTCGATCTCGCGGAGACAACCGTGAGCGTCCCGCTCGACCCGCTCACGTACACGACGACGATCGAGACCGATATTTTCGGGACGAAGCCGACTGATGGGGCCGGGTCAGGCGACGGAGACGGGGCTGGCGATAGGGACGGGTCAGCCGATGCGGACGCGTCGGACGGTGAGGCGTCCGACGACACCGACTCGGAGACGGCGACCGGGCCGCCCGCGGACGGAGAGACCCAAACGTCGACGACTGCGCCGACGGAGACAGAGACGGATGCGGGGGGCGGAACGACGACGGAGACGCCCACGGCGGAGCCGACGACGACCGACGGCGGACTGATCGAACTGTAGTTTCTGCGCGACGTCGCCGGCGGGCGACGGTTCCGCCCGCCGCTCCGAACTCACCCGATCGTGACGTGTTCGGACTCCTCGTTCAGCGCCAGGTTGGCCGCGATCTCGGCGTTTCGCATCGCGTACTGGGCGGTCTGTTGGAGGCTAACGAGGACCTCGCGGATCTGCAACAGCTTCTCGTTCTCCATCTCGGGGAGGTCGTTGAGGATCTCCTGTTCGCGGTCCCGCAGTTGTCGGAACAGCGTGCGGCACTCGACGGTCTTGTCGTAATCGCGCTCGACGACGGACTGTACGGCCGTCTTGGTGAGTTTGTCGACCTGATCGGTGAACTCCCGGATCCGACGCATCGTTCCGGAATCGACGTCGAGGGTGTGGCCCTCGGCGTTCATCGCGATGTTGGCGATGTCCTCGGCGTTGTCGGCGGTCAGTTCGAGGTTCTTCGCGACCGAGCGGTACCCGATCAGCGGGAACCCCGACTCTAAGCCGACCGCGCGGGCGAGGTTCGGGTTCTGGTAGGCGGTGAAGATCAGCCGCAGGAGGAGCACGAAGATCTTGTTCGCCTGCCGCTCCCGGTTCAGCGCGCGCTGGGCGAGGTCCGTGTTCCCGTGTGCGAGCGCTTTGATCGCCTCCCCGCGCATCGTGCTTCCGGTGTTCTCCAGCCGTTCGAGGAGGTTATCGAGGGTGAAGTCCTCGGGATCCACCGAACAGCGGATCGCGATCCGGTCCGGCGTCTCCTCGATGACGCCGAGACCCATCAGCTGGGTTTCGGCCCTGTAGACGGCGTTGATGTGCTCGGAGTCGAGCGCGCCGTCGCTCTTCTCGATGTGAATCACCCGTCGCCCGAGGACGTACTGGGCGACGATCGCCCGTTCGAGCGAGTCGGCGTCGAGGTTGTCCGCGCGGATCGTCGCCGAGGAGTCCTCCTGGCTCGCCGACTCCGGGAGCACCGTCAGCGTGCCCTTCCCGCCCATCCGGAGCGAAACCTCGTCGCCTTTGTTGACGTTGTGTTCCTTGGCCCACTCCGCCGGCAGCGTCATCGCCAGCGTCGAGGGACCTAACCGCTGTACCTTACGCGTCTCCATATCACACCCTTGCCTTCAGTGACCTTAATCCTCACTATATGTGAATTATATAACTTCTATTCTACCCCGTAAAATGGGTATATGGCTGAAAATATTAAAATAATTGGAGCGAGCGGTTCCGGGGTCCCTACTCCTCGCGTCTTCCCCGAAACGATCACGCGATCCGCATCATCCGCCGCTCGAAACGGCCGATTCTGACCTTCGTCCACCCGCGGAGATCGGCGTCGAGCTCCGGGTCGTCGGTGTCGACGCGTAGTTCGCCGATCGTGTCGAGCTTCGAGCGCGAGGCGACGATTTCGACGTCGCTGCGGCGGATCACCGCCGGCGAGAGCTGGGGATTTCCGCGACCGAAGACGAACCCCTGGCCGCCGATCGGGGAGACGACCACGACGTTCTCGCCGTCGGGGCCGAGCGCGTCCAGGATATCGGACTCGCTCGCGTCCACGGCGAGCACCTCGCCGTCGCGCCAGACGTCGACGCCGAGCGGCGAGCCCTCGAAGCCGAGTTCCGCCTTGATCGCGCCGACGGTGCTCCCCGGGCCGAGCACGAACGTCTTCTCGCTCTCGCGGATGTCGTCGGCGACGCCCGCCGCGAGCGCCTCGACGTTGCCCCCGCCGAGCTGCTTCGAGGACTGCAGTTCCTCGGCGACGGGAACGCGAGCGATCGCCCGCAGTTCGGGGTGGACCTCCCCCTGGCGGTACTCGTCCTCGTCGATGTCGAGTACCTCGCGGCGCTCGGTCCGCTCGAACGTCGCGATCACGTGGGCGGCGTCCTCGGGGGAGACGGCGAACACCGACGAGTAGACCTTCACGCCCGCCGGTACGCCCAGGATCGGCGTCTCGGCTCCCTCGACGACCTCTGCGACGTCCGCGGCGGTGCCGTCTCCGCCGACGAACACCACGAGGTCGACGTCCGCGTCGAGAAACGCCTCGACGGCCCGTACGGTGTCCTCGGCGCTCGTCTCGGGGGCGGTTTCGTCAGCCGTTCCGTCGCCGCTCACGGCGGCTCCGTCGTCGCCGGCGGCCGTTTCACTTTCGGGGCCGCCGAGCACCTCGGCGTCGAACCCCGCCGCGCGGGCGACGTCCGCGCCCATCGACCCGCCCCACGTCACCAAGTCGGCGTCGTCTCCGACTTGCTCGCGCAGGGCTTCGAGCGCCCGTCTCGCGCGTTCGGGCGCGCGAGGTTCCGCCCCGCGGCGGCGCACCTCTTCGACCTTGTCGTCGGTTCCCTTCAGTCCGACGCGACCGCCCATCCCCGCGATGGGGTTGATCACGAACCCGAGTCGCATACCCGAATCCAACGGCGGTGCGCGCAAAAGCCCGCCGGTGCGGCGATGCCGGAGGGTGGCACGCACAATCCACTCGATATCGGGTGTGGCACTTACAGCCCACAGTATGAACGTTTAAGAGTTATCTCCCGGAACTGAGGGATATGCTTCCACTCGCAAGCGAGGGCGTGGCCCTCCCGATCGCGGAGACCGGCGCGGTGATCCTCCTGCTCAGTCTCGCGATGACGGTCGGCTGGCTCTACTACCTGTACCGATAAGCGTCCACGAACGAGCGCCGTCTCCCCGATCGACTACTCCGCGTCTTCGACGAGGTCGACCCGCAAAGCCAGCCACTGCGCCGCCTCGTCGACGACGGCCTCGTCGGTCGCGGTGAGTTTCACCCGCACCGAATCCCCGGGGTAGCTCCCGACGGTGACGTCGAACCGCTCCCGTAGCTCCGACAACCGGTCGATCAGTTCGCTCTCGGGTTCGTCGACGTCGACGACGGTCGAGAACGTCTTTTCGCCGCTAAAGTCCTCGGCCACGCTCTCGAACATCGCCTTCATTTCACTCGGCACGCCCGGCAGGACGTAGATCCCCTCGACGACGGCTCCCGGTGCGACGCCCTCGACGTTCGGGAGCATCCGAGCCCCCGCCGGGAGCTCGGTGGTGCCGTCGACGAGGCCTTCGGCGGTGTAGCCGCCCTCGCCGGTCAACCACTCGCGGGCCTCGTCGTGCGGCTCCAAGTCGCGGCCCACCGCCGCGGCGACGCCCGCCATCGTCACGTCGTCGTGAGTGGGACCGAGGCCGCCGGTGACGACGACGGCGTCGTGCTCGGCGCGGTACTCGTTGACCACGCGGGCGATGTCGGCGACGTCGTCCGGGACGGTGGTGACGCGCTCGACGTCGACGCCGCGCGCGGTCAACTCCGCGCACAGCCACGACGCGTTCGTGTTGACGGTGTCACCCGAGAGGAGTTCGTCCCCGACGGTGACGACTGCGACTCGCATACGCGTGATACACTCGAAGCGGACAAAAGCGCAGCGCCTCCGCGTTCTGTGCTCTTCCCGGGCGGGAACGGTCAGCGCATCCCCGGCGGCGGTCCCTCGTCGTCGTCGTCGATCTCGACGTCGATCCCCATCTCCAGGCGTCGCTGCCGGAGCCGGTCGATCTGCCGGCGGTAGTAGAACAGTCCGCCACCGCCGACGGCGACGACCACGGCGACGATTCCGCCGAAGATGTAGAGGTCACGCTGGAGGTAGAAGCGAATGGAGATGGTGTCCGCCGTCACCGGTTCCGCCCAGACGACGTGGACCTGCCCGTTCTCGTCGAGTTCCGTGTCGTAGCCGCGCGGCGACACCTGCCCGAAGACCGGGAAGTCCAGCCGACGGTCCGGCGGCAACACGACCTCGTAGGTCCCCTCCACGTAGGTCGGCAGCGTGAACCGCTTCGGCGTTCCCCCGCTCGTGAACGCGAGCGCGCCGCCGCTCGGCGGCGCGCCGTCGGGGAGTGCGACGATGGTCTCGTCGCGCGTCTGCCGGACCTCCCCGCTGCGGTTCTGGATCTCGCTCCCGGTGATCACCGTCCCGTTGGGGTAGCGGTACCGCACCGACTGCACCGAGAGCGGGTTCGTCCCGCCGAAGCCGTCGCGTCGGTACAGTTCGATCGTCGAACTGTTCGTCTCCATCACCGTCCGGAACTGGGTGTTCTCCTGGACCGTGATGTGGGCGGTGCGGTTCGCCTCCCACTCGTAGGGCTCGGCGGGGTCGCTGTCGAGGCGGTCCGCCGAGACGGGGCCCGTCCCGATACCGAGACAGCCGCTGGTGATCGCGAGGAGGGCGAGACAGCCGGCCGCGAGGAGAAGGCGTCGGTTCATACGTTGGATCGAGGGTTCGAGATGGATTAATGCGTTCGCCGGGGAGGCAGTTCAGACTATCGAACGTCGGACAGTATCAGCCAGTCAGGACGCACTTCAGTTCCGAGCGGAGGTACGAGCCGATGCTGGCGAGTAACCCCGGCGGGTCGGTCCCCTCCGGACAGACGATGCTCTGTTCGAGCAGTCCGAGGCGTTCGACCGTCACGATGTCCGTCGCGTGGCCAGCCCGGTTCACCGTCGCCCGGACCTCGCCGCGGGTGGCGCTGTTGACGTTGACTCGGCCGCTTCCCTCCTCGCGCGTCCAGTCGTACAGGCGGTCCCGGGTCGCGTCCGCGAGACGGGGATCGTCGCCGGCGACGAACCGCAGCGGCGTGTGCTGGACGACGCCGAACCGATCGCGGATCTGCGTCGCCGACCCCGTTCCGAGGCCGAGATCGTCCGTCGCGATCCGAATCGACCCGCCGTTACCGGCGTCGAGGGTCCAGCCGTCGTCGTCCCAGGAATCGAGCGTGCCGACGTACGTCTCTCCGTCCTCGAACTCGGGCGTGACTTCGCCCCAGGTCTCGGCGAGGACGTTGGCGGCGACGGTCGCGTCCTCGCCGTCCAGTTCGACGCTCACGAAGTCGTCCTCTCGGACCTCGATCGTCCACGTCGCTTCGAGGTCGCCGACGTCGTTGCGGACGAGCGAGTCGAAACTGTCCAGTGCGCGTTCGCGGGCGTCGCCCTCGACGTAGCACTTGGTTGCGAGAACGACCATCAGTCGTCCCGGCCCACGTCGACGTTGAGTTCGTCGCGGAGCCCCTCGATTCGACGCTCCATCGCCTCGACCATGTCGTCGTTCTCCATCGGTTCCAGCGGCGCACCCGTCTCCGGGCACTGGAAGCCCTGTTCCATCGCCTCGGAGAACTCGAAGCGGATCCCCGCCGGTTCCGAGAGGTAGAACTCGTGGGTCCGCTCGTACTCGAGGCGCTCCTCCAGGGCGTCGAGGAGGCGGTACATCTCCTCCTGGAGGTTCTCCGGGATGTTCTCGTAGTGGAACGTCCAGAGATAGGTGAGCCATCCGGAGTCCTCGTCGCGGACCCGGCGGTACTCCGCCAGGTCGTTCTCGTAGAGGATGAAAAGCGCCCGTCGGACGTCGTTGAGTTCGAGTCCCAACTCCTCGGCGAGTTCCTCGTCGGTCACCTCGCCGTCCGGCGGAGCCGCGGCCACCGGCATCCCCGTCGGTCCGACCAGCTCGTGGAGGTACTTCTGGATGACAGGGTCGTTCAGCAGCTCCTCAAAAGCCATTGTACTCAGTTGCGCCGCTCAGTCGTTTTAAAGTTGCGGAAGCGGGGTCGGTCGCGGCGTTCACGCGCCGTCGACTCCGCTATCATTCGTCGACGCTCCGTGCTCCTCCGTGAGGTCGCCGCCGTCGACGACGCGCTTGCCTCGTTCCTGCGGGATCACGCGCTGGTCGGCATCTTTCCACGCCCGTTCGAGTTCGCTTCCCTCGAACAGCCGGTCCAGGAAGACGGCCAGCCCCGCGACCTCCGAGTGGGGCTGGTTCGTGACGCCGACGTTCCAGTCGGCCTCCTCGTACACCTCGAAGGGGACCTTCTCGCCGCCGACGACGATCAGGAGCGCCTCCTCGCGGTGCGTCTCGCGGACGTCTCCAGTCACGTCCTGCACCCGCTCGCCGTACATCGTCAGGTGAACCACCGACCCCTCCCACTCGCGAATCGTCGCGTCCAGTTGCCCCGTCAGTTCCACCTCGAAGGGACCGCCGAACCGCTCCGTGATGTCCTCGACGGTCTCCTGGGACTGCCCGGCGTTGTCGGGGAAGATCACGCGGTCCGCGCCGAGCGCCCGCGCGGTCAGGCCGACGTGCGTCGTCATCCGGTCGTCCCGCCCCGGGCGGTGGCCGTACCGGAGGACGGCCACCTCTGGTGTGTCGTTCATACGCGGTTCGAGGCGGGGCGGGCGCTAAGGGGCTTCGCTTCGGCGACCCGCGGGGTGGGTGGACACAGAACCGCTGGCTGGACCCGACGACCCCATCGGCAGACACGAGGAACGGCATCGCTTTCACGCCCCGGTCGCTACGATGACTCGTGCAGTTCGTCGGCTACGACACGGACGATCCGGGACTCTACGTGAGCCGAGCGGCCAGCGACAACGCGTCCGACACCGACGTCCCCGGCACCGTCGAGTTCGTTCCGCTGGACCCGGGAACCGAACTCGCGTACACGCTCGGGGAGCGCCACTGCGCCGGGACGATCACCGATGGCGGACACGTCCCCTGCTCGAATCCGACCGCCCCGCACTGCCCGCAGCACCGCTCGACGTGGGTCTGTGCGAAGTGCACCGGCACGTGTCTCAAGGACGAGATGGACTGCCTCGAACCCCACGCGATCTACCTCGCGGCGTTCGCGCCGGACACGTTCAAGGTGGGCGTCACGAAGGAGTGGCGACTGGAGACGCGGCTTCGCGAGCAGGGCGCGGACCGCGGCGCGCTCCTCGCCGTGGTCCCCGACGGTCGTATCGCCCGCGAGCGCGAGGCCGAAATCGCCGCGGAGATCCCCGACCGGATCCGGATCCCGAAGAAACGCGCGGGGTTCCACCGCGACGTCGACGCCGACGCGTGGGACGCGCTTCTGTCCGATCTCGGCGTCGACGAGGACGACCGCTACACGTTCGACTACGGCCTCGATCTCCGGGATCGCCCGGTCGCGGAGACTATCGCCACCGGGACTGTCCGCGGCGTCAAGGGCCGGTTGCTGGTCCTCGACCGCGCGGGAAGCACCTACGCCGTCGATCTGCGCGACCTCGTCGGCTACGAGGCGACCCCGGAGGCGACGACGCGCGACCTGCAGGCGAGCCTCGGGGCGTGGGACTAACCCGGTTCGGAGCCGGCCCGGAACGGAGCTTCACCGATCGCAGTCGGATCACTCCCCCGACGTCAGTCCCCGATCGCGGGCGTCGTAGCCGGCGTCTCCCGCGTTCGCAGGTACGTCACGACGAAGACGCCCGTGGCGACGGCGATGAACGCCGCGGCGGTGAGGAAGGCCATCGTCGTCGAGACGGCGTCTTTGATCCCCCCGACGAGGACGGGACCGGTGACTTGCCCGACCTTCCAGGCGATCGAGCGGAGCGACATACTGGACGCGACGGAGTCCAGCCGTTCGCCCTCTTCGACGAACAGCGCCATACTCGCTGGCAGACGGACGCTGTCGGCGATGCCGAGGATTCCGTAGGCGGCGAAGAGCGCGAAGAAGGCCCCGCCGAGGACCTGCGTTCGGCCGAACGCCTCGAAGCTGATCGGTCGGATCGCCCCCTCGAAAAAGAGCGCAAGGGGGATGAGCGCCGTCCCGAGTCCGTACAGCAGCGCGCCGCCGACGACGAACCAGTACCGCCTGCCGATCCGGTCGGTCAGATCGCCCATGTACCCCTGGAAGATCGACTTCGTCAGCTTCCCGCCGGCGAGGATCCACCCGATCGCGAAGGCGTTAATCCCGAACTCAGTGCGCGCGAAGATCGGCAGGAAGATGATCACCGCCATCTTGCCGACCGAGAACCCGAGCCTGAAGATCACGAGCGACCGGATCATCGGCCGGGCCAGGAGCGCCCGGATGGTCTCCATCCCGGTGGCTTCGTCGGGGTCCTTCCGGCCGCCGGGGTCGTCCCGGAGGTGCCGCCACACGAGGCCGAACGCGAGGATCGTGACCGCCGTCAGCGCCGCGTACGCCCAGACGAAGTCGTAAGCGTAGAGGAGGTACCCACCCACGACGTCGCCGGCGAGACTGGAGAAGGCCCCGACCTGATTGTACGCGCCGAGCCAGCGGCCGCTGCCGTCTTCGGGGCTGATCTCGCCGACCACCGCCGACCCGGTGACCCACAGCAGACTGGCACCGAGTCCCTGCAGCACTCGGATGAGGATCACGTGGATCGAGTTCTGGACGAGCGCGAACCCGACGAAGACCGCGACGTTGAGCGCCAGCCCCGCGAGCAGGAAGTGCTTGGCGTTGCCGGTGTCCACTTTCCGTCCGAGCGGCAGGACGACGAGCAACTGCGCGATGGCGAAGGCCGTCCCGAACAACCCCTCGACGACGCCGGTCGTTCCGAACTGGTCGGCGTACAGCGCCAGCGCGATGAGGATCGTCGAGTACGCCTGACTCCGAGCGAAGGCGACCCCGGACAGCGCGGCGAACTCGCGGTCCCGAAGGAGCCCGAGCGCACCGCTGGCGCGTCCCGTCATTCCGTGTTCGGAACGCCGCCGCCGACGGAATTAAACGACACTATCCCGCGGCTCACAGGGGCGTGTTCTCGGGTCACATATGCTGCGGCCGCGGGGCGGCCCGGGCGAACAGCGTCGACGGGACGACGCCGTCGCTCTCGGAGGTGAAGTCGGTATGAATGGTGGACAGCGGGATTGCCCGACGTTCCGGCACGGGGAATCTCGGTCGCCTCCTCCACCCCGCGATCCTCCGAGCGACGAACGTTCGCTGGTCCGCTGCTCGCTTCCGCGCCTGACGGGTTGCCGGCGACGAAGCACCTCTGTCCGACCCTGCGGCCGGCGTCGGTGAACCGCCGTCCCCGAAGGACGAGGTTTCTACGTTGGCTTCCGAGGCCCGCGCCGGTCTGACCGGACGCACCCGGGTTCGGTCCCCGCTGAAGGCCAAAGATGCGGGTGGAGAGCAGGGCCTAGCTGCCCGACCTAGTCCATCAACAGGTACACCGGGGCCACATAAGGGGCTTTCGACTCACAGACCCCCACGATCGCCGGACACCGTTCGGGTCGTGGGGCCGAAGACCGGACTTTCGCGACTCTCGCGGCGCTAGGTCAGCCGCGCTCTCGCGAAACTCCCCGCCGCGATCGCGACGACTGCCGATCCGGTGACGACGATCCAGCGGTGGTTCTCGATCCAGGCGTACTCCGCGGGGAAGCTGAAGAGCAGCGTCTGATCGAGCGACAGCGCCCACAGGAGCGAAAACAGGACCATCGCCAGTGCGGACACGAGGGCGACGCCGGCGAGCGTCACGGGGTCGGACCGCTCCTGTGCGGCCGCGAGGAAGACGACGACGTCGAGCAGGGCGAGCACGCCGACGATCGAGACCCCGATCGGCCCGGCGGCGTAGTAGTCGGCGACGCCCGCGCCGGGCACGGAGATCAGCAGCGCCGGCGCGAACACGACCCCCGCGAGTAGCAGACAGGCGATCGCACCCAACCTCGGAGCGACGGAATCGGCATCCACGTTCATATCGAGTCCTCGATGCGGGGAACGTGTAAGCGCTTCGAGAAGGGGCGACGAAGCTTCCATCGACCACCCAGTGCCGCCCGTCTCTGAAAAGGGAAACCGGTAAGCCACCGCCCTCTCGTTGTCGACTATGGAGCGCGTAGCGATCATCGGCGCGTCGATGACCCAGTTCGGGCAGCGCGAGGAGTGGATCCGCGACCTGCTCGCGGAGGCCGGAATCGCCTGCCTCGACGACGCTGGCGTCTCGCCCGACGCGGTCGAACACCTGTACGTCTCGAATATGGCCAGCGGCGAGTTCGAGGGCCAGACCGGCGTCCCGAACGCCCTCGCTCACGACCTCTCGGCGGTCCCCGCCTACACCGCCCGGATCGACCAGACGTCCTCGTCGGGCGGCGCGGGCGTGTACGCCGCCTGGCAGTCGATCGCCTCGGGGGCCTCGGAGATGACGCTTCTGGTCGGCGGCGAGAAGATGACCCACCGGACGACCGCGGAGGCGACAGACGTCATCGCCTCGCTGACGCACCCGGTGGAGTACAAACACGGGCTCACCCTCCCGTCGTTCGCGGGGCTCACCGCACGTCACTATCTCGATAAATACGACGCCCCGCGCGAATCGCTGGGGAAAGTCGCAGTCAAGAACCACAGAAACGGCGTCGACAACCCGCACGCCCAGTTTCAGAAGGAGGTCGACCTCGACACCGTCCTGGAGTCGCCGATCGTGGCCGACCCCCTCAGGCTCTACGACTTCTGTCCGATCACCGACGGGTCGGCGGCGCTGCTGCTCTGTCCGGAGTCGGTCGCCCGCGAGTACACCGACGAGTACGCGGTGATCTCCGGCATCGGTGGCGCGACCGACACCCACGTCGTCCACGAGCGCGCGGACCCGACGACGATGGGCGGCGTCGTCAACTCCTCGGAGCAGGCCTACGAGATGGCCGACATCGGGCCCGAGGACGTCGACGTCGCGGAACTCCACGATATGTTCACGATCCTGGAGTTCCTCCAGTCGGAGGACCTCGGCTTCTTCGAGAAGGGCGAGGGCTGGAAGGCCGTCGAGGAGGGCGTCACCGACCGCGACGGCGAACTGCCGATCAACACGTCAGGGGGACTCAAGTCGAAGGGACACCCCCTCGGGGCCTCCGGCGTGGCACAGGTGTACGAGAGCTACAAACAGGTCGTCGGCGACGCCGGCCCGCGCCAGGTCGACGCCGAGACGGCGCTCGCCTGCAACGTCGGCGGGTTCGGAAACTGCGTGACGACGACGATCCTGGAGGGTCAGCTATGAGCGACGAATCCACCGCACACGACGCGACGGACGGACACGAGATGGAGGCGTACCGCTACCCCGACGGCAGCATCACGTACCCGGGCCACCCGCTCGGTCCCGGCGGGCAGGAGCCGACGGGCACCGTCGACCTGAGCGACCACGTCGCGGAGGTGGTCACCTGGACGACGTCGACCGCGACGCCGCCGGGCGTCCGACAGCCGAACACCGTCGCAATCGTCGAGTTCGACGTCGACGGCGAACCCGTGCGCGCGATCGGCCAGGTGACGACCGACGGCGTCGAGATCGGCGACGAGGTTCGGCCGGTCTACTGCGAGGAACTCCGCGATCCCGACGCGGGCATCCGCGAGGCCGAGAGCCAGGAGTGGGACGGCTTCCGGTTCGAGCCGGTCGAGTAGGCGGAGCCGATTCCGGGGTTGTCCGGCGCGGTTCTCCCGGATCCACTCGGCCTGTCCGTCGGCGGGGCTCCCGAACCCGTCGTCGAAGTCGCTCTCGGCGGTGTCGCCGAGCAACCGGTCGAGGACATCGTTGGAGGATTCGCCCGCCGGCCACCCACGCTTTTGCACCCGCCGCGTCTCTCTCCGGTATGAGCCTCGACTACCGACGACTCGGCTCGACCGGCACGAAGGTCTCCGAACTCTGCTTCGGCACGTGGCGCTTCGGTCGCGAGACCGACGGCGTCGTCGAGACGACGAAGGGCGAAGCCCACGAACTGCTCGACGCGTTCGTCGACCGCGGCGGGAACTTCATCGACACCGCGAACGTCTACGGCGATCCGAACGGGCGCAGCGAGTCGTGGATCGGCGACTGGCTCGCCGACTACGACCGCTCGGACGTCGTCCTCGCCTCGAAGGTGTACTTCGGCTTCGACCCCGACAACCCGAACGGTTCCGGCCTCTCTCGCACGCACATCCGGAACCAGATCGAGGGCACGCTCGACCGCCTCGGCACCGACTACCTCGACCTCTACTACATCCACCGCTGGGACGAGGAGACGCCGATCGAGGAGACGCTCGCGACGCTCGATCGCCTCGTCGAGGAGGGGAAAGTGAACTACCTCGGCGCGTCGACGATGGCGGCCTGGCAGCTCACGAAGGCGCTGTGGACGTCCGACGTCCACGACTGGGAGCGCTTCGAGGTCACCCAGCCGCTGTTCCACGCCGGCTACTACGAGGACGTGAGCGAGTACCTGGACGTCTGCGGCGATCAGGACCTGGCGGTCTGTCCCTACTCGCCGCTGGCCGGCGGCTTCCTCACGGGCAAGTACGAGCGCGCCGATCCGGACGACCCGACGCAGGTGATCGCGCCCGACGGCTCCCGAGGGTCGATGGACGACCAGTTCGACGAGTATTACCTCTCCGAGCGCGGCTGGCACGTCCTCGACGCGGTCAGGGACGTCGCCGCGGAGGAGGACGCCTCGCCCGCGCAGGTCGCGCTGCGGTGGCTGATGGACTACCCCGACGCGACGGTCGTCCCCATCGTCGGCGCGCGGACGGTCGAGCAACTCGACGAGAACCTCGACGCGGCCGACGTGGACCTCTCCGATTCTCAGTGGGACCGGATCTTCGAGGCCCGCTACGACGAGGAGGGCCGTCGCTGGGGCCATCCGAACTGACGCGCTTTTCGCGCCGCTGTGGTCTCGCCGCCGCGATCACCAGCACGGGACGACAACCTCTCAGATACCCTCTCGGACGCGCCGCGTGATCGCGTCGACGTCGTAGTCGTCCTCGGATTTGTCCCAGACGACGTCGCCGTCGACGGCGACCGTGAGGACGCCGTGATCGCCGGTCACCAGCGCGACGCGGTCCAGGCGGTCGCCGAACTGTTCGAGCAGCGCGTGCTGGATCTCCTCGGCGCGGTCCAGAAAGCCGCAGGGGACGCAGTACTCGATTTCGATGGTTGACATCGCCTTCGCATTTGCATCCGCGGTCGAATAAGCGCGTTGTGCGCGTCGCCGGCGATCGAGTCGCGCCGGAGGTAGCTTTTTATTCTCTGACTGTTAACACTTATATTGGTATGTGTTACCACGCCCAGCGGCGCGAGGCGCTGGCGGAGTTGGAACACGAGACTGGCGCGCGCGGAGCGGACGACGAGAGAGCCGACGACGGGTCGGGCGGTCGAGCGGACGACCCCGAGCTACCAGCGCAGGAGGAACCGACCGAGGAGCACCGTCCGGACGCTCCGGAGAACGCGGATCGACCCGAGCCCGTCGGGTTCGCCTGAGCGGCCGTCGCGGTTCTGCGGCCGTTATTCTTTCGGACCGACGAGGCGGCTGCCGACGAACGGCCGCCAGTACAGCAGCGCGACGGTGAGGAGAAACACGGCCGTCGAGATGTCGTAGGAGAAGTCGAACGTCGCCGCGACGAGCACCGAGCCGCCGCCGGCGACTCCCGACAGCAACGACGCGAGGATCGGCCACGAGCAGGAGACACAGGAGAGGAGTCCGACGACGCCCGAGACGGCCGCGCCCGACGCGTCGATCACGGTGGCGTACACGAGGTACGCGAGCGCGGCGTAGCCGACCACGCGAGCGGGCATCAGGACGAGCGCGGCCCACGGCGACGAGAAGACCGGCGCGGGTCCCCACCCGGGTGCGAGCGTCGCCAGGCGGACCCCGAACTCGCCCGCGCCGGGGCGCATCGCGGTGACGACGACGCCGCCGGCGACCGCGAGCGCGACGAAGTAGACGAGGGCGACCGCGGCCGCGCGTCGCCGCGTGGAATCGTCCGCCGGCGCCGGCTTCGTCTTCCACAGCACGAGCACGCCGACGAAGACCCAGAGGAGGCCGTAAAACGCGTAGCGCGGTTGCGTGATCGAGATTCCCGCGAGCAGCAGGTACGCGAGTGCGAGCGCGCCGAGGGTGTTGCCGACGAGCGCACCGTAGAGGAGGTCCCGCGCTCCCAGCCGCGACGCGGTTCTCGTGACGGACATCGTCACACCACCAGCGCGTCGACGACGACCGCGAGGAGCAGCGCGCCGAGGTACGCGTTCGAGGCGTGGAACGAGCGGAACGCCGCGGACTCGGTCTGCTCGTAGTGGAGGCGGACGGCGAAGTAGAGGAACAGGCCGCCGAAGACCACGCTCGTGAGCGCGTACACCAGCCCCAGCGCCTCCATCGACGCCAGCGCGCCCGCGGCGACGAGCGTCGCGGCGAGGTACCAGAGGACGTGCTTTCGCGTCTCGGTCTCGCCGCGCACCACCGGCATCATCGGGAAGCCGCCGCGCTCGTAGTCGTCCTTGTAGGCCAGCGCGAGGTTGTAGAAGTGCGCCGGCGTCCACAGGAAGATGATCGCCGCGAGCGCGAGCCCGCCGAGCCCGACCTCGCCGGCGACGGCGACCCAGCCGATGAGCGCCGGCAGCGCGCCGGCCGCGCCGCCGATGACCGTGTTCTGTACGGTGTTCGGCTTCAGGAGGAGCGTGTAGACGACGCTGTAGAAGACGATCGCGGCGACGCCGAGGACGGCCGCGAGGGCGTTCACCCAGGCGAACAGCGCGATCGACCCGGCGGCCAAGAGCAGGCCGAACGCGAGCGCGTTGCGGACCGGGACGAGGTCGGTCGCCAGCGGCCGGTCGCTGGTCCGCTGCATTCTCCTATCTATGTCGCGCTCGAAGACGTGGTTGAACGTCCCCGACGCGCCGATCGAGAGCACGCCCCCGCCCAGCGTCGCGAGCACGACGCCGATCGTCAGGCCGCCGGTCGTCGTCGCCGCCAGCGCCATCCCGGCGGCGGCGACGAGACAGAGCAGCCACATCAGTCGCGGTTTGGTCAGACGGAGATAGGCCTTCGCCGTGGCGACGAGTCGCTCTCGGCGATTGCTCGGGATGTCCGGTTCGTACGTCGTCTCCAGCGGCGGATCGAGATCGACGCTGTCGACCGACTCCTCGTCCGGATTGCCCGTCTCGGTTTCGAGCGTCCACGCGAGGGCGGCGACAAGCGAGAGGAAGATCCCCATCCCGGCCGTCAGGTGGACGGCAGAGAGGGTCGCGTCGGCGCCGCCGATCGCGACGAACGCCCCGAGGGCGGCCTGGATCGGGTAGAGGACGCCGGCGAACACCATCGCGCCGAGAACGCGCCGCTCGATCCCGGCGCGAACGCCGACGAAGAGCGTCGCGACACCGAGAGCGCCGACGGCGACCGCCGCGAGACGGTGTCCGAGGGCGAGCCACCCGCCGGTCGAGGTCGGCGTCGTCCACCCGTCTCCGCAGGCCGGCCAGGCGGCACACGACGCCGCCGCGTCGGTCAGTGCCGTCGTCGCTCCGACCAAGAGGAGGAGATAGACGCCGATGGCCGTCGCAGCGAGCAGGCCGTGAAACCGGTTGTGAGTTGCGGTCGACGACACGAGTTACACCTACGCGACGTTAGAAATCAGCGTACTTAGGAGCCCCGCTTTCGACCCCGGGGTCGTGGCCGTGGTCGCGGCCCGCAGCCTCTTTGGTCGGGGCGCTCGAGTAGCGAAAGTCAGCAACTATTTACGTGACTCTTCCTAACCTCAGATCGATGCGAAAGACGCGTTTGGCACTCGTTTCACTGCTCACGGTCCTGGTGGCGGGCCTCTTCGCGGACCCGGTCGCCGCGCAGTCGTCCGCCAGCGCGGAGCTCATCAACGGGCTGAACAATAAACTGCTGTACATCGCGATCCCGATCACGCTCCTCGTTGAGGGCATCCTCATTTACACGATCGTAACGTTCCGAAACAACGACGATCCATCGCCGACGAAGGAGAACCGTCGGCTGGAGATCACCTGGACGATCGCCACGGCGATCATCCTGCTCTTCGTCGGCGTCGCCTCCTACGGCGTCCTCGCCGACGACAACGTCACGCCTCAGCCGCAGGTCGAGGACGCGGCCGGCGATCCGGTCGTCGTCCACGCCGAGGCCTACCAGTGGGGCTGGGAGATGTCGTACCCAGAGGACGGTAACTTCACCACCGGGACCGAAATCGTCGTCCCGAAGGACCGGCCCGTCGTCATAGAGGTCACCTCGCGGGACGTGATACACGGGTTCCACGTCCCCGATATGGCGCTCAAGGTCGACGCGATGCCCGGTCAGGTGAACACGGTCAAGACCGTCCCGTACGAGGAGGGCACCTACCAGGGGTACTGTACCGAGTACTGCGGCGTCGCCCACTCGCAGATGTACTTCACCATCGAGGTGGTCTCTCAGGACGAGTATCAGGACTGGCTGGACGAACAGCAGAGCAGCGAATAGCGACCGGCGTCTCTCCTCTCGATTCTCTGACGGCCCCGACTCGTTCCTTCGCGACCGCGATCTACGTCACCGCCCCGAATCACTGTGGCCTGATTCTCCGCACCCCGACTCACCGAGATCCGGACGTCCAGCGGCGGCTGCGTGGCCGCGTCGATTTGCCCCTCGAACGTGCTGCGACCTCGAACTACACCGCGTCGGCGTCGTCGGTCTCGGACGCCCGCGCTTCGACGATCCGGTCGACGATCCGCCCGGTCGAGAGCAGTTCGCCCTCGTAGCGCGGTTCCCTGCCGGAGGCCCGCGCCACTTCGCAGTCGATGCCGCGCCCCGAGAGCGCCTCGCGGATGGCGTCCGCGTCGTGGTGTTGGTCGTGGCCGAGAACGATCACGTCGGGGCCGATGCGCTCGATCGGGACGAAGATGTCTTCGGAATGACCGAGGTGGGCCTCGGTCACGACTTCGAGCGCGTCGATGACGTCCCGACGCTGCCGGTCCGGCAGCACCGGCGGCTCCTTGTGCGTGACGTTCTCCCGGCGGGCGACGATGACGTGCAGTTCGTCGCCCATCGACGCCGCTTCCGAGAGATAGTGGACGTGGCCCGGGTGGATGATGTCGAAGGTTCCCTGTGCGACGATCCGGCGGGTCACCGTCGCCGCCCTCCGGATTCGCGGTGTCCCTCTGTGTAGTCGATGTCGAGATCAGCTTCGGTGAAGTCGAAGAACTCCTCGGGATCGGGGAGCTCGACGTCCAGCACGTCCAGATCGCGGACGTCGCCGCTCTGGTCGAACGCCTTCCAGTCGGTCGGTCCGTAGGGGTGCCCGAGGATGATGTGGACCTCGCCCTGTCCGAACGTGTCGAGGTCGGCGTCGCTGGGACGGAGGACGCCGTTCGGGTGCGAGTGGATCGACCCGACCGCCCGACGGTCGTTCGGGATCATATTGTTGTCGACGGTGGCGCTGGTCGGATTCGAGCGCGTGCCGGGGATGATCATCACCTCGGTGATCACGGTTCCCGATCGGTCGAGGTCGAAGTTGCGGGCGTCCTCGCCGCGGAGGAATCCCATGTACTCGTCGGGGTGCGTCTCCTGGGAGGCCTCCCGTGCGAAATCGAGCGCGTCGGCCGCGATGCCGAGCACCTCACTCGACCGGAAGAGTCGCATACTCGGAGTCGGGTTCGTCGCCTTCTAAAGGTTTCGAGGATCGTAGCAGTAGCCGTCTCGCCGACCGTGGATCGATCGCGACGCACGCCGTTCGAGACCGACCGGCAGACGGTCGCTGTCCGCTGGAGCGGCGTCGGCAGCGATTGTAAAGTCTTAACCGCGACGCAGCACTGTTCGGCAGTATGACCGCCGACAACGCCGGGGATTCCGGCGGCGGGTCCGCTCCGAATTCGGAGGGCGACTCGCGACCGATCGTCTACGATCTCGCACCGAACTGCACGTCCGAGGACGTCGAAGCGGACGCCAACTACCACGCCGTCGTCAACGGCGTCGTCGAGTACGGCATCTTCGTCGACGTCTCCGACGAGGTCTCGGGTCTGGTCCACGAGTCGAACCTCGACCGTTCTTACGAGGTCGGCGACCGTCTGACGGTGACGCTCGAAGAGATCAAAGAGAACGGTGACCTCGCCTTCGACGTCTTCCGGGGGTCGACGTACCAGACGGTCGTCGTCGATCACGAACCGGATCTCACGCCCATCGCGGGGCTGGAAGCCGGCGACTCCGTCCACGTCGAGGGGCAGGTCGCCCAGATCAAACAGACCGGCGGGCCGACGCTGTTCCGGATCGCCGACGAGACGGGCATCGTCTCCGCGGCGGCGTTCCGCGAAGCGGGCGTCCGCGCGTTCCCCGCGGTCGAACTCGACGACGTCGTCCGGGTCGGCGGCGACGTCGAATCGCACGACGGATCGGTTCAGATCGAGGTCGACTCGCTGACCCGACTCGACGGCGACGCGGCGGCGGCGGCGCGCGAGCGCCTCGACGCCGCTTTCGAGGACCGCGCGGCCCCCGCGGACGTCGATCCGCTCGTCGACTGGCCGGCGTTCGAGAAGCTCAGAGGGGACCTCCGCGACGTCGCCCGACTGCTGCGCCGGACGGTGCTGGAGGGTCGCCCGATCCGCGTTCGACACCACGCCGACGGCGACGGGATGTGCGCGTCGGTGCCGGTCCAGTTGGCCTTAGAGAACTTCATCGAGTCCGTCCACGACGACGCCGACGCCCCACGGCATCTCATCAAGCGTCTCCCCTCGAAAGCGCCGTTCTACGAGATGGAGGACGTCACGCGCGACCTCAACTTCGCGCTCGAGGGCCGCGCCCGGCACGGACAGCGCCTCCCGCTGCTCCTGATGCTCGACAACGGTTCGACCGAGGAGGACGTTCCCGCCTACGAGAACCTCGCGCACTACGATATGCCGATCGCGGTCGTCGACCACCACCACCCCGATCCCGAGGCCGTCGAGGACCTCCTCGACGCCCACGTCAACCCGTACCTCTACGACGAGGACTACCGGATCACGACCGGGATGATGTGCGTCGAACTCGCGCGGATGATCGACCCCGACCTGACCGACGAACTGCGGCACGTTCCCGCTGTCGCCGGACTCGCGGACCGCTCGAAGGCCGACGCGATGGAGGAGTTCATCTCGCTGGCCGAAGAGGAGGGCTACGACCGCAAACGCCTCCTCGACGTCGGCGAAGCCCTCGACTACGCGGCCCACTGGCTGCGCTACAACGACGGCCAGTCGCTCGTCAACGACGTCCTGAACGTCGGCTGCGACGACGAGGAGCGCCACCGCGAGCTCGTCGAGTTCCTCGCGACCCGCGCCGAGCGCGACATCGAACAGCAGATGGACGCCGCCGCCTCCCATCTCGAACACGAGCGGCTGGAGTCGGACGCGCACCTCTACACCGCCGACCTCGACGAGTGGGCCCACCGCTTCACCTACCCCGCGCCGGGGAAGACGACCGGCAAACTCCACGACCGGAAGGTGAAAGAACACGGCGAACCGGTCATCACGATCGGGTACGGTCCCGACTTCGCCGTGCTCCGCTCCGACGGCGTCCGCCTCGACATCCCGCGGATGGTCGAAGAGCTGAACGAGGAGGTCGTCGGCGGCGGCGTCTCCGGCGGCGGCCACCTCGTCGTCGGCTCGATCAAGTTCGTCAAGGGGATGCGCGAGTCCGTCATCGACAGCCTCGTCGAGAAGATGGCCGACGCCGAGCTCGACGAGGAGCTCTCCTCGCAGGCGATCGTCGACACCGAGATCTGAGCGGGGCGATCGGGGTGATCCACGACGGCGAGCCGCGAACGGTTCCGACTCATTCGAACTCCACCGTCCGTCGGAGCGCCACCCCGGCGAGCGCGACCGCTGAGAGCGCGCCGAGCGCCAGCGTCGTTTTCGTCTTCCAGCCCGTCTCTTCGCTCCCGCCGGCCGACCGCTCCCAGTCGGCCGCGAACGTCCCCGCGTAGTAGGCCGCCGGTTCCGTCCCGTCGAGGGCGAGGACGACCTCCCTGTTCTCCGTCGTCGCGTGCGCGTTCCAGTTGAGACTCCCGAGGATGACCGTCTCCCCGTCGATCACGGCCCCCTTCGCGTGGACCTTCCCGAAGCGACCCCCGGGCCGGGCGATCCGCGCCTCGATCGGGAGGCCTCGCTCGCGGAGTTCGGCCGTCCGCTCGACGACCGCCCGGTTCGACTCCTCGTCGTACCACGCGTTCGAGAGCAATATTCGAACCTGAACGCCGCGCTCGGCGGCGGCGACGAGCGCCGCGAAGTACCTCCCTTCGACGTCGAGTCGCGGCGAGAGCACGTCGACGCGCTCATCCGCGCCTCCGATCGACCTCCTGACCGCTGTCCCGGCGTTCCCCGGTGCCGTCAGGACCCGCACGTCGTCGACGGCGACCTGCCTCGGGTCGACTCGTGAATCGAACGACCCCGTCGCCGGCGACTCCTCGACGAACGACGCGTTCTCGCGATGTCGCCGCCACGGAATAGCGTCGAGACCGTCGGCGTCGTGCGCGAAGACGGCGGCGAGTTCGTCGGCCGTCCGCGCGGAGCGGACGCGCACGCCCCAGCCGCGACTGTCCCGGCCGCCCGTCCCCGAGGGCTTCCAGTTCTCCGTCATCACGAGCGCCGCGTCGTCGGCGACGGCGTACTTGGGGTGGTGGAACGCGAACCGCGCGTGCGGGCCGCCGATCACGCGGACTTCGACGCCGCCGGCGACGAGCCGGTCGAGTTGCTCGCGCTGATCAGTCGTCATCCCGCCGACCGGGCCGCCCTCCAAGAGGATCCGCACCCGGACGCCCCGTTCTCTAGCGGCGAGAAGCGCGTCGGCGACGCGCGAGGAAGAGAAGGTGTACCCGGCGAGGAGGATTCGCTCGTCCGCTTCTTCGAGCGTCTCCGTCGGGACGTCGGAGGCGTCGGGGAGCACGAACGCCGTCGCGTTGGCCGGCCCGGTCGGGACGACCGGACGCGGCGTCAGCCCTCGCGGCGTCCACCGACCGGTCGTCGCGTTCAGCCGCTCGCCCTCCTCCGCGCGGTCGTACGCGAGTCGGTCGACGACGCGGTCGTCGCGCCGGAGGATCAGTTCCTCGCCCCCGTTCGACAGATAGAGGCCGGCATCGACGACCGGCGCGTCGACGAGAGAGCGGGTCGCGTTCGGGTGCGCGGACAGAGCGACGACGCCGGCGGGCGGAACGGAGACCGTCGATTCCCCGTCCGAGAGCGTCAGGTTCGCCGTGCCGGCGGCGTCGACGACGACGTACTCGCCGACGTCGTCGTCGGCGACTGGGTCCGGGAACGCGGCGACGATCCGAGGGCCGGGAGTGGAGGCGTTCGCTGTCGACGCCGTCGTTCCGATCTCCAAGCCGTCTCCCTCGACGGCATCAGCCACCGGAATCCCTGCAAGTGCCGTGACGCTCACGACCAGAACGAGACACGCGAGAACGGCGACGCGGTGGCCCCGCGGGGAGGCGGCACGGTCCCGCGTCTCTCGGGCGCGGATGCGATCGATCCGTCGGGCGGGTGGCACGGGGCCTCTGGCCGCCCGCCCCTACTTGAACTTACGTCACGGGGAGAAGCCGTCCGCTGTGCGTCCGCGGCCGGCGCTTACGCGGCCGGCGCTTCCGCGTCGGCGTCGGCGTCGCCGTCTCCGAGCGCCGCCGCGGCGAGGTCGGCCTCGTGCTGGACGAGGTAGGAGCGCTCGTGGGTGTACTCGGCGACTGTCTCGAGCGCGTCCTCGGTACCGATCTGTCGCAGTGCCCACGCGGCGGCCGCGCGGACGGTGTCGCTGTCGTCCTCCGCGAGGGTGTCCGAGAGCGGCTCGACGGCGCGGGTGTCGCCGATGAGTCCCAGCGCGCGGGCGACGTACGGTCGCACGTTGTCGTTGTCCATTTCGAGTTTGTCGGCGATGGCTTGCGTCGCCTCTGTCGAGCCGATCTCTCCCAGCGCGCGGAGCGTCACCTTCTGGAGACCCGGATCGGAGTCGGCGTCGACGTACTCGAGGAGCGTCTCGACCGCCTCTTCGGCGCCGTCGCCCATCCGACCGAGCGCCTTGATCGCGGTCTTATCGCGGCGCTGGGCCAGCTGGTGCATCTCCTCGAACGCCTCGGGGTTGGCCATCCGCACGAGAGCGTCCATACAGTGCTCCTCCATAAATTCGGACTGAAGGCTGTCCTTCGCGAGCAGGATCATATCGACGCGGCCGCGCTTCTCCCACTCCTTCAGCGCCGACAGCTCCGGCGGGTAGTCCTTGTAGTGCCCGAGGACGTCGTAGAACCCCTCCGCCATCAGCTGTTCGTTGGTCTCTAAGTCGTCCCACTCTTGGGCGTCTTCGAGACCGGATTCGAGTTCGTCGGTCGCCTCCAGGAGCGCCGCGATGGTCTCGGCGTCCTCGTCGGCGTCGAGGCCGGCGTCCTCGACGGCCGCTTTCGCGTCGTCGAGGGCAGCGGCGAGCGCCTCCTCCTGCGCCTCGCCGCTTTCGTCCTCGTCGACTGCGACGTCCGCGTCGAGCGTGTCGTTCACGGCGTCGGCGAACGCGACGACGACGTCGACGATCTCCGTCGCGCCCTGTTCGGTCCAGCGCGTGTCGGTCACCTTCGCGCGGGCGCTTTCGACGTCGTCGACGACGTCGCTGGCGTAGGGGCCCCGCTGGGATTCGAGGTCGTCGCGGAGTTCTGCGACCCGCGATTCGAGCTCCTCGCGCGGGTCCTCGGCGTCCTCGTCGTCCTCGTCGGGTTCCGGCAGGTCGGCGGACTCGAGGTCCGCCTCGACGCCGTCGAGGTCGGCTTCGACGCCGTCGAGGTCCGACTCGGTCGCCGCGTCCTCCAGGGCGGACTCGACGTCGTCGAGGCGTTCGTTCAGGGTGTCTGGCGTCACGTCAAGTTCGTCTTCGGACGCCGCCGCGTCGGAATCAGCGGCCGTCTCGTCGTCCCCGTCGCTCATATGCCTCATATCCGTCCGTACCCGAAAAGAGCGTTTCCCTTCTGGTCTCGGAGGTCGTCGCCGCTCGACGGCGACCGCCATCTTATAACCCGCCGGGCTCACAACCCCAGTCGATGACTGCGCCGAACGAGGACCCGGGGGACGGAGCCGAAACAGACCCGGAATCGGACTGGGACTCCGACGCCTACGACGGCTCGCACGCCTTCGTCTACGAGTACGGTGCCGACGTCCTCGACCTCCTCGACCCGGGACCGGGCGAGCGGGTCCTGGATCTGGGCTGCGGCACCGGCCACCTGACCGAGCGCATCGCCGACGCCGGGGCCGACGTCGTCGGGATCGATCAGTCCGCGGAGATGGTCGAGACGGCCAGAGAGACGTACCCCGAGCGGGACTTCCGGCGGGCCGACGCCCGCGACTTCGACGTCGAAGAGCTGTTCGACCCCGAAGAACCCTTCGACGCCGTGTTCTCGAACGCGGTCCTGCACTGGATCGACGACCAGGACGCCGTCCTCGACTCGGTCGCGGACGCGCTCCGTCCCGGCGGGCGCTTCGTCGTCGAGCTGGGCGGTTCGGGCAACGTCGCCGCTATCGCCGACGCCGTCCGGGCGGAACTGGACGCGCGCGGCTACGAACCCCCGACCCATCCCTGGTACTTCCCCACGATCGGTGAACACGCCACGACGCTCGAAGCGCACGGCTTCGAGGTCCGCTACGCGAGGCTGTTCGATCGCCCGACCGAACTCGAAGACGGCGATGAGGGGATGGCCAACTGGCTCGAGATGTTCGGCGATCGGCTCCTGGGGCCGGTCCCGGACGGCGAGCGATCCGACGTCGTCGCCGCCGTCGAGGATCGACTCCGCGGGGAACTGTACGACGACGGCGTGTGGACTGCCGACTACCGCCGACTCAGATTCGCCGCGGTGCTGGAGTAGGAACGCTCTCTTCGTGGAGCGTCTCTTCTCACGGGCCGCCGCTACACCGCGTCGAGGTACGTCTCCGCGAGCGCATCGAGCGCCTCGTGGTGTTCGGTCGTGTGCGGCGCGGTCAGCGGCGAGACCGACACCCGCCCCTCGACGACGGCGCGGCGATCGGTCCCAGCCGGGTCCGGGAGGTCGTCGCCGCGCATCCGCTCCCAGATCCCATCGTGGAGGGTGACTGTTCCGTTGCCGTCGTGTTCGGCCGTCATCTCGTATAGCTTCGAGGGCGTCGTGATATCGATCGGCGCGGGATCGGCGCTCTCCTCCAAGAGTGGGGCGTTGACGTTGAGGTACTCGGCCTGCTCGAAGACGCCCGCGCCGAGCGCGTGCCGGAGCAGGTACGTCGTCGCGCGGGTCGCCTCGCGGAAGTCCTCGGTCTCGGTCGCCTGCTCGTGCCACGGCGTGTCGCCGCCGCCCGGAACGTACAACGATGCGGCGATCGCCGGTACGTCGAAGAAGGCCGCCTCGACGGCCGCACTCACGGTCCCCGACCGACCGAGCACGTACGCGCCGAGGTTCGCGCCCTTGTTACACCCCGAGACGACGGCGTCGACGTCGGGGCAGAGCGATTCGAGGCCGGCGACGACGCAGTCTGCGGGAGTACCCTCGACCGAGTATCCGAATTCGTGCTCGCGGACGCTGACGTCGGCGGAGAGTTGCCGACCGACCGCGCTCTGGTCGTCCGCGGGCGCGACGGCGGTCACGTCCGCGAACTCCGAGAGCCCTTCGTACAGCGCGCGGAACCCGACGGCGTCGATGCCGTCGTCGTTGGTCAGGAGGACGGAGAGCGATTCGCTCATACCGGTCTCTTCGTCGGACGGCGGAAATGTGTACCGCTCAGACGGTTTCGGGTGACAGTTCGCTCACGCGACCCGCTCGACGACCGTCTCGCCGTCGACGACGAGGTTGTACGCGCCCTCGTCGTCGTTCCACAGACAGAGGACGTTCTCGAACGCGAGAATTTCACCGTAGTCCCCGAGGAACACGGCCTCGTTCAGCGGGTCGCGGACGGTCGAGACGGCGTAGTGTTCGACCGCCTCGCTCCCGTCGCCGACCTTGAACAGCGGATTGGCGTCGGCGTCGTCGGTCAGATCCCGGCTCAGTTTGACGGCGAGGAGATCGATCCGGTTCGTGACGTGACGCTCCATCTCTGCCATCTTCGCGTGGCGACTCGGGTCGGCACGGACGTCGGTCCGACGCGCGCCGTCCGGGCGGAGGACGAAGTAGGAGAACTGCACCGTCTCGTTTCTGAACGTGCCGTCGCCGGGCGTGCGACCGGACGCGCCGCTCCCCTCCGGCGGTTCGTCCGACTCCCCCGCCTCGTCGAGGCGGCGCTGGAACGGAGGCGCGGCGACGTCGGGGCGGCGGTCGAACGACCAGCCGCGGTCCGAGGGGGCCTCGCCGGGCCACAGTCGGAGCGTCGGCGCGTAGACGGAGACGGTGGAATCGGCGGGTGCGAGCGCGCGTTCGATCTCCCGGAGCCCGGTGCTGGTGTTTCGATCCGCGGGCGCGAGCGCGAGGAACGATCCGTCGTCGGCGACCGCGTCCAGATACCGCGCGGCGACGTCCTCGGAGTCGTCGAGTTCGCTCAACACGTTGGCGAAGACGACGAGGTCGATTCCGCTGTCGTCGTCGCCGATCGACTGAGGGTCGAACGCCTCGGCGGTCTCGCGGTGGATCGTCGTCCGGAAGTTCCGACCGGTCTCCGTCAGCATCCGTTCGAGCACGTCGGCCGCGGCCGACGGTTCCACGGCGTGGTAGTCGACGACGGCGTCGTCGGGGAGGTAGTCGTGGAGGCCGAGCGCCGGTCCGCCCGCGCCCGCGCCGACGTCGAGCACGCGGAGCGTTCTGGGAAGCAGGTCCCGCTCCGCGAGGTCGTCGAGCACGTACCCGATCGCGGCGTAGTAGTCCGGGAGGTGGTAGATCGCGTATCCGAGCGCGGCCTCCTCGTCGTACTCGACGGGGTTCTGCCGGTAGTAATCCTCCTTGAGCCGTCGGATCGCTCCCCTGAGTCGGTCGCCGCTCTCGCCGCGGTGCCAGTTCGCGCCGTAGCGTTCGACGAGCAGGTCCTCGACGGCGAAGGCGTACCCCTCGGGGAACGTGTCGGGGGCCCATCCCGGCCGCGGCGCGGGGTCGTCGCTCACCGGGACGAACGTGCCGTCCTCGCGTTCACGCAGGCGCAGGTCGTACGCTTCCTCCCGGAGCGTCTCCCGGACGACCGCCGGGTGCGGCGTCCCCTCGACGTACTCGTGGATCTCCTCGGGATCGATCGGACGCACGTTGCGGAGATACTTCGCGTTCGACCGGACGGCCTCGCGGTCGATCACTGTCCGTCGCCTCGCGTCGAGTCGTCGTCTCGCGCAGTCGCGTCGCCGTCTACCGAGTCGTCGGCGGTGCCCGCGTCCTCGACCCGTCGGCGTCGTTTCTCTCTCGCCTCCTCGTACAGTCGATCGAACGCCTCGCCGTCCGCCTCGGCGATCCGGTTCGCGGCGGCCGCGACGGCGTCGGCCCCCTCGAACGACTCTTGAATCTCGCGGTAGACCCGTGGGGTCCCCTCGGTCACGGTCCCGACGAGGTCCGAGAGCGCGCGCGAAACGGGCGTTGCGAACTCCTCGCGGACGTCCTCGGCGGCCAGGGCGTACGCGAGGATCGCGGTGTGGGCTCCCGCCTGGACCGTCTCCATCGCCGAGTCGTGCTCCTCGGGGTCCGTCTCGAAGACGCGGTTCCCGGCCTCGGCGATAGCGTCGAGCGCCGTGTCGGTCACCGGTCCCGTGGCGTCGACCACGGCCGCGACGTTTCCCGGCGCGTTCTCCGGCGCGAAGAGCGGGTGGAGACTCACGCGCTCGCGCTCGGGCAGGTGTTCCCGCATCGCCGCCACCGGGCCGGCCATCACTCCGGTGACGTCGAGCATCGCTCGCGAGGCCCGGTCGGCGTGCGCCTCGATGGCGGCACGCGCGGCGGTGATCGGCACGGCGATGCAGACCGCGTCGAACGTCGCCGTCGTTTCGAGTGCGACCGCACGTCCTCCTACCGCGTCCGCAGCGGCGCTCGCGGCGTCCGGATCCCGATCGGCGAACGCGACGCTGAACTCCGTTTCGAGCGTTTCGCCGGCCCAGCGACCCATCGCGCCGGCTCCGACGACGAGTACCTCCATTGCCGCCGACTACGCGCCGCCGCAATCAAAAGGAGTTCGATGACGGGGTCGGCTCCGTCCGCGCGGCCTCCGAACCCAGTTCGTTGTTATCGACTTTGATACCTGGGCGCGTACGTTTATTGGTCCGGTCGCTAGAAGACCGCTGGGGGAAAGGAATCTGCGACACCGAGACACTGCCCGGTCGATCGAGTCGAAAGTGGCTTCCGCTGACGCGCGGACACCGGAATCCGGCCACGCAGGAGGCGAATGCACGCTTAACCGCCGTATAACAATACGCACGTAAGGACAGCAGTTACTGATGAAATTTCCCACGGTCTCCGGGAGAGACACGCAAGGGCGTCGGGTGACCCTGCCCGACGACCTCGACGGAGAGCAAACGCTCCTCGTCGTTAGTTTTCACCTCCGCCAACGGTCGCTCGTCGGATCGTGGCGGCAGTTCGCCACCGAACTGTGCGACCGCTTCGATCACTTCGCGTACTACGAACTCGTCGTCGGCAGTCAGGGGGGGATGCTCCCGCCGACCTCCACGGGCGGGATGTCGCCGACCAACGCCAGACAGCGCGTTCACGACAACACGATCCTGCTGTCGGTCAACAAACAGAGGTTCCAGCGTCAACTCGGCCTCCTCGGCGAACAGACGATCTACGCGTTCCTCGTCGAGGACGACCACGTGGTCCGTCAGGCCGCGGGCGTTCTCACCCCCGAGACGGGTGAGGCGCTGGAGTCGCTGCTCGAAGACTACCGAGACGCGAAGAACCGACATTCGAACAGCTCCGAAAACGCGGGCGAATCGTCCGTCTGAGGCGGCAGCCGCTCTCCCGGCGACTGCCGTCCGCGGACCGCGACCGGCATACTGTTTCTCGGCCCGCTTCGCGCTAAGCACGGCTTAATCGCGGTCAGATCTGCAGTTCGATCGGTTGTCGGGTCAGGTTCTCCGAGCCGCCTTCGGTGACGACCACCAGGTCCTCGATGCGCACGCCGCCGACCTCCGGGTCGTACAGCCCCGGTTCGACCGTGACGACGTGGCCCGGTCGCAGTTCGTCGCCGTCGGGGGACAGCCGCGGTAGTTCGTGGACGTCGAGTCCGACTCCGTGGCCGGTCGAGTGGATGAACCCGGTCTCGCTCTTCGGGTCCGAGCGGAGGGTCGGGAGGCCGGCGTCTTCGTAGACATCACAGACGATATCGTGGACGGCCGCGCCGGTCACGCCCGGTTCGATGGCGTCGCGCGCGGCGGCGAGCGCCTCGTGGGTCAGGTCGAACCACTCGCGGAGGGTGTCCGTCGGCTCGCCCTTCACGAAGGTCCGCGTCATGTCCGCGTGGTACTTGGTCTCCTTCGAGCGCGGGAAGATGTCGACGATGATCGGCTCGTCGGGCCTGAGCGGCCCGCTCCCCCGGTCGTGGGGGTCGGCGGCGTCGGCTCCGCAGGCGACGATCGTCTCGTCGAGCGCGCAGCCGTGACGGAGCAGCGTGACCTCGATCTCCTCGCGGACGCGCTCGCTGGTCAGGGCGTCGCCGTCGACGGCGAGCACCCGTTTCCCATCCTGCCCGCTGATCTCGGCGTCACGAAGCAGGTCGGCCGCGGCGTCCATCGCGGCCTCGTTGGCGCGCTGTGCCGCGCGAATGTGCTCGATCTCCTCGTCGGTCTTCCGCGCGCGCACTTCTGTCACGACGTCCTCGGTTTCGTGCGCGACGGAGACGTCCCGCTCGCGGAGTCGGTCCGCGGGGCCGAGCGGGAAGCGCTCCGGCGTCGCCACGTCGTCGACGCCCCGGTCGTCGAGCCACGCCGCGACGACGCGGGCCTTCGCCGCCTTGGGACCGTGTTCTCCGGCCAGCGACCGGTAGTCGTAGTCTGCCAGTCGCGACACCTCGTCCGCGCGGCTCTGTCTGTTCGCGCGGCCGTACTCCAACGCGGAGACGAGAAGCGCGGTCGTCTCGGGCGTGTAGAGCGTCACGAACGGGTCCGGCGCGTCGAAGCCCGAGAGGTATCGCTGGGTCGAGTCCGAACTGTCGGCGTCGACGAGGTAGCCGTCTAGGCCCGCCTCGTCGAGGTAGTCGTCGAGCGGCGAAAGGTCCGGGTCCATACGCGATGGTCGCGGGCGGGCGGATAAAGAATGTCGACTCGGGCGGTGGCGATCGCTCTACTCCTGTGCGGGTCGGCCGGTCGCGGGCGGGACCACAACCGTATTACGGGCGCGTCGCGGTCGTTGGACTATGGCTGTCGAGAACGTCATCTGGCCGCGCTACCTCGACGCGTCGGTCTCCCGCGAGGACGGCCGTCGGGTCCCGCTCGACGACGCCGTCGAGGAGCCGACGGTCGACGAGATCGCGCAGGCCGTCCAGCAGATCGGCTACGACGCCGTGATCGAACGCGACGTGACGCATCCCCGCGAGTGGGACGCCCGCGGTCGCGTGCTCGTGAAGGGCGCTGAGGACTCGACGAAGAACGACCTCGTGCAGGCGGTCGCCGCCTACGTCGGGATCCTCCGGGACTGACGATGCAGCGCCTCGGAACCGTCTCGCGAACGGCGCAGAACCTCCTCATCGTCCGCTGTGACGACGCCGACCACCCCGACATCGGCGCGCAGGCCGTCGACGAGTCGCTGTCGGCGGTCGGCCGCGTCGTCGACGTCTTCGGGCCGGTTTCCCGTCCCTACGTCGCCGTCACGCCCGCGGGCGACGTTCGGCCGGCGTCCCTCGTCGGGAAACGGCTCTACGCGCGGTAACGAAGAGCGCTCGACTTCGCCGGACGCGCGGTGGATTTCTTTTCGACCGCAACGGACGCCAGCGAGCGGAGCCCTCAGCAGACGCGGTTGACCGGATCCTCGCCGGCGCGGATACGCCGGACGCTCTCGGCGACGATCGAGGCGACGTGGTCGCCGTACTGCCGGGTTGCCGATCCGGCGTGGGGCGTGACGATTACCTCGTCCATCTCCCAGAGCGGCGAGGACTCCGGGAGGGGTTCGGTCTCGAACACGTCGAGCGCCGCACCCGCGATCCCGCCGTCTTCCAGCGCCCGGACGAGCGCCCGCTGGTCGACGACGGGGCCACGCGCGACGTTGATTAGGTACGCGTCCTCGCGCATCGCCGCGAAGACGTCGGCGTCGACCATCCCCTCCGTCTCCGGCGTGAGCGGGACCGTGAGCACGACGAACCGCGCGTCGGAAATCGCCGTTTCGAGGGCGTCGGGCGTGTACATCCGATGGACACCCGGCTCGGGAACGGGCGTCCGTCTGACGCCGTCGACGTCCAGGCCGAGTCCGGTCGCGCGGTCGACGACGCCGCGTCCGAGGCTCCCGAGACCGACGACGCACGCCCGCTCTCCGGCGATCGTCCAGGGTTCGTCCCACTCCGGCCGCGACCAGCGTTTCTCCCGTTGGTTCGCGACGTGCGTGTGCAGGCGGCGGGCGAACGCGAGCATATACCCCGCGACGGTCTCGCCGATCGCGTCGCCGTGGAGGCCGGTGCTGTTCGTGAGGCGCACGTTCGCCTCGCGGAACCGCTCCTGCGGGAACCGATCGACGCCGGCCTGCACGGAGTGCACCCACGAGGCGTCGAGGAGGGACGGTCGGTACTCGAACGTGACGACGCCGTCACAGCGCTCTGTCGTATTCGAGTCCGTGTTCGAGTCGCCGTCGATCAGGACCGTCTCGACCGGGAGGTCCCCCAGCGTTTCGAGGAGTACCTCCGGTGGGAACAACACCGAGACGGAGCGGTCGACGCCGAGCGTATCGAGGCGCATACCACCGCGTACGGGGAGCCGCCTAACGGATGTTTCGGGCGTGGCCGTCGCGAGCGGTCGACGTTCGTGACCGACCGCCGGCAGCCCGAAACACAATCCCCATAGTGGGTCGGTCGCAACGCTGGCGTATGCGAAGACGCGTCGCCGCCGGCGTCGGGTTCGCCGCGCTGTTGTTCCTCCTCGTCCAACTCGGCGCGCTGGCGCTCGTGCCGACGTTCTACGAGTCGGGCTATCAGACCGTCGAGGACCCGTCCGATCCCACGAACAGCCTCGTCTACATCGTCGCGATCCTCGTCGCGACGGCGGCGATGCTCGCGGCGTTCAAGTTCGACCTCGACTGGGTCGTCCGCGCGTTCGTCGTCCTCGCGGCCGCCTCGATCGCGTGGTACGTCTTCTCCGTCCTGCTCCCGCCGCTCGCGGCGATCGGCGCGTCGGTCCTCCTGGCGGCGCTGCTCGTGGTTCACCCCGAGTGGTACGTCATCGACGCCGCGGGCGTCCTGATGGGCGCGGGGGCCGCGGGGCTGTTCGGAATCAGCTTCGGGCTCTTGCCCGCCATCCTGCTCCTCTCGGTGCTTGCCGTCTACGACGCGATCAGCGTCTACGGCACCGAACACATGCTCGATCTGGCCTCCGGCGTGATGGATCTGAAACTCCCGGTGGTGCTCGTCGTGCCCACGACGCTGTCGTACTCCCTTCGTGACACCGACGCCGCTGAAACGGTGGCAGAGGCGGGCGGCGACGACGACGCGGACGCCGCGGGCGGCGACGATCACGTGGACGTCGCGGGCGATGACGGCGACGACCGCGACGTCGCGGGCGGTGGTGACGTTGCGGCCGACGTCGATGATGACCCTGTCGAAGACGCCGACGACGTCCGCGACGCGTTCTTCATCGGCCTCGGCGACGCCGTGATGCCGACGGTGATGATCGCCAGCGCGGCGTTCTTCCTCCCGGCGTCGCTGACGCCCTCGCTCGGAATCGGGTGGCTCCCGGCGCTGACGTTCCCCGCGCTGACGGCGATGCTCGGGACGTTCGCCGGCCTGTTCGTCCTCCTCTGGATGGTCCTGAAGGGACGCGCTCACGCCGGGCTCCCGCTCCTGAACGGCGGCGCGATCGGCGGCTACCTCGTCGGCGCGCTCGCCAGCGGCGTTCCGATCCTCACCGCGCTCGGGCTCTGAGAGTCGCTATCGCCCGGACTACACGTCGCCGTCGGCCCCGTCGCGAACGTGGACCGCCATCCCCGTCTCGAAGTCCGCCATCGCGTCGGCCGAGAGCTCCGCGCGCCCGACCGCGATGACGGTGTCGTCGTCGAGGACGACCGCGACCTCGTCGCCGGGTCTGACGTCGGGGTCGACCTCCCGGACGAACTTCGCGAAGGCGTTCTTGCCGTCGCGGACGAACGGCTCGCTCTCCTCGCCGACGACGACGCGGGCCGTCGGCTGTTCTAAGGCGTCGACCAGTCGGCGGCCGCCGGCGACGCCGAGCGTAAACCGACCGTCGGTCCCGTAGGAGACGATCCGACCCTCGGTCGCGACGATCTGTCGGGGGCGACCGCTCGTCGACCGGTGCACCGTCAGCGACTCGTCGTCGTCGCTCGGAAACAGCGCCTCGCCCGCGCCCGGTCCGAACTGGTAGTCGGCGATGGTTCGCAACTCCGGCATCGTCTCCCCATCGCCGTCTGCGTCGCTCATAACCCCGCTTCACCGCGGAGCGGCAAGACGTTCGCGGTCCGCGGGGGCGTTCCAACCCCTCACCCGAGGCGGTCGAGTGGGTGCCTCCGACGACCTATGCGCCGTGTTCGCACACTCTCGCGACTCGGAAACTCATATATACCGACGCGTTCTCCGAGTCGAGTATGACAGTCGACGTCCGGTTGGTCGGGTTCGGTGCGCTGCTGCTCTTCGCGAGCAGCGGCCTCTTCTTCGAGGCGGGCGTCAGCGGCTATCTCGCCGGAACTATCGCCGGCGTCGCCGTGGTCGGCACGGCGCTCGCGGCGCTCAGAGCCGGCGGGTCCGACGCCCGCGCCGCCTGAGTCTGGGGCCCGGGCTCGCACCCTCGGTCGGGGAGCCGTCGTGGTCGGCGGGACGGTTTCTAGAGCAGGAACGTGTCTTGGCGTTCGGAGAGGTCGATGAACGCGTCCGTCGCCTCGATCAGTTCCTCGGCGGTCGATTCCTTGAACGCCATCACCTCGACGCGGACGCCCTCGTGTCGGAGATGCGAACACAGCCTGGAAAAGTCGCCGTCGCCCGTACAGAGGACGACCGTGTCGACGTGGTTCGCGAGCGTGACGGCGTCGAGGCTCATCCCGACGTCCCAGTCGGCCTTCTTCGACCCGTCGCCGAACGTCTTGATCTCCTTGATCTTCGGCTCGAAGCCGATGTCGGCGAGCGCCTCGAAGAAGCTCTCCTCGTCGGGCGAGTCCGCGCGGACGACGTACGCGATGGCGCGGGTGAGTTCCCGCCCCGCGACGCCCTTCTCCAAGAGCGCGGAGTAGTCGATGTTCCGCGAGTAGAGACTCTGGGCGGTGTGATAGAGGTTCTGTGCGTCCGCGAGCATCGCCACCCGCTGACTCGGGTGAATCTCGGTCATACTGTCCCTGGGGGCGTCATAGTACATGAATGTCCGGTCCTGCGGTGGGACCTCCGATTTGCCGTCATCGGCGTTCGACGACGAAACGTATATTATTCCGGAGCGTCCACTGCCCAGTGTGACGCGTGCCACGTCGACTTCGACGGACTCGCCCCGTCAGTCAGCGACGCGTGGCTCCCTTTTCACCAGTAAAAAACGCGCGCCCTGACGCTCTGGGCGGGAGTGGCATCCCCGTCCCTGGCGGCCTCCGGCCGGGCGCGCACCGACGTTCGACCGTCGACCGACGTCGAAACCCACGGATCGGCGACGAACAACCGACACACCCTACACGGTAGACGACAGTACACCCTACAACGATGACACAGATCGACTTCACCGGCGTGTTCCCCGCGATGACCACGCCGTTCGACCAGGATGGCGAAATCGACCACGAAACGCTCGCAGCCGACGCCCGACGGCTCGAAGCCGCCGGCGTCGCCGGACTCGTTCCGGCCGGCTCGACCGGCGAGAGCGCGACGCTGACCCACGACGAACACATCGAGGTCGTCGAGACGGTCGTCGAGGCCGTCGACGACGTCCCCGTCGTCGCGGGGTCGGGATCGAACTCGACCCGCGAGGCGCTGAACCTCTCCCGCCGCGCGGCCGACGCCGGCGCGGACGCGCTGCTTCTGATCTCACCGTACTACAACAAGCCCGAACAGGCGGGCCTCTACGAACACTTCCGGACGATCGCCGACGAGGTCGACCTCCCGCAGATCGTCTACAACGTCCCGAGTCGAACGGGCCAGAACGTCGAACCCGAGACGGTCGCGGACCTCGCGACCCACGAGAACGTCCGGGCGTACAAGGCCGCAAGCGGCGACGTCGCACAGATCTCCGAAGTGATCGAATACACCCGCGAGGAGGATCTCGCGGTGCTCTCCGGCGACGACGCGCTCACGCTGCCGGTCTGCTCGCTCGGCGGCCGCGGCGTCATCTCCGTCGCGGGCAACGTCGAACCCGAGCGGACCGTCGAACTCGTCGACGCCGCGATCGACGGCGACCTCGAACGCGCACGCGAGCTCCACTTCGAGCTCTCGCCGCTGTTCCGACAGCTCTTCGTCGAGACCAACCCCATCCCGGTGAAGGCCGCGATGGCGATCCGCGGGCACAACTCCGGCGCGCTCCGCCCGCCGCTGACAGAGATAGAGCCGGAAAACCGCGCTGACCTCGAACGGATCCTCGCCGACCTCGACGACGAGGACACGCAGCGAGAGCAGACGGAGGCGGTGTGATGGGCGGCGACCTCACCGTCGCGATCACCGGCGCGAGCGGTCGGATGGGCGGCGAACTGCTCACTGCCGCGGCCGACCACGGGGACGTCGGGTACGTGCTCGCGGCGAGTCGAACGCCGGGGAACGTCCCGAGCGGCGACGCGCCCGGCGCGCCGGACGCGGTCGTCGAGGACTCGGCCCTCGGAACCGCGCTCGACGAGCACGCCGTCGACGTCCTCGTCGACTTCACCGTCCCCGACGCCAGCGTGGAGTACCTCCGCGCGGCGGCCGACCGCGGCGTCGCCGTCGTCGTCGGGACCACCGGCTACGACGAGGCGGGAGCGGAAACGCTCGACGCCGTCGCCCGGGACGTGCCGTTCCTGCGCGCGTCGAACTTCTCTCGGGGCGTCGGCGCGCTCCGGCGGGCGGTCCGCGAGGCCGTCGCCGCGCTCCCCGGCTACGACATCGAGGTGACGGAGACCCACCACAACGGCAAGCGCGACGCGCCCTCGGGTACCGCGTTGACGATCCTCGACGACATCGACGACGCGCGGGGATCGGGGGGCGACACGAGCGACGAAGGAAATACTGAAACCGCCGAACGCGTCCACGGGCGCGTCGGCGAACAGCCGCGCGAGGGCGACGAGATCGGCGTCCACGCCCGCCGCGCGGGCGACGTGACCGGCGAGCACGAGGTCCTGCTCGCCGGCAACGAGGAGGTGCTCGAACTGACCCACCGCGCCGGTTCGCGCGGCATCTTCGCCGCGGGCGCGCTCGACGCCGCGGTCTGGCTGGCCGGCCGCGACCCGGGGCGGTACGATTTCGACGAAGTCTTGGACGCCGGCGATGACGACACGGACACTGATTCACGATGAGCCTCGAATCCGACGTAGAAGACCTGTGGCAGCGCTACCAGGACGACGACGTCTCCGCCGCGAGCGCGGGGTCGGCGGCGCGCTCGACCCTCGACGCGTTCCTCGACGCCCTCGAGACGGGCGACGTGCGGGCGGCCGAGCAGGTGGGGGAAAGCGGCCCCGACGGCTGGGTCGTCAACGAGTGGGTCAAGCGCGGCATCTTGCTGAACTTCGGCCTGCGCGAGACGCTCCCGCGCGAGTACGGCGACGTCACCTACTACGACGTCCTCCCGCTCCGGTCGACGACCGACCTCGGCGGCCGCGGCACGCGCAACACGCCGGACGGCACCGCCATCCGCCGCGGCGCGTACCTCGGCGCCGACTGCATCATGATGTCGCCGTCGTTCGTCAACGTCGGCGCGCACGTCGGCGACGGCACGCTCGTCGACTCCTGCGACACCGTCGGCTCCTGCGCCCAGTTGGGCGAGAACGTCAAGCTCGGCGCGAACACGCTGATCGGCGGCGTCCTCGAACCCGTCGAGGACGCGCCCGTGATCGTCGAGGACGGCGTCTCCCTGGGCGCGGGCTGTCGCGTCACCTCCGGGTTCCACGTCGGCGAGAACACGGTCGTCGGCGAGAACACGCTCCTCAGCCCCCGGATTCCCGTCTACGACCTCGTCGAGGAGGAGGTCATCTACGGCCACCTTCCGTCCGACCGCCGCGCGTTCACCCGCTACGTCGAATCATCGCTCGGCGATCACGACCTCTTCGAGTCGGGCGCGTACAAGCCGGCGGTCGTCGCCCTCGACATCGAGGACGACACGCTCGATAAGACCCGGCGCGAGGAGGCGCTGCGGGAATGAGCGAGGTCGGCGACGGCGGGCCGGCGGTCCGCCGACTCGCCGAGTGGGACGAGGAGGACCTCGTCGCGCTCGCCGAGGAGTACGAGACCCCGCTCTACGTCGTCGACCTCGATCGGGTCGAGGAGAACTGCGTTCGGCTCCGAGAGGCGTTCCCCGACGCGGACGTCCGCTACGCCGCGAAGGCGCACACCGGCCGGGACGTGTTGCGAACGGTTCGCGAGGCCGGCCTCGGCGTCGAGTGCGCGTCGGCGGGCGAGGTCGAGCGCGCGCTGGCGGTGGGCTTCCCCGGCGATCGAGTCCAGTACACGGCGGTGAACCCGCCCGCCCGCGACCTGGACCTCGTGGTTGAACGCTGGCGGGAGCACCCGGGACTGACGGTCACCGTCGGCGCGGAAGACACGGTCGACAGACTCCGCGAGCGAGGCTTCGACGGGCGGCTCTGCGTCCGCGCGAACCCCGGCGTCGGCGCGGGCCACCACGAGAAGGTCAGTACCGGCGCGAACGCGAAGTTCGGGATCCCGATCGAACGGGTCGCCGATCTTGCCACCCGGTGGGCTGACGAGTTCGACCTCGTGGGCGTCCACGCCCACGCCGGCAGCGGCATCTCCGGCGAGGACCTCTCGGCGCACCGGGAGTTGGTGAATCGGATGGGCGATCTCACTCGGGAGATCGAATCCCGGGTGGGGCCGCTGGAGTTCGTCGACGTCGGCGGCGGCTTCGGCGTGCCGTACCGCGAGGACGAGCCGCCGCTGGACCTGCAGGCGGTCGCTGAAGCGACCCGCGAGGCGCTCGGTGCGGTCGACGAGCGAGGCTCAGCGGACCGTCGGACCGCGTCCGACGACATCGGCGCGACGCTCGCGATCGAACCCGGACGGTACGTCGTCGCCGACGCCGGCGTCCTTCTGACTACCGTCAACACCGTCAAGGAGGCGAGAGACGCCACCGTCGTCGGCGTCGACGCCGGAATGACGACGTTACTCCGGCCGGCGATGTACGACGCCTACCACGCGATCGCGAACCTCTCAGCCGCTGCGGACACCGAGGAAATCGACGCGACCGTAGCGGGACCTATATGTGAGTCGGCGGACGTACTGTGTGAGCACAGACCGCTCTCGCGACCCGAACGGGGGGACGTCCTCGCCGTCGGGAACGCGGGCGCGTACGGATACGAGATGTCGAGCACCTACAACTCCCGGCCGCGACCGGCGGAGGTCGCCCTAGCCGGCACGACCGTTCGGCTCGCCCGGCGGCGCGAGTCCCTGACAGACCTGACCAGCCTGGAACAATGAGCGTACAGCACGGCAGAGTAACAGTCGAGAAGTACCACGGCACCGGCAACGACTTCATCGTCGTCGACGCCGTCGAATCGATCCCCGACCGACCCGCGTTCGCGACGACCTACTGCGACCGCGAGACCGGCGTCGACCACGAGGAATCCCCGCGAACTGGAGCCGACGGCGTCCTCTTTCTGGCGCTGGAGTCGATGTACTCCCCGCCGCGCGTCGTGATGACGCTCGTCCAGCCGGACGGCTCCGTGGCCGCGATGTGCGGCAACGGCGCTCGCGTCGCCGCCGCGTGGGCGGCCGAACGGACCGGAGCGGACGAACTGATGATCGACACGCCCGCGGGCACGCGAAGAGCCGTCGTCGACGGCGACGACGTCACTATCGAGATGGGGATACCGTCCTTCGCGCCGCGGGACGTCCCGTTGGCCCGGGAAACCGAACTGATCGAGGAGGACGTCGAGGGGCTCACCGTCACCGCGGTGAACACGGGCGTTCCGCACGCCGTCGCGGTCGTCGACGACGTCGACGACGTGGATCTCGAATCCGTCGCGCCCGCGGTTCGGCACGCGGACGTCTTCCCCGAGGGCGCGAACGTCACGCTCGCCTCCCGGGTCGACGCGGATGGTGAATCCGACGTCAGGGCGGCCGACGAATCCGACGCCGGGCCCCACTTCCGCCAGCGGACCTACGAGCGCGGCGTCGAGGGGGAGACGCGCTCCTGCGGCACCGGCGCGGTCGCCGTCGCGGCCGTCGCCAAGCGACTCGGCCTCATCGACGGCGACGAGACCGTCACCGTCAGCCCGCCGGGCGGCGACCTCCGGATCACCGTCCCGGACGGCGACTCGGCGACGCTCGCGGGGCCCGCGGAGCGGGAGTTCTCCGACGAACTCGACACCGTGGTCCGATCGACGTAGATGGCGGACGACGATTCGGTCCCCGGAGTCGCCGACGACCCGGTCTCGAATATCGACGGCTCGGCCCCGACCACTGCCGACGGCTCCGTCTCGAACGCCGCCGCCGAATCCACGGCGTTCGACCCGGTCGCGTTCCTCGAATCCGCGGTTCCGATCGACTCGGCCGAGGATGTCGCGGAGATGCGCGAGCTATTGGTGAAGACGATCGAATCGCAGGGGATCGACGCCCGCGTCGACGACGCGGGCAACACCATCGCGTCGAGGGGGGCTGGAGGCCGTCCGGGGGACGCCGCCGACTCCGACGCGGCCGGTGACACCGGGACGCACCTCGTCTTCAACACCCACATCGACACGGTCTCGCCGCACGTGCCGTTCGAGCGCGAGCGGGTCGACGGCCGGCTCGTTCGGATCCACGGCCGCGGCTCCTGCGACGCGAAGGGACCGCTGGCGGCGATCCTCGCGGCGTTCTTCGCGGTCGAGCCCCGCGAGGACACCCGCGTGACGCTCGCGGTGACGCCCGACGAGGAGGTCCTCTCGACCGGTGCGGCCGCCCTCGATCTCGACGCGGACTGCTACGTCGTGGGCGAGCCGACCGGATTAGACGTCTGCACCGCCGCGAAGGGTCGGTTCCAGGGGACGCTGACGCTCGCAGGATCGGCCGCACACGCCGCCGAACCGGACTCCGGGATCAACGCCATCGCGGGCCTCGAAGACGCGCTCGCGGCGGTCCGGACGTTCGACGCCGAGCGCGAGCCGCACCCCCAACTCGGCCGAGCGACGCTGACGCCGACGGTCGTCTCCGGCGGCGACTCGACCAACCAGGTACCCGCGCGCTGCGAACTCGTACTCGACCGACGGAGCGTCCCCCCGGAGACGGCGGCGGGGTTCCGATCGGAACTGGAGACGGCGATCAGGGAGGCCGTCCCCGACGACGTCGGCGTCGCGTTCGAACTCACCGACCGGCCGACGCCGTTTCTGGAGGCCTTCGCGACCGACGAGTCCCACGAGCTCGTGCGGACGCTCGCGGCCGCGTCCGAGCGGGCCGGCGGGTCCGGAACCGTCCGCCCGTTCACCGCCGCGACGGAGGCGTCGTACTTCGCGCCCGCGCCGGTCGTCGTCTTCGGGCCGGGCGTCCTCGCCGACGACGAGGGGGCCGTCGCCCACGCCGAGCGCGAGTACGTCGACGTCGCGGACGTGCGCCGCGCGGCGGCGGCACTGACGGACGCGACGCGGCGTCTCGTCGGGGTCGACGACTGAACCCAATCACCGGGACTGTCGCCCGACCGTAAGAACCCGGAACCGCCGGAACCGCCGCCCGACCGTAACTGCCATACGCACCCGCGCTGTCCTCTCGGCTATGTACGAGGCGGTCCACGCTCACCCCGACGGACGGAGCACGGCCTCGCGATTCGCGAGGACCGCCGAGCGGTACGGCTACGACGGTGTGGTCGTCCGAGCGGACGACGCCGACCCCCACTACGACCGTCTCCGCGAGGCCTGTGCGGTCGACGTCGTCGACGCGGCCGAGATCGTCGCGCCGGATCCGCAGCGCGCCAGCGGCGCGGTCGGCAACGCGCGGACGAAACACACCGTCGTGATCGTCAGCGGTGGGACGAACGCGCTGAACCGCTTCGCCGTGGAGCAGGCGCGCGTCGACGTCCTCGCGCGGCCGTTCGAGGGTGCGGTCGCCGCGACGAGCGCCGACGAGAACGACAACCGCGGCGACGGCGAGGTCAACCACGTGCTCGCGAAGGCCGCCAGCGAGAACGACGTCCGAATCGAGGTGAACCTCGGCCCCGCGCTCCGAACGCGCGGGGGACACCGGGTCCGTCACCTCTCGAAACTCCGGCAGCTCAAGCGACTCCTCGACCACTACGACGCGCCGTACGTCGTGTCCGTGAACCCCACCTCACACCTCCAACTTCGAGCGCCCAGGGAACTGGCCGCTGTCGGCGACGAGATCGGCCTCGGCGACGAGTGGATTCGAGAGGGGCTCGACGAGTGGGGCCGGCTCGTCGCCCAAAACCGCGAGCGGCGCTCCGAGTCGTTCATTGCCCCGGGCGTCGAACGCGGTCGGTATGAAGAAGACGATTGACGAACACGCCGAGCGGTTCTCCGCGGTGGCGTCCTCCTACGACGACGAGCAGGATTCGACGGAGTACCTCGCGTGTGCGGATCTGGTCGTCGAGCACGCCGCCCCCGGACCCGACGACGTCGTTCTCGACCTCGGAACCGGAACCGGTGTGATCGCCCTCGCGCTCGCTCCGCACGCCGAGCGCGTGATCGGGCGGGACATCAGCGAGGGGATGCTCGAGGAGGCCCGGACGAAGGCCGAGGAGGCGGGAATCGAGAACGTCGAGTTCGGGGTGGGACGGTTCCGCGAGCCCGACTTCGACGGACCCGTCGATATTGTCACTTCCAACTTCGCGATGCATCACCTCTCGGATACGGAGAAGCGCGAAGCGATCCGCGTCGTCGCCGACCTGAACCCGCGGCGGTTCGTCCTCGGCGACGTGATGTTCTTCGGGACGCCCGACGCCGAGGAGCCGTTCTACAGTCCGGAGGTGGACGATCCGGCGACGGTCGGCACGCTCGTCGACGCGCTGACGGACGAGGGGTTCGTGCTCACCGCCGTCGAGCGCGTCCACGATCAGGTGGGCGTCCTCGTCGCCGAGCGCTTCGGGGCGTCGAGCGAGCGGGTGGGCGTCACGCCGAAACGGAGGGGAGAGCAGTCGAACGCGACCCGCGAGGAGTGAGCGCACGTGAAGCACCTCCCCAAACACCTCCAGCCACGGTGGCGGTATCTGGCAGTCGGGATCGAGGCCTGGCCCGACGCCGACTTCGACCGCGGCGCGTTCCAGCGCGACCTGTGGTACGCGGCGCAGAACCTCTACGGCGACACCGGGAGCGCCGAGGCCGATCTGACGGTGCTGGCGTTTCACTTCGCCGACGGCGACGGCGAGACGATCGTTCGTGCGCACCGCGGTACGGAGGATCGGGCGCGGGCCGCCGTCGCCGCTCTCGACCGGGTCGACGGCGATCCGGTCGGCCTCCGGATCCGCGGGATTTCGGGCACCGTTCGCGCCTGTGAGGAAAGGTATTTGAACGGTCGGACCGGACGTGGAGAACAGAGAGACGTCGTGTTCGAGAACGAATCCCGTCCCGCCGTCGTCCGCGACGCGCGGGTCGACGTCGAGGGGGCAGACGGGTTCGCGGGCGCGACGCGGCTCGATTTCGAGTGATACTATGCAGGGACAAGCCCAACAGCAGGCATACGACCGTGGAATCACGATCTTCTCGCCGGACGGTCGCCTCTACCAGGTGGAGTACGCCCGGGAGGCCGTCAAGCGAGGGACCGCGAGCGTCGGGGTCCGAACAGCCGAGGGAGTCGTCCTCGCGGCCGACAAGCGTTCGCGCTCCCCGCTTATGGAGCCGACGAGCGTCGAGAAGATCCACAAGGCAGACGACCACGCCGGTATCGCCTCGGCGGGCCACGTCGCCGACGCGCGACAGCTCATCGACTTCGCGCGGCGGCAGGCGCAGGTCAACCGGCTCCGCTACGGCGAGGCGGTCGGCATCGAGACGCTGACGAAGAACGTCACCGACCACATCCAGCAGTACACGCAGGTCGGCGGCGCGCGGCCGTTCGGCGTCGCGCTGCTCATCGGCGGCATCGAGAACGGCGAACCGCGCCTCTACGAGACCGACCCCTCGGGGACGCCCTACGAGTGGAAGGCCGTCTCGATCGGCGCGGATCGCAGCGACCTCCAAGAACACCTCGAAGAGAACTACGAGGACGATCTGACGCTCGACGAGGGCGTCGAGCTGGCCCTCCGGGCCATCGCCTCGGCGAACGACGACGAACTCTCCGCCGACGGCGTCGACGTCGCGACGATCACCACCGAATCCGAGGCGTTCGTCGAACTCACGAACGACGAGATCGCGACCTACATCGCCGACAACGACCTCGAACCGTCCGAGGAGGACGAAGACGACGGCGACGAGCCCGAAGGCGACGAATAACGCAGGGCGGCTTCGTCCCGAACTCGGCTTCCGGCACAGTTTGGCTCTCGGTTTTTGTTTCGAGGGCGGTCGACCGCCCCGTTCGCGGCCGTCGCGTCGGCTACGAAGGTAGAGCCGTCGCGTCGGCTACGGCTGTCGGACTCGGTGTTCGACCACGCGATCAACCGCTCGAAGCCGAGGCGATCGTCCGGAGGCCGTCGTCGAACCGGTTCCGGATGCCGCGTCAGTCCCCGGAGGCGAGAGTGTCTACTACTCCTCGTATGCGAGGTTCATCAGCCACTGGGAGAACGCGTCGCTGTTGTGGTTGACCTCCTCCTCGCCGATGAACGGCGACAGCATATCGCCCGCCATCAAAAGCGAGAAGTCCAGATCGCGCGGCGCGGGTTCGAGGTGGTAGGTGTTGTGGCCGTCGTAGACCGTCTCCTCGCGTTCGATGAGGCCGAGGTCCGCGAGTTTCTCGGCGATTCGACTCCCCTTTCGCGAGGAGATGTCGAGTTCCTTCCAGAAGTCGCTCTGGTGGATGCCACCCGTCTCTCGGATGAGTTCCAGTGCTTCGAGTTCGTCCCCCGAGAGGTCTGCTTCGGCAGCGCCTGCGCTCATACTCCTCACGAGGCCCGCGACTCGTTTAAATTTGGCCTTCGACCGGCCGGAACGCGGTCTCACACGGTGGGCCGTCGGCGAACCGGAAGTCGGCGTCGCCGCTTCTGAACAGCGTCAGTAGCGACGACGATCGCGTGCCGAACCCCCGGTCGGGCTCGTGGACGCAGACGCCGTACTCGTGGTCTCCGAGGACGGCGGCGGCGCGGTCGCGCCACTCCGACGCCGATTCGTCCGGGCGCGGCGACAGCGCCTCGCGAACCCGCTCGGCGTCGCGCGCCTGTTCAGCCCCCCGCTCGGGATACGGCGAATCGAGGGACTCGCCGTCGAGACCGACGTTGACGACGACGTGGACGCCCGGGTCGAGCTCGCGAACGCGGAGGTCGCCGTCCCACTCGAAGAGGTACGCGGTCGGCGAGATCGGAGCCGACGCGGCGGCCGAGGCCGGCGACGACGTCGACTTCCTCCGCTCGCGGCCCGTCCGCTCGGCGACGACGAGATTGAATCCGTCGTACGTGTCCGCGGCGACGGCGTCTTCGACCAGTTCGCGTGCTTCGTCGGCGCTCTGGGCTCCGAGCGCGTCGCGGACCAACAGCCCTCGTGAGCGCTCGCCGCCGTCGGGGACGTCGACCCAGCGGTTCGTGATCCCCGCGAAGACGCCGGCCTCGTTGTAGCCGATCCACGTGCCCCCGGCCGCGGCGTCGCGCGGCGCGACGAACGACGGGTCGCCCGCTCGGACTGCGGGCGGTTCCGACTCCCGATCCAGCAGTTCGTCGCGGTTGGCCGCGACGACGACCGGCGCGTCCTCGAACACGCACCAGGCGAGTGTCAGTGTGCACACGGGTCTCTCTTGAACCGGCGGCGAAATATACTCTCGGCTGGCGGCGAGCGGGGTGCGGCTGGGAGAACTCGCCGGGCGGGAATCGGGGGACCGTTCAAGAGGGTGCCGAACGAAAGGCGAGTCGAGATGTACGAGCACGTACTCGTTCCCACCGACGGCAGCGACGGCACGATGCAGGCGCTCGAACACGCCCTCGATATCGCGTCGACGCGGGACGCGACGATTCACGCGCTCTCGGTCGTCGACAGGCGACTCTACCTGGCCGCGGGCGAGGACCAGAAGGAGGAACTCAAAGAGACGATGCAGGCGGACGCGCAGACGGCGGTCGAGCGCGTCGCCGACGCGGCGGCAGAGGCCGGCGTCGAGTGCACGACGACAGTTCGCGATGGGATCCCCTATCGGGCCATCCTCGATTACGCCGACGAAAGCGGGATGGATCTGATCGTGATGGGAACGCACGGTCGTTCCGGCCGCGACAAACTCGCGAATCTCGGCAGCGTCACCGAGCGCGTCGTCGAAAACACCGACACGCCGATTATGGTCGTCCGGATGACTGGCGAGTAACGGGGCCCGGCTGTTCGCATTCTCCCCTCGACGTGGGTTTATATCCGATTACGGGACCAGGCCCGGCGTGATCTGAGAATCGCCCCGCGTCGGGCTGCGGTCGTTCGGCGCGTCGACGCGGGATACGGGCGACGGCGCTGTGAGGATGTCGTCGCCGGCGGTGTGCCGACTGTTCGCCCTTTCGCCGGTCAATAGCGTCGCGGCCGCAACGACCTAGGTGCCGACTCCTCCCCTCGCTCAGTCGTGTGACCGTTCGGCGTCGCGCTCCGCTCTGCCGTGAGCTTTAGACACTCCTTCGCTCCGTTCAGTCGTGTCTAAAGTCGCGTGAGACTCGCACTGCTCGTCACGAGCTTCAGACAGATTTCACTCCGCTCAATCGTGTCTGAAGCACCGCCGCCCAGTGAACACCATCGGGATCCCGCGCTCGTCGCAGGCGGCGATGACGTCCTCGTCGTTCACCGAGCCACCGGGTTGGATGACCGCCTCGACGCCGGCGTCGGCGGCCTCCTCGACGGCGTCGGGGAACGGGAAGAAGGCATCAGACGCCATCACGGCCCCCGCCGCGCTCTTGCCCTCGGCGTCTGATTCGGCCTTCATCGCGGCCAGCTTGACCGCGTCGACCCTGGAGACCTGACCCATCCCGACGCCGACGGTCTCGGTACCGTCTGCGAACACGATGCCGTTCGACTTGACGTGTTTCAGCACCTTCCAGGCGAACAGCATCGTCTCCAGCTGTTCGTCGGTCGGTCCGGTGTCGGTGACGACCTCGACGTCGTCGCGGGTCGGAGCCCAGAGGTCGCGCTCTTGGACGAGTCGTCCCCCGACGAGCGGCTTCTCAGTCAGTCGATCCGTCCGTTCGTCGAGGCTGCCGACGTCGAGGACGCGCAAGTCGTCTTTCTCACGGAGGACGTCGAGCGCGGCGTCGGTGTAGCCCGGCGCGACGACGACCTCCTTGAACGAGTCGACAATCCCCTCGGCCGTGGCGGCGTCGCACTCGCGGTTCAGCGCGACGATGCCGCCGAAGGCGCTCATCGGGTCGGTCGCGAGCGCGTCGGCGTAGGCGGTCGCGAGCGTGTCGGCCGTCGCACAGCCGGCCGGGTTGGTGTGCTTGATCACCGCCGCGGCCGGTTCGTCGAACTCCTTGATGAGGTTCAGCGCGGCGTCCGCGTCGTTGTAGTTGTTGTACGACAGCCCTTTCGCACCCTCGTTCAGCTGCGGCGCGTCGACGACGCTCGCCTCCTCGGCCGCCGCGTCGGCGTAGACGGCTGCGTCCTGATGCGGGTTCTCGCCGTAGCGAAGCGTCGCGTATCGGTCGTCGGAGATGACGCGTCGCTCCGGGAAGTCGCCGCCGTCGTCGCCGTCGACCGCGACCGTCAGTTCCGTGCCGTCGTCGGCCTCGCGCTCGTCGACGTGGAGTCGGTCTTGAGCGAACCACCGGACGGCACGCGGATACGCGGTGAACTCGGCGTCGTGAAGGACGCGGCGCTTCAGCGAATCGCCGTCGTCGTCGGCGTAGACCGGGACCGACTCCTGGGTGACGATCGGACCTGCGTCGACTTCTTCGGTGACGAGGTGGACGGTACAGCCGGTGACGCTGACGCCGGCGTCGAGCACCTGCTCGTGGGCGTCGTCGCCGGGGAACGCGGGGAGCAAGGAGGGATGGACGTTCAGCGTCGTCGGCGTCGCGTCCAGAAACGTCTCCGTGAGGATCCGCATATAACCGTCCAGACAGACGAGGTCGAAGTCGTAACTCGACAGCGCGTCGAGGATCCGCCGCTCGTGTGACTCGCGGGATTCGCCCTCCTCTCGCGCGACGACCTCGGTCGGGATCCCGCGCTCCGTCGCAGCGTCGAGAATCGGAGCCCCCTCGTGGTTCGAGAGGACGACCGCGAGTTCCGCGCCGCCGGGGCGTCTGTCGTCGATGTGTCGGAGATTCCGTCCGCGATTGCTCGCCAGGCCGGCAACCTTGGTCATACTCGTGGGCCCTCGCGCAGGCAGTAAGTCAGTTGCGGTCTCCCCGACGGAGATATGCACTATTGCGGATATCTTCGCGAAAATGTGCCCTCGGATACCCCCGAAATATGCACGGGAGTGTGTTCGCCGGCTCCGACCATCGACACGCTTTTTTAGCGCACAGCGGAGAGTCCGCGTATGGACGACCTCTCCCGTTCCGATCCGCTCGCGGCGGTCTCGCCGCTCGACGGCCGGTACGCCGGTCGCACTGAACCCCTCGTGCCGTACGCCAGCGAGGCGGCGCTGATGCGGGCGCGACTCCGCGTCGAGGTGGAGTATCTGCTCGCGCTTTCGGACCTCGACGCCGTGTCCCTGTCGCTCTCGGAGACCGAACGCGACGACCTCCGCGCGGTCGTCGAGGACTTCGACGGCGACGACGCCCGGCTCATCAAGCGACTGGAGACGCAGGGAGCCGAAGGCTTCAGCGCGACCAACCACGACGTGAAGGCCGTCGAGTACTTCCTGCGGACCGAGACCGACGAGCGCGTCCACCCGTGGATCCACTTCGGTCTCACCTCCGAGGACGTGAACAACCTCGCGCACCGACTCCTCGTGAAGCCCGCAGTCGAGGACGTGCTGGTGCCGGCACTCGCCGCCGTTCGCGACGAACTCGTCGATCTCGCCCACGACTACCGGTCCACCCCGATGCTCGCTCGGACGCACGGGCAGCCCGCGACGCCGACGACGTTCGGCAAGGAGATGGCCGTCTACGCCGCACGGCTCGGGACCGCGATGGGCCGCGTCGTCGACGCCGCCGAGGACCTCTCGGGGAAACTCGCCGGCGCCTCCGGGACGTACGCGGCACACGCCGCGGCGTATCCCGAGGTGGACTGGCGCGCGTTCTCCCGCTCGTTCGTCTCCGATCTCGGCCTCGAACACACCGCGCTCTCGACCCAAGTGAACCCCTGTGACGACCTCGCGGCGCTGTTCGACGCGCTCCGCGGCGTCAACAACGTCCTCCTCGACCTCGACCGCGACGTCTGGCTCTACGTCTCGGATCGCTACCTCGGCCAGGAGGCCGAAGCGGGCGAGACCGGCTCCTCGACGATGCCGCACAAGGTGAACCCGATCGACTTCGAGAACAGCGAGGGAAACCTCTCGAAGGCCAACTCGGATCTGACGTTCCTCGCGGACTACGTCACCACCTCGCGACTCCAGCGGGACCTCTCGGACTCGACGGTGAAGCGCAACATCGGTGCGGCGTTCGCCCACTGCCTGATCGGGTACGGCAAGACGGAGACCGGACTGGGCAAGGTCGTCCCCAACGAGGTCGTGATGCGGGAGGAACTCGAAGCCCGCCCCGAACTCATCGGCGAGGCCGTCCAGACGATTCTCCGGCGCGAGGGCGACACCGAGGCCTACGAGCGGGTCAAGGCGCTCACGCGCGGTCGCGACGTGACGCTCGACGATTTCTACGACCTCTTCGACGACCTCGACGTCGACGAGTCAGTGAGAGAAGAGCTCCGCTCGCTCTCGCCCGAGACGTACGTCGGCGTCGGCGACGAACTTGTCGACGAACTCGGCGAGTAGACCCGATCAATATTAACTCGGAATAAAATAAATGTTTTATCCCGTGGCCGGCTACGGGAGCGTATGCAAGCCATCGCAGTCGAGCGCGGGGAGAACCGGCCGGTCGTCGTGGAAACCGAGCGGCCCGAACCCGCCACCGGCGAGGCGCTCGTCCGGACGCTCCGCGTGGGCGTCGACGGGACCGACCACGAGGTGGTCGGCGGCAGCCACGGCGGCCCACCCGAGGGCGACGACCACCTCGTCCTCGGTCACGAGGCCGTCGGCGTCGTCGAAGACCCCGGCGGCACGCGGTTTTCTCCCGGCGACATCGTCGTCCCGACGGTTCGAAGGCCGCCGAACGGCGAAAACGAGTACTTCGCGCGTGGCGAACCCGATATGGCCCCCGAGGGCGAGTACCACGAGCGCGGGATCGTCGGCAAGCACGGATTCATGGCCGAGTATTTCACGAGTCCCGAGGAGCATCTGGTGTCGATCCCCGAGTCGATCGCCGAGATCGGATTTCTCGTCGAACCGCTCTCCGTCGCCGAGAAGGCGATGGAACTCGCGACCGCCTCCCGTTCGTCGTTCACGTGGGAGCCAGAATCCGCGCTCGTCCTGGGGAACGGGAGCCTCGGCCTGCTGACGCTCGCGATGCTCCGGGAGCGTTCGGAGTTCGACCGCCTCTACTGTCTCGGCCGCCGCGACCGCCCGGATCCGACGATCGAGATCATCGAGGACCTCGGCGCGACGTACGTCGATTCCCGAGAGACGCCCGTCTCCGAGGTCGCCGCCGAACACGAGCCGATGGACTTCGTCTTCGAGGCGACGGGGTATGCGAAGCACGCCTTCGAGACGATCGAGGCGCTCGCGCCGAACGGCGTCGGAGCGCTCCTCGGGGTTCCGGAGCCGTGGGAGTTCGACATCGACGGCGGCGCGCTTCACAAGGAGTTCGTGTTACACAACAAGGCGCTCGTCGGCAGCGTCAACTCGAACGTGCGGCACTTCGAGGCGGCCGCGGAGACGCTCGCGGATCTCCCCGGGTGGTTCTTCGACTCGCTGGTCACCGGCGTGTACGACCTCGAGGAGTTCGCGGCGGCGTTCGACGACGACGACACCACTATAAAAACCGCCGTCCAATTCAGCGCGTATGAAGAACGTCGATGATCTCATCGCGAGCGCCTCGGAACTCGCCGAGCGCGGGCTATCGAAGGGCGAGATTGCGGACGAACTGAACGTCTCCAGAGAGACGGCGAGTTGGCTCGTCGAGCGCAGCGGATCGAACAGCTACGAGAGCGACCCCGAGCCGACCGGTCGCAAGGGCGACGACAGTAGCGGTCCGCACGACATCCACGTCGACTGGAGCGCCGTCGGACGCGATTCCAGCCGGCTCACGCACATCGGTCGGGCGATGGCCGATCTCCTGGTGAAGGAGGGCGAGGAGGTCGATCTGACGATCGGTATCGAGAAGGCGGGCGCGCCGCTCGCGACGACCGTCTCGATGGAGTTGGATACGGATCTCGGCTCGTATGCGCCCGCGAAGCACCAGTGGGAAGAGGGCGACATCGACGAACTCGGTGGGTCGTTCTCGCGGAACTTCGCGCAGATCAGGGATCGAGAGTGCTACGTCGTCGACGACACCATCACCTCGGGGACGACGATGCGGGAGACGATCGGATCGATCCGCGAGGAGGGCGGCGACCCCGTCGCCTGCGTCGTCATCGTCGACAAACAGGGTGTCGACGAGATCGAGGGCGTGCCGGTGTACTCGCTCATCGACGTCGTCCGCGTCGGAAGCGACTGATTCGGGCGGCGAGAGGAGGTCGAGTGGGCGTCGTCCGTGACGCCCTGACGCGGACCGATCGGGCGATCGGCGTCGGCGCGATCCGACGCAATCCCTTTCACCGACGGACGCCTACGGAGCAGTATGACGTTCCAGCCCGGTACGGATCTGAGCGAGGAGGAAGTGCAGGCGCGCGTCGACGAGGCCATCGAGTCGAACGACGTCGTCCTGTTTATGAAGGGGAACCGGCTGATGCCGCAGTGCGGCTACTCCCAGCGCGCGGTGAACCTCATCTCCCAGTACGTCGAGGAGTTCGAGACGGTCGACGTCCTGCCCGCGCTCGATGGGTACCGGAGCGCGCTCGAATCCCACAGCGGGTGGGAGACGATCCCGCAGACGTTCGTCGACGGCGAGTTCGTCGGCGGCAGCGACATCCTGGCGGAACTCGACGAACGAGACGAACTGGACGAAACGCTCCAGGCGTAAGCGGACCGAACGACGACCGCCCGGAACGACGATCCACGGACGCGACTGGTGGGCCTCGTCGCGGCCGACCGTTCGACTGCTCGGTTCGCGTGCGGGTCGGCTCCGAGAGTCGAAGAGTAGACCCTATAAGGCCCCGGTGCCTACCACTACGCAGGTACCGACGTCGCGTCGCGTCCGTCTCGTACGGGTACCACTCAAAAAGTAACTATGTCAGGCCGCGTATACCGACTTCACTCGACACTGGAATTGCCCCTCGAAGAGGTCGAAGAGTACCTGAACGGTGACCCGGACCTGCCGCCCGAGGTCACGGACGTCGAGGTGACCCGTCGGAACAACACGCTCATCCTGAAGGCCGTCGCGGCCGAGGACAATCTGAGCAAGTACACTCCGACGGCGCAATTGAAAGCCAGTATCACGGAGAACCGCGTCTACGAAGAGGAACCGCCCCGAGCGGGCGCGCCCCGCTGGGAGGAAGAAGAGGAGGAAATCCCCTCCGAACTCGTCGAGTTCGCCTGCTTCAAGGGCGACCGCGAGACCGTCTTACAGAACACCGCGCTGCAGTACCCGATGTTCCTGGTCCTGCGCGAGATCGCGCTGCTCGCGGAGAAGGGGACACTCACCGCGATCACCGAACTCGACGGCGAACTCACCGCCCACCGAATCGTCGAGGGCGAGGAGCGCCCGGCGAGCATCGAGGTCGTCGAGAACCCCTCGAAGAACGACAACGGTTCGGGCGGCGTGAACTGGCGCGACAACAAGTTCATCTCCGATTGAACCCACCGGAACGGTTGGGGTGACCCGGCCCCGCGGGGTTCGTTCTCTGACGCACTAGGGAAGGGTACTTTCTCCACCGATTATGGCCGAAACGGTCACGGACGACTTCGGACGCGACGATCGGGACGTGTCTACACAAGTCTTTATTTTCCCGTGAGCTAACGGATAGTTCAACCAGTGATCGTCGCGAGCATTCTCTCCATCCTCGGGTTCTTTTTGACCGCAGCTGTGACACAAACCAAAGGACTGCGACTCGGCGGTGCCATCCTCGTTCCGACGCTCGTGGTGTACGCGCTCAAGGATTTCACCACCCTCCCGGTGTTCGTTCTGAGCACTGGCGTCGCCTACTTCATCCTGTGGCAGGCGAAAGAACGGACCCTCGTCTACGGCCGCGACGAGTTCCTCGTCGCGCTCGCGGGCGGGGCGCTCGTGCCGATGCTCGGCTACTTCGCGCTCGCGACGTTCCGGCCCGCCTTCCTCGAGGTGAATCCGCTCGTCTTCGTCGGGAGCATCCTCCCCGGACTGGCCGCTTATAACGTCGCCCAGACGAAACCGGAGTACCAGCGGCAGGACCTGCTTTACACGGCCGGTCTCATCGTCGGACTCGTGCTGTTGGGCGGCGTGCTGATCGCCCCCTCGACGGCCCGCCTGCTCGGTGATTTGACTCCGCTCGTTCTGTTCGCGGAGACCTCCGACATCGCCGCCCTCAGAGGGGCCGTAGTCGACGGATACCTGGCACCGAACATCGACGTCCGCTCGACGATCGTGCTGTTCTTCGTCGTCGGGATGGCGCTCTCCGAACTCGTCCGCCGGGAGTTCGGGATCCGAATCGGGATCATCTCGATGGCGTTACTCGCGCTGTTTTCGCTGGTCAGCCGCTGGCTGTTGGCTCTGTTCGTCCTGTCGTTCGCCGTCTCCGTCGTCGCCGTCTGGCTGATCCACCTCAGAACCCTGCTGTACGGACGCGTGTTGTTGAGTCTCGGCTGTGGTGTGGGTTCCGTCGCGGCGCTGCTCCTCGCGCTGGAACTGCCGATTATCCGCGGCTTCTCCGCGCTCTTCGTCGGCGTCATCGCGGGCGTGATGGCGTATGCGGTCCACACGACGCCGCCGCTTGAGCGCCGCCAGCAGCCGTTCCTCGCGCTCGGGACGTTTCTCGGGATGCTGCTATTTATTCGGACGGTCGTCGATCCCTTCAGGCGGGGGTTGCTCCAGGAATTCACGGTGATCCACGTCGTCGTCGGGGGGATCGTCGTTCTGCTTTGCCTCGCGATCGCCTATCGACTCCGAATCCCGAAACCGGACGACGAAGACGTCCTCTCGGCGTCGGTCCTCTCCGGAGGTGAGGGCTGATGGACCTGTTCGACCGATCCCTCTCGTACGGCGGCCAACTGCTTCGCGGCTCGACGGTTCGCGACCGCCTGGAGTCGTTCTTCGGACGGGGATCGGAACACCGCGAACTGCTCGAAGATGCCGACGTTCGGATCAGCGTCTCGGGGATTCGCGGGAAATCTTCGACGGCGAAGCAACTCGGAGCCATCCTCGCCGACCGCGGCTACGACACGTACACGAAGATCACGGGGGACCACCCGACCTCCTACCACAACGGGCGCAAGATCCCGATTCAGCGGCGGGGTCCCCGCGTGACGCTGTACGAGAATCTCAACCTCGTCCGCGAGTTCCTCCCGCAACTGGCGATCACGAGTCACGACGACGCCGTCGTGATGGAGAATCAAGCGATCACCGAGTACACGATGCGGATGGTGAACGAACAGTTCCTCAGACCGGATCTACTGTTGTTCTGCAACGTCCGGCAGGACCACAACGACACGCTCGGAAAGCGCCGCCAGACGATCGCTCGCTCGTTCGCCCGATCGGTCCCCGAGGGGTGTCACGTCATCAGCGGCGAACAACACGGCGTCATTCACGACTACCTCGAATCGGAGATCACCGCACGGGGCGGGACGATCGAACAGGTCGACGTGCCCGAGCGACACCGCGACCTCATCGGGTCGGAGACGGTCTACGCGCTGAACCACGTGCTCGGATACCTCGACGAACCGCCGCTTCCGGAGTCCGAACTCGAATCGATGCTCGACGCGATTCAACCCGAGTGGACCGAGCTGCCCGGCGGCCGCGTGTTCAACGCGGCGAAGGTCAACGAGATCGAGAGCACGGAGCTCTTTCGCCGACAGCTGGTCGGATCGGGTGAGAACGCGGAACTGGTCTGTCCGTTCGTCTTCCTCCGTCGGGACCGCCGCGGCAGAACCGCCTCGTTCGTCCAGTACGTGAACATCCTCGCCGATCGGGGGCTCATCGATCGGGTCCACGTCGGCGGCGCGTACACCGGCGTGTTCGCCCGCCGAGTGGACGCCCCGGCTACGGAACACGACACGGACGAGACGGCAGCGAGCGACGTTCTCGACCGGCTGCTCGCCACCGAGCAGCCGGTGATGCTTATGGCCAACACCGTCCACCCGTTTATGCGTGAGCTGGCCGACGAGATCGCGTATCGGGAACGCGGCGGCCCGGCACCGCTACCGGACTACTAGCCCCGAAATGCGTCGATGGGAGACCACGCGCTACCGACTGTTCGACGTGGGTTACCGTCGATCCTGCTTGTACGGTGCCGGTGCGACGGTCGCCCGGATCTCGGTCTGCTCGTGGCGCTCGACGCTCTTGTTTTCGCTGCCGTCGGCCTCGCCCCAGGTGAGGGTGACCTCCGTGCCGGGTTCGGCGTACTCGGTGTCGACGAGCGCGAGCGACAGCATCTTCCGGTGGTTGTAGAGGTAGCTCATCCACTTGGAGACGCCGACGAGCTCGCCGTCTTTCTTCACCTCGTCGTAGTGACACGCCGAGGAGCGCGGGACCGGCATATCCATAAACTTGCTCGTCTCGCCCTCGCGGAACAGCGAGGCGTAGACGTCGACGACGTCCTCGTCGTTCCAGACGAGCGTCACCTTCTTCCGCTCGGGATCGTCGATTTCGGCTTCCAGGGCCTCCCGCCCGACGAAGTCGTGATCGAAGTCGACGATGTGATCGTAGCCGACCTCGATCGGCGTGACGTAGTAGTCCTCGATGTCGTCGGAGTCGTAGCTCCCGCCGATCGAGATGAGGCCGCGCCGCAGGGAGAGCCACTCTCTGAAGTCCTTCATCTCCTCGCCGGTGTAGATCGCCGGGACCGGGAGGGGGAGCCAGCCCAGGACGGTGTTCGCGCTCTGGTAGCTCTTCGAGCCGAGCCGACGGACGTCGTACGCCTCGCCCGCGTCGAGGATCGCTTCTCTGACGGCGTCGGCGTCGTCCCAGTCGCCCCAGAACTCGAAGCCGGCCTCGCCGGCCATTCCGTGTCGCAGGAGGTACGCGTCGCTGCCATCTATCGAGACCTCCTCGAACCGGAAGAAGCCCAGGTCCGGGATCGAGCCGTCGATGGCTTCCTCCATCACGGCGACCGCGTCGGGGCCCTGTACCTGATACCGGAAGTTGTTGGGGTCGTCTCCCGTTCCGACGGGGCGGGGCTGATACTCGGTCTCGACGTCGTAGTCTCCCGTTTCCGCCTGGTAAATCAGCCAGTTGTGGGCCGCGGCGGCACCCACGCTCAGGAACGAGTCCTCGGCCTCCCGGAAGAGGATGGCGTCGCCGACGAGGTAGCCGTCGGGGTTGGCGACGACGAGCTGTTTCGCCTGCCCGACGTCGAACTGCTCGAAGTTGTTGACGGCGTACTTGGCGTAGAGATCGATCGCCTCGACGCCGTCGATTCGCAGATCGGTCATGTGATACGACTGATCCGCGAACGCGACGCTTTCGGCCCACGCTCGCTGTTCTTCGATCCAGTGGGTGAACTCGTCCGGGAGGTCGGTGAACCTCGCGAGTCCGAGGTCGCGGAGGAGGTCGACGGGGCTCGCCGCCGAGTCGAGTGCGTCCTGAAGGGTTCGGTCTGACATATGTGTACCTGTGATACTCGGGGGAAGTGAACATAACCTTTTATATAAATGGACCCGCTCGCCGAGGGGTGGAATCCGGACTGAGGCGTTTCGTTCGTCGAACGCGTCCACGCGATTCGGGCCTCGCTACTCGAGTTCCCGTTCTGTCGCTCGGCGACGACTCATCTGCTGACCGACAGTACGTTTATTTCGCTTCCGAGGGATGAGTCGGGTATGCACCGGACGAACCGAGGTCGATCCATCGATGAGTGACGTCCAGACGGACGTCCGCGCGTACACGCTCCGCCTCGAGTTGGTCGACGAGCCGGGCGAACTCCTCCGGTCGCTCCGCCCGATCGCGGACAACGGCGGGAACCTCCTGTCGATCTTCCACGAGCGGGGCAACGTCACGCCCCGCGGACACATCCCCGTCGAAGTCGACGTCGAGGCCACGCCGGCCCGCTTCGAGAATATCATCGACGGCCTCCGCGACGCCGGGATCAACGTCATTCAGGCCGGCACCGAGCGCTACAGCGAGGGCCTGACGGTCATCCTCTCGGGTCACGTCATCGATACCGACCTCTCGGATACGCTCTCGCGGATTCAGGAGTCTGCGAACGCGACCGTGACGGACCTGTCGGTCGCGGCACCGGAGGGGACGTCGAACGTCTCGAGTGCCCGTATCGACATCGCGGCCGAACGCGGCGCTACCGAGGTAGTGCTCGAGAAGATCAGAGACGTCGCCGCGGAGAAAGACCTGCGAGTCGTCGAACCGCTCACGGGCGCGGCGGGGGCGTAACGGGCCTCGCTCTCGCTTCGCTACTCAGTTCGGCAGCGTCAGTTCGGAGGGGACGGAGACGTCGCCCTCGATAGCTTCGATGCGTTCCAGTTGCGTGCCGTCGATCCTGGTCGATTCGACGAGCGCCCTGAGCTTGCCGAGGGGAATCTGGCCGGGTGCGTACTCGCTGTCGTCGTCGAGGAGGGGTGCGTATCCGAGCTTGGAACCGTATATGTGACCGACTACGCGGGTGTGACTCCCGGTTTCGCCCATCGCGATACCGGCGGCATCGATGCCGGCCTGGGTGGCTTCGTGTAGCGCCGTCAGAAGCGTCAGCGTGTCCGAGAGGTCCTCGGGGTAGACCGCGACTTTCGCCACGTCGCCGTAGCCCGCACACTGGTCGATGATCGCCGTGAGAACCTCCTTGTCCGGTGTCGAGTCGAAGTCGTGATGCGAGATGATGAGGCCGACGTCGTTGTCGCGGAACTCCTCGAGAATCCACTCCTTCGCCCGTGCCGTCTCCAGTTCGATGTCGACGTACGTGACAGCGTCGAATCGAGACGCCGCGAAGAGCGTGTCCAGACGTCCGGTGTCGCGGGCCTTTCCGCCGAACCACTGATTGCGGTTCGTCGCGACGATCGGTAGTTCGCCGTCGTACGCTTCGAGCTGTGCGATCGGGTCCTCCGCCTGGTCCATCCGGAACTCGATGACGTCCGCCTTCTCTCGGGCTTCCTCCTCCCGTGTGAGATCGTTTGTTGTAGCCGCGAGAGTGAAGCCGTCAATTTTCATTGACACTCGATAGCATCCTTTGCCATATAAATTTGCCCATCGGGAGTACGATCGCCGCGAGAGACTCGACACCTATTTATCTAGTATCCTATATAACAATAATACTACTATAAGCGTATTTACTAATAAATACGATAGTAGAAGTAACTATAAAACTCTAAAATACCCGGTGTATATGAGAACTATACTATCATAGTTTATTTTATGAAATATATAATATAATAAATCTATTTCGGCATAAATTTCCTAGAGCGGTCCGCACGCCCACCGTCGATCGGCGGTGCGCGTTCGGTCCCGGTTGCGGAGCCAATGGGCGAGCGTCGCCAGGGGGTTGCCGGTAACGTGACAGCCGGGACTCACCAGGACGAGGTCGGTGCTGTCGACGGGGACGTCGACTGACATCGCCAGATCGGATTCGCCGTGCTCGCCGTCCGAATTCGCCACCCGATTTTCATTTTGCCGAAACCTCGTGGCGGTTGTGACTGAGTGCGCCTCCATTCGTACGGAGCCGCGCGATCGATCGAACGAACGCTCGCCCGCCGCTGTGACTGTGGGTGAATCCCGGCGCTACGAGAAGTCTGACTGCTTCACGGGCACGGAGGCGTGGTCGGTCTCGGGGCTGAAGTCGGGACGGACGTGCGACGGATCCTCTGGAACCCATCGGCCCTCGTCGATCGGGGGTCTCTCGAACGGGGGCGAGTGCTGTCGCTCGAATCTGGACCCTTCGGCTGATCGTTCCCGCTCGGGTTCTGAGCCGATGTAACCGATGAATATTTTTACTAATGTTGAAACCTCACCCTCGGATCGGCTGTTAAGTAACAGACGTACGTATGTTACTGATTATAATTTAGGCCTTCACGCGGCCATAAATTTTCGACATCATTGAAACAGATTGTCGGCCATCGGAGTCCGTTCGGATAACCGACACCGCTGGTACTACGCGAGGATTCCGAGAAATCCAGTGCCGGTCTCCAACAAAATTATATAGGATAAGATCGCAGTCGGAAACACGTATGAGCGTCAGCAACGTTGTCGAGGGTATCGACCAGATCCAGTTCGAGCACGTGCGCGTGTTCGTTCTCAAAGATATGCCTGAAGAGGGAGAAATTACGCTCGTCGACACCGCGTTCGACGAGAACGGCGAGGAACTCGTCGAGACACTCCGAGCGGAGTACGGCCGCGTCGACCGGGTCATCCTGACCCACGGCGACCACGGCCACCACGGCGGCCTCGCCCACGTGGTCGAGGCGTTCGATCCCGAACTCGCGATGCCTGCCGACGAATCGAAGCTGTACGAGCACCTCGAGGAGGCCGGCCTCGACATCGAGCCCGACGTCGCGTACGAGGACGGTGACGTACTCGACGGAAACATCCGGGTTATCCAGGTCCCGGGCCACACCGAAGCGACCTCGGCGCTCCTCTTGGAAGACCGGGACATCCTCATCTCCGGCGACACCCTGGACGGCTCCGACCGCGGCGGGCTTCCGGCCGGTTATTTGCTCCCGCCGCCGGCGCTCTTCAACGCCAACCACGAGGACGCTGAACTCAACCTGTATAACCTGCTCGGCCACGACTTCGACACGCTGCTCGTCTTCCACGGCTCGCACGTCTTCGAGGATCCGAAGGGGAAACTCGACGACTTCCTCGTCGAGCGCGAGTGGAACGAGTGGGACCCGCGGAACGACTGACTTCTCGGTATCTTTCTTGGACGCTTGCGACGTCGGGAGGCGCCGTCGGTCGTCGGTTTCCAGTGGCGTCCGGCGGCGGTGGTGAAACCCCGGGACCTACTCGCGGAGGACGGAGACGTCGAAGACCGGTTTGCACGTCTCGCCGGCCAAGAACGACTCGAACGCCGCCTCGGCGTCGAGGAGACTGAACCGGTCGTCGAGGAACGTCTCGTGATCGAGGTCGCCGGAGGCCATCAGCCTGAACGCGCGATCGAAGTCGCGGAACATCGCGCTGTAGGAACACTGGATGTCGACCTCCGCGCGGACGATGGGGGTCGTGGGGATCGACGTCTCGCCGGCCTGTCCGACGAGGACGATCTGTCCGCCCTTGCGGACTTCCTCGGTGGCCATCGGAAGCCCGGAGGGATGACCGGTCGTGTCGAACACCACGTCGTAGCCGATCCCGTCGGTGAACTCCTCGCGATACGTCTCCAGATCCGTCTCCTCGATGTTGATCGCCGGGAACCCGAGTTCCTCCGCGAGCGGAAGCCGATAGGCGGTGTCGGGGCCGACGCCGGCGACGGTCACGTTCGCGCCCTGCGCGTCGGCGACCTGGGCGGTCAGCAGTCCGATGGGCCCCGGTCCGGCGACGAGCACCCGGTCGCCGGCACCGACGCGTGAGTTCTCGATGACGGCGCGGGTGCAGACGGCCGTCGGTTCCGCCAGGGCGGCGTGACGCGGATCGACCCCGGCGGGCACTGACTGGATCGAATCGGCGGGCACGGCGACGTACCCGGCGTACGCGCCGTCGTGATCGATGCCGGTGAGTTCGATGTTCCGGCAGATGTTCTCCATACCGCTCTGACACTGATAGCACTCGCCGCACCCGCGGATCGGTCGCTCGACGACGCGCTCTCCGACGGCGAACGACGTGACGTCCTCGCCGCGCTCGACGACTCGCCCCGTGTACTCGTGTCCGATCACCGTCGGCGGGTCCATCCGCTCGAACGCCGATTTGTACTCGTAGATTCCCGCGTCGCTGCCGCAGAGTCCGGCGTAGTCGACTTCGACGAGCACCTCGTCGGCGGCGGGTGTCGGTCGATCGAGATCCAGAAGTTCCATCCCACCGGACGCTCGGGTGGTTTTAGCCAGGCCGCGCATACGTGACAGTGAGGATTATCGTATTATAACCTTTCGGAGCGCTCCTGTCGGCCGGGCTGGAGTGTCACCGACGGTCTCCGAGGTGGGGTGTCACCGACGGTCTCATATGCCCGCCGCCGGGGGCTCACGAACACTTTACTCGCTGGTCGCCGAATCGGCGGGTGCAATGGTCGTAAACGACAAAGTGGCGGTCGTCACCGGCGGTGCCTCCGGCATCGGCGAGGCGACGGCCAAACAGTACTGCGAGCACGGGGCCAGCGTCGTCGTGGGAGACGTAGACGAGGAGGGCGGCGAGGAGGCGGTCGCGTCGATCGTCGCCGACGGCGGCGAGGCGACGTTCGTGCCGACGGACGTCGCCGAGGAGGCGGACGTGAAGCGACTCATCGAGACCGCGGTGGACACGTACGGCGGTCTGGACGTCGTGTTCAACAACGCGGGCACCGAGGGGGCCCTGGCCGAGTTCGCCGAGTACGACTCGGCCGACTTCGATCGGGTCGTCGCGGTCAACCTCCGAGGGGCGTTCTACGGAATGAAGTACGGCATCCAGGCGATGCTGGCCGACGGCGGCGGCTCGATCGTCAACACGTCCTCGGTCGCGAGCGTGACTGGAATTATGGGACGAGCGGGTTACAGCGCCTCGAAAGCGGGTATCAACGGGATGACGAGGGCGGCGGCGATGGAGTACGCGACCGATGAAATCAGAGTGAACGCGATCCTGCCGGGCATCGTGAACACGTCGATGCAGGACCGCGTCGCCGTCCAGCGGCCGGATTCGACCGATCGCTACGAGATCTCGGAGGCGATGCCCGGACGGGCCACTCCCGAGGAACTCGCGAACGCGGTCCTCTTTCTGGGATCCGATCTGTCCTCGCGCATCACGGGCGTCACGCTCCCGGTCGAGGGAGGGTTCTTGATACAACCGTGACTAGCGCCGAAACGTTCGAGGCTCGCTGGCACTTCACTCCCCAGCGATCGGCGGTGATCGTCACACGGATCGTCGTTTCCGCTGATCGCGGGCGCTAAGCGCTCTCGGAATTGATACCACAAGGCTTTATAATCGTTGGTGATCGTTTGGTCGGTATGGGAAGCGACTGGTTCGACAAGGTCACCGTCGCAATCGGCGTGATTATGTTGAACGTTATGTTGGTGGTGGGAATCATCCAGGTACTGAACCGATACGTCGACGTCTCGATCGAACTCTACTGGACCTACGAGGTTGCGAGGACGACCCTCGCGCTGATGACGATCATCGCCATCCCGTATCTCTTCAGAAACGACGCGGACATCTCGTTTCTCCCCGTCCTTCGACGGGTCACGTCGCGGACCAATCAGTTCCTGCTCGTCAGGAACGTCCTGATGGGCGCGCTGTCGGTGATCTTCGTCTGGTCCGCATACCTCGCGTACGGCACGGCCGGGGACACCGGACTCCCGACGATCAGTTGGTTCAAGGTGGGCTGGGGCTACCTCCTCTTCGGCGCGGCCGCTGCGGTCCTCTTCGTCGTCGTGATCGGAGACACGAAACGCCGGGTCGACGAGATCCGAGGTGGGTCTGATGTCTGAAATACTCCTCGTCGCGTTCCTCGGGATCCTGTTCTTGCTGTACGGGATCGGCGTACCGGCCGCTTACTCGCTGGCGATGACGGTACTTCTCATTATGTTCCTCCCGATCGGCCCCGAGTTGAACTTCATCGTGGTCACCCAGCGGTTCTGGTCGGGGATGAACTCCTGGGTGCTGTTGGCGGTTCCGTTCTTCCTCATGGCGGGTCGGATTATGAACATCACCGGGATCACCGACGATATGTTCAACTTCGCTACCGAACTCGTCGGCCCCGTCCGGGGCGGACTGGCGCAGGTGAACGTCGTCGTGAGTCTGATCTTCTCGGGGATGAGCGGCTCTGCGGTCGCCGACGCCGCGGGTATCGGTAGTGTCGAGTACGAGGCGATGACGACGAACGGCTACGAGGGCGAAGACGCGGTCGGGATCACGGGGGCCTCTTCGATCATCGGACCGATCATCCCACCCAGCATTCCGATCGTCGTCTACGCGGTCCTCGCTCAGGAGTCCATCGGGACCCTGTTTATCGCCGGCGTCGTTCCCGGACTACTCATGGCGCTCGCGATGGGAGGGACAGTGTTCTATCTGGCTCGAAAGCACGACTGGCCGAGTTCGGGGGCGTACGATCTCTCCGCTCTGTTCGAGTCGTTCCTCAAAGCGCTCCCGGGGCTGATCGCGCCGCTCATCATCATCGGGGGGATCCTCTTCGGCGTGTTCACCGCCACCGAGGCCGCGCTCGTCGCGGTGGTGTACGCGATTCTGCTGGGGTTCTTCTACTACCGCTCGATCACGCTGAAGGACCTCTACGAGGTGAGCAAGGAGACGTTCGAGGACACCGCCAGCATCGTGGTCATCTTCGGGTTCGCGAACCTCTACGCGTACTGGTTGACGCTCGCCGGCATCCCCAGTCTGATCGGCGACATCGTCACCGGAATTGGCGCGAGCACGTTGGTCACGATGCTGCTGTTGGCCCTCGTGCTGTTGGTTCTGGGGACGTTTATGGAGGGGATGGCGGTGCTCCTCATCATGGTCCCGATGCTGGTCCCGCTGTATCCGGAACTGGGCATCGACCCGGTCCACTTCGGTATCGTGATGGTCGTCACGCTGATGTACGGTCTCATCACGCCGCCGTTCGGGCTCATCCTGTTCGTCCTCGAACGGGTGACCAACGAGTCCCTCGACAAGGTGATGCGCTCGATGCTGCCGTACTACCTCCCGCTGCTCGTGGTACTCGTTCTCATCATCCTGTTCCCCGAGCTCTCGCTGGCTCTCCCCGAGGCATTCGGCCTGCTCTGACCGGCGACGCGGTCGATCTGTCCGTCGCCGTGTTTTTCACCCGTTTCGATCGAACCCCCGTATCTCGTTCGCTCGCTAATCAGACGACGAGTCCGGACTTGAGAATCGTGATAACGACGGTGAGAATCGGAATCGACACGAGAGTCGTCACGAAGACGTTCGCGGAGACGAACTCCGGGAGGGTCACGCCCCCCACCGTGGTGTCGCTCGCGAACTCGACGACGAAGATGACCGGAGCCACGGCCACCGGCATCGCGGTGAGGAGGACGAACACCTGCGCAACTGCCGGATTCTGAAACCCAAGTGCCGTCGCGACGACCACTCCGACGAGCGGGGAGACGCCGAACCGGAACAGCGTCGGCATCGCCGTCATCGAGAGCGCCCCGCGGTACTCCGTCTCCGAGAGCTGCACGCCGAGGATCAGGAGCATAATCGGAATCGACGCCTCGCCGACGAGTCCGAGCGTCTCCATCAGCGGCGACCCGGCGTCCGGGACGACGCCGGCGGTGCGTGCGAGGACCGCCAGCACGACCGCGTAGACCAGTGGATACCGGAACACGCGCTTCGCGACGACGGATCCAGCCTCGTCGCCGGAGTTCAGCGCGATGAACAGCCCGAGGGTGAACACCAGCGCACCGTGGACGGCGGCGAAGAGGACCGCCGTCTGCCGGCCGATGTCCCCGTACGCGAAGTCGGCCAGCGGGATCCCGAGCGCGCCGGTGTTCCCGAAGACGGAAACGAGTAGGAAGGTGTTCAGCACCGCGTCCTCCTTGCCGACGGCCTTCCCGTAGAGCCAACTCACCGCGAGCAGACCGCCGACGAACACGCCGACGCCGGCGGAGATTCGCAACAGCGCGTCGGCGCCCAGGTCGGTGAGCGCGATGCTGTGAATCACGAGCGCGGGAGTCAACACGAACAGCGAGAGCGTGTTGAGCGGCCCCGGATCGATCTCTTTCGTTCGATTTAGCAGGAACCCGACGGTGAGTATCAGAAAGATCGGGAGGATGGAGGACACGATGATCCCCAATGCAGATGCCATACACGCGCCTTCCGGAACCGCGAATAAAAATGCTGCCGTTGCGACGATAGTGGGGTCGTCCCCGTGTCCCGCCTCCAGCGTTCCACAGCGCTCTCGCGACGAGGCCACGATAAAATTATAAGACGAGTGAGACAGAAGGGTCGGTATGGTTATCGTAGCAGCGGTAGATCGATCAGACCAGGCCCGGGCTGTCCTCGACGAGGCCGACACGCTGGCAGGGCGGTTCGAAGAACCGATCCACGCGCTCCACGTGATGAGCCGATCGGAGGCGATTCAGACCGAGGAGGAGAGCGTCAGTCGAACCGACGAGGCCGTCCCCGTCGACGATCTCCGAGACCGGGCAGCAGCCGTCGCGGCAGAGCTGATGGAGGCGCATCCCCCGGACGCCGAGACGGTCGCCGTCGGGCGTATCGGCGATCCGGCGGCCGAGATCGTCTCCTACGCCGAGGAACAGGACGCTCGATACATCGTCGTCAGTCCACAGCAGCGGAGCCAGACCGGTAAGATCCTCTTCGGGAGCGTCGCGCAGTCCGTCCTCTTGGAGGCTGACTGCCCGGTGGTCTCGCTGCGTGCTCGGGACTTCGAATAGGTCGGTCGGGCACGAACGGAGCCGCTTCGCCGGCCGTTCGTCGTCCAGTGCGGTATCGCGCTGCCCGTCCGTCGCACGGCTTCCGAACGGACCGGCTCGATCGACCGATCGATCGTTACGGCCGAAGTGCGGACGGGGGAGAGACGGAACGGAAAGAGGCGGAGACGGAGGCAGAACGGAACGAAGTGGAGACGGGCTTACGCCAGATCCTGGACGTCGCCGATGTCGACCGCCCAGGTGCTCTCCGATAGCGACTCCAGCGCCGGCTGTGCGGCTTCGACGAAGGCGTCGCGGTCGACCTCGTCGGCGGTAACGACGGTCGTCCCCTCGTCGCGCGCCTGGTCGTAGAGCTCCTCCTCGCGGGACTTGATGTCGCTCGTCATTCCCTCGACCGCGTCGGCGGCGGTCGAGGTGATGAGTTCGCGGTCGTCGTCGCTCAGACCCTGATAGAACTCGTCGTTGTACAGGAAGTGCTTCGTGTCCAGCAGGTGGTTCGTGACGCTGAAGTGCGTCTGAACCTCGTAGAGGCTCACCGCCAGGAACTGCGAGATCGGTCCCTCCGAGGCGTCGACGACGCCGGTCTGCAGCGCCGAGTAGAGTTCGTCGTAGGCGACGGGGGTGACCTCGGCACCGATCTCGTCCCACACCGCGGTCCACGTCTCGTACTGCGGGAGGCGGAGCTTCATCTCCTGGACGTCCTCGGGACTCGTGACCGCCGAGTTGCTGGTGTAACAGCGGTTGCCCACGTAGAACGCGTCACCGAGCCTGATCCCGTTATCCAGCAGGATGCCGTTCAGCCCGTCCTCGGGCTTGAGGAACTCCTCGGTCACGGCGTGATAGTGCTCCATATCCTCGATGACGAACGGGTCGCCCGCGAAGGAGTACTCGGAGGCGAAGCGTTGAGAGAGCGCCGTCGGGCTCTCGTGGAGGATGTCGACAGTCCCCGCCTCGAGCGCGTCGAGGTTGTCCTCCGTTCCGCCGAGCGTCGCCGCCTGCAGGTCCACGGAGATGCGACCGTCGGTCTCCTCCTCGATCACGTCGATGAAGTGCTCTTGGGCCGCCTCTACGGAGATATTCTCCGGCGGCTGGGTGGTCGCGAAGGTGATCTCGACCTCCTCTGCACCGTTCCCCGCGGTCGTGGTGGCCCCGCCGCCGTTCCCGTCTCCGCTGTCACCGCCGTCGCCGTCGCCGCCGTCCCCGCTGCCGTCGCCGTCTCCGCCGCCGTTTCCGGAACAGCCGGCCAGCCCCACCCCGACCCCGAGGGCGATGCCGCCGGTTTTCAGTACACTCCGCCGTGTGGTTGGCTGCGAATCACGAGCCATACTGTTACGCGATTCGCTAATCAATAATAAAGATTGTGTTAGATATCCGCTGCACTCGGGATGACTCCTTTTCGCACGGTATCGTTTTGCCGCCGTGGCTGCGCGCCACAGGGAGCGGGACGCGTCGCTCCCCACGGAGCGTGTACGACCCGATCACGATAGGGTTAATATAGCGCCCTCGCGCACCAACGCCTATGACCGAGACAGACGATCGATCCGGTTCGCCCCCCGCCGACGTCGCGCGCGATGCCGTCCGCGCCGGAATCGAGGCGGCGCACCCCGAGGCCGTGTTGCGGGAGGCGCTCACCATCGACGGCGATCGGCTCCGGATCGACGGTCGGCGCTACGAGCTCGCCGACTACGACGACGTCATCGTCCTCGGCGGCGGCAACGCCGCGGGAACTGTCGCGAGCCACCTCGCGGATCGTCTGGAGACGCATCTCACCGGCGGTCTCGTCGTCACCGACGACCCCGCTCCCGCGGGACCGATCGAGACCGTGACCGGTACCCACCCCGTTCCGAGCGAGGCGAACGTCGAGGGGGCGCGTCGACTGATCGAGCGCGCCGCCGCGGCCGACGAGGACACGCTCGTCTTGGCCCCGGTGACCGGCGGCGGGAGCGCGCTTCTGGCGGCACCGGTCGACGGCGTGTCGCTCGCGGACCTCCGGGAACTCACCGAGGCGCTGCTCCGCTCGGGCGCACCGATCGACCGGATCAACGCCGTCCGAAAGCACGTTTCGGCGATAAAGGGCGGCCAACTGGCCCGCGCCGCCGCGCCGGCGACGACGGTCGGACTCGTCTTCAGCGACGTCGCCTCCGACGACCCGTCAGTCGTCGCTAGCGGGCCGCTCTCGCCCGACCCGACCACCTACGAGGACGCGCTGGACGTCCTCACCGAGTACGACGTCGACGCGCCCGCGTCCGTCTTCGCGCACCTTCGAGCGGGTGCGAACGGCGACGTACCGGAGACGCCCGTCGGCGACGACTCCGCGTTCGACTCCGTGTCGGTCCACGTCGTCGCCAACAACTTCACCGCGCTCTCGGCCGCGCGCGAGGTCTGTCGGGAGGCGGGCTTCGAGACGCTCGTGCTCTCCTCGTCCGTCAGGGGCGAGGCGCGCGAGGCGGCGAAGACGCACGCCGCCGTCGCCGAGGAGATCCGACGGAGCGGTAACCCCCTCGAACCGCCCGCGGCCGTCCTCTCGGGCGGCGAGACGACCGTCACGATTCGAGGCGACGGCACCGGCGGACCGAATCAGGAGTTCGCGCTCAGCGCGGCGCTCGAACTGGGGGAACCGGCCGTCCTGTGCGCCGTCGACACCGACGGTATCGACGGCCCCACCGACGCCGCCGGGGCGGTGGTCGACGAACGGACGGTCGAGGATCCGCGCCGCGCCCGGTCGCTCCTGGCCGACAACGACGTCTACGGCTACCTCGACGAGCGCGGGGCGCTCGTGCGCACCGGCCAGACGGGCACCAACGTCAACGACCTCCGAGTGTTGCTCGTCGCGGAGTGACCGCTCGCGCGGTCGCCCGACTCGTCACTCCAAGCCGGCGTCTCCCAGCGCCGAGTGTGGCACCGGTTCGCCCTCGATGCCGGCTATGGTGCACGCGGCGGCCATCTCGGCCATCCGGTTCCGGGTCCCGATGCTCGCGCTCCCGATGTGCGGCGTCACGACGAGCCGTTCGGGCGCGTGTCGGAGGATCGGGTGGTCGCCGGGGAGCGGTTCGGGGTCGGTGACGTCCAGTCCCGCGCGGGCGATCCACTCCCGTTCGAGCGCGGTGTCGAGCGCGTCTGTGTCGACGACCCCACCGCGACTCGTGTTGATGAGGACTGCGTTCTCGGACATCTGCTGGAGTTCTTCCTCGCCGATGAGGTCCTCGGTCGCTTCGACGAGGGGTACGTGCAGAGAGACGAAATCGCTCTCGGCGAGCAGTTCCTCGCGTTCGACGTAGGTCGCGTCGACGCCGACCTCGGCGAGTTCGGCCTCCCGGTCGGGCTTGCGCGATCGACCGCTGTAGCGCACGTCCATATCGAATCCCGCGGCACGCCGGGCGGTGGCCGTGCCGATGTTGCCGAGGCCGACGATTCCGAGCGCCGCGTCGTGGATGTCCGGCCCCGTCAGGAGCGTCGGTCCCCAAGTCTCCCACTCGTCGGCCTCGACGTACGCGTGGCCCTCGACAGTCCGACGCGCACAGGCCGTCAGAAGCGCCCAGGCGAGGTCCGCGGTCGTCTCGGTGAGTACGCCCGGCGTGTGGCCGACGGCGATGCCGCGCTCGGCGGCCGCTTCCAGGTCGATGTGGTCGTAGCCGACCGAGAAGGTGCTGACGACCGAGAGGTCCGGCGAGCCATCCAGCACCTCGGCGTCGATCGTATCGGAGAGCAGGCAGACGAGCCCTTCCGCGTCTAACTCTTCGAGCCGGGAGGCGATGTGCGCTTTCGCCGGCGGGAGTTTCCCCTCCCAGACGACGACCTCGTACCGGTCTCGAAGCCGTTCCAGTCCCACCTCGGGTATTCTCCGGGTCACGTAGACGGTCGGCGTGTCGGTCATTAGCTGTCCGTGCGCGTCGCGTCGACATATCGTTTGGCCTCGCGCGTCGATCAGTAGCTTAATGAGTCCGATCGGTCTCCTCGGACGTATGCACACGATCGAGCACGACGTGCAGCGGCCGGACCGCGACATCGTCGAGGCGTTCGAGGCGATTCCGAGCACGATCGTCTCCGACGTGACCGGCAACGTCGGCCTCACGATGGACGCCGGGCTCACGCCCGCCTACGAGGACATCGAGATGGCCGGGACCGCGATCACCGTCAAGGCCGCTCCCGGGGACAACCTCATCATCCACAAGGCGATCACGATGGCCGAACCCGGCGACGTCCTCGTGATCGACTGTGACGGCTACACCGACACCGGACACATCGGTGAATTGATGTGCGAATCCTGCAAGGCGAACGACCTCGCGGGGCTCGTCATCGACGGCGGATACCGGGACAGCCGCGAAATCGCCGAGATGGAATTCCCCGTCTACGGTCGCGGTGTGAACCCGCAGGGGCCGCTCAAACAGGATCCCGGCTCGGTGAACGCCACCATCTCCTGCGGCGGCGTGAGCGTCGACCCCGGCGACATCGTCGTCGGCGACGACGACGGCCTCGCGGTCATTCCCGGCGACGGTGCAGAACGGGTCCTCGACCTCGCTCACGCGAAACTCGACTCCGAGGACGACACGCGAGAAGAGGTCCGGGACGGCACCTACCTCTTCGAGCTCAACGGCTACGACGAACTCTTCGAGAACTTGGAGGTCGTCGGCCCCGAGGACTCGATTCAGTAGGGTGCGAGCGAGTCCTTTCGCTCCCGGTTCAACATCGTTGTAATTCCTCGCAGGGCTTAAGGAGATACGGCCGAAGCAGTACGTATGACCAAGCCGGACGAATCGGGCGCACGCGGCCTGCAGAGCGTCGAGCGGTCTTTTGGAATCATTGAATATCTACGGCGCGAGGACGGTGCGACGCTCTCGGAGGCGGCCGACGACCTCGGGATGGCGGTGAGCACGGCCCACATCCACCTGACGACCCTCGTCGACACGGGCTACGTGGTGAAGGACGACGACACCTACCGGTGCAGTTTCGAGTTCCTGCAGACCGGTGGACAGCGCCGTGACGGTCTGGCGCTCTACCAGGCGGCCAAACCCGAACTCGACGAACTGCAGGACGAGACCGGCGAACACACCAACGTCACCGTCCAGGAGCGCGGGTACTCGGTTCAGCTGTACAAATCGGAGAGTCCGCACTCCATCGACGACGACGCCTCGCTCGGCGATCACTTCTATCTCCACCTGACGGCGACCGGCAAGGCGATCCTCGCGGAGTTCTCCGACGAGCGCGTCGCGGCGGTCCTCGACCGGCGCGGGATGCCCGCGCTGACCGACGACACGATCACCGACAGGGAGGTCCTCTACGAGGAACTGGAGACGATCCGAGAGCGGGGCTATTCGATCAACAACGGTGAGCACTTTCCGGGCGTCTGCGCCATCGGGACGGCCATTTTCTCGGAGCCCGACGATGCGATCGGTGCGATATCCATCAGCGGCCCCCGCAGCCGGATCACCACAGAGCGCATCGAGGAGGAACTGGCACCCGCACTGCTCAACAAGAAGAACATCATCGAGCTGAAGATCCGTCAGTTCGAGTAGCGAGGCGGGGCGCTCGCGCCGGTCTGAATCGAACGCTACTCCGGCGGACTGTCCCACTCGCCGGCGTTGTCACGGGGTTCGTAACCGAGGACGGCCTGGGCGTGTTCGATGTCGAACCACCGCGCGTCGTTCCCGCTGACCGCGTAGAACGCGTCGTAGGTGACGTCGTCGTCCTCCAGACAGCACTCCAGCAGGTGCGCGAAGTCGCGCTGGGAGGTCCAGGTGGCTTTCAGGCGCTTGACCATCTCCTCGTACTGTTCGCTGCCGCGCTCCCACGACCCCGTCTGGGACTGGTCCCACACCTCGTCGTCGTCCACCGCGTGCTCTTCTCCGCGGTCCACGCCGCGCTCGGCGTCGCCGTAGGGGTGGTCGTATTCTTCGGTTCTGACGCTCGAAATCCGAAGCGAGTACACCTGGTTCGGCGCCCCCTCTCGGCGCGCGTGCGTCCGGCAGATGTGCTCGCCGAACATCTTCGAGGCCCCGTAGTAGCCGTCGGGTTTCGGGAGCGTCTCGTGAGTGAGTCGGAAGCGGTCGTGCTCGCTGGGGTAGTCTTCCTCGTAGAGTTCCGGGGCGTGATCCTCCTCGTAGAGGCCCATAACCCGCTGAGAGGACGCGTAAATCAGCTTCTCCACGCCGGCGTCCGCCATTGCTTTCAGAACGTTGTACGTCCCGACGACGTTCGGCTCGATGATGTCCCCGAAGTCCGCCCCCGCGTCGGACTGGGCGGCCAGGTGAATCACCGCGTCCTGCCCGTCGAACGCCGGTCGGATCGCCTCGTAATCCGCGATGTCCGCGACGTGCGTCTCGTAGTCGGGGTGGTCGCTTCGGTTCAGGTAGGTGAACTCGTACTCGTCTCTGCCCGCCAGGTGGTTGAGGATCGCTTCCCCCGCCTCGCCGAACGGACCCGTCACAAGAACGTGTTGGGCTGCCATCTATGCGTAGCAATCACGAACACTATCATTTATATTTTTCGTAGGTAGGTCGTCCCCGAGGGGGCCTTCTACAGTCGGGAGTACGGATTTTCAGTTTTCACTATCGTTGAAACACGACCCGTCTCGTTCGCTCAGATACTCACATTCGTACATCTGTTAGGTTTCCGTAATTCGGGTGCTTCAGGGGCCGAGACCGGCGCTCGTTCCCGTATCCAATATGATAGAAAACGACGGCCACCGGCAACCGGGAGCGAGGTTGAGTTCTTCGATCCACGCAGGTGCGTCCGAGCTGGGGGGCGGTGTTGGACCGGGACGGCCGGCGTGTCGCGAGACGACTCGGGCGATACTATTCACTTAACCGACACTGGATGGGTGTCCTCTCTTCTACGATTTCATATATGTAAAGATATAATATTCTTTTAATACCAATATTATTATTATTATTATTTCACCCGTTCGAATTGGTGGACCCTCGGGATCTGGACAGGCGAGAACAACGCCATATAATCGAGTTTACTGTGTGAGCTGAGTATCTGAGTGCGGAAAATGCCTTCCCGACGTGTACAATATCTTAGAAAACATAAGATATTTTAATATAAAATATAAGATATAGTTTATTCCATATGGGACAGATCGGCACTCCCATCAACCGATGGCAAAAAGCATTTAGCTCTCTGTAATTAGATGTAATTACACAATGGCAGACGAGTTTCCCGACTACCTCGACGTCGACTACACCGACGGCGAGGGCGAGACCCCCGAGGACTATCCGACGATCCAGGACAAGATCGAGAAGGCGATCGAGGTCACGAGGCGCGGCCTCGAACAGTACGAGAACCCCGCCGTGATGTGGACCGGCGGCAAGGACTCGACGCTCACGCTGTACTTCATCAATGAGGTCGCCGAGAAGTACGACCTCGAGACCCCGCCGGCGGTCTTCATCGACCACTTCCAGCACTTCGACGAGATCCACGACTTCGTCGACCACTGGGCCGAGCAGTGGGACCTCGAGGTCATCTACGCCCGCAACGAGGACGTCGGCGCGTACGTCGAGGAACACGGCCTCGAACCCGGCGACGACATCCCCGTCTCGGAGCTCTCCGAACACAACCAGCACCACGTCCGCGACCTGCTGGAGTACGAGGACGACACCTTCCCGTTCCTGCTCGACACCTACGTCGGCAACCACCTCCTGAAGACCGTCGCGCTCAACGACACGCTCGAAACGTACGACGTCGACGGCGTCATCTCGGGCGTGCGCTGGGACGAGCAGGAGGCTCGCGCCGACGAGACGTTCTTCTCGCCGCGACACGACCCCGACATCTACCCGCCGCACGACCGCATTCAGCCCATCCTCCAGTTCGACGAGGCCTCCGTCTGGGAGGCGTTCTGGAACTTCGTGGTGCCGGACACCGTCGAGGGCTACCCCGAGGACGGCCACGTCCCCCAGAGCGCCGACGACCTGCCGAACGGGCTGACGATGGCGGATATCCCGGTCTCGCCGAAGTACTTCGCCGGCTTCCGCTCGCTCGGCAGCGAGGTGTCGACGGACAAGACGACCGAGGAACCCGCCTGGCTGCAGGATATGGCGAACACCACCGAACGCGCGGGCCGCGCCCAGGACAAAGAGGACCTGATGGAGCGCCTGCGCGACCTCGGCTATATGTAAGGTCGGCTGACGAGAGGACTCGTAGACGTCGATCGCTTTTGTGACGACCGTAGAACCGGGTTCTGCGACGCTCCCTCGATGCCGACTTCCGCGACGTCGATCCGCCGGCTACTGCGCCGGCGGGTCGGCGTCAGACTCGACGTCGACGCGCTCGTGAATCGGGTCCTCGCGGCTCTTGAGGTGCCGCGGCGTCCGGTCGTTCGAGACCGCCAGCACCTCCGCGACGATGCTGTGTGCGATCTGGAACGGCGATCCGCCGCCGAGGTCGAGTCCGACGGGCGTGTACACCGACGATAGCTCCTCCTCTCCGAACTCCCGTCCGTCGTCCTCGAACGCCTCCAGCATCCGGTCGAAGCGTTCGCGCGGTCCCATTATTCCGACGTAGGGCACACCGGCGTCCAGCAGCGACTCGACCGTCAGTTGGTCGTCGACGAAGTTGTGCGTCATCACGACCGCGTACGTCCGGTCGTCGAGTTCGAGGTCGTCGCCCACGGCCGCCGGCGACGTGGTGACGAGTCGATCCGCCTCGGGGAAGCGCTCGGCGAGGTCGACCGCGCCCCGGAAGCCCACGACGGTCACGCGGAAGTCGTTCTTCGTCGCGAACTCCGTGACCGGCCGCACGTCGTGACCCGTGCCGAAGACGACCAGTTCCTTCGGGGCGGCGAGTCCGTCGATGAACACCGTCAGTTCGTCCGTTCCGTCTCGCAGCGAAACGGTCCCCGCCTTCCCCTGCGCTGCGAGTTCGCCGGCGGGACCCGCCAGCGAGTCGATCGGCCACCCGCTCGCGTCGGCTCCGTCCGGTAATTCCAGCGACCCTGTATCGGGGTAGTAGTAGGCGCGGTCGCCCCGAGTGAACGTTTCACCGCCGTCCAGGACGGTGACGACGGCCACGTCGCGCCCGCCGAAGAACGCCTCGACGGCGGGGCGGTACGTCTCCGTCAGGGGTTCGAGCAGGACCTCGATCACGCCGTTACAGCCGACGCCGAGACCCCAGACGTCGTCCTCGTCGTCGTCCATCAGGTCGTACGTGACCACTTCGGGTTCGCCGGTCTCGCGAACGCGTTCGCCGACGGCGAGCAGTTCGTCTTCGAGACAGCCGGCGGTGATGCTTCCGACGCCGGAGCCGCCCTCGTCGAGGAGCATCTTCGCCCCCGGTCGGCGGTAGGCGTTCCCCTCGACGTCGACGATCGTCGCCAGGACGTCGATTCCATCTCCGTCCAGTCGGTCGCGGATCTGCTGTACGACTTCCGTCTCGGGAACGCTCCAGTTGCTCTGTGTCATGAATTGATTACTCGTTAGAAACCCCGGCCCCGTCGCTCGCGTCGAGTCGAATCCTCGAAGGCGTCGCCCGGGCGACGTACACCTTCCGCAGCCCCGCGTCGTGCAGGTCGGTCCCGCAGGCACCCCGCCGCAGCGCCGCTCTGACCCCCGCGGCGTCGGTCACCGTCGCCCCGGCGACGACGTCCGCGCCCGCCTCGAACAGCGGGTCGGGGAGGAACGACGCCGTCGCGCCGATCACGACCACCGTCGCCGACGTCGGTGCCGCGTCGAGATACGCCTCGACGCCCCCGTAGACGAACGCCGAGCCCGTCACGAAGACCACCTCCGCGCCGGCCATCGCGGCGTCGGTCTCGTCCGGGGTGAACACCTCGACACGCACGCCATCGGGGTCGGGGACGCTCTCGATCTCCTCGCGTTCGATCACGTTCACCGTCACGTCGTCGAACTTCCGGAACGCGGGAGCGAACAGCCCGACGGTCACGATCCGCTCGACGTCGTCGGACAGAAGCGCCATCGGATCGCCCGCCCGCCAGTCGACGATCGGTGCCGACAGCGCGTTCATCGTCGCGATTCCGAGCGCCCGCGCGGTCCGGTCCTTCGACCCGTCCTCTGTGACGCTTGCCGACGTCCCGTCCGCGACGTCTTCGGACACGCCGGCCAGCAACGACTCGACCGTCCAGCCGGTCGTCTCCGGTGGGTCGCCGGGCGGGCGGTGTGCCAGGCCGGCCGCCGTCGACTCGCCGTCGGTCAGTTCCACGAGCACCGCCGCGTCGCCGACGGTGACCCGCTTGACGCTCGTCGCCTCGGTGACGCGCGGTCGGAGACGGTCTCGAACCGCGTCGAGGAGGTCGCTCACGACGGGTCACCGCCAGTCTCGTCGGCCGCGCGCCCGAATCGGCGCGAATCGTGCTCGTAGCCGACCGTGCCGCCAAGTCCGCGCTGTTCGATCTGCCGGGCCGCCTCCGCGAGGTCGGTGGGATCGGCGAACCCGAACAGGGCGTCGACGTACGGGACGGCCGTCGACATCCCGCGGGACCGCGGTTCGAACGCCGGTGAGACCGCCAGCGGATTGAGCCAGACGAGCGCACCGGCGCGGTCGGCCAGCCACGTGACGCCGTCGGCCAGCACGTCCGGGTCGCCGACGTCGAGGCCGTCGCTGACGACCACGACGACCGTCCGTCGGTCGACCGCGTAGGGGTGCTCCCGCCGGAGCGTCGCGAACGCCTCGCCGATCTGCGTCCCGCCGCCCCACTCGACCTCGGCCTCGCGAAGCGCCGCCGCGGGGTCGCCGTCGCCTCGCTCGAACTGCTCGGTGACGTCGACGAGGTCCGTATCGAACAAGAACACGCCGGCGTCGCGAGCGCTGTCGTGCAACCGGTCGGCGAACGCCAGGAGGACGCTCCGGTCGACGGTGTCGAGGACGGAGCCGCTCACGTCGACGAGCAGACAGCACCGCAGTTCGCTCGGCGTCGGTCGCGAGAGCGGCAGTTCCATCGGCGCGCCGCCGGTCGCCAGACTCGCCCGCAGCGCGCGTCTGGCCTCCACCTGGTCGCCGGCGGTCGACTGCTGCCGGCGACGGCCGGGCACCGTCGCCAGCGCGCCGACGAAGCGGTCGATGGCGGCTATCTCCGCCCGAGTCAACTGCGCGGTGTCGACGTCGACGCGTTCGCGCCCGCCGACGGCGCTGTATCGTCGCGCGTCGCTCTCGCCGGCCGACTCCGGCCGATCTCCCGTCGCGTGACGGCGCTCCGTCGGGATCCGGACGTCAACGCGACCGTCTCCGTCCCTGGTATCGTCGATGTCGGGTGGTTCCGCGTCCTCCAACAGGCCGGATTCCGCCCTCTCGGCGTCGGCGGATTCCTCCCGCTCGCCCGCGTCGTCCTCACCGGCCGTCGGCCCGTCGTGGTCGGTCGCGACGGCGCTCAGTCCGGATCTGAGTCGGTGCCAGAACGTCGGGAACGCGGACTCGAAGGCGTCGGAATCGATCGGATCCGAGAGCAGCGTCGCCCGCAACGCGTCTTCGACGCGGTCGCGGTCGTCGAGACCGACGACCGAGAGCGCTCGCGCGGCCGCCAGCGTGTCGCTGGGCGGCACGGTGACGTTCTCGCTCCGGAGTTCGGTGGCCAACCTGAGCAGTTCGATCAGGACGTGTCGCCGCGCCGCCCGGAAGTCGGGAACGCCGTCGGGACTCGCGCCATCATCGCGGTTAGCACCCGGGCCGTCGGTTTCCGTCGAATCCCCCCGGCGAATCCCGTCCCGACCGTTCCCAGTGTTCGCGTTCATCGTCGGTCAGGCTTCGACGCGTTCTGCGGCCCGTTCGGCGGCCGCTCGTAGCTGTTCGAGGAGCTCCGTGTCGATCCGGTCGAAGTCCTCTGCCTCCTTGAGCAGACACCCGAGCGTCCGCTCGATCTCGTCCGTCGAGAGCGGCCGCTCCTCGTCGTCGTGCCGCAGTCGCGCGACGGCCCGGGCCCAATCGAGCGTCTCGGCGACGCCCGGCTGCTTGAGGAACGCCTCCTCGCGGAGGCGGCCGACGACGGCGCACACCTCGGCGGCGACGGCGGCGTCGAGTTCCGGCACCTTCCGGCGGACGATCTCGTACTCGTCCTCGAAGTCGGGCGGTTCGACGTGCAGGTACAGACACCGCCGCTTCAGCGCGTCCGACAGCCCCCGCGTGCGGTTCGACGTGAGCACGACGATCGGCGGCTGGTCGGCGCGGACGGTGCCGAACTCCGGAATCGACACCTGAAAGTCCGAGAGCAGCTCTAGGAGAAAGGCCTCGAACTCCTCGTCGGCCCGGTCGATCTCGTCGACGAGCAGCACTGGCGGTGTGTCCCCGCCGGCCGTGAGCGCGCGCAGGAGCGGTCGTTCGAGCAGGTACTCCTCGTCGAAGACCGAGCGGCTCTGCGCCGTCTCGGTCGACGGGGACCCGTCGCTTTCGGGGTTCGCCGCCCCGGCGGCCGTCGAATCGCCCGCGACCGTCCCCTCGTCGGCCTGCACCGCGAGCAGCTGCTTCGTGTAGTTCCACTCGTAGAGCGCGTTTTCGGCGGTCAGCCCCTCGTAGCACTGCAGTCGGATGAGGTCGGTGTCGAACGCGCTCGCGAGGACCTTGCCGAGTTCGGTCTTCCCGCTCCCCGGCGGCCCCTCGACGAGCAGCGGTCGGCCGAGCGTCAGCGCGAGGTGGACGGTCGTGACCGTCCGGTCGTCCGCGACGTACGCCTCGGCCTCGAATAGCTCTTCGAGGTCCGCCGGCGACAGCGACGCGAACGCGTTCCGGCTCACGCTGCCTCCCCGCGTTCCAGGTACGATTCCGGCTCCGCGCGGAACGAGTCCGCACAGCCCTCACAGCAGAAGTAGTACGTCTCCCCGTCGTGGTCGACCGAGGGAGCCGTCTCGGGATCGGCCGTCATCCCGCAGACGGGGTCGGTGGCGAGGTCGGCGGTCGCAGTCTCGTCCTCGGCCGCGTCCCTCCCCGACGCCACATCCCTAGCTGTGTCGCCCTCCGATGCCCCATCCTCTGCCGCGTCGTTTTCCGACGCCTCTTCGACAGCTGCCCCGCGTTCGGTCTCCGCGTTCCCGTCGGCCGGCGACGACGTTTTCGCGTCGGCCGGCGACTGCTGCGGACTGCCTGCAGCCCCCGCCGCTCGCGCGTCGACGACTTCGGCGAGGATGCTCACCGCGATTTCGGCGGGCGTGTACGCCTCGATGTCGACGCCCGCGGGGTTCGTCACGGCCGCTCGGACCCGCTCGGGGTCCGTCTCGAGGAGCGTCGCGGCCCGCTCTATCACCTCGCCGCTCCGGGTTTCGCTGGCGACGAGGCCGACGTACGACGCGTCGGCCGCGACGCCGGCGGCGACGCCTCGGGCGTCGTACTTGCCCATCGACGCGACCACGACCAGCGGCGACCGGCCGACGGCGTCGACGACGGTCTCGGGATCGGTACTCGTGACGAGGCGATCGGCCGCGTGATCGTCGCCGGCGTCCGGATCGACGAGGACGACGTCGACGGCGAGTTCGTCCGCGAGTCGCGTGAGCGCCCGCGCGACCGGCGAATCGCCGACGATCAGCAGGTCCGGCGTCGGGTTCACCGGCTCGATGAACAGTTCGAGGACGCCCTCGCTGTGGCAGTGCATCGGGAACGCCTCCAGCCCCGGGCGGTCGATCTCCTCGGGATCGGGCGCGATGCCGACGAACCGCGGCTTTCCGTCCTCGATGGCGGCTTTCGCCTCGCTGATGGCGGTCGTCTGCGCGCACGCCGCGCCGCCGATCCAGCCGCGGAGTTCGCCGTCCGCCGTGACGACCGCGCGGTCGCCGACGTTCGCCGACACCGGCGGCTCGCGGCGGACGATCGTCACCCGGGCGTAGGGCTCGCCACGCTCCGTGAGCTCTGCCTCCAGCGCGGCGACGTCGCCGTCGCTGACGGCCGCTCGGTTCGGCGGATCGTCGCTCGCTTCGTGGGGTTCGTTCTCTGTCATCTATTGCTGTCTCCACGTCGGCAGCGCCAATGGGGCTGTCGCCGGGCGCCGACGCTCAGTCGTCGGCTGGTTCTTCACTCTGTCCGCCCTCGAACTCGAAGTGCACGTTCTGGCTCGGATCGTGCGCCAGTCCGGCCTCGTCGAGCGCCTCCCAGACGCGGTCGGGCGTCATCGGCATCTCGACGTGCGTCGTGCCGGCGTGGGCCATCGCGTCGACAACCGCGTTGACGATGGCCGGCGGCGACCCCACGGTCGGCGACTCGCCGACGCCCTTCGCACCGATCGGGTGGTGCGGCGACGGCGTCACCGTGTACCCCGTCTCGAAGTTGGGGATCTCGTTGGCCGTCGGCAGCAGGTAGTTCATGAAGTCCCCGCCCGTGCAGTTGCCGTTCTCGTCGTAGGTGACGTGCTCCATCATCGCCGTCCCGATGCCCTGGGCGAGACCGCCGTGGATCTGCCCCTCGATGACCATCGGGTTGATGCGGTTGCCGCAGTCGTCGACCGCGACGAACTTCTCGAAGTCGACCTCGCCGGTCTCCCTGTCGACCTCGACGATGACGATGTAGGAGCCGAACGGGTACGTCATCTCCGGCGGGTCGTAGTAGTTCACGGCCTCCAGACCGGGCTCCTCCGACGTGGGATGGTTCATGTACGCACCCGCGGCGATCTCGGTGATCGTGATCGAGCGGTCGGGCGCGCCCGCGACGTGGAACTCGCCGGACTCGCGGTCCCACTCGATGTCCTCCTCGGCGGCCTCCAACTCGTTCGCGGCGATGGATTTGGCCTTCTCGCGGACCTTCCGGGCGGCGACCGCGGTGGCCGCCCCCGCGACGGGCGTCGAACGAGAGCCGTAGGTGCCCAGCCCGTACGGGTCGGTGTCGGTGTCGCCGTGCTCGACGGAGATGTTTTCGACGTCCATTCCGAGCTCCTCGGCGACGATCTGTGCGAACGTGGTCTCGTGACCCTGCCCCTGCGTCTGGACGCCGACCCTGAGGACGGCGTTGCCGGTCGGGTTCACCCGGATGTCCGCGGAGTCGAACATCTCGATGCCCGCGATGTCGCAGGACTTGCCCGGCCCCGCGCCGACGACTTCCGTGAACGAGGAGATGCCGATGCCGATGAGCTTGTCGGCGTCCTCCTCGATGCGGCGCCGTTGCTCCTCGCGGTAGTGGTCGTAGTCGGCCATCTCCAGGGCCTTGTCCAGGGCCTTCTCGTAGTCCCCGGAGTCGTAGTTCCACCCCGTCGCGCTCTCGTAGGGGAACGCGTCGGCGGGGATGAAGTTCTTGCGCCGGATCTCCGCGGGGTCCATGTCGAGTTCCTGGGCGAGCACCTTCACCATTCGCTCGATGAGGTAGACGGCCTCCGTCACCCGGAACGAACAGCGATAGGCGACGCCCCCGGGGGCGGTGTTGGTGAACGCCGCCGTCAGCGACCCGTACGCCGCCTCGATGTCGTAGGAGCCGGTGAAGATGTTGAAGAAGCCCGCCGGGAACTTCGACGGCTGAGCGACCGCGTTGTACGCGCCGTGGTTCGCCAGCACGTCCGTCCGGACGCCCTTTATAATCCCGTCCTCGGTGGCGGCGAGTTCGCCGGTCATATCGTAGTCGCGGGCGAACCCGGTGGTCTGAATGTTCTCGGAGCGCTCCTCCATCCACTTCACGGGCTGTTCGAGCACGACCGAGGCCGCGGCCGCGACGACGTATCCGGGGTAGATCGGCACCTTGTTCCCGAAGCCGCCCCCGACGTCGGGGCTGACGATGCGCACCTTGTGCTCGGGGATGCCCGACACCTGCGAGAACAGCGTGCGGTGAGCGTGCGGTGCCTGCGAGGTGAGGTGGACCGTGATCTTGTCCTTGCCGGGGTCCCAGTCGGCGACGCACCCGCACGTCTCGATCGGCGCGGGGTGGAGCCGCTGGTACTCCATCTGCTCTTCGACGGTCACGTCGGCCTCCTCGAACACCTCGTCCGTCGCTTCCTTGTCGCCGACGTCCCAGTCGAAGATGTGGTTGTCCTCCTGGTCTTCGAGTTCGTCGCGGATCAGCGGCGCGTCCGCTTCGAGCGCCTCCTCCGCGGTGACGACGGGATCGAGCACCTCGTAGTCGACCTCGACCTTTTCGGCGCCGTCCTTCGCGACGTACCGGTCGGTCGCGATCACCGCGGCGACCTCCTGTGACTGGAACTTGACCTTGTCGTTGACGAGGACGTCCTGGGTGTCGTCCATCAGCGTCGGCATCGTCGCCAGTTCGTGCGCCGCCAGGTCCTCTGCGGTCAGCACGGCGACGACGCCGTCGAGATCGAGGGCACGCGATTTGTCGATGTCCTCGACGCGAGCGTGGGCGTGCGGGCTCCGGACGATCTCGCAGTGGAGCATCCCGGGCTTCTTGATGTCGTCGACGTAGTTGCCGCGACCGGTGATGAAGCGCTTGTCCTCCTTGCGCTTGACCTCCTCGCCCATCCCACCGCGGCCGTGGCCGCAGTGCTTCTCGGGGTCGGGACCGCCGTCGTCGTCGTGTTGATACTCCGTGTCCGCGACCGGAATGTCGTCGGTTTCGCTGCTCATACGTTGTCTCCGTTGTGTTCGGCGTCGGTCGTTGGACCGCCGCAGCAGTTCTCTGCGCCGCAGGAGAACTCGCCGTCGACGTCGTAGCCCTCGAACGGTTCGGAATCGTCCGCGTCGTCGGCCGCTGTCGGACCGTCCGCGTCACCGGACGTTTCCGGACCGTTCGCGGCGGCTTCCACCGACGATCCGGTTTCGACCGCCGCGGTGCCGCCATCGGTCGCCGGCTGTGCGGCGAGTTCCTCGGCCGCGTACTCGATCGACTTCACGATGTTCTGATAGCCGGTGCACCGACAGAGGTTGCCGCTGATCGCCTCGCGGATCTCCGCCTCGTCGGGATCGGGATTCTCGTCGAGGAGCGCCTTCCCCGCCATCAACATCCCGGGCGTGCAGTACCCACACTGCAGGCCGTGTTCCTCGTGGAACCCCTCCTGGAGCGGGTGGAGCTCGCCGTCGGACTCGGGGAGGTCCTCCATCCCCTCGACGGTCATGATCTCGCTGCCGTCGGCCTGCGTGGCGAACATCAGACAGGACTTGATCGGTTCGCCGTCCCGCAGGACCGTACAGGCCCCGCAGTTGCCGGTGTCGCAGCCGATGTGCGTGCCCGTCATATCCAGGTCCTCGCGGATCGCGTGGACGAGCAGGCGTCGCGGTTCGACCTCGAGCGTGCGTTCGGTTCCGTTGATCGTCAGCGTGATTTCGCGTTCGTCAGTCACGGTTTTGCCCTCCGTTTGATGACCCCCGCACGCTCGGCGGCGTCGCCGAGCGCCCGCTGGGTTAGCACTTCCACCATCCGCTCCTTGTACGACGCGTCGCCGTGTTCGTCCGATTCGGGGTTCGACTGTTCGGCCGCCAGTTCGCCGGCCGCCTCGAACAGGTCGGCGCTGGGCCGCTCGCCCTCGAGACGTTCCTCGGCGTCGGCGGCGCGCGCGTTCGTGATGTCCACCGCGGTCATCCCGATTCCCGCCGTCTCGATTCTCCCGTCTCCGTCGAGGATCAGTCGGGCCGCGACGCCGGCCATCGCGTAGTCGCCGGTCTTGCGCTTCAGTTTGTGGTAGGCGCTTCCCTCCCGTTCTTCCGGTGTCGGGACGCGCGCCTCCGTGATGAGTTCGTCCTCGCCGAGGGAGGTGTCGTACGGGAGGAGGAACAGCTCGTCGATCGGGACGGTCCGCTCCCCGTCGGGACCCGCGGCGACGATCTCGCCGTCGTGAGCGATGAGGATCGACCCCCAGTCGCCCTTCGGGTCGGCCTGTGCGATCGACCCGACGATCGTCCCGCGGTTCCGGATCTGCGGGTCCGCGACGAGCGGGGCCGCGTCCGCGAAGCTCCCGTACTTCTCGTCGACCAGGTCCGAGTCTTCGACGTCGGCGTGGCGCGCGAGCGCCCCCATCTTGAGGTAGCCGTCCTCCTCCCGGAGGTAGTCGAGTTCGTCGATGCCGTTGATGTCGACGACCGTGTCCGGGCGGGCGAGTCGGAACCGGAGCATCGGAACCAGGCTCTGTCCGCCGGCGAGGATCGTCGGCTCGTCGAGGCTCTCGATCAGGCTCACCGCCTGGCTGACTGACGTCGGCTCGTGGTGTTCGAACGGTGCCGCTTTCATAGCATGTTCCGTAGTCTGTCGGTGACGCCGGAGTTCGCGTCCTCGTCGACGTCGGTCATCTGCTGCTCGATGCTGCTGAAGAAGTTGTTCACGATCTTGTTGGCGACCGGCTTGATGACCCGCGAGCCGAGCTGGGCGATCCGCCCCGAGATGTCGGCCTCGGTCCACCACTCGATCCGCGAGCCCTCGCCGTCTTCGAGCCCGTGGATCTGCATCCCCGACTCCATGCTGAAACTGCTCCCGGAGGCGTCGCCGCCGCCGGTCGCGACCATCCTGAAGTTCTCGCTGTCGCGTTCGTCGATGGTGACGGTCGTCTCGAAGCGAGGTTTCACGCTCCCGACGCCGACCTGCATCAGCGCCGCGTACTTCTGCCCCTCGACGAAGGCCCGCTCGGCGATGATCTCCGGATCCGCGTCCGGCAGCATCTCGACGTCCTCCTCGGGCTCGTACTCGTCGAAGTTGAAGTCGTCGTCCATCGGGGTGATGTAGCGACACCCCTTCAGCGAGTCCCGGACCGCCATCGGGTCCGACAGAACGATCCACGCTTTCTCGGGCGGTACGCCGTCTAACTCGAACTCTCCGTCAAATTCCATATGTGTCCATCGTCGGTGTCTCCGGTCGGTCGGCAGCTGCGCGTCGCCATCTTTTATATATCCCCACTATGTGCACACTATTATCACGATCTATGGTAACAAGTAGGTACCCAATAAAAGTTTGTGTTGCATCGGGAGAGACACCTCGGAATGACTCGGGCGTTCAGCCGGGGCGCAACCGTACCCACGGACGCGAGCGTACCGACGAACGTGACCGCACCGACGGACGCGACTACACTGCCGGACGCTACACGGGAGAACGATGACGAACGACTCGGACCACAGCCACGACGATCTGATCGCGTGGGACGAGGGGGCCGAACGCGTTCGGGCCCTGCGAGAGCGGTGGCTTCCGACGCTGGACGCCGAGACGGTTCCGCTCGACCGCATCGCCGGGCGCACGCTCGCCGAACCGATCGATTCGCCCGTCGACGTCCCGGCGCAGAGCCACGCGACGATGGACGGCTTCGCCTTCGACGCGACGGCGGAGTACCCGCTCGAAGTCGTCGACGCCGACGTCTTCCCGGAGGACGAACCACCGGAACTGGGGGAGGGGCAGGCCGTCCGCATCGCGACGGGCGCGCCGGTCCCGCCCGCGGCGAACGCGGTGCTCAAGCGGGAGGAGGCGACCGTCGAGGACGGACGGTTGACCGGGTCGGACCTGGAACCGGGGACGTACGTCTACGAGCGCGGGAGCAACGTCGCCGAGGGAGAGCGGCTGTTCGAGGTCGGCGAGCGACTCTCGCCGAAGGACGCCATCTTACTGGGCGACCTCGGGATCGAGTCCGTGGGGGTCCGTACGCGCCTCTCCGTGGGACTGCTCGCGACCGGAACGGAGATCCACGAGGGGAGACACACCGATCTCGACTCACCGATGCTCGCGGGATTAGTCCGCTCGTGGGGCCACGACGCCGCCTACGAGGGGACCGTCCCCGACGACTACGACCGCGTCGAGTCCCGGATCGCAGACTTAGCCGACGAGCACGACGTGGTGGTGACCACCGGCGGGACGAGCGTCGGCGACAAGGACTACGTGGTGCGCGCGCTCGACTCCCTCGGCGAGGTGCTGTTCCACCGGGTGCGACTCCGCCCCGGCAAGCCGATCGCCGTCGCCGAACTGCCCGAGCACGACGCCGTCGCCCTCGCCATCCCGGGCAAGCCGGTGGGCGCGCACGCGGTGACCACGCTCGTCGCGCGGCCCCTCTTCACGGGCGAGACGTCGCTGCCGACGGTGCCCGCGCGGATGGCGCGAGACGTCGGTATCGCCACGCCCGGGTTCGCCTACGCGATTCCCGTCACGCTCGAAGACGGCGAGACCGACGGTGATGTCGACGGCGACGACGCCGTCGCGATGCCGCTCGGCCACGCCGACTCGGCGCTCTCGGTCTACGAGGCGGACTTCGACCCGAGCGTCCTCTCGTCGAGCACCAGGGCGACCCGCGCCGACGGCTTCGTCCTCACGGGCGAGGGCGTCGAGCGCGACCAGGCGGTCGACGTGGTCCCGTACTCCGCCGTCGAGCGATGACGGACGGGGAGGTCGATCTGCCGGTCGTCTCGCCGCCGTTCGATGAGGAGGGAGCCGATGAGGAGGGATCCAGTGAGGAGGACGACGATCGGACGCGGGACCGTTCCCGAGTCGCGGGCGTGCTCCTCGCCGCCGGAACCAGCGACCGCTTCGGCGACCGCAACAAACTGCTGGCGACGCACGACGGCGACCCGCTCGTCCGACACGCGGCGCGCACGCTCCTCGACGCCGGCCTCGACCCGGTCGTCGCGGTCGTGGGCCACGAGGCCGACCGCGTCGTCGACGCGCTGGCGGGACTCGACGTGGCGGTCGTCGCCAACGACGCCTACGACACGGGTCAGGCCTCGTCGCTCCGGGCCGGGATCGGTGCGCTCCGCGACTCCGATGCACAGGTCGATGCGGCGGTAATCGCGCTCGGTGATATGCCGTTCGTCGACCCCGAGACCGTCGAGACGCTCGTCGCCGCCTACGACGCGGGCGTCGGCGACGCGCTCGCGGCCGCTCACGACGGCGTCCGCGGAAATCCGGTGCTGTTCGACCGGCGCTTCTTCGACGCGCTCGCGGACGTCGCGGGCGACGTCGGGGGTCGCGAGATCCTGCTCACGAGCGGGGACAGCGCCTGCGTGTCGGTCTCGGACCCGGGTGTCCGTCGAGACGTCGACGAGCCCGGTGATCTGGCGGAATCGGAAGGTGAGCCCGACGAGACCGAGCGGCGGCCGAATGACGACAGCGAGCGGAACGAAAACAGGTGAACGACGATGATGGACGGAACGACAGCGGTGGACCGATCACAGCGAACGGTCCACAGCGGCCGATCGATTGTACTGAACGGAGCGACAACGGCCGAACGGTCGTCACTCCTCGTCGACGAACTTTTCGACGACGATCTTCCCGTCTTCGACGTGCCACTCGACGCGGTCGCCGGCGCCGACGTCGAGGAAGTTTCGAACCGGCTTGGGGACCGTAGTCAGGTTCTTCTCCGAGATTTTGGTGTTCGTCAGCGTGCCCATAGGCTACGTATTCCCGTGGTATTTACATAGCTTACGCTACGGTCAGTCGATCGGCACGTCATCGGGTCCGGTTCACACGGAGGACTTCCAGCGATGCGCGCCGCCGTCGGAGGCGTTGTCGAAGTCGAGGTCGAACCGGTCGGAGTTCAGGAGGACCTCGCCGGGCAGGTACCTGTCCTCGCCGACGGCGTTCAACACCCCGCGCTCGTCCATCGTCGCGAGGACGTCGCGGACGGTGCGTTCTCTCCCCGGAATCAGGTTCGCCTCCTCGATCACCGATTCGGTGTCGACCTGCCCTTCGAGTATCGCCAGTCGGATCGCCGCCACCCAGGTCGGCTCCCGCTTCAGTTCCCGACACATAGTCTCTGAGCACCGATACCACACGGACCGAATTAGAGTTTGCGGAGCGGCGACCGAAGACCACCCCCACCGCGTCGCCGCGGGCGCGACCGCGTCGGCTCAGTTCAGATCGAACAGTTCCGCGGCCTGTTCCATGTCCTTGTCGCCGCGGCCGCTCAGGTTCACGAGGATCGTGTCGTGCTCGTCTGCGAGTTCCTTCGCGAGGGCTATCGCGTGGCTGGATTCGAGCGCGGGGATGATTCCCTCCTCCTCGGCGAGTTCTCTGAACGCGGCCGTCGCGGCCCCGTCGTCGACGGCGCGGTAGTCACAGCGGCCGACCGCGCGGAACATCGCGTGCTCCGGACCGACGCCGGGGTAGTCGAGACCCGCCGAGACGGAGTGGACCTCCACGTCTTCGTCGATGACCCGGGTCCGCATCCCGTGGATGGTCCCGTCCTCGCCGTCGGCCAGCGGGGCGGCGTGACGCTTCGATCCCGCGCCCTCGCCGCCGCCCTCCGCGCCGTAGAACGCGACCTCTTCGTCGTCGCGGAAGGCGTGAAACAGCCCCATCGCGTTGCTGCCGCCGCCGACGCAGGCGACCGCCGCGTCGGGGAGACCGCCGGTGCGGTCCAAGAACTGCTCGCGGGCCTCCTCGCCGATCACGGCCTGGAAGTCCCGGACCATCCGCGGGAACGGATCGGGGCCGACGACGGAGCCGACGAGGTAATGGGTGTCGTCGATGTTCGCCGCGAAATCTTCGAGCGCGGCGTCGACGGCGTCCGACAGCCCCGATCCCCCGCGGGTGACCTCGTTGACCTCCGCGCCCATCAGCCGCATCCTGAAGACGTTCATCTTCTGGCGCTCGACGTCCTTCTTCCCCATGTAGATCTCCGTGTCGAGATCCAACAGCGCGCCGACCATCGCCGTCGCGGTGCCGTGCTGGCCCGCTCCGGTCTCAGCGATGAGCCGGGATTTCCCCGCCTGCTTCGCGAGCAGCGCCTGCCCGAGCGCGTTGTTGATCTTGTGCGCGCCGCCGTGGAGGAGGTCCTCGCGCTTGAGGTAGACGTCGGCCCCGTAGCGCTCGCTCAGCCCCTCGGCGTGGTAGAGCGGTGTCGGCCGTCCGGCGTAGTCTCCGAGCAGGTCGTCGAGTTCCCTTCGGAACTCGTCCGTCTCCTTGATCTCGTCGTAGGCGGTCGCCAGCTGTTCGAGCGGCTCGGCGAGGGGCTCGGGGACGTGTCGTCCGCCGTATCCCTCGAACTCTCCGTCTGACATACGTTCGCAGTACTTCACCGTCCGCCATAAACGGTACTCTCGCCCCGCGGTCTCACCGTCGATCGGGCCAAACGTTTACGCCGACTGCGACCGTCAGAGATCCGATAGAGGAGTCTCCGAGACAGATGGACGACCGCGTGATCGCTGTGCTCGTCGGTGTCGCCGTCCTCGCCGGGAGCCTCTGGGTCCTCGCCGAACTCGCGGGATTGGTCACCGTCGGCGACGTCGGACCGATCGCGCTCCTCGGGATGGTGATCCCCGCGACGCTCGCGATCGGGTTCGCGCTGCTCGTGTGGCTCCGGTGGTAGGCGAGCGATTGCCGCCCCCGACACCCATTTGTGGCCGCCGCGAGACCGTCGAACCGATGTCACCGCCCACGATCCGAACCACGCACGTCGGGAGTCTCCCGCGCTCGGACCGCCTCCGCTCGTTGCTGACCGCCTCCGCGGATCGCGACGACGCGGCGTTCGAGGAGGCCGTCGACGAGTCGGTCCGGGAGGTCGTGCGCCGTCAGGCCGAGGTCGGTATCGACGTCGCCAACGACGGCGAACAGAGCCGCATCGCCTACTCCGTCGACGTCACCAACCGCCTGTCGGGATTCGGCGAGGGGACCGTCGAACGCGCCTGGCCCTCCGACCTCGACGACTTCCCGGAGTACGCCGAGGAACTGCTCGGCGACACGGAGAACATCGGCGGTCCGGTCGCGACGGGGCCGATCGAGTACGTCGGCGAGGACGACCTCCGCCACGATCTCGCCCGGTTCGACGAGGCGGTCGACGCCGAGGGCGTCGCGTTCCCCGCCCGGTTCCACACCGCACCCTCGCCCGGGGCGGTCCTCCGGTTCACCGAGACCGACTACCACGACTCCGACGAGGAGTACCTGTTCGACCTCGCGGAAGCGCTCGCCACGGAGTACGAACTCATCGCCGAGACGGGCGCGGTCCTCCAGATCGACGCTCCCGACCTGCTGGCGGGGTTCACGCTGACGTACAAGGGCGACTCCGTCGACCAGTTCCGCGAGCGCGTCCGCACACACGTCGACGCGCTCAACCGGGCGATCGCCGGGATCCCCGACGAGCAGATCCGGCTGCACGGCTGCTGGGGCAACTACGAGGGCCCGCATCACCACGACGTCGCGCTCGACGAGGTGATCGGCGCGTTCTACGAGGCCGACGTCGGCGGCCTGGTCGTCGAGGGCGCGAACCCGCGGCACCAACACGAGTACCGGACGTTCGAGGAGCACCCGCTGCCGGACGATTGGCGGCTGATCCCGGGCGTGATCGACGTGAAGACCAACGTCGTCGAGCACCCCGAGGTCGTCGCCGAGCGCATCGAGCGTTTCGCCCGCGCTGTGGGCGATCCGGAACGTGTCGTCGCCGGTGCCGACTGCGGCTTCGAGACGGTGGTCGAGGGCGCGAACGCCGTCCACCCCGCCATCGCCTGGAAGAAACTGGAGGCGCTGCGCGAGGGTGCCGATCTGGCGGCCGAGCGGCTGGCCTGAGGGGCGTGGGGGTGAATTCGCCGATGGGCATCGACCTGTCTCTCGACGAGGAGATCCGTTCAGCCCTGTCCGACCGGTCGCGGGACTTCCTGGAGGAACTCGCCGCGGCGCTCGACGAGGACGCGGTCGTCGCCGTCCACCTGTTCGGTAGCGTCGTGTCGGGCGAGGCGACGGCGGTCAGCGACGTCGATCTGGTCGTGGTCCTGGCCTCGGACGTCTCGGAGTCGTACGTCGCGGACGTCGAACGTCGCTGCGAGGAGTTGGCCGCGGTACATCTCGATGCCGGGACCGACGATCCTACGGCGCTCGAACGGGTCGTCGAACGGGCGACCGGGATGTATCGCTCGGGGTTCGTGACCACCGAATCCGCCGTGGCCGCCGGCGACTTTCCCGCGATCTTCGATACGAGTTCGGTCGCCTCGATCGTTGCTCCCTGGCGGACGGTCCTGCTCGGCGTCTTCGAGACGGGAGTCACCATCTACGGCCGGGCCGTCGAACCCCGGTGGGACGAGATCGGCACGCCGTTCGCGTGTCGATACCGCGAACTGCTCCGGAGCCTCGTGACGACGGTCGCCCTCGCCGCGGCGCAGGTGGGGTACGCGCTCGTTTCGCCGCGAGCGATCGACTACTCGCTGGAGGCGGCGAAGTGGACGGCGTACAACTGCGCGTTCCACCTCGACGAGGGCCCTCCTGGTTCCCTCGACCGCGCGCTCGACCTCCTTCCGGCCCCCCCGTGGTATCGCCGTCGATTCCTCGCGCTTCGCGCCGAGCCGGAGCAGGATCTCGGGTTCGTCGTTCTCACCCCGTTCGTTGTCCTCTATGCGCACCTGGTGACGATCGGTCGGGTCAGCCGTTCCGCGCCGTCAGAGGACGGATGCGAGTGACTCGACGGAGTTGATGAGGTCGAGATAGTACACGGCCAGCGAGAAACTCACGCTCCCTCCCAGCCGGACGAGCGAATAGAGGTTGATCGGCCACATATCCATATCGCTCATCTGGTAGAACATCGCGTACATCGAGAGGAGGTTCAGGGCCTCCGAGAGGTTGTTCTCCTCGGCGCGGTACTTCCGCCAGTACTCGCGTTCGACGTCGGCGAACGTCTCCCGCATCAGACTGACCTTCTCGCTTCTGACCTGCAACAACTTCCGCCGTACCAGGACGGTGACCAGTATCGTCCCGACGACGACGACCGCGAGGACGGTCAGAAACAGCACGCTGACGACGACCTGGAACCGCCCGAACGCGGTGAACGTCACGCTGGAGAGGATGACGAAATCGAGCGTCAGGACGCCGATGGCGTACGTCGCCAGTTTCACGATCCCGTTCCCGATCTGCCGGTAGCCGCCGACGCCGTTCGGGTCCAGGAGGTTGATGTCGGCGATGTACGTGGAGTACGCTCTGACGACGACGTACGACCCGCCGAGGACCGGCCCGAAGAACACGCCGTGGGCCGCCCCGAACCCGAAATTCATCCCCAGATACGGATACGCCTCGAAGACGCCCATCCAGTACATAATCGCGCTCACGAACGTCCCGCCGATGACGGCCCCGACTCCCAGAACGACCGGATGATACGAGAGGTAGAGGACGTTCTGGAGATCGCTGTGGATGTCCCGCGGCGTGAGCGACTGGACGAGCGAAACGGGATTGCCGCGGCTCAGTCGGATCAGCGTGGCGAACTCGTCGCCGATATTCCAGAGGACGCGGTGTGAGAGCCGGAGAAACAGGATGGCCGTCCAAACGAGAACGATATCACCGAAGAGCGGGTAGTTGTAGGGGATCCCCGTCTCGGGAAACCCGAACAGCAGCAGGTCGAGCGCGGCCACCACCACCGGGAGCGCCAACGCGACGACGGTCGTCGATACCCGCCGTCCGCCCACGCGGAAAAACTGATCGGGCGGGTAGACGTACGGATACCCACCTGACATATTGCTCCGGTCATCGGAAGCCGTCTTAACCGTTGGGTTCTCCGTCGTCGCAGCGGTCCCTCGGCACGAAACCGAGCCCGCTCGTGCTGTCGCCGCCGACCCCGGAATCCCCGGTCGTGCTGACGCTGACGTCGCCGTCGACGTCGATCCCGCCGGTCGTGCTGACGGTGACGTCGCCGCCGCTGCTCTCGACGCTGATGCCGTCGCCCGAGACGCTGACCTCGGTGCTCGTACCACCGCTCGTGGAGACACTGATGTCCATCCCGGAGGTGTCGACCTCGATCGTGGATCCGAACGTGTCGACGCTGATTCCCGACTCGGTCCGTTCGACGTCGGCGTCGTCGACGTCGCCGCCAATGGTGACGTCACTCCCCGACGTCTCGATCCGCACCGTCGTGTCGTCGTCGGACACCGAGCCTCCGTCGTCTTCCTCGCTCCCGAAGACGTCGGACTCCTCGATGAGCGATCCGTCGTCGCCGTCGCCGAACACCGTCCCCTCGTCGATCCGTCCGTCGGCCTCGACGACCTCGTTCCCGTAGCGTTCACCGAACGCCTCGTCGAGCAGTTCGGTCGCGTCCGTCGCCGCGACCGGCTCCGCGACCGGGTCGCTCGACACGTCACTGACGCCCGGCGGCGACGTCTCCCCGGGGACGCCAGCACTGTTGACGGCCGAATTCAGTTGCTTCTCGATGGGTCGGAACGACCTGCTCCCGGGTTCGTCGCCCACGGCAGCGGCAACGATGCGCTTGAAATCGCGGAAACCGATCGCATCGGTACCACCGTCGATCACCTCCGATAGCGTCGTCGGGTCCGTGATCGATCCGTCCGAGTACCGGTTCATCGACGCGAGCACGTCGGCGAGCGTCGCGGTGCCGTACTCGCGGAGCTGCCGATCGAGCCAGCTCACCACCCGGCTCCCCTTCCGGTACGGGACGTGCGCCGAACTCCACGAGACCGGCGCTCCGAGCGCGTCGGTCTCGCACGTCGACGCGTTGAGCGCGGCGTGACACTCGTCAGCCGAGATCACGCCCCGTTCGTAGGTGAGTCGCGTCGCGTAGTACACCGCCGTCGCCTCGACGATCCACTTCATCGAGGCGTCGGTCCCGAACTCCTGTCGGGTGTGGACGTACTCGTGGACCCAGGTGGCGTTCGGCTTGTCGAGTCGCGAACTGTCCCGGGCCCAGAAGGCGTTTCCGCCGGCGTGGAGCCCACCGGGGCCCCAGTTGACCGGGCGTGTCGGTGCCGCGATCCCGACGACCTCGTCGTCGCGACCGCTGACACGGAGTTCCCGCGCGGCGTGCGCCAGTGCGTCGAGGATGTCGTCCGGCGACTCTCGGAGCGACGCCGCGCGGGGTTCGACGAGCCGGATCCGCTGGCCGGCGGCCCGGCGCGTGTGCTCGCGGTGCGGCCCGAGGTACACCAACCCCCCGTCGCTGCTCGCGATCCCCTCGTCGTCGACGACGAGGCGTCGCTCGAACGTCGGTTCCTCCCCGCGGTGTCGCCACTGGGTGAGCAGGTTCGGCGCTTCGAGGATCGCCCACTCGCCGACGTCGACCGTCGTGGTTCCGGCCGCGCCCGGCCGTGGCTTCTCGGCTGGGACCGTCAGCTTCAGGGTCGGTCTGTCTGCGGCCCCCGTCCAGACGAACCGCTGAGACCCGGACTGTCGGTCGAATCCCTGTGCCTCGTCGACTGTCGTCCACGGGGGGACCTGCACGGAGACGCGGCTGACGTTCGAGGGGATATCGACGGCGACCGACGCGTCGACGTATCCGCGTTCCTCCCGTGCGCGTGACAGCGCGATGTTCTGTCTGAGTGCCCCAGCCATCGTTGCTCGTGTCGACAGCACGATGTGAGGGAACAACCATCTACTCTACGGTACAGCGGCGTCTGTGCAACGGCGTGAACAGATCGGCCGCCACCCCCTCGACTCACCGCCGGACGGCGGCGACCCGCGTTTGGATTCCAAACGCTCTCTCTTTCGTGAGGGAGCGGACTCAAAACTAGAACCGTCGTTATCGGACGTGTTAGAACGTATAATTCGATTCCGCCGTCCCTCGATACGGGAGGTATTAGAAGTGGACTCGGCGGGATTTGAACCCGCGGCCTTCCCCGTGCCAGGGGGATGATCTACCGCTGATCTACGAGCCCTCGTTCGCACTCGTCCGTATTCCGCTTTCGTTCTTAAGGGCTTCGACTTGTGGGATGGCGACCGCGGGTCGGAATCCTTTTGCCGTCGACGCCGGTGGGATCAGTTGGGAACAGCACGGCCGCAAATCTGACTCGCCGCGCTCGCGCGGCTTGGGATTGCGGAAGTGCGATGCCGCCGACACCCGTCGGCGGCGTCACATCGCGTATTCTGCGGTCTGTGCCGTTCCAACCCGACAACAATGGCACGAATGCATACCCGCCGCCGTGGCTCGTCCGGTTCGGACAAGCCGGTGGCAGACGAACCCCCGGAGTGGAGTGATGTCGACCCCGACGACATCGAAGCGCGCGTCGTCGAACTCGCAGAGCAGGGCCACGAGCCCAGTCAGATCGGCCTGAAGCTCCGCGACGAAGGCGTCAAGGGCGTACCCGTCCCCGACGTCAAGGTCGCGACCGGCAAGAAGGTAACCGCGATCCTCGAAGAGAACGACGCGGCCCCGGAGATCCCCGAGGACCTCCGGAACCTGATGGAGCGCGCCGTGGGCCTCCGTCGGCACGTCAACGAGAACCAGCAGGACATGCAGAACAAGCGCGCCCTGCAGAACACCGAATCGAAGATCCGTCGGCTCGTCGACTACTACCGCGGTGACGAACTCGACGAGGACTTCACGTACACGCACGACGTCGCCGTCAAACTCCTCGAGGAGTAAGTCAGTCCCGCTCCGATGTCATCCCAGCCCGACGCCACCGCCGACGCGAACGCCCCCGCAGAGAGCGTCGCAGCGGCGCTCTCGTCGGCCGCGTTCGTCCGCATCGTCGCCCGCGCGGACGGCGACGCACTGGCGGCCGCCGGGTTGCTTGCGCGGGCGCTCCGCGGCGTCGACATCCCGTTCCAGGTCCGCGTCACCTCGCTCGGCACTGACGTGTCGGCGGCGAGTGACGACGGTCTGCTGGTGGCAGTCGGATCCGACCCGTCGGAGGCGGACGTCGCGATCGACGCGGACGGCCCGGCAGCGAGCCGTCGGGCGTACGACGTGGCGACGACGCTCGTCGGCGAGCCCGGACGCATCTCGGGGTCGAACCGGGACGTCGATCCGGTTCTGGCGTTGGCCGGAACTGTCGCCGCGGGCGAGCATCCCGACTCGGTCGCGACCTCGCTCGTCCAGGCCGCGACCGACGCAGGCGCGATCGAGCGCCGCGCGGGCGTGGCGATTCCCGTCGACGACGCCGTCGACGGACTGACCCACTCGACGCTGATACGCGCCCCCTTCTCGGGCGACGAGGACGCTGTCAGAGCCGAACTCTCGTCGATCACCGATACGGACGCGAGGCCGCAGGACGAGGAATCGAGGCGATCCCTCGCTTCGCTCGTCGCGCTCGCCGTGGTCGGTGACGACGAAACGACGGCGCACGGTGCGACCGCGGTCGAGCGGCTGCTTCGCCCGTACGCGACGCCCGACGGTCCGATGGCGACGCTCGGCGGCTTCGCCGACGCGCTGAACGCCGTCGCGGTCGAGCGCCCCGGCGTCGGGGTCGCGCTCGCGCTCGGGCACGGCGGTCGATCGGCCGCGCTCGACGCGTGGCGCACCCACGCGACGGCGGTTCACCGCGCGGTCGACACGGCACACACCGGCCGATACGACGGCGTGTTCGTCGTCCGCGGCGGCGTCAGTGGCGATGGAGGCGACCGTGACGACGGGGGCGACGACGCCGACAACGTCACGGGCGACGGCAGCGACGACGCCGAGGACGCGACCGCCACGCTCGGGCGACTTCGAACGGTCGCCCGACTGGTCCGCGACTTCAGGTCACCGGAACCGCTGGTCGCCGCGCTCGACGACGGCACCGCCGCGCTGGCGGCCCGTGAATCAGGTGCGAGAGAGGCCGCCGCGGCGCTCGCATCGGAGTTCGCGACAGCGACCGCGGCGTGGTCCGGCGGTCCGACCCAGGCGGTCGCGCGGTTCGATCCGGAGACGCCGGACGCCGACGTCATCGCCGCGATCAGGGAGGCGTCGCGATGACCCGGGACGATTCGAACGGAGCGGCGGAGACTGACTCGGAGGAGAGACGATGACGAACGACAGCACAGAGACGGAACCGAACGCGACGGACGCGGCTCGCGAGTGCGAGTCGCGGACGGCCCGCCTGCGGACGACGCACGCCGACGCCGAGACGGTGGCGGCGGCGATCCGTCCGGACAACACCGATTCGATGGAGACAGCCGTCGAGGGCGACACCCTCGTGACGGACATCTCCCGCGAGACGGCCGGCGGGTTGCAGTCCACGGTGGACGACACCGTGGTCAACCTGACGGTGGCAGACGCCATCGTCGATACGACACGGACACACATCTATGAGTGAACGATCAGTTTCGAAGCAGAAGAGCGGCAAGCGATGGTACACCCTCATCGCGCCGGAGCAGTTCGACCGGACCGAGATCGGCTCGACCTTCGCGGACGAACCCGAGAAGGTCGACGGTCGGACCGTCGAGGTCACCCTCGGCGACATCACCGGCGATCAGGGAGAGAACAACACGAAGCTCACTTTCAAAGTGAACGAGGTCACGAGCGACGCGGCCTACACCGAGTTCGTCAAACACGAACTCGCGCGCGACTACGTCCGCAGCCTCGTCCGCCGCGGGGCCTCGAAGGTCGACGTGGCGATCACGGTGCTGACGACGGACGACTATCGCGTCCAGCTTCAGCCCGTGGCGTTCACGACGAAGAAGGCCGACCGCAGCCAGGAGAAGGCGATCCGTCGAGTGATGATCGACCTCGTCGAGGAGGCCGCCGCCGAGCGGACCTTCGACGAACTCGTCGACAGCGTCATCGAGGGACGGCTCTCCTCGGCCATCTACGGCGAAGCGAAGACGATCTACCCGCTCCGCCGGGTCGAGGTGCAGAAGCTCACTCTCGAAGCGCGACCCGAAGAGGTCGCGGCCGAGGAAGAGGCCGCCGTCGACGTCGACGAGGAAGACGTCGCGGTCGACGACGCCTGATTCGGTCCGCGAACGATTCGTTTTTTTTCGCGGTATCGGTTCCCAGCCACTGCCTCCTCCGCGAGGTGCGCCGCTGTCCAGCGAGTGACCGCGTCACGCGGCTATCCTACTCCTCGACGACGATGGTCCCGACCATTCCCGCCTGCTCGTGCGGGATGCAGAAGTACTGGTACTCGCCGGGGGTCTCGAAGGTGTGCGACCACGTCTCTCCGCTGTCGATAGCGCCGCCGAACTCCGAGGTGAACGCGTCGCGGGCCTCCTGTGTCGTCTCGTAGCCGCCGCTGGCGAAGAACTCGGCGTCTTCGGGGATCCCCGAGTCGTAGGCGGTGACGGTGTGCCCGCGCGAACTCGTGTTCCGCCAGACGACCGTCTCGCCGACCGAAATTGTGAACTCCGGCGGATCGAACGCGACCGCGGTCATCCCGACGTCGTAGTCGTCCTCAGCGCTCGATCCCGAACAGCCGGCGAGGCCTCCCGTAGCCGCCGCGCCGAGTCCCCCGAGGACGCGCCGACGAGAGAGACGACCGCTATCCGACGCTCGCTGCCCTGTCATACCTGAGGCTCAGGATGCGAGCGCTAAATGCGGACCGATCCGGACGCGGCGATCGGCGTCACAACCCACGGCGCGGAGACCGACCTCCAGTCCGGATGTAAAGAGGTAAACCCGTCCTCCGTGACGGCGGAGGTATGAAGCCGCGGTTCGTCGGTCGCGTGGGCCTCGCCGACGCGGTGACCGTCTCCAACGCCGCGCTCGGATTCGTCGCGGCGGTCGCTGCGACTGTCGACGTCGAACTCGCCGCCCGAGTCCTCCTGCTCGCGGCGATCGCGGACGCCCTCGACGGCGTCGTGGCGCGGCGGCGCGGCGGGACGGAGGTCGGCCCCTACCTCGACTCGCTGGCGGACGTCGCCTCCTTCGGCGTCGCGCCCGCGCTGTTGGTCTCGATGGCGGTGTCGACGTCGTGGGGGCTGACCGGCGGGCGCGGACTCGTCGCCCTCGCGGGCGGGGCGCTCTTCGTCGCCGCCGCGGTCACGCGACTCGGCCTCTACACCGCCTACGACAGCGACGACGCCGAGACGGAGGGCGTCCAGACGACGCTCGCGGCGACGATCATCGGTGCGACCGTGCTCGCGGGTTTCACGAGTCCGCTCGTCCTCGTTCCGCTGGTGTACCTGCTGGCGGCGCTGATGCTCGCGCCGATCACCTATCCGGACCTGCACGCACAGGACGCGCTCGTGATGGGGATCGTCCAGGCGGCGGCGATCCTCCTCGCCGGGCGGATGGGCGAACGGCTCGTCGGTGCCATCGGCGAGGGGTTCGCCTTCGGGCTCCTGTTCCTCTCGCTCGCGTACCTCTTTCTCGGGCCGCGGTTCTACTGGCGGCGGGACTGAGCGCGACGCGACGACCTGCCGCCGGTGCGGAACCTCGATCCGCTCACATCCCCATATCGGAGGCGGCGTCGGGAATCGGCAGGTCGTGCGGCGAGACGCCGAGCAGTTCCGCGGCGTGATCCAGCGCCATCTCGAAGCCGTAGTACCGTTCGAGTTCGTCGCCGTCGGCGCTCGGGCGCACCTTCAGCATCGCGTACCCCTCGATGTTCTGCGCGATCGCCGCGGCGTTGCCGTCGCTCTGGAACGTGAGCAGTCGCTCGGTCTCGGTCTCCTCGTACCGCGCGGTGATCCCGTTTGCGCTCGCCTCGCGTTCTCCCATAGCCGGCGTTTGGCGTCGGGGAAGTCGAACCTACCGGTTCGAACCGAGGGGTGATCCGCGACCGGCAGCGTCTCGCGCCGGAGGCGATCGGGTCGAGCCGGGACGGCGAACCGAAAGTGACGTCACCGCCCCGACCGTCCTCCCGACGATGTCGCGGTGGCTCCAGAGCGGTCGACGACGAGATCTGTGCGCACTGCTCTACGAGGCGGGGGAACTCCGCGGACAGAAGCTCAAGACGGCGCTCGAACGACACTACGAGACCCGACTCGATCCGAAGTCGTTCTACGGTAGTCTCGACGCGCTCGTCGACCGCGGCCTCGTCGCCTGCGAAACCGAGGGGATCCACGACGTCTACCGTCTCACGGAGGCGGGTGTCCGGGGCGTGGAATCGCACCACGCGTGGCTCACCGAGCGACTGGACGGACGGGACGTCGACGGCTGAGGAACGCACCGCCGGCGACTGCGAGAGCGTCGCTGACGGTTGCATTTGGGGGCGTCGTCGACGAATTCGCCGGAGGAGAGCGTACCAGACCTCGCGATCACTTCGGGAAATCACTCGCGGGTCCGTCCGGGAGTACTGGGCGAACAGTCGGCACACGCGGCGGGCGATCGCGCCCGACTCCCGCGCTGACGTGCCGAACGGCCGCGGAGCAGCGCGAGATGGCTCCTACGTCACGGGGACGGTGGCCGCGCCATAGTATATAAACCCACGCCGGAACCGCAGCCGGCAGGTCCGAAGTCGGACAGTCCGTCCGCGTCTCTCTCCGGAGGAGTCACCGAGAAACCGATCTACCCCACGAAGCTTTTTATCCCGCCCTTCGTAGGGGCTGACACTCCGAATGTCTCAGCAGGATGAACGCCCCCGAGTCGACCAAGCCGATCTACAGTGGTGTCACGAATCGGTGCAGGGGGTTTCTCGTACCTTCGCGCTCACGGTGGACGTGCTCGACGAACCGATGTCGTCGTACATCTGTCTCGGGTATCTCGTCTGCCGGATCGCGGACACCGTCGAAGACGCCTCGCACATCCCACCGACCGACCAGGCCGAACTGCTCCGCACGTACGACGCCGTCCTCGACCCCGACGACGACACGGACGCCGAGCGGTTCGCGAACGAGGTCGAACCGCACCTCCCCGAGGCCGAGGAGATGACCGACGACTGGGCGGTCGTACGCGATTCGCCGCGAGTGCTGCAGACCTTCCAGAGCCTCCCCGAAGACGTCCAGAACGCCGTCGTCCCGCCGGCGCGGGAACTCGTCCAGGGGATGGCCGAGTTCGTCGAGCGTTACGACGACCAGGGCGGACTCCGAATTCAGACTCGCAGCGAGTTAGAGGAGTACTGTTACTACGCCGCCGGGACGGTCGGCAACCTCATCACGAACCTCGTGACGCGCCACGACGTCACCGCCGACCGCCGTCGCCGGCTGTACGACACCGCCGAGGAATTCGGACTGCTCCTGCAACTCGTCAATATCTCGAAGGACGTCTACGACGACTACACCGCCGAGGACAACGTGTATCTCCCGGCAGAGTGGCTCCGCGACGCCGGCGTCCCGCAGGAGGAGGTCCTCGACGACGAACACGAGGAGAACGCCGCCTCGGTCGTGCGCAGGACGGCCGAGTTCGCGGGGTCGTTCCTCGACGACGCACAGACGTACCTGGAGACGGTGCCGCTCCGCGACGGCAACACCCTCGAGGCGTGGGCCATCCCGTTCCTCCTCGCCGTCGGAACGCTCCGGGAACTGCTCTCGCGGCCCGAAGACGCGCTCTCCGCGAAGGGCGTGAAGATCTCCAGACAGGAGGTGCTCGCGGTCGTCACCGAAATGCGAAACGGTGGCAGTCGCGACTCCCTGGAGGAACTCCGACGGGATGTCGCCGCGGGTCCGTACCACGCGTCCCCGTCGAACGCCGACTGATCGCCGCCGGCGGTCGCGTGTTTTGGGAGGCTTTTTAGTCGTCGGATCGAAACGGTCGTCTATGGGTACCGAAGAAGCACACGACGACCACGGACACCACCTCCCCGCGGTGGAGGACTGGCCCCGTGGGTTCGGTGAGGCGAGTTGGTGGCCGTTCGTCACCGCGCTCGGTGCGGCCGGAGTCTACGTCGCGGCCGCGCTGTACATCCTCGGACGCGGCGACGGCGCGATCGTCAGCCCGATCGCCGGGCCCGCCGCGCTCGTCGTCACGATCGGCATCTTTCTGGTCGGACTGTACGGCTGGGTGTATCACGCCTTCGTGATCAAGTTCTGGGAGCGCGACGCCGACGCCAAGAGCGCGAACAAGCTACGCTGGGGAATGCTCGCGTTCCTCGGCTCGGAACTGGCGACGTTCGGCGCGCTGTTCGGCTACTACTTCTACATCCGCGCCGGCGACTGGGGATCGATATTCGTTGGCGTGCCGGACCTGACGACGTCGCTCGTCATCGGCAACACGCTCATCTTGATCCTCTCGTCGATCACGCTGCACTACGCGCACGTGGCGATCCGGGACAACGACCGCGCGAAGTTCATCGGGGGTCTCGCCGTCACGCTGCTTCTCGGCGTGGTCTTCATCGGCGGACAGATCTACGAGTACTACGAGTTCATCATCCACGAGGGCTTCACGCTGACGTCTGGCTTCTTCGCCTCGGCGTTCTTCGGCCTCACCGGCCTGCACGGACTCCACGTCAGCCTCGGTGCGGTGCTCCTCGGTATCGTCTTCGTCCGGGCGCTCCTCGGACAGTACTCCGCCGAACGGCACGTCTCCGTCAGCACGGCGTCGATGTACTGGCACTTCGTCGACGTCGTCTGGGTGTTCCTCGTCGTCGTCCTCTACGTCGGCGCGGAAGTCGGCGCCTGAGCGCCGACACTCTGCCAAACCGGACCAGTTTTTACGATCGTCGCCCGACTGTCAGGTATGACCGACGAGGAGACCGACGACGAGCCGACAGTCCCGATCGTCTGTGAGGACTGCGGGACGACCTCGCGAGTGCCGCTGTCGGAGCTCCGAGAATCGATCGACACGCACAACGAACACCGCCACGACGGCGAGGAGATCGCCCAGGTCGATCCCGTCCTCGCCGACGCGCTCGCGGACGCCGTCGCCGACGACCTCGGATTACTCGACGCCGAATAGCGTCCGCAGTCCGGTCACGCTTCCGGAGACGCCTTTCAGGCCGTTTTTACGCACTGCCCGCCCAGTGACCCTATGCTCACGTTCATCGGTCTCGGTCTCTACGACGAGCGGTCGATCACCGTCGAGGGCCGGGACGCGATCGCCGACGTCGACCGCGCGTTCGCGGAGTTCTACACGAGTCACCTGGTGGGTGCGACCGTCGATGACCTCTCGGAGGCGAACGGTCTCGACATCGAGGTCCGTGAACGCGCGGGCGTCGAACAGCACCCCGAGGAGATCCTCGACGCCGCGGAAGACGACCACGTCGCCTTCCTCACCGCCGGCGACACGATGATCTCGACGACCCACGTCGACCTCCGACTCCGCGCGATCGAACGCGGCATCGAGACGCGCGTCGTCCACGGCGTCACGGCGCAGACGGCCGCCAGCGGGCTCACCGGCCTCCAGAACTACCGCTTCGGGAAGGCCGTCACGCTCCCGTTCCCCTACGCGCACGGGGCCGACGGCGTCCCGGGGAGCGTCGTCGACTCCATCGAGGCCAACCGCGAACGCGGCCTTCACACCGTCGTCTACCTCGATATCAAGGCCGACCGAGGGGAGTATATGACCGCGGACGTCGCGAGCGAGATGCTCGCCGAGAACTGGCAGGACGTCCTCGGCGTCGTCGTCGCCCGCGCGGGGAGTCCAGAGCCCACCGTCGCGGCCGATCGCCTCTCCGAACTGGCCGAACGCGACTTCGGCGAACCCTTGCACCTGCTCGTGATTCCGGGCGACCTCCATCACCTCGAATCCGACGCGCTCGCGACGCTCGGGGACGCGCCCGCGGACGTGCTGGCCAAAAACGAACCGTGAACCGTCGACGCTGATTACTTCACTGACGCGGCCGTTTCGACCTCCGGCCGCGGCGACAGGTGCGTGTCACCGAATCCGGATTCGAACTTGAGGCCGTATCCGACGAGCCGGTCCGCACCGATGTGGCTCGCCCAGACGAGTGCGACGAGGACGGCGACGTCGACACCGAACTGCAGGCCCACAACGACGAGAGCGAGCGGCAGCGCGTAGGTGTGGAAGACGTTGTACGTGAGACTCCCGACTCGCCCCCCGAAGAGATAGCCGAGCATCGAGAGGTCCGGCGCCAGGGCGAGGACCGCGAAGAGCCAGAGCGGCCCATCGAGCGTGAAATAGCCGGCCAGAGACGCAGAGAGAACGGCCAGACCTTCGAGACGGAGAAACGTTCGTGGATGCATACGCGCTATCACGTTGTCTCGGGAGAAATGCTCGTCGGCGGCTCTCGACCGTTCTCGGTCAGGCGTTCGGCCGGTTCAGCCCGAGTTCGGATTCGAGGTCGTACTCGTCACCGGTCACCAGGAAGAGCACGTCCTCGATGATCGTCAGCAACTCGGGGAGTTCGCGGACGACGAGGTAGGTGATCCCGACGAGGACGACGACCGCGAGCAGCTGGCTGATGATCCGATCCGAGATGAAAAACGAGACCATATAGGGGTCCGAAGAGCCGAACATAAGCAGGATCTCGTCGACGAACCACTGCATGTATTGTTTCCCAAAGGCGATGGTGATGAACGTCGTCCGAAGCAGGTTCAGCGCGTAGATGATCGGGACGGCGATGGCCATCGCGCGGAGTTTTCGACGGAGCGGGGCCTTCACCGCGGCGATCAGCCCGGCGAAGATGGCGATGCTTCCCAGTCCCGTACACGCGAGGACGACTGCGACGGTCAGTCGGTGGTCGCCGTCCATGAAGAGGAAGGTGTTGTGATACCCCTGGTCGCCGACGATCATCTCCGGGTGGTAGCCGAACGCGTTCACCAGGAACGCCGTCTGGTCGGCGACGGTCTCCATCAGCACGCCGCGGGGCGCGGGCACCGCAAGCCCCAGGAGCGTGAACGCCGGGATCGTCTCGAACGGGAGGTAGATGATCCCCATCGCCGCGACGGCCCGAGAGAGCACGAACAGCGAGTCGCGGCCGCCCCACAGCAGGTAGCCGGTGTACAGCGAGGCCGGGACGGCGGCGACCGCGAGGATGCCCTCGACGTAGCTCTTGTGGACGAACGCGAAGTGCGGGACCAGTTGCAGCCAGAAGACCGCGAAACCGACCCACGCGGCGACCGTGGCGTAGCGCGCGAACCGCTCGTTCCGGTCGGCAGAGAGCGCTCCGACGGCGAACGTCAGGATGACGACCCACGCGAGCGCGTCGGAGAGAGGGCCGGGCATAGGTGTGGGCACGCGGTTGACGAATAAATCCCTTGTCGTTCCGTGCGTCCCCACCGACAGACCGCGTCAGCGCCCGCCGGTCGCGACGCGTCAGCAACACGCCGGCGGGACGTGTCGGCTACGGCACTTCGACGCCGAGAGCGGCAGTCAGCCGTCTCGTTATCAGGGTTCCAGGATCTCGATCTCGTGGCCGTCCTGGTCCCGCGTGAAGGCGTACCGGTCGTCGCAGGCGGCGGGGTCGCGGTAGTCGTCGGCCTCCCGCTCCATCAGGGTCTCCCAGTAGTCGTGGAGGTCCTCGGCGCGCACGCAGAGGTGCCCCCACGCGTCGCCCATCGTGTACGAGCGACCGTCGTAATTGTAGGTGAGTTCGACGGTCATCGCGGCCTCGGAGGCGCCCGCGGGCTTCATGAAGTAGTTCGCGAACGTGTCGGACTCCCAGCGGCGGGTGTACTCGTACTCGAACTTCCGGGTCCAGAAGCCGAGCGCCTCGTCGGCGTCCTCGACGCGGATCATCGTGTGATCGAGGCTCCACGTCGGCAGGTCGGGGTCGCGCTGGACGATCTCGACCTCGTGGCCGTCGGGGTCCGTCACGAACGCGTAGCGGCCGCCGCAGGACTCGGGGTCGCGGTAGTCCTCGACGCCCTCATCCATCAGCTGTTCGTAGTGATCTTCGAGTTCGCCCTCGGGGACGCGGACGGCGATGTGACCCCACGCGTCGCCCATCTCGTAGGTCCGTCCGTCGTGGTTGTACGTGAGTTCGAGCGTCGCGCCCTCCTCGTGCATCTCCTCGGGCCCGAGGTAGACGTTCGTGAACGTGTCGGCCTCCCAGCGACCCTTCTCCTCGTAGTTCAGGTGCGTCGTGTACCACTCCAGGGACGTTTCGAGGTCTTCGACGCGCATCATCACGTGATCGAGTACTCCGGACATACGCGAGGAGTCGGTCGCCGCGATCAAAAAGGGTGCTGAAGCGCGGTCGGGAGTGGGTTCGGGTTCCGAACCGGGATCGCTCGGGTCAGGAGTCCGGATCGATCGACGCGCGGACCGCCGGCCAGTAGCACCACCACGCGACAGCGAGCAGCGCGACCGATCCGACTGGCCACGCCGTGCGGGTCGGCTGGAGGGCGAACCCCCACGCCAGTTGCAGCTGGGCGACGGCCGCGACGACCAGCAGGCCACCGGTGACGCGCGGGTCCTCCCGTCCGAGCAGCCAGCCCGAGGCGGCGCTGGCGAATGCGAGCACGTACAGCACCACCGACAGCGGCCACGCGAGGATGTACTCCGGAAGTCCGCGCGTGTACACGAAGAGGAAATCGGGGAGCGTGGTCACCGACGGCGGGTTCGTGTTGAGCAGCCCCCACGCGAACAGGAACGTCGCGTCGCGCCCGGAGAACACCTGCACCGACCAAGGAACGAAGAGGAGCGCGAGCAAGAGTACGACGGTCCCGGCCGACGAGTGCGACCCGGGAGCCACGCGGGCGAATCGAGGCCGTTCGGGAGGCGTGCGCTCTGCGTCGACGGCCGACTCACTTCCGCGAGACGACACGGAGGATGTCCTCGTCCTGTAGTTCGTGGTCGCGGCCGACCTGCTGCTCGTCGTGTTTCGCGCTCGAGCCCGTGACGCGGGCGAACCGGAAGCGTTCGTCGAGGGTCCCCCCCAGTTTGCGGAGGGCGTCGTCGACCGTGTTCTCTCCTTCCATCAGGACCAGCGGTTCCTCGTAGTCGACGCCGCGGCCGGGCTTGTCCATGTACACCCGGATGAGCCCCAGCGCGTCCCAGAGTTCCTCTTTCAGCGCGTCGAGGCCCTTCTCGGCCTCGGCGCTGATGAAGACCGCGTCGTCGGGATCGACGCCCACCTCGCGGAGGTCCTCCTCGACGGTCGGGAGGTAGTCGCGATCGATGAGGTCCGCCTTGTTGACGGCGACGATCGACGGCAGGTAGACGCGGTTGTCCATGATGGCGTCGATGAGTTCGTCTATCGTGACGTCGCCGCGGACGGTCACGTCGGCGTTGACGTAGCCGTGTTCGCGGAGGACGCCCGCGATGGTGTCCTCATCGAGGTCGACGTCGTCGGCGGTCGTCACGTGAATGCCGCCTTTGCCCCGTTTGGAGATGGTGACGCTCGGCGGTGAGGTGTCCAGTCGGATCTTGTTGTTGTACAGTTCCTGACTGAGGCGCTCGTAGCGATCGATCTCGAAGACCGAGAGGAGGAAGACGACGAGGTCGGCGGTCCGGACGACAGAGAGGACCTCTTTCCCGCCGCCGCGTCCGCCCGCAGCGCCCTCGATGAGTCCCGGAACGTCGAGGATCTGGATGTTCGCGCCGTTGTGCTTCAGCATCCCCGGGTTGACGTCGAGCGTCGTGAACTCGTACTCGCCGACCTCGCTGTCGGCGTTGGTGAGCGCGTTGATCAGCGTCGACTTCCCGACGCTGGGGAAGCCGACGAGCGCGACGGTCACGTCTCCCGTCTTCTCGACCGCGTAGCCGTGACCGCCGCCGCTCCCGGACTGGTTTTCGAGTTTCTCTTTCTTCTCCGCGAGCTTCGCCTTCAGCCGGCCGATGTGCGCCTCGGTCGACTTGTTGTACGGCGTCTCAGCGATCTCCTCGCGGATCTCCTCGATCTCTTCCTCCAGTCCCATCGTGTTACCGTTCGGCTATCTGCGTCGAAAAAGGTGTTCTTTCCGAGCGGGCCCGCGGGTCGCGTGGGGACGTCGCTCCCGCGTCCGGGGCGACGCGCCGAACAGGTCGAAAAATCGAAGCCCTTTGTAGCTCTCGGGACGTACAGCCGGTAATGGACGCAGAACCGGGGCTGTCGGAGCAGTATCGAATGGCGAGTCCGTGGCCGCTGTTCATCGCGCTGGGCATCCCGATCGCGGAGCTCGGCATCCTCTTCAGCCTGTTCCCGATCGCGGTCGGCGGGCTCCTCCTCTTCGGCGGGAGCGTCGCCGGGATGGCCACCGAGTCGGGCTACGCGAAGACGCCGTGGCGCGGCCTGATCGGCGTCGCCGCGCCGCTCGCCGTGCTGGGGCTGGCGTTTATGTTCACCCGCATCGGCCTCCCGAACCGGGGCTTGGCGATCGTCGCCGCCGCCGTCATCCTCGTCGCCGCCGGCGTCGCTGGTATGCTGTTCAGCCCCGACCGCGAGCCAACGTACTGAGTTCACCGTCGGCTGCGATCCGTTCGGCGCCGCCCGCGAACCAACAACCTATTTGATTCTCCGCCGGAACGGGCAGGTATGGCGAACAAGATCTTCGATCGGGACACGCTGCTCGACCTCACGGTCAACGTCGTCCCCCTGTTCATCATCGCGTTCTTCGTCGTCGCGTTCGCGGTGCTCTCCCCGTTCGGAATCGACCCGCTCGCGTCGTCGATCCAGTTCGGACTGCTGGCCGTTCCGTTCGTACTGCTCGCGATTCTCACGTACTTCGCGGGCCGAGCGGTCGCCGGCAGCGAACAGTCGGGCGAGGTCTATCTTCCCGGACAGGCGGGCGTCAGAGGCGCCAAACCGCTCGAAGAGGACCACGGACCGGCGGCGATAGATCCCGAATCGACCGACGACGCTCCGGAAGTCGAGGGCGATGGCGAAGACGATGCCGACGGTGACGCCGAAGACGATGCCGACGGTGACGCCGAAGACGATGCCGACGGTGACGCCGAAGACGATGCCGATACCAAAGACGCCTGATCGGTGGCGGTGACGTATAGATCATAAAAGGCCTTTTGCCGAACGATCTTCCGCGTCGTTCGAAAGAGCCACACGCCAGTGAAACGAACGGTCGTGACTTCTATCGTCCGTTCGCGATCGCTGGACCCGGCCGCGTCGTCCCGAACCTTTCATTACCTTTCGTTCCTCAGAGTTGCCTATGGAGGTCAACGGACAGCTCGCACTGACGGTGCTTATGGGGCTCTTCCTCGTCGCCGTCGCCGCGTGGCTCGCGCGGGTCGAAAACTGGCGCTCGTACACCCCCGTCGCGGGTGGCGGTGCCTTCGGGCAGAAGGACAGCTACGGTTCCGAAGAGAAACCATCCGGCGTCATCCGGTGGCTGACGACGGTCGACCACAAGGACATCGGCATCCTCTACGGTGCCTACGGTCTCATCGCGTTCGCCGTCGGCGGCCTGATGGTCGTCGTGATGCGGATCGAACTCATCGATCCCGGGATGTCGCTCATCTCGAACACGTTCTACAACTCGCTTCTGACGAGTCACGGCATCACGATGCTGTTCCTCTTCGGGACGCCGATTATCGCGGCGTTCTCGAACTACCTCGTTCCGCTGCTCATCGGCGCGGACGATATGGCGTTCCCGCGGATCAACGCCATCGCGTTCTGGCTGCTCCCGCCCGCAGCGCTGCTCATCTGGGCGGGCTTCTTCCCGCTGCCGGACGTCATTCCGGCACAGACCGCCTGGACGATGTACACGCCGCTTTCGACCGGTGCCGGTGCGGGTAACCAGGCCAACGCCGGCGTCGACCTGATGCTCTTGGGCCTGCACCTCTCTGGCGTCTCCGCGACGATGGGGGCGATCAACTTCATCGCGACCATCTTCACCGAGCGCGGCGACGACGTCTCCTGGGCGAACCTCGACATCTTCTCGTGGACGATCCTCACCCAGTCGGGGCTCATCCTGTTCGCGTTCCCGCTTCTGGGCAGCGCGATCGTGATGCTGCTGTTCGACCGCAACTTCGGGACGGCGTTCTTCTCCGGCGAGGGCGGCGCGATCCTCTGGCAGCACCTGTTCTGGTTCTTCGGTCACCCCGAGGTCTACATTCTCGTGTTACCGCCGATGGGGATCGTCAGCTACGTCATCCCGCGGTTCTCCGGGCGTCGGCTCTTCGGATTCAAGTTCGTCGTCTACTCCACGCTCGCGATCGGCGTCCTCTCGTTCGGCGTCTGGGCGCACCACATGTTCGCGACCGGGATGGACCCGCGGCTCCGCGCCTCGTTCATGGCGGTCTCGCTCGCGATCGCGATACCGAGCGCGGTGAAGACGTTCAACTGGATCACGACGATGTGGAACGGCCGGGTCAGGCTCACCACGCCGATGCTGTTCTCGGTCGGCTTCGTCTCGAACTTCATCATCGGCGGCGTCACCGGCGTCTTCCTGGCGTCGATTCCGGTGGACCTCGTGCTCCACGACACCTACTACGTCGTCGGGCACTTCCACTACGTCGTGATGGGCGCGATCGCGTTCGCCGGCTTCTCGGGACTGTATTACTGGTTCCCGCTGTACACCGGCCGGATGTACCAGAAGACCCTCGGGAAGGCCCACTTCTGGCTGTCGATGATCGGGACGAACATCACGTTCTTCGCGATGATCCTGCTCGGATACGGCGGGATGCCGCGCCGGTACGCGACGTTCCTCCCGCAGTTCGCGACGCTGCACCAGCTCGCGACGGTCGGCGCGCTGCTCCTGCTCGTCGGGCAGATCATCTTCGTCTGGAACTTCGTCCAGTCGTGGCTGGAGGGCCCGGAGATCGAGGACGGCGACCCGTGGAACCTCCGGCAGTCCGGCCTCTACACCGCCGAGTGGGACTGGTTCGACCAGAAGCAGCAGACGGCGATCGCCGACGGCGGCGACCCCGACGACGAGACCGCACTGACGGACGGCGGTCACGTCGACGAACCGGCGGACGACCGCTCCGACGCGTAAGTCGGAGCCGAACACGTCTGTCTCGACCGCTCTGTCCGACGATTCGTTTTTGTTCGACGCCTCCTGCGCGCCGGTCAGCATCAGAAATCGTCGATAGCCGACGCTGCCGGTCCTTGCGATCGCTGACGGTAGTCGACGGGCTCAGATCGCGAGAAAGAGGCCGGTAGCGAACATCAGTATCGCGATCGCTCCGAGAACGACGCCCAGCAGGTCTGTATCGCTCATACGTCTCGTTCGTGGTGTGCGCTCAAAGGTGCGTCGGTCACCGGGTCGATCGGAGAGCGGGTGGCTTAACCGCGTCCGCACTACAAAGCCGACGTGAGCGAGACTACCGATCCGGCCGAAGGCGACGACCAGCCACCGGGGGGTTCGCGCCCGGGACTCGCGGGACCGCGTCTCGTCGTCGGCCTGTACGTCGTGCTCGTTCTCGTCACCGCGACGGCGGGATTCCTGATCGCGACGTTCGTCGAGGGCCTCCGACCGCCGCGCTTTCTCTTTCTGGTTCCCTTCCCGGCGACGCCGCTCGGCTTCGCCGCATACGGCGGCCTGACGCTCGCCCTCATCCTCGGAATACCGCTCGCGCTCGTCGTCCTCGTGTCGCGGCGGATCGACGACGAACCGGCGTGACTGGCGACGGGGGTACCGCTTCGGAGATCCCGACTCGGCGACCCTTTTTATCCCAGGCGGCTGTAGGTTCGACGACGATGGACGTAGACGAACACGCCGAGGAGCTCGCCTCCGCCCTCGGGGTTGACAAAGCGGAGGTTCGATCCGACCTGGAGAACCTGCTGTCGTACAGCGTGCCGATCGACGAGGCCAAACAGAGCATCCGCCGCAAGCACGGCGGCGACGGTGGTGGCGACGCGACGCCGACGACCAAGGACGTCGCTGACGTCACGCCGGAGGACGGGAACGTCACCGTGACTGTGCGGGTGCTCTCGGTGGGCCAGCGATCGATCCAGTACCAGGGCGAAGAACAGGTCATCCGCGAGGGAGAGTTCGCCGACGAGACCGGGACGATCTCCTACACCGCGTGGGAGGACTTCGGCTTCGAGCCCGGCGACTCGATCACCGTCGGCAACGCCGGCGTCCGCGAGTGGGACGGCCGGCCCGAACTGAACGTCGGCCAGTCCTCGACGGTCGCCGTCGAGACGACGCCCGTCGAGGTCCCCTACGAGGTCGGCGGCGACTCGGATCTCGTCGACCTCCGGTCGGGCGACCGCGGCCGGAACGTCGAGGTGCGCGTCCTCGAATCCGAGGAGCGCGTCATCGACGGCCGCGACGGCGAGACCGCGATCCGCTCGGGCGTCGTCGCCGACGAGACCGGGCGGCTCCCCTTTACCGACTGGAAGGCCCGCTCGGAGCTCCGAGAGGGCCACGACTTCCGGTTCGAGGACGTGTACGTCCGGGAGTTCCGCGGCGTCCCGCAGGTGAACCTCTCGGAGTTCACGACGGTCACGCCGCTGGCTCGGGACGTCGCGGTCGACGACGAGGCCCCGCGGATGGGCATCGCCGAGGCGGTCGGTTCCGGCGGCCTCTTCGACGTCGAACTCGTCGGCAACGTCCTCGAAGTCCGCGACGGATCGGGACTCATCGAGCGCTGTCCGGAGTGCGGGCGCGTCCTGCAGAACGGGCAGTGCCGGAGTCACGGGGACGTCGAGGGCGAGGACGATATGCGCGTGAAGGCGATCGTCGACGACGGCACCGGGACCGTGACGGCGGTCCTCGACCGCGAACTCACCGAGGAACTCTACGGCGGAACGATGGAGGAGGCGATGACGGCCGCGCGCGACGCGATGGACAAGGAGGTCGTCGCCGACGAGATCCGCGAGCGCATCGTCGGCCGGGAGTACCGCGTCCGCGGGAACCTCTCGGTCGACGACTACGGCGCGAGCGTCGAGGCGAGCGAGTTCGAGCGCGCGACGGACGATCCGGGGGCGCGTGCCACCGCCCTGCTCGCGGAGGTGCGCTCGTGAGCGACGCGCCCCAGGGGCGGGAGGTGGCTCGCCGCCTCTTCGCCGCCGAGTTCGACGACGCGACGCTGTCGTACTCGGAGGGCGACGACGAGCGCGCGCCGAACTACGTGGTGACCCCGACCGGCGCGCGCGTCAATCGGCTGTTCGCCGTCGGCGCGCTCACCGAGGTCGAGCAGGTCAACGAGGAGATCGTTCGCGGGCGGATCGCCGACCCGACCGGCGTCTTCGTCTCTTACGCCGGCCAGTACCAGCCGGACGCGATGGGATTCCTCGATCGGGCCTCCCCGCCGTGCTTCGTCTCGCTGACCGGCAAGGCCCGGACGTATCAGCCGGAGGACTCCGATCGGATCTTCACCTCGGTGCGTCCGGAGAGCATCAACGAGGTCGACGCCGACACGCGCGACCGCTGGGTCGTGGCCGCGGCGGAGGCGACGCTCGAACGCGTCGCGACGACCGCCGCGGCGCTGGAACTGGACGTCCGCGGCGACGATCTGACCGCGGCGCTGGAGTCCCGCGGCGTCGACTCCGCGCTCGCACAGGGCGTCGCGCTCGCGGTCGATCACTACGAACCGACCGAACACTACCTCGAAGGCGTCAGGTCGATGGCCGTGCAGGCGCTCGAGCTCGTCGCCGGCGAGCGCGACGCCGTCGAAGCGCCGACCGCGTCCCCGAACGACCCGGGATCGCGGGAACTCGGCCCGCTGCCGGCAGTCTCCGCGTCGTCTGCGGCGCCCGGTGACGCGGCCGCGGCGGTGTCTGTGAGCGACGGGACGTCGACTGGGGACGCGGCCGCCGCCCCCGACTCCCCGAGCAGCGGGGAGGCGATCGACGACGCGAGCGCGACGGACGAGAGCGCGGTTGATTCCACGGAAGGCCGCTCGGATGACGTTGCGACCGAAGCCCCGCCCGCGGACAGCGGGGGGGAGACACCGTCTCCGGACGTCGCCGGCGAGAGCGACGCTGACTCGTCGAGCGCCGTCGCCGGCGAGAGCGAGTCCGAAGCCGGGGATACGGCAAGCGACGTCGAAGATTCGGCGATCGATGCCGGATCGACGACGTCCTCCGGCGAATCGGCGTCCGTCGAGTCGGATTCGGCATCCGACGACGTCGACGGTGAGTCGCTCGCGGACGGCTCCAGGGATTCCGCCGATGCGGAAGCCGGCGGCCTCGGCGACTTCGGAGCCGAGACGGGGAACGACGCGACTGAGGCCGCAACCGGCATCGCCGACGACGAGATGTACGAACTCGACGAGGAGGAGCGCGCCGAGATCGAGGCCGAGTACGGCACGGAGTTCGAGACCGGTAACGAGGTCGACGACCCCGGCGAGGCCGACATCGACGTGCCCGACGTCGACGAACTGGAGTCAGAGCTCGACGATGAAGCCGTCGGTGCGACCGCGGACGGAGACGAGTCGGGCGTCGAATCCGACTCGACGGACGACGCCGGAACAGTCCCGGATGACCCCGAAACAGCCGTAGACGACCCCGGAACCGCTTCGGACGCTGTCGACGCCGGATCAGACGCCATCGACGCGGAGCCAGACACGAGCGCCGGCGAACCGGCCGCCGACGTCGACCTCGAAGACGCCGCCGTCTCCGTGATGGCCGACCTCGACGACGGCGACGGGGCCGACCGCGAGGCCGTCGTCGCGGCCGTCGTCGAGGAGTACGGCGCGGATCCCGACGACGTCGCCGAGGCCATCCAGGAGGCGCTGATGAGCGGGAAGTGCTACGAGCCCAACGAGGGGACGCTGAAGTCGATCTGAGCCGTGCTCTCCCCCGACCCTGAGGTCTCGGAGTCGGCTGCGGGGCCCGCGGATCGGTCCGATCCACTCGTGGAGCCGGTTCCCGGCGAACCCGCCGCAGTCGCCCGACTCGGGAGCGAGCGCGCCCTCGTCGTCGCCGACTATCACGCGGGCATCGAGGCCGGGCTGCGGTACGAGCGTGGCGTCGAACTGGAGAGCAACGCCGCAGTCCGGCGGGTCCGGCTGCTCGGCCTCCTCGACCGGATCGATCCCGATCGGCTGGTCGTGCTCGGCGACCTGGGTCACCGGATCGGCGGATCGGCGGACGAGGAGGGCGACGAACTCGACGAACTCCTCGGAGCGGTGCTCGACCGCGTGCCCCTGACGCTGGTCCGGGGCAACCACGACGCGGGCGTCCCGGCGCGGTTCGAGTCGATGGACGATGACTCGTTACTCGTCACCGACAGCGGCGGCGTCAGACTGGGCCGGGTCGGATTCGTCCACGGTCACACCTGGCCAGCGCGCGAGGTCGTCGAGAGCGACGTCGTCTGCGTCGGGCACGAACATCCCGCCGTTCGGCTCGAAGACAGCGTCGGCGGCGGGCGGAAAGAGCGCGCGTGGCTCCGCGGGCCGCTCCGTCCGGAACCGTTCGCCGAACACCTGGGTCTCGACGTCGACGACCTCGACTGGCGAGCGCCAGAGATCATCGTGTTTCCGGCGTTCAACGACCGCTCGGGAGGTACCTGGGTGAACGTGGACGGACAGGGCTTCCTGTCGCCGTTCCTGCCCGAAGCCCTCCGCGGAGACGAGACGGAGGCGTTCCTGTTGGACGGAACGCGACTGGGTCCGTACCGTTCGGTCTGACCCGCCAGCTACCGGCGCGTCGATGTCGTCCGTATCAGACCGCGCACCGGTCACGAATCAGAGCGCGTACAGGACCGCGATGGACGGCCGCGACCGACGTTTTGTTTTTCTATATCCGGCGGAAATAACGAGTATGCGAACTTCGACGAAAGTGATGCTGGCAGGTGGGCTGCTGTTCGTGCTCCCGCTTCCGGGAACCTTTATCGGCGGAGCGATCGTCATCGCTGCCGGCGTCGTGCTTAGGTTTCTCGGGGAGTGATCCCCACGGACCGTCTCTCTCCGATCGAACGCTGCGCTTAATCCGCTCGCGCCGGTAGTACCTTCGATGCCAGAGGGCGCGTCGAAGGGGATGGATGCGTTTACCGCGCTCGGGGAGTCGGTACGAGCGGCGCTGTCCGACCGCGGCTTCGAGACGCCGACGGAGCCGCAGCGCCGCGCCATCCCGCCGCTTTCGGCCGGGAAGAACGCGCTCGTGATCGCGCCCACCGGGACGGGCAAGACGGAGACGGCGATGCTCCCCGTCCTCGATGCGATCGTCCGCTCGGATCCGGAAGCGCGCGAGGGGCTCTCCGCGCTGTATATCACCCCGCTGCGGGCGCTGAATCGCGATATGCGACAGCGCCTGGAGTGGTGGGGTGAGACCCTGGATATCGAGATCGACGTCCGCCACGGCGACACGACCCAGTACCAGCGCGGCAAGCAGGCCGACGACCCGCCGGACGTGCTGGTGACGACGCCCGAGACGCTGCAGGCGATGCTGACGGGGAAGAAACTCAGGCGCGCGCTCTCGGACGTCCGCCACGTCGTCGTCGACGAGGTCCACGAACTGGCCTCCGCGAAGCGCGGCGCGCAGTTGACCGTCGGCTTAGAGCGACTGCGGGCGCTCTCGGGGCCGTTCCAGCGGATCGGCCTCTCGGCGACCGTCGGGTCGCCCGAAGAGGTGGGGAAGTTTCTCACCGGAAACAGGGGGTTCGAGATCGTCGAGGTCGACGTCGGCAGCGACGTCTCGTTCACCGTCACACGTCCCGAGATCACGCCCGAGGACGAACAGCTAGCCGGCAAGCTCGCCACCGACGACGAGATCGCGAGCCACGTCCGGGTGATTCGAGACGTCGTCCGTGAACACGAATCGACACTGGTGTTCGTGAACACCCGCCAGACAGCCGAAGCGCTCGGATCGCGGTTCAAGGCGCTCGACGAACCGATCGAGGTCCACCACGGGTCGCTCTCGAAGGACGTCCGGATCGACGTCGAGGACCGGTTCAAGTCCGGCGACCTCGACGCGCTCGTCTGCACCTCCTCGATGGAACTCGGCATCGACGTCGGCCGCGTCGATCACGTGGTCCAGTACGGAAGCCCCCGCGAGGTCTCGCGGCTCCTCCAGCGCGTCGGCCGGGCAGGCCACCGCCGCGACGAGGTCTCCCGGGGGACCCTGGTCACTTCTTCCCCGGACGACACCCTCGAAGCGCTCGCGATCGCCCGGCGCGCGGAGGCCGGCGAGGTCGAACCCGCGCGGATCCACCACGCCAGCCTCGACACCGTCGCCAACCAGATCGTCGGTATCGTGATGGACGAGGGTGAGGTGTCGGCACGGCGGGCCTACGACATCGTGACCGCGGCGTACCCCTTCGCTGATCTGGAGAAGGAGACGTTCCGCGAGGTGGTGCGGGAGCTCTCGAAGAACCGCCTGCTGTGGCTGGACGAAGAGGCCGACCGACTGGAGAAGTCCGGCGGCACCTGGCAGTACTTCTACGCCAATCTCTCGATGATCCCCGACGAGGAGACCTACGAGGTCCACGACATCTCCTCGCGGGGACAGATCGGCACGCTCGACGAGCGCTTCGTCGTCAACTTCGCCGAACCGGGCGCGGCGTTCGTCCAGCGCGGCGAGATGTGGCGGATCAACGACATAGACGACGAGGAGGCGCGGGTGAACGTCACGCCGATCGAGGACCCGAGCGGCGAGGTCCCCTCCTGGACCGGCTCCGAGATCCCCGTCCCGGCCGCCGTCGCCAACGAGGTCGGCGAGATCCGCGAGGTCGCCGCCGGGCAGTTCGAGAGCGACGCGTCGCGGGCGGCCGTCGCCCGCGACCTCCGATCCCGGTACCCGACCGATACGGAGACGGTCGAATCGGCGCTCGATCCGATCGAGCGGCAGGTCGAGGCGGGACATCCGATCCCGACGGCCGACAGACTCGTCGTCGAAGGACAGGCCCGGCAGGTCGTGCTGAACAGCCCGTACGGCCACCGCGTCAACGAGACGCTGGGTCGACTGCTCGCCGCGCTCGTCGGTCAGCGCACCGGCACGTCGGTGGGAATGGAGATCAGCCCCTACCGGATCGAACTGGAGGTCTCCTCGCGGGCGTCCGCCCGCGACGTCGTCGAGGTACTGGAGACGACCGATCCCGACCACGTCGAGGCGGTGCTCGAACTGGCGCTCAAAAACTCCGACGCGCTGAAGTTCACGCTCGCGCAGGTCGCCGCGAAGTTCGGCGCGCTCAAGCGCTATCAGGGGCGGGAGCGATTCGGCGCGGATCGGCTGCTCGCGGCCCTGGAGGACACGCCCGTCTACGACGAGGCCGTCCGGGAGGTGTTCCACGTCGACCTCGCCGTCGAGGAGACGGCGAATCTGCTCGACCGACTCCGCGACGAGGAGGACCCCCTCTCGCTCGAAACCGCCCGGGAACGGACGCCGATCGGGGTCGACGGCCGCTCCAGCGGCCGCGAACTGCTCGTCCCCGAGAACGCGGACGCGAGCGTGATCGAGGCGATCGAAGAGCGGATTCGGAACGACCGCGTGCGCCTGCTCTGTCTCCACTGTTCGGCGTGGGAACACACGACGAAAGTGCGTCGCGTGCGCGAGCAACCGGAGTGTCCGGAGTGCGGGGCGACCCGGGTCGCCTGCCTGAACCCCTGGGACGAGGAGACGCCCGCGGCGGTCCGGGCCGACCCCGACGAGCGCGACAGTGAGCAAGAGCGCCTCGTCGAGCGCGCCTACCGCTCGGCGAGCCTCGTACAGAGCCACGGCAAGCAGGCGGTGATCGCCCTCGCCGGCCGCGGGGTCGGCCCGCAGACGGCCGCTCGGATCATCGGGAAACTCCGCGAGGACGAGGCCGACTTCTACCGCGACATCCTCGAACAGGAGCGGCAGTACGCGCGGACGCAGTCGTTCTGGGACTAATCCGACTTATCCCCCCGACGGCCCGACCGCCTCCAGTGCCGCCTCGAAGTCGTCCCTCGAAATGACCACCTCGTCGGCGTGCTCGTTGGCGGTCTCGCCCTCGTAGGCCGTCGCGACGCGCTCGATCGCGCGCATCGCCGCCTCCCGGACCACGGCGGCGACGTCCGCGCCGGAGTACCCGTCGGTCGACGCGGCGAGTTCGTCGCGGTCGATGTCGTCCGCCAGCGGTTTGCCGTCGAGGTGGACGTCGAGGATCTCCCGGCGGGCCGCCTCGTCGGGCTCGGGGACCTCGATGTGCGATTCCAGCCGGCCGGGTCGCAAGAGCGCGGGGTCGAGCGCTCCCCGTCTGTTCGTCGCGGCGAGAACGACCAGGTTCGGGTGATCGGCCAACCGGTCGAGTTCGGTGAGGAGCTGGGAGACGACGCGCTCGCCCACGCCGGAGTCGCCGCCCGCCGCGTCCCGGTTCGTCGCGACGGCGTCGATCTCGTCGAAGAAGAGGATCGCCGGCGCGGCCTGCCGCGCGCGCTCGAACACCTCTCGCACCGCCTTCTCGGATTCGCCCACGTAGCGGTCCAGCAGTTCGGGTCCGGCGACCTGGACGAAGTTGACGCCGCTCTCGCCGGCGATGGCGCGGGCGAGAAGTGTCTTTCCGGTCCCGGGCGGGCCGTACAGGAGCACGCCCGTCGGCGGGTCCGCCTTCGCGGCGTCGAACAGCGGCCCGTACGTCAGCGGCCACGTCACGGCGCGTTCGAGCGTCCGCTTCGCCTCGTCGAGGCCGCCGACGTCGGCGAACGTCGTCGTCGGCGACTCCGCGACGTACTCCCGCATCGCCGAGGGTTCGACCGCGGCCATCGCCGCCTCGAAGTCCGCGCGGGTCACTTCCAGGTCCGTGATCGGGGCCGCGGCGTCGGCGCGCCGTCCGCGGCGGAGCGCGATCATCGCCGCCTCCGTCGACAGCGATTCGAGGTCCGCACCGACGAACCCGTGCGTTCTCGCGGCCAGTCGGTCCACGTCGACGTCGTCGGAAAGCGGCATCCGCCGGGTGTGGACGTCGAGGATCTCTCTTCTTCCCTGCTCGTTCGGGACGCCGATCTCGATCTCCCGGTCGAAGCGGCCGCCGCGGCGCAGCGCCGGATCGAGCGTGTCCACCCGGTTGGTCGCGCCGATGACGACGACGTCGCCGCGGGCGTCCAGGCCGTCCATCAGCGAGAGCAACTGCCCGACGACGCGGTTCTCCACGTCCCCGCCGTCGTCGCGCTTGCTCGCGATCGAGTCGATCTCGTCGAAGAAGACGATCGCCGGCGCGTTCTCGCGGGCGTCGGTGAACTTCTCTCTGAGTTTCTCCTCGGATTCGCCCTTGTACTTCGACATGATCTCCGGGCCGGAGACGTCCACGAACGTGGCGTCGACCTCGTTGGCGACGGCCTTCGCGATGAGGGTCTTGCCGGTCCCCGGCGGGCCGTGCAGCAACACCCCCTTCGGCGGGTCGATCCCGAGGTGGGCGAACACCTCCGGTTCCGAGAGCGGGAGTTCGATCATCTCTCGCACGAGATCGAGTTCCTCGTCGAGACCGCCGATGTCCTCGTAGGTGACCGACACGCCGCTGTCGGAAGTGGCCACTCCGCCCGTGCCGCTGCTTCCGCCTCCACTCCCGCGACGGCCTCGTCCGCCCCCGTCGGCGTCTCCGGATCCGCTGCCGCCGCCGGATCCCCGAACCCCCTCGGAGATGGAGGAGACGACGCGACTCAACCGTCCCTCGCGACTCAGTCGAAGTTCCGTGTCGTCGGTGACCCGGACCATCCCCTCCGGAACCGTCTCCGAGACCACGAACGGGTCGTCGCTCAGCGTCTCGAAGTGGATCTGCCCGCCGGGCTTGATCGGCCGGTCGCGGATGGCTCGCTTGATCAACTCGACCGCGCGGTCGTCGTCCGCGAAGGCGACGTCCTCGGGCATCGACAGCGTCACCGAGTCGGCGTCGTCGACGTCGACCTTCCGGACTCTGACAGTTGAGCCGATCTTCGCGCCGGCGTTCGTCCGCGTGTCGGCGTCGACGAGGACGACGTCGTTCGGGACGTCCCCGCCGGCCGGCCACACCTTCGCCACGGTCTCTCTCTCGCCGGCGACGACGACGGTGTCGCCGCTCAGGACCCCCAGGCGTCGTCGCGCCGGTTCGGGAAGCCGAGCGATGCCGCGCCCGGCGTCCCGCTTTTCGGCCCCGCGAACGGTCAGTTCGAGGGCGTCGTCCGCGCTCATACCCCCGCTTCGGCTCGCCCGGTCTTTTGTCTTGCCCGCGCGAGCGAGAACGTCGACGCAGCGGGGGAAGGGTTTTGAGTAGTGACAACGTGCCTCACGATATGGTATCGACCGTCGAACGGGACGGCCAGATCTGGTACGAGTGCGAGGAGTGCGGCCTGCTGCTCGACGACGAGGCCGACGCGAAGGCCCACGAGGAAAACTGCGATGCGGAGGACCCCTCGTACCTCCAGTAAGGAGCGCGATCCGTGAAAAACGGCCGAGCGCTACGCGAGGAGTAACCACCCGGCGACCGCGACAGCCCCCGCGACGACGGCGGCGACGACGACTGCAAGCAGGGGCTCGCCGACGACGGCGATCACGCCGACCCCGACGACCACTGCGACGGCTGCCAGCGCGAGGAACGTGAGCGCCTCCGGTGACTCCCGCCAGGCAGAGACGGCGCTGGGAAGCGCTTCGAGACGGGCGACGTCTCTCAGCCCGCCTCGTGCGGGGTGAGGACTCGAACGGCCCGCGGTTGCACTGACCGTCGATCCTGTCGAGGAGTCCGCGGAGCCCCCTTCGCCCGACGTCGCCGCGGACCTGTTCGTCGCCGCGGACCTGTTCGTCGCCGCGGGTGCCCCGTTCACCCCTGATCGATCCGGCGTCGCGGCTCCGTTCGGTTCCGTCCCGTCGCTCGACACTGCCTCCGTTCCCGACGGTTTCGTCGGTCCCCGCGCGGGACCTGCCGCGTCGCTCTCGCGTTCCCCCGAGTCGGCGTGGCTGTTCCGCGCTCGCCCGGCGTCTCCCCCCCGACTCGACTTCGGGACCACGGTGAGATCGACGTACGCCTCCTCCGCGCCGTACCCCGATACGATCTTGAGCCGACCTGTGCGTGGCTCGCGGTTCGGGCGGACGCCGACCGGGACCCGCTTTCTCGCGCCCGCTTCGACGAAGTGGTTCACGTCGTCGAGCCGTGCGACGCGCGAGAGGTCGTCGTCGAGGTGGAGGTGGACGTGGGCCGCGCCGCCATCGTTGCGGAGTTCGACGTGGAACGGCCCCTCTGCAGTGAACGACTCGGGGACGTCGATGGCGTGGACGGTCTCGCGGTTCAGTTCCACCCGGAGCGATTCTGACACGTCGATGACAACGAAGCCGACGAGTAAAAGCGTTCAGGTGGGCGGGAAACCCGTACTGACGGCGTCAGTCCGTCGCTTCCGGATCGACAGAGCGCAGCCGGTCGTACGTCTCGGCCCGTCGAGACCACACGGGCCTTATGTCAGAGCGCACGTCGGCGAAGAATTCGTACAGTTCCGTGTACTGCTCCGTCCGTTCGGCTCTCGGCTCGTATCGGCGGTCGATCGTGACCATCTCTTCGACGGCCGTCTCCAGTGACGGATACGCTTCGCGGGAGAGTGCCAGGAGGACGGCCGCACCCTTCGCACCCGGTTCCGAACTCGACGGGACGACCACGGGGGCGTCGAGGCAGTCGGCGAGTAGCTGACACCAGAGGTCCGAGCGGCTCCCGCCGCCGCTCGCCGTCACCGTCGTCGTGTCGGCGGGCAGGTGTTCGACGCAGTCTCGAACCGCCATCGAGAGCCCCTCGTAGACCGCCCGAACCATCTCTTCGGTTCCGTGCTCGGGGGTGAGCCCCAGGAACTGCCCCCGCGCGTTCGGATCGACGAACGGACCGCGTTCTCCGCTGGCGCTCAGATACGGATGGTACACGACCCCGCTGCTTCCCACCGGAGCCGGCGCGGCGACGTCCTCCAGGTCAGCGACGCTCGCGTCCCCCGCGAGCGTCTCGGCGGCCCACTCGAGACTCGGCGTGCCGGCGTTCGAGCCGATCGCGTACGTCCACAGCCCCTCCGTTCCCAGACTCATCTGGATTCCGGAGGTCTCCGGCTGCGGCCCGTCGACGAGCACCTGATGCGTCAGCGACGTCCCGAGAGTGACCGCGGTTCCGCCCGTCGCCGCGGCTCCGCTGCCGATAGCCGACGCGGGAACGTCGAAGGTACCGGACACGACCGGCAGTCCGCTCTCGAGACCGGTCGCGTCGGCGGCGCGTTCGGTGATCGTCCCGACGACTTCGGTCGGAGCCGCCAGCCGAGGGAGCAGCGCCTCGGCCTCCGGAAGCCCCACCAGTTCGAACACCTCTTTCGCGTAGCGCTCGGTCGACTTGTCCAGGTATGGCACGGTCGCCTCGCTGTGGTCGAGGGTCCGCTCTCCGGTGAGTTTGTACTTCAGCCAGTCCTTACACGAGAGGATCGTGTCGACCCGATCGTACGCCGTTGGTTCCTCGCGGGCCAACCAGGCGAGCAGCGGGAGGCTCATTCCCGGGTAGGGCGCCGATCCGCACTGTGCGACGATGTCGTCGAGACGGCCGCTTTCCGCCCATTCCTCGAGGACGCCTGCGGCGCGGCTATCCGACCAGAGTACGGCGTTTCGAACGGGGGTACCCCCCTCGGTGATCGCCCAGAGGCCGTCGCCCTGTCCGGTGACGCTCACGCCGAGCGGCTCGGCTCCGTCCGGGAGCGCGGCGCGAACCTCGCGGAGCGTCGACGCCGTCCGCTCCCACACCGTCGACATCTCCTGTTCGACCTGTCCCGGCGCTGGCCTGATCGTCCGCGTTTCGCGCGTCGCCTTCGCCAATTCGGTACCGTCAGTATCGAACGCGACCGTCTTGATCGTCGACGTTCCGGCGTCGACGGCCAGTAGGACCTCTCGTTCACTCATAATTACGGATCGTGCGTTTGTTCGTGTCGCCGCTGCGTCGTTCGCCTCTCCATACCCGACGTGGAGCCGGTATCTCCCAGGCCGCGTCCAATAGCCGTGACCGCGGAGTTAGATACTACAGCCCGTCGTCTCGCACGGTCGCACGGCCTCCGCTCCGGACACCTTGTTCAGTAACTCGACCGCCGGCATCTCGTCGCCCTCGACGACCTGGCCGGTCCAGACGGGGTTGACCGCCTGGTGGTCGCACTCCCGGAACGGCGTCGTCCCGAGCGCGGTTGTCACGTCGAGTCCAGCCAGCGTCTCTCTGACCGTCGTCGGATCGCTCGTGCCGGCCTCCTGAATTCCCCGTGCGGTCATCCGGATCATATCGTACCCGACACGGGCGAAACTCCCCGGGACGCCCTCGTACTCGTCGCGATAGCTCTCGACGAACTGCCGGTTGTCTCCGGTCTCGAGTTTGTGGTTGTACAGCGTCGACGAGTAGGCACCGACCGCCGCGGACCCAAGCGCCTGTCGGCTCACCTGTGCGAAGATGGCCGTTCCGATGACGTCCACCTCGTCCGTCAGGCCGGCGTTGTCCGCCTGCTTCATGAAGTTGATCAGGTCCGCGCCGGTGTCGGGGACCGCGAGCACCTCCGCCTCGGAGTTCGAGATGCCGCTGATCTGCGGCCCGTAGTTTGTCGTTCCCTTGTCCGGCATCGTCCGTCCGACGACGTCGATGTCGAACCCGCGGGCCTCGATCCGTCGCTCGATCTGGGAGACCGCCGAGTTGCCGTAGGCGTCGTCAGTCGTGTGAAGCCACAGGTTCGTGCCGAGTTCCTCCGCGACGAAGTCGACGAGTCCGGCCATCTGCTGGGCGGCGTTCGTCTCCGTTCGGAACGTGTTCGCGTTGCAGTTCTCGCCCGTCAGTTCGATGGTTGCGGCCCCGGATGTGTACACGACGTCGCGGTCGCTCACGTAGTCGGCGACCGCGAGCGCGACGGAACTCTCGAGCGCCCCCGCGACGTAGGTGGCCCCGTCGTTCTCGACGACCTGCTGGGCCCGCTGGAGGCCGGTCGAGGGGTCCGTCTGGGTGTCCTCGTACACCGGGTCGATCGTGAAGTCGAACTCGTCGCTCTCGTTGACGTATCGAACACCGAGTTCGGCACCCTGTCGCTGAGCCTCGCCGAGCGGTGCCGACGGGCCGCTCGTCGGAACCAGCACGCCGACGGTGACGCTCTCGGGCGTCGACGTCCCGGTATCGTCCCCGTCAGTCGTCGGCTCGGCGGTGGATCCGCCCTCGGACTCGGTCTCGGTGGTTCCCCCCTCGCCCGTTTGCTGGATGCAACCAGCAGTCCCGAGCGCCGCCGCGAGCGCGCCGCCGCCCAGGCATCGCAGTGCTCTTCGCCGCCCCACGCCGCCTCCGCCGGGCGACGTCTCGCTGCCCTCCGTGTCGTGTCCGTCCATACCACTCGCTATTGAGGTCTGATATAAAACAATACGGACTGCGGTCCGGGTCCTCGTTCCCGGATCGTCGGGGCAGTGCGGTGCCCCGGTGGAGTGCGGCCGAGTGGGACCGGGTCAAACGGCTTCTGCGGTCAGTGATCGACCGTGCCGTCCAGGGTGACACCCAGATACCTGTTGAGCGTCTCCTCGTCGGCCGCGAGCGCGCTGCTCGTGCTCTCGTGGACGATCCGCCCGTTCTCCACCACGTACACGTAATCACAGACGTCGAGGGCCATCTGGACGTTCTGCTCGACGAGCACGACGGTCATTCCCTGCCGCCGCAGGGTCTCGATCGTCTCGACGACGCGTTCGACCACGTACGGCGCGAGACCCTCCGTGGGCTCGTCGAGCAGGAGTGTCCGGGCGTTGCTGACGAGCGCCCGTCCGATCGCGAGCATCTGCTGTTCGCCGCCGCTGAGCGTGCTTCCGGCCGCCGTCTGGTCGTTCGCGAGGTTCTCGAAGGTGTCCAGCACCTCTTCGATGTCCCACCCGAACGACCCGTCTGCCCCCCCGAGTTCGGCGAGTTCGAGGTTCTCACGAACGCTGAGGCCCCCGAAGATCCGACGCTCCTCGGGGACGAGCGCGATCCCACGTTGGACGGTCTCTTCGGGGCCGAGATCGGTAATGTCCGAGCCCTCGTAGGTGATCGTCCCCGAACGCGGCGTAATGGTTCCCGTGATCGCCCTGAGCGTCGTCGTCTTGCCCACGCCGTTCCGGCCGACGAGTCCCACGACTTCGCCGTCGCCGACGTCGAAGTCGACGCCCTGCAACACGGTCGTCGCCCCGTATCCCGCCGTCACGTCCTCGACACGGAGCAGCGGATCGTCGAGCCGTCGGGGCTCCGGCCGCGGAGTCGCCTCGCGCGTCATTCAGCGTGCCCCCACGTTGCCATCCAATCTCTCCTCCACGTTGCCATCCCGAGTCTCCTCCGCGTTGTCATCCAGTGCGTCTTCCACGTTGCCATCCCGAGTCTCCTCCGCGTTGTCATCCAGAGTCACCACCACGAGTCGGCGTTCTGCGCGTCCACCCGGACGCAGATCTCGCGTCACTGCCGAGCCCCCTCATACGGTGTACCCTCCGAGGTACGCCTCCTGTACGCGGTCGTCGGACGCGACCTCTTCGGGCGTTCCCGTCGCGACCACCTGACCGCCGTTCAGCGTCGTGATCCGATCCGAGACCCGCATCACGAGATCCACGTTGTGCTCGACGAGGACGACCGTCTTCTCGGCCAGCACGTCTTCGATCAGGTCCATCGTCGCCGCCGTCTCGTCGCTGCCCATTCCGGCCGTGGGCTCGTCCAGTAACACCACTTCGGGGTCGGTCGCCAGAACGAGGCCGACTTCGAGTCGCCGCCGTTCCCCGTACGAGAGGTCGCTGGCCTGGATTTCGGCAACGTCACTCAGGCCGAGTTGGTCCACGACCGTGTCGGTTCGACGGTTGATCCCCTCGAGGTTCTCCGGATCAGAAAACAGCCGCTTCACCGCGGACATCTCGTCGAACCGGGCCGACTGCGCGGCCAGCCGGACGTTTTCGCGCACCGACAGCCCGTTGAACACCGTCGTCAACTGGAACGAGCGTGCGAGATTCGCGCCGACCCGTTCTGCGGGCGTGAAGTCCGTGATGTCGGTCCCCGCGAGGTGGATCGAACCCTCGGTGGGACGCATCGCCCCGCTGATCAGGTTGAAGAGCGTCGTCTTGCCGGCCCCGTTCGGTCCGATGATGCTGCGGAACTCGTTCCGGTCGATGGCCAGATCGACGCCGTCGACCGCGGTGAACTCCCCGAACCGTTTCGTGAGGCCTCTCGTTCGGAGCAGCGCCTCGTCGGTCGGGTTCCGCTCGCCCGCGCCGTCAGTCATCGGCCTCGACCTCCGAGGCGTCCTCGCTCGTCCCGACTCTCGCGCCGGTCTCCCGGGTGCGAACGTCCCGAAGCCGCTTCGGCAGCGAAACCAGTCCCGTCGGGAGGAAGAGCACGACGAGGACGAAAAGCGCCCCGAGCAACAGTCGCCACCAAGGGATCACCGACGAGAGCTGCCGCTCGATGAGCGTGAAGACGGTCGCGCCCAGCATCGGGCCGTAGAGCGTTCCGGAGCCGCCGAGAACGACCATAATGATCGCGTTGCCGCTGTTGATCCAGTTCATGAGGTCCGGCGAGACGAAGCCGTTGTAAAGCGCGAACAGCGCGCCCGAGAGTCCGGCGAGAGTGCTGCTGATGACGAACGCCTGTCGCTTGACCGACCGCACCTCGTAGCCGATGAACCGCGATCGCAACTCGCTCTCTCGGACCGACCGCAGCACGCTCCCGAACGGGGCGCTCATTATCCGCCGGAGGAAGAGATACGATCCGACGACCACCGCGAGCAGGAAGTAATAAAACAGGGAGTCGCCGGTGAAGGCGAGCGGTTCGACGCCGACGAGTACCTCGCTGAACCGGATCCCGGACGTGCCGAACCCGTACAGCGGTTCCGGTGCGCCGAACAGTCCGCTGCTTCCGCCCGTCGCGTCGATCTTGAACACCGCTCGATGGACGATCTCGGCGAACGCCAGGGTGATCATCACGAAGTACACCCCCGAGACGCGAATCGCGAGGTGACCGACGATCCAGGCCGTGAGCGCACTCACCGCCACCGCGATTCCCAGAGCGGCGAACGCCGACGGCGAGACGTGCAACAGCGTCAAGAGGGCCGCATACGCCCCCAGTCCGTAGAACAGCGCGTGACCGAGCGAGATCAGCCCGGTGTAGCCGAGGACGACGTCGAGGCTCATCGCGAACAGGGCCCAGATGAGCACCGTGATCAGCAGCGACACGACGAAGTCCGAGTAGAGGATCCCGTCGAACACGGGGACGAGCGTCAACACGCCGACGACACCGATCCCCACTCTCGACCGCCAGCGGTCGCTGAGGACGCCGCCTCCGAGACCGCCCACGAACTCGCTGGGTTCCGATCGGCCGGCGTCGACCCGTTCGCTCGTCCCGCCGAACAGCCCTTCGGGGCGAACGAGGAGCACGCCGATCATCAGGAGGAAGACCACGACCCCTTGGACCTGCGGCACGAACGTCGTGACCGCGCTCTGGACGATGCCGACCAGCAGGCCGCCGGCGACGGCCCCGCGGAAGCTCCCGAGGCCGCCGAGGACGACGATCACGAACGCCGGGATGATGACCGCGTTGCCCATCTCGAGGCTGACGTTCTGGTAGCCGCCGAGCACGACGCCGCCGAACGCCGCGAGCGCCGCGCCGAACCCGAACACGAGCGTGTAATACCGGTCGATGTCCACGCCGAGATTGCGCACCATCTCCCGGTCTTCCGACCCCGCCCGGACGACCAGGCCGAACCGCGTGTATCTGAGGAGCGCCCAGATGGAGACCGAGAGCACCGCGCCGGCCGCGATGATGAAGTAACTGTATCCCGAGTAGGAGAATCCGAAGAGCGTGACCGTCTGATCGAGGAGCGACGGCGGCGAGAAGAACTTCGGGCTCTTCCCCCAGACGAACCGCTTCAGGTCGAAGATGATGAGCAGGAGTCCGAACGTGAGGAGGATCTGCGCCAACTGGCCGCGGCCGTACACGCGGTTGATGAGTCCGCGCTCGGTGAGCGCGCCGAGGAGTCCGACCAGGACCGGCACCGCGATCAGCGCCAGCCAGAACCCGCCGGCACCGAATCCCGTCACGAGCGAGAACGCGAAGTAGGCCCCGAGTGCGAGGAGTTCCCCGTGTGCGAGGTTCAACACGCCCATCACCCCGAAGACGACCGAGAGACCGGCGGCGACGAGGACGTACACCATTCCGATCGTCAGGCCGTTGAGAACGACGTCGAGGAGTTGCACAGCCGAGACCATCGTCACTGAGTCACCTGTGTGCGAACCGTCGTGCTTCGATAAAACTGTCGGGTTGGCCGCGAGGCCGTCGTCCCGGACGACTCACTGCACCTGTCGGTCACCACCACCGCGTTCGCGGTCTTTCCGTTCTCACTCCTCGTCGCGCATGTCCGGCGGCAGCAGGTTCGGAATGCCGTCCTCGATGGGGTACACTTCGCCCGTGACGGTCCCGACGAGTCGTCCCTCGATGATCTCCTCGCCGTCGCGCTCGTCGACTTCGAGTTCGAGGTCGCTCTTGTCGAGGGGATCACAGAGGATGTCCATCAGAGACTCTTTCATCACGCTACGGAAGGCAAGCGGCGGTGAAAAGGCTACGGGTTCGCGACCTCCGGAGTCGCGTCCCCGAGACGGTCGGTGCTTACGCCTCGAAGGGGTTCGTCAGTTCGATCGTCTCAGCGCGGTCGGGACCGACCCCGACGGCGTAGACCGGTGCTCCGACCTCCTCGGAGACGTAGTCGAGGTACGTCCGCGCGTTCTCGGGGATGGCGTCGTAGCCCTCCTCGGCGACGGCAGTCCAGTCGACCTCCGGCCAGGTGTCGAACTCGCGGAGGTTCGGCTCACAGCGACCCCAGCGCTCGGTCGTCGCGGGCATCGTGAACCGTTCCTCGCCGTCGAGGTCGTAGGAGTGGCCCACCTTCACCTCTTCTAAGCCGGCGAGGACGTCGATGTGGTTCACGGCGATCCCGGTGAAGCCGTTGGCGCGAGCGGCGTGTCTGAGCATCGGGATGTCGAGCCAGCCGATCCGCCTGGGACGGCCGGTGACGGTCCCGAACTCCCCGCCCTTCTCGCGGATGTAGTCCGCGAGGTCCTCGTCGTCGCCGGTCAGTTCCGTCGGGAGCGGCCCGGTGCCGACCCGCGAGAGGTACGCCTTGACGATGCCGACGACCTCGCCGCGGCCGACGACGGTCGGACCGATCCCCGTCCCGGTCGACGCGCCGCCCGCGGTCGGGTTCGAGGAGGTGACGTACGGGTAGATGCCGTGGTCGATGTCGATCGAGGTTCCCTGTGCGCCCTCGAACAGGACGTCGTCGCCGTCGTCGAGGTGCGAGCCGAGGAACTCCCCGGCGTTGACGGTCATCGACTCCTCCCGGAGGCGCTCGCCGATCTCGCGGTACTCCTCGAAGACGGCGTCGACGTCGAAGGCCTCGTCGGGGTCGACGCCGAAGACGTCCTCCGCCAGCGCGCGCTTCTGGGGGACGACGTACTCGAGGCGGTCGCGGAGGACCTCCGGATCGAGGAGGTCTCCGACGCGGATGCCGCGACGGCCGGCCTTGTCCTCGTAGGTCGGCCCGATCCCGCGCCCCGTCGTGCCGGCGTCGAGGTCGGAGTCGGACTTCGCCTCCTCCTCGATGCCGTCGAGTCGGCGGTGGTACGGCATGATCACGTGTGCGCGTCGGGCCACGCGGACGTCCGGGTCGAGCCCCCGATCGCGGAGGTCGTCGATCTCCGAGAACAGCGTCTTCGGGTTGACGACGCAGCCGTTTCCGAGCACGCCGACCTTGTCGCGGACGGCCCCGCTCGGGACCAGCGAAAGCTTGTACTCGTCGCCGTCCTCGACGACGGTGTGGCCGGCGTTGTCGCCGCCCTGATACCGGGCGACGACGTCGGCGTCGCCTCCCCACAGGTCGACGAGCGCGCCCTTGCCCTCGTCGCCGAGCTGGGAGCCGACGATCGTGACGGTCATACACGGCGGTTCTCCGCCCCCGGTAAAACCCATTACGGTCCGCGAGCGCGCGCCGGTAACAGCCCGGCGGACCGGCGTGGCTCGATCGGACGGCTCCACCGCTCGGCCCCGGTGGACTCCCGCGAGAGACGCCGGCGATTCGCCGCGTGAGAATCGACCCGAACCGTTATTTACACCCCCGCTCGTACTCGGTAACAACTCCCGTGCGGGTTGGGGGTCCGACCCCCCGTCGACCGTTCTGCGGTCCGGAGGGCAACATTTAAATCCTGCCCAGACAAGTTAACAGATGACATGATAGATCGACTCGAAAAGGAAGTGGATATGCTCGAACGCCACTTGCAGGTCCTGAGAATGGTCATCGAGAGCGAACCCATCGGGATCGTGAAGATGTCGAACGAGACCGGCTACCCCCACCACAAGGTACGCTATTCGCTTCGCGTTCTCGAAGAGGAGAACCTCATCGAACCGTCGAGCCAGGGAGCGATCACGACCGAACGGACCGCCGAGTTCGTCGACGAACTCGACGGGAAACTCGACGAGATCGTCGACAAACTCGACGAGATGAAGATCGAAGAGACCGTCGAAGTCGAGAACTGACGGCCAGCCGCGAGCGTTTTTTCGTATATCGTCTCCGTCCCGCACCCGCTACAGGTCCGGGACGTTCAGGTGGAACTCGCCGTTTCGAGCCTCGGCGAGACAGAGGTGATAGCCCTGTTTTCGCGACAGTTTCACGTACGACAGTTTGCTCGACCGCGAGAGCAGTCCGCCGCCGGTCTCCTCCGCGACCGTCTCCAGCGCTCCCGGTTCGTAGAAGGATTCGGTGACGTAGAACCCCGCCGCGAGCGAGTCGTCCTCGGCCGCGATGGTGCCGGTGTTGGTCACCAGCGAGTCGACCATCGCCTCCGTCGTCGCGTTCCTGGAGGCGTTGATGTCCGCGACGAACAGCGGATCGCCCATCTTGTCGCGGAAGATGACGTCGAAGTCGCGCTGCTCGACGCCGTCGTCGCCCTCGACGCCGACCGTGCCGTACAGTTCGATGCGGTCGACGTCGGGTATCGCGTCGAACACGCCCGCGAGTCCGGACCGGTTCCCGGTCTGTCCGATCTCGTAGAGCAGGTCGGTCACGAGCCAGTGGGCGAACGAGTACTCGGTGCTGTCGTGCAGGAACTCCACGTACGGCCGTCCGTCGACGACCAGCCCGTCGGTCTCGAACGTGGTGTGATGTTCGAGCCGGAGGTTGCCGCTGACGTCCTCGCGGGTGGCCTCGCCGTCGTGTGCGTGTTCCAGCGTCGCCTCTCCCTTTCGGTCGTACCGAACGAACAGGTTCGTCCCCGAGAGCGCCTGATCGGGGGACATCGTCGTCTGCCGCGCGTTCTCACCGTCCGGCGAGACCGCTTCGAGTTCCGATTCGAGACGCTCGACTTCCGCTTCGAGCGTGTCGCGTTCGGCTTCGAGTTCCTCGATGCGCTCGCGGTGCGCCTCGCCCTCGGTTTCGAGCTCCTCGATCCGCTGGTCTCGCTCCGCGCGCTCCCGTTCGAGTTCGTCCCGTGCCGCCGCCAGTTCGTCCCGCTCGGCTTCGAGCGTTTCGACCCTGTCCCGTGCCCGCGAGAGTCGCTTCTTCAGCCGCTCGACGCCCTCGCCCGCCGCCGGCGGGGACTCCCGGGCGCTCGCCTTCGCCGGCGACCCCGACGGCGACCCCGACGGCGACGATCCCGATGCCGCGCGCTCGCGAGCCGCCTTGCGTGCGCTCCGGTCCCGCTGCATCCGCGCGACGCGCTCGCGTGCGGACTGACGATCCGAACCGTCGCCGCCCGTCCCGACGGTGGTCCCGTTCCCGCTGGACGCGCTCGGGTCGAGCGACGGGATCGTCTTCGCCTCGCGCCAGCGCTCCTCGTCGGAGAAGACGGCGCTCCCCTCGCTCGACTGGCCGGTCGCCGATTCGGCGGCCGCCGGTCCCTCCGGTGCGGCGGCTTCGGTGGGTTCGGCGTCCGTCATCGGTTCGGGTTCCGGCCCTTCGGTCTGCCGCTCGTCCGCCGTCGGAGACCGCTCTTCGCGATCGGGTTCTTGCCCCGTCGGCACCGAGGGTTCGTCGTCTTCGGGAGCCGTCGCGGCCGTCGCTCCGGCGGCCGGCTCCGCCTCGGTCCGTGTCGTTCCGGTCTGCGGATCCGTCTCGGACTGCGGCTCCGTTCCGGTCTCCGCCCCGGACTGCGGCTCCGTTCCGGCCTCCGCCCCGGACTGCGGCTCCGCTCCCGTCCCCGCTTCCGCGGCGTCGCCCGACTCGGGGCCTGTCTCTCCCTCGTCGGATGCCGTGACCCCGTCGTCGCCGTCGGCTTCGTCTGCCGCGTCTGCCTCGCTCTCGGAGTCGTCGCCTCGCTCGGCCGGCTCGTCGGCTGTATCCGCTGGGCCGTCCCCGTCCTCGGCGTCGCTGACGGCCGGTTCCTCGGGTTCGGCGTCGTCGGCCGACGGCGGTTCCGGAATCTCGACGAGTTCGACGTCGACGTCGATCACCTTGTAGATCCCCACCTCGTCGGCGGCCGTCTCGAACGCCTCCTCGCCCGTGATCAGGCGTTCGGAACTCCCGACGAAGGCGGCGCTCATCGATTTCCCGCCGTGGTAGACGACGTAGTAGTCCCCGGAGAGTACGTTCTCAGAAAGCTCGATATAGCCGGTAAAACCGCCGTTCGACAGCGTCCCGTCCGCCTCCGACAGCGGCGTCTCGTTCGTGTAGTAACTCGCCCGTGTCTCCCCGCCGCGTTCCTGCATCGAAAACAAGAGCGGAAGGCTCGGATCTGCCGCGCGGTAGGCGGTCAGTTCGGCGTGCTCGAAGTCCTCGATTCCCCCCTCGAAGACGCCGACGACGCGGCCGTTCAGAAAGAACGCCCACGTCATCCCGGCGGAGACGGCCCCGCTGAACTCCCCGTCGGCGAGTTCGTGGAGCCCCTCGTATCCGTCCGGCGCGGAGACCGTCTCCCAGTCGGTCACCACGTCGATAGTTCGACTGTTCATCCCTGTGTGTATCACTGAATCCGGATCAAATACTTTCCGGAGAGTCTGACGGTGGTCGGACGATCCCGAACCGAATTCGACCGGACGGCCGCACGGGAGATCACCGACGACGTCGGCCGAGTTCGACGATGGCTCGCGAGAGCACGTCGACGCCGTGGTCGATGCTCGCCTCGTCGACGTCGAAAGTGGCCGTGTGGTGGCCGCCGGGGTGGTCGGTGCCGACGCCGACGTACGCGGCCGCTCCGCCGCGTTCCTGTACGCGGCGCATCAGGTACGTCGCGTCCTCGCTCCCTCCGAGGCGGTCCGATTCGAGCACCGACGTGATCCCGTCGGTGTCGCGGGCGACGGCCGCGACGACGTCTCGGGGTTCGTCGTCGCTCCGCGCCGAGGGCGCGCGGCCGGCGGTAGTGATCCCGACGTCGCAGCCCTGCATCTCCGCGGCCGACCGGAGGACACGGCGGGCCTTCTCGTCCATATATTCCATCAACTCGGTGGTCTCGCCGCGGACCTCCCCCTCGATCGCGACGCGCTCGGCGACGATGTTCGTCGCGGTTCCGCCCTCGACGACGCCGACGTTGACGCGCGTCGCGCCGTCGGAGTGACGCGGGATCCCGTAGAGGTTCTCGATGGCCGTCGCGACGGCCTGCATCGCGTTGTCGCCCGACTCCGGTCGCGCACCCGCATGCGAGGGCGTCCCGACGAACTCCGCCTCGAACTGCGAGACCGCCAGGAAGCCGTCGATCCCGGCGACGATCTCGCCGGTCGGATGGTCGAGGCCGACGTGCACCGCGAGCAGATAGTCGACGTCGTCGAGGTGCCCCGATTCGGCCATCGGCTCGCCGCCCACGATCCGCTCCTCGCCGGGTTGGAAGAACACCTTCAGCGTTCCCGCGAAGTCGCTGTCGAGGACGGCGTCCAGAACGCCGATTCCGATGGTCGCGTGGGCGTCGTGCCCGCAGGCGTGCATGTACCCCTCGTTCTCGGATCGGAAGCCGGCGGCCGCGGGGCGGTGGTCGCCCGCGCTCGACTCCGTAATCGGGAGCCCGTCGATGTCGACGCGGAGAGCGACCGTCGGACCGTCGCCGCGCTCGGCGACCGCGACCGCGCCGGTGGAACCACCAGTGAGTCGCTCTAGGAGGTCTCCTCGCGCCCCGGCGTCGCGGGCGCGATCGAGCCACGCGCCGAGTTCGTCCTCGTCGGGGACGCCGACGCGGTCCTCCTCGGCGAGCGCCTCCGGCCCCACGTAGAGCGCGTCGAGGTCCCGCTTCTCCAGTTCCTCGACGACGCGTGCGGTGGTGTAGAACTCGCGCCAGGCGGGTTCGGGATGGCGATGTAGGTCGCGTCGCAGTTCGACGAGGTCGGAATCAGTCATATCACCTCCTGGGACGGCGGACGGTAAAATCGCGTCGGCAGCAGTTCCGGTGATGTGGGTGTGCCCGATACCCACGGCACGACCGTCCAATGGATCGGTTCGTTTATCCGGGACGCTACCGACAACTCGGCCGATGAGTACCAGCACCGACGAATCGACGGCACTCCGGTTCTATGGGGGGCGTGCCGCCAGTGCGATCCCCATCGCCTTCTTCATCCTCTGGGCGATCGTCCAGAGCGGACTGCTCGGCATCGGCGACACCAGCGGCCTCATCGTGGGGATCCTGGTCGGATTGATCGTCGGGATGTTCTTCGTCCGCGGCTCCTGGAAGACCTACGCCGACATCCTCTTCGACGGGATGACCCAACGGGTCGCCGCGACCGCGATCGTCGCCTGGCTGTGGGCGGGGATGTTCGCCGAGACTATCCAGGTCGGCGGGTTCGTCGACGGCCTCGTCTGGGCCGCCGAAGCCCTGCGAGTCGGTGCGGCGCTGTTCCCGGCGATCACGTTCATCCTCGCGGCGCTCCTGGCGACGGGGATCGGCACCGGTTACGGGACCGCGATCGCGTTCACCGCGCTCGTGTTCCCCGCGGGCGTCGCGATCGGCGCGAACCCGGTCCTCCTGTTCGGCGCGATCCTCTCGGGGGCGGTCTTCGGCGACAACCTCGCGCCCGTGAGCGACACGACGATCGTCTCCGCGGTGACGCAGGACGCCGACATCGGGGGCGTCGTCGCCTCGCGGTTCAAGTACGCGATCGTCGCGGCCGTCTTCGCGTTCGCGGCGTACCTGCTCGCCGGCCAGGCGATGCAGGGCACGCCGATCGCCGCCGCCTCGACCGGCGGCGAGGGGACCGCGCTCGGACTGGTCCACCTCGCCTCGATCGGCGTCGTGATCGTGACCGCGGTCCGCGGCCGCCACATCGTCGAGGCGATATCGTGGGGGATCGTCCTCTCGGTGGTGCTGAACCTCCTGCTCGGGCTCTCTGAGGCCTCGGCGATCGTCGCGTTCGAGGCCTCCCGCGAGTCCGCGCTCGTCCAGTCGATGGACGCGATCCCGATCGTCGGCGCGCTGATCGTCCCCGTCGATCCCGGCGGCGCGACGGTCTCGGGCAGCCTCTACACCGGCGCGGTGGGCTTCTTCCCGCTGATCGTTCTCGTGCTCCTCATCGTCGCGGCCGCCCAGTTGATGCAGCGCGGCGGCGGCTTCGACGCGATCCAGGAGTTCCTGCTCGAACGCGTCGCGACCACGGTCCGCCGCGCCGAGACGACGATGGTCCTCGGGACGGCCATCGTCAACGCGATGATCACGATCAACACCGCCGCCGAGATCGCCATCGCGCCCTACATCAAGACGATCGGGCGTCGGTTCAACATCAACGGCTACCGGCGGGCCAACATCCTCGACGCCAACACGGCGGCGCTCGGGTACATCTTCCCGTGGGGCGGCGGCCTGCTCGCCGGCTACTCGGCGATGCAGCGCCTCCCGGACCAATACGAGTGGTTCACGCAGGCGATGGTCGTCAACCCGGCCTCGGTGTTCCCGTTCGTCTTCCACGGCTGGTTCCTCGTGGCGGTCTTCCTGCTGGCGGCGTGGACCGGCTACGGCCGCGAGTACGTCTCCGACCGCGCGAGCGAGGAGGTGAGCCGCGTATGAGCCGTCTCGACAAGTTCCTGGCCGGCCTCCGGCTCCGGTCGTCGACCCCGTCGTTCGAGGTCGGCGACGAGGTCCCGGTGTTCGTCACCGGTCGGAGCGACGACGGCCTGCTCGTCCGCGTCGGCGACACGGTCCTGGAGCTGCCCGACGCTGACCCGTCGCTCCTGGACGCGAAGGTCAGGATCGAGATCGAGTCGTTCGACGAGTCGACGCACCGCGGCACCGCTCGGGTCGTCGAAGTGTTGCAAAACGAGGGCTGATCCCGTCCCCGGCGTCGTCCGGGGCCTTCGGTTCGCTCGTCGGCTCCGGCGCCGCGCTACTTCTGCAGGTGACCGGCGGGCTTCTGCTGTTCGACCTCGATCTCGACGTGGAGGCTCTCCGGGAAGTCCATGTGGCCGACCTCGCGGGCGATGTGGTCGTTGCCGTGGATCTCGAGCTGCCGCGAGTAGACGGTGTAGTCCCACGCAGAGAACGCGTCGCCGGGCTGCAGCGACTTGTACTGCGGGACGGTGATTCGCTCGGGCGGGTCCGCGTGCGGGCCCTTGCACTCCGCGCCCTTGCGTTCGAGCATCGACTTGAGGTCTGAGACCTCCGATTCCAGTTCGTAGCGGTTCCCCGACTGGAAGCGGAGTTTCGTGACGAAGGTCATGGCTGGGATCTCGCTGGGTTAGGAGAGAGGTCGGCACCGAGCGGTAAAAGTACATCCATCGGAGGGTCGCACTCGACTGTGAGGCCTGCGTCGTGCCGTCCGGCTCTTCGTCAGCAGGGCCAGTTGAGTGCCGCGGCTTCCTGGTGCGCCGATACAACGGTTCCCCGACGGTTTGAGCCGCGCTTCCGGCGACCGCGACCCCCCGCGGCCGCGTGCACTGGCAAGCGTCTACGACAGTCCTCGTGAGGCGCACGCGATCTGGGCGAACAGTCGGCACACGCGCTCGGTCGCGACGCCCCGTTTCGATCGCGACCGTCGTTCCCGCGTCGACGTGCCGAGCCACCGCGGCCCGACGCGGGACGAATCCTACGTCACAGCACCCCTGGCCGCTCGATCGTATATGAACTCGATCGTCGTCACGGGGGCGTGACGGGTCCGCGGCCGTGTGCCGTGGGGCGCGTGCGGTCGCCGCCCTCCAACGTCCGATAGCCTCTTAACGTCCTGTCTGGTTTGTGTAGCTAATGACAGTGGAAGCGGTAAGCGCTGGAGCGATCCTCTTCCGCGACACCCGCGGCGAACGGGAGTATTTACTCCTGAAGAGCCGACCGGGGGACTGGGAGTTCCCCAAAGGCGGGGTCGAGGGCGAAGAGGAGCTCCAGCAGACGGCGATTCGAGAAGTGAAAGAGGAGGCGGGAATCGAGGATTTCCGCCTCATCGACGGGTTCCGCGAGGAGTACGACTACGTCTTCGAGGCGAACGGCAGGACGATCCACAAGACCGTCCACCTGTTCATCGCGCGGTCGTTCGAGGCGAGCGCGGAGCTCTCGAACGAGCACCGGGACCTCCAGTGGCGGGACTACGAGCAGGCGCTCAACACGATCACGCAGGACGGCCCCCGCGAGATCTTCGAGCGGGCCCACGAGTATCTGGACCAGTTGGCCGCGGAGAACGGCGAGACCGAGGACGGGAAGTACCTCGCGTAGCCGACGGGGCCGACACGCGTGTACCCCGGAGACGCCGAGTTCGGGTTCGAGTTACTCGTCTGCCGGTGGGCCGAGACGTCGTGGCCGCCCGGTTCGACTCGCGAGAGCGCCGTCGTCGTGTCGCGGCAGCTCGGCACGAAGCGGCGCCGCTGGGACACCGTCGTCTTAGAGTGCGATCCCGACGGGCTCGCGGCCCGCCGGCAGTTCGGCGAGCGCGAGCTGGACTCTGATCTCCTGCACGTCGTCCGCCACGCGCCCGCCGAGTGGGAGTGGTATCGGAATGCGCTTCCTCACCCGGGTTACCCGTGGCGGTACGTCCGCGCCGCCGTCCACCGCGCGGCCGACCGCGGAGTCGTGGAGAAGCGACGACAGGGGAACCGGATCGAGATCAGACGGATCGCGCCGTATCCCGACTGGCTCCGGCGGATCGTCGCGATCGAGAACAAACCCGACCTCGACGCGTCGGCGGCGCGGGCGCTCGCCGGGCAGTTGGAACACGACGTCGAGGCCGCCCTGGCCGACGAGGTGTGGGTGGCGACCGAGGCGACCGGGAGCCGAATCGAACCGGCGCTCCTGGAGGATCTGCCCGTCGACGTGGGGATCGTGACGCTGTCGTTCGACGCTGACGCCGGTGCGGTCGTCCCGATCGAAAACGACTCGGTCGGGACGGTCGAGTGGTACCCGAGCGAGGTGACGCCTCCGGACGCCAGCGGTGACGAGGAGAGACGGCGTCGGCGGCTCGAACTCGCGGAGCGCGCCTACGGACGGGGGTGGCGCTCCTACCACGAGACGATGCGACCGGACTGCCGCCACTTCGAGCTCCGACGCTTCGGGCGCGCGCTCGTCCCCCACTGCGCCGCGAACGGCCGGTCACAGACGGCCGCCGAGTGCGCCGGGTCGTGTCCGGAATTCGAGCCCGAACCGCCCGCCTGGCGGAGCCGCGGGTGGCCGATCGAGGGCGGGCCCGGAAAAGGGATCAAGCGGCTCCTCCGGCGGCGGCGCGAGCGGGTTCGTGAGCGGGAGACCGTACGGGACTGACGGTCTGACACGACACTGTGCGGTCGTGTCCGCGAGGACTCGCGAACGCGACGAGATCAGTCCGTCACTTCGACGTCGATCTCCCCGCGCGGCGCGGCGAGGCGGAACGTCGGCACCGTCCGGTAGATCACCTCGACGGCGCCCTTCCGCCGGAGGCTCTGCAGGGCCTGACGGACGTCCTCGACCGGCGGGTCCTCGTCGAAGGCGTCGCGGACCTTGTTGAGGACGCTCACGACGCTCTCGGACCGCTCGTCGTGATCGGCCAGGACCTCGAACACCCGGGCTTCGAGTTCCGGCACGCGGATCACCGACGGGATCCCACCCGCGTCCCCGTCGCCGCCCTCGACGCCGGGGTCGACGTCGACGAGATCGGCCGCGTCGGCGGTCGCTCGGATGAGGCTGTTGTCGTCGCGGTAGTAGTAGTCTTTCAGCGTTCCTTCGAGGTACTGATGCACCTCGCTGCCGGAGTCCATCCCCCACTGTTCTTGGAGCTCTTTGTTCTTCGTCGGCTGCAGGCGAACGACGTCGGCGAGCCGTTCTTTCGCCTGTTCGGAGAGGGCGCCATCGTCAGTCACACCCGCCCCTTCGCACCGCGGTATTAAGACGTTTCAACATCCGTCTCGGACCTCGGAGTCCGTTGCCCTCCCACCGGATCCCGGTTACTTAAGTCGCTGAAGCGTCTTCCGTCGGGGTATAATGGAGTTCTGCGACGAATGCGGTTCGATGATGAAGACCGACGGCGACGTCTGGGTCTGCGGCAGTTGCGGCTACGAGAAGGCCCGCGACGCGGACAAGGAGGCCGAGATGACCTCGACGGCGGAGCGTGAAGACAGCGAGGTCGTCGACATGTCCGACGTCGACGACGCCGAGATCGGTCCGACGACGACGGTGATCTGTCCGGAGTGCGGGCACGACCGCGCGCGCTACGAGATGAAGCAGATCCGCTCGGCCGACGAGTCGGAGACCCGCTTTTTCACCTGCGTCGAGTGCGGGCACAAGTGGCGCGAGGACGACCACTGAGCCCGTCGCATACGCAGTCGGTGCCGGACCGGCCCGTGTCGGGACGAGCACTCACTCGTCCTGACGCGCTAGCGTCTCGTGGACGCCCACGACGAGTGCGGGGACGACGATCATAAACAGGTGCTCTTCCAGGGGGATTCCGGCGACCTGCACCCCCGTTCGGAGCCGGATCTCGAACACCCCGACAGTCAGCGTGTACCAGTCCCAGACGAACGCGAGCGGATAGAGCGCGAGCACGGTTCGCGCCGCCCGCCACACCGCACCCGCCCGCCGGAGCAGCGCGAGGGCGAGCCCGCCGAACACTACCTCGGTCGCGAGGTACGTGTAGGGGCCGAGAATTCCGATATCGGGGAGCGGCACGCCCGCCAGCGGCCGGAACCAGACGGCGACGACGAGCCCCGCGAGAAACACGTACGCGCCCCGGATGAGAAGCATCGTCGCCACCGGCGGGTCCGCCCCCGACGCGACGACTGCGACGAGGCCGAACGCGACCGCCGCGAGCGGCGCTGCGCGTGGAAACACGCCGTCGATAGTGAAGACGAGGACGAGCGTGAACCCGGCGTACAGCAGCGCGTAGGCCAGGCGGCGCGCACGGGGGACGCCGAGTGCTACCGCGACCGTCCGCTTCCCGATGGACCGATCGTACGCGTAGTCGGTCGCGTCGTCGATGATCTTCACGCCCGCGAGCGTGACGAGAAGGACGAGGCCGAACGCGAGCGATTCGACGGCGACGGCTCCGGTCTGGGCGTGCTGACCGCCGACGACGGCGAGCGCGATGCCGAGCGGATAGCCGAGGGTCGTGGTCACCGGGTTGGTGTCCGACTGCGGAGCGTGGAGGTATCCGAGGACCCACATCGGTCCCGTGAGTAGGGCCGTCACGGGTCCGGCAACGACCCCGAGCGAAGCCGTCACGGTCACGAAGCAGAGCGTCGCGCCCGCGAGCGCCCACCGGCAGCCCGCCTCCGTCAACGGGTGGTCGTCGTCCTCCCCGCGACGGTAGAAGTCGACGTAGCCGTCCTTCACGTGGGCCGTGTACACCGCGAAGAAGGTCGCGGCGGCGTGCAGTCCGAGGGGACCGGGAGCGAACCGTCCCGCGAGGACGGCGCCGAAGACGCTCGCGGCCAGCGGCGGGAGCATAAACACCGGATGTATCTGGGAGGTCAGCGCTGCGGCCGCGGCTCGGGACCCCGTGCCGTGACGCGCGATTGCCATAGTACCCCCCACGGCCGCAGATCGCAAAAGGGTTGGTCAACGCGTTGAACTGAGGCGTCGGGTTTTCCTCCGAGAGACAGTCGTGGGTCGGACGGCGATTCTCGGTATCCGATGCGTCCGACAGTATAAGTCGCGCGCCCCTCACGTCTCACTGTGGCTTCCGACGTCCCCCCGCCGACGCTCGACGTTCCCGACGGTTGGCGGCTCGTCTCGGAGGAGCGCACGACGCCGTTCGACGTCCGCGTCGTGACCGTCACCGCGAACACGCGGATCTACGAGGACGTCGACCTGCGCGAGCGACTCGCCGACGTGGCGGACACGGCGGTGACGTGGCGTTTCGTCTTCGCGAGTCGGCTCCGGATCCGTCCGGCGAACCCGCCGTCGCGTACCCTCTCCGCGTTGGTCACGGAGCGCGCCAACTCGCGGTTCGTCGATGTACTCGGAGAGCGGGGCTTCGAATCGATCGATCGCGCCGACGCGCGACGGTTCGACGTCGGAGCGGACCGAGATCCCTCAGACGACACGAGTGCGGGTACTGACGCTACTCTCCCGGTGACCGAGGCGACGCGCTACCGCGCCCGCGTCCGCCTCGACGGCCGGACGGTACCCGTCGAGGCGTACTTCGCGGCGTGGGCGGCGGGGGACGGCGAGTACCTCCTCGGCGGCGGGGCCTACCCGCTCTCGGTCCCCGGCCCCGAGTCGTTCGATCCCGAACGCGCTCGCGACGAACTGTTCTCGATGCTGCGGTCGATCCGGTAGGCCGCATTCGACGCGTCGTCGGGACTGCAGAAGCCTCGGGAGCGCGAGACGAGGAGGACGCGGCGATTTGCTCCCCCGTGAGCCGACGAGTCACTCGTTGCGCGCGAACGTCAGATAGCCCGTGTGGCCGACGCCCGCGGTCGAGGGGCGGGAACCGCGATCGCCGAAGTCCATCTCCCGCTGGATGGTCTCGTACGTTTCGACGTCGACGAGGCCGGCCTCCCGGGCCGCCTGGACCGCTTCGCGGCTGTTCTCGACGAACGGCGAGTAGACCGCGACGTGGCCGCCGTCGGCCAGGAGATCCGGCGCGCGAGCGACGACGGCCGGCGCGTCGCCGGTGTCCAGCGTGATCGCGTCGAACGGCCCGTCGTCGACGGCGGTATCGAGTTCCGCCGAGAGGTCTCCCGTCCTGACGTCGACGCGCTCGTCGACGCCCGCGAGCCGCATGTTCTCCCGGGCGACCTCGGCGAAGTCGGGGTCGATCTCGTAGGAGACCACGTCGGCGTGCATCCGACCGAGATAGGCCGCGAGGACGCCCGTCCCGGTCCCGGCGTCGAGGACGCGGTCGCCCGCGGCGATGCCGGTGTGACCGACGACGAGGCCGACGTCCCGCGGCATCATCGGCGCGCCGGTCCGCTCGAAGTGGTTGAACAGGTCCGGGCCTCTCAGTCGGCGGACGACGAAGGGTTCCCCCAGGTGCGTCTCCAAGACGTCGCCGGGTTCGACGTCCTCGGGGACGTCCAGGACGCCGAGATCCGTCTGCAGTTCGTCGCCCGGCGCGCGGAGGTACTCCCGGTCGTCGTGGACGAGGAGGTAACTCACTCCAGTCGGGCGATCGCGGCCGCCAGGTCGCCGTCGGTCGCTTCGAGCGCCTCGCGGGCGGTCTCGGAGCCGACGCCGGCGCGCTGGGCGACGAGTTCGACGTCGTCGTCGGGGATACCGGCGTCGCTTCCGCCGCTCTCGTCGCCGCTTTCGAGCTCGGCCGCCGAGCCGGTGGAGTCGCCCGCTGTCGACTCCCGGGACTCGGGTTCGCCGACGACCTGGTAGGTCTGCTGTCCCTGCGCGTCCATCCGAGTCACCTGCGCGTCGGAGAAGACGAGGTCCTCCTCGCTCGTCTTGATCACGACCTCCTCGACGTCGAGTTCGGTGACGTCGATCCCCATCTGTTCCATCATCTGCTGCATCTTCCGCGGGTTCATACCGCCTCCGCCAAACATAGTTGCTCGATGCGAGGGGGGCCGATAGCAAAAGCGTGGCGAACGCGCGTCGTGAGTGCGAGTGGCGCGTGTTCCTCGGCGGAGTTCGTCGTGGGCAGACCGCTCGTACCGGCGGCGGCCGTGGGCGGGCGACTTCCGCACGTCGACCCCGTGCTCGATATCCTCTCTTATTATCTCCCACCGGGCCGCCGCTGCAAGCCGGTCACCTCCTCGATCTCCATCTCGTAACCGACGACCGAGAGCTGTCTCCGGCCGACGCCCGTGAGGTCCGGGGACCACGCGTTCTCGTCGATCAGTTCGCCCACGTCCCCCCACTCTTTGGTCGTGAGCTCTCGGATCGGACCGAACGCGAGGACGCTCCGCCAGTCCTGTTGCGCTTCGATGTCGTACACCGCCAGACACGCCCGCTCGGTCGCCTCGCTGTAGGCGACCTTTCGACTGTCGGGTCTGAACTGCCAGTAGGAGAACACGGCGCGGCCCCGCTCGTACCCGAACGAGATCGGGACGGCGTACGCCTGGCCGTCGTCGGCCAGGGAGAGAACGCCGGTCCCCTGCTCCTGCAGGAAGGCGTCGATCTCCGCGTCGGTCATCTGACCGCCGCGGACGCGGTCGGGGTCGACTTCTTCGGCCATGGATCGCCGTTCGTCGGCTTCCGTAATGGACCTGTTCCCTTCGATCGGCTCCCAGCCGTTCGGGCCGAGCGCCCGAACCGTCGGACAGGTTCAATACCGGTCGGACGCACAGCTCCGAGTATGTTCGACCCCGACGACCTCGCGACGATCCGGGAGGCCAAACGCGAGTGGGAGGAGGAGACCCTCGCGCCGACGCTCGACCGGTTCGGGGAGCGGAAGGACCGATTCACCACCGATACCGGCGGCCAGGCGGTCGAACGGCTCTACACGCCCGAAGACGTCTCCGATCTCGACTACGGCGACGACCTCGGCTTTCCGGGCGAGGAGCCCTACACGCGCGGGGTGTACCCCACGATGCACCGCGGGCGACTGTGGACGATGCGGCAGTACGCGGGGATGGGGACCGCCCGGGAGACGAACGAGCGCTTCCGCTACCTGATCGAGCAGGGCTCGTCGGGGCTGTCGATGGCGTTCGACCTGCCGACCCAGAAGGGCTACGACTCCGACGCGCCGATGGCGGCCGGCGAGGTCGGGAAGGCGGGCGTCGCCATCGACAGCCTCCGCGATATGGAGGTCGTCTTCGACGGGATCCCCCTCGACGAGGTGTCGACGTCGATGACCATCAACGCGCCCGCGGCGGTGCTGCTCGCGATGTACGTCGCGATCGGCGACCAGCAGGGCGTCCCCCGCGAGCAGCTCCGCGGGACGATCCAGAACGACATCCTCAAGGAGTACATCGCGCGCAACCTCTACATCTACCCGCCGAAGCCGTCGATGCGGCTCATCACCGACGTCTTCGAGTTCTGCGCGAGCGAGGTCCCGAACTTCAACACCATCTCCATCTCGGGGTATCACATCCGCGAGGCCGGATCGACCGCCGCCCAGGAGATCGCGTTCACGCTCGGCGACGGCATCGAGTACGTGGAAGCCGCGCTCGACGCCGGCCTCGACGTCGACGAGTTCGCCCCGCAGCTCTCCTTCTTCTTCAACGCCCACAACAACGTCTTCGAGGAGGTCGCGAAGTTCCGGGCCGCGAGGCGGCTGTGGGCGCAAATCATGGCGGAACGCTTCGGTGCCGAAAGCGAGAAGTCGAAACAGCTGAAGTTCCACGCCCAGACGGGCGGGTCGACGCTCACCGCCCAGCAGGTCGAGAACAACGTCGTCAGGGTCGCCTACCAGGCGCTCGCGGCCGTCCTCGGCGGGGCCCAGAGCCTCCATACCAACGGGAAGGACGAGGCGCTGTCGCTGCCGACCGAGCAGTCGGTGCGGACGGCGCTGCGCACGCAGCAGATCCTCGCGCACGAATCGGGCGTCGCGGACACCATCGACCCGCTGGGCGGGAGTTACTACGTCGAATCGCTCACCGACGACATCGGGGCGGAGGCGAGGGCGATCCTCGACGAGATCGACGCCCGCGGCGGGATGCTGGACGCGGTGGAGTCGGGGTGGGTGAAGCGACAGATCCAGGACGTCGCGTTCGAGCGTCAGCGGGAGATCGAATCGGGCGAGCGCGTCGTCGTCGGCGTCAACGAGTACCAGGTCGACGAGGAGCCCCGCGTCGAGATCGAGGAGGTCGAGGAGAAAGACGAGGAGCGGCAGCAAGAGCGGCTTCAGGACGTGAAGGACGAGCGCGACGGCGAGGAAGTCGAGGCCGCACTGACAGCCGTCCGAGCAGCGGCGGCGGGGGAGGAGAACCTCGTCCCCCCGATGGTCGACGCGGTGAAGGCGTACGCGACCGTCGGGGAGATCTCCGACGTGTTGCGCGAGACCTTCGGAGAGTATCAACCGAGGCAGTAGCTCGGCAAGCACCGACCGGACAGTCGCTCGGCAAGCACCGACCGGACAGTCGCTCGGCAAGCACCGACCGGACAGTCGCTCGGCGGGTATCGCCCGAGGCTGTACCGGCGGCGTTCCGACGAGGACACCGACCGTGTCACCGAGATCGACCCGGGACCACGTTTATTTCCCGTACCCGCGACGGTCCGGCTATGACGATGACCTTCGATCACCTGGGGATCGCGACGACCGACGGGGCCGACCTCGCGGCGACGTTCGAGGCGCTCTTCGACGCGCCCGTGGTCCACGAGGAGACCCTCGACGGGATGGCGGTCCGGTTCCTCGACCTCGACGGGGGCTACTTCGAACTCCTCGAACCGGCCGAGGACGGCGCGATCGCCCGGTTTCTCGACCGACAGGGACCCGGGATCCACCACGTCGCCCTCCGGACCGACGACGTCGCGGCCGCGCTGGATCGGGCCCGGAGCGTCGGCGTCGACCTCGTCGACGAGGGACCCAGGCCGGGCGCGTGGGGCCACGAAGTCGCGTTCCTCCATCCGAAATCGACCGGCGGTGTCCTCGTCGAGTACGTCGAACACGCCGCTGAGGCGTGATCGGGTCCCGGGGTTCGCCGGGACTCGGTGCCGATGCGGTCGCCCACGCGCAGTCGACAGCAGTACAGTTTAGGCCGCTGCCGTCGCCAACGTAAGTGAGATGCGCGATTGGCTCTCTCACCGCGCTCAGATCGACCCCGACGGCGAGGCGCTCGTCGTCGCCGCCACGGGCGACGTCTACACGTTCGGGAACCTCGACACGCTCGTCGACGACCTCGCCGGTCGACTCGCCGCCGCGGGCGTCGAACCCGGAACGCACCTCGGTGCGGTGCTGGATACCCGACTCGAGTACGTCTGTCTCATCCACGCGGCGATGCGGCTCGGCGTCACGCTCGTCCCGATGGGCGAGTCGCTCACCGCTCGGGAACTGGCCGGGCAGATCGAAACCGCGGACGTGTCGACGGTCGTCTGCAGCGGCGAGACGGAGGCGACCGTCGTCGACGCCGTCGTCCGCGCGGCGGACGGCAGAGAGTCGGGGAATGTCGAGAGCGACGGGGGGGAAGAAGACGCCGAGAGCGACGGGGGGGAAGAAGACGCCGAGGGAGCAAGCGACGCTGAAGACCCCGGAAGCGACAGCGACGCAGAAGACGGCACGTCCGAGAGCGACGCGAGGGATACCGAGACCGAGGATGACGGTGCGACCGACGACGTCGGGGGGACTGACACTCGCGGATCCGAGATGGCGCGCGTGCTCACCGTCGACGAACCGCGAACGGAGGTCGCAGCGCCGCTCTCGGGCGTCGTCTCCGACCCCGTCTCCCCCGCGGAGTGGTCTCTCGACGACCGGCAACTCGTGCTCTTCACCTCCGGCACGACCGGCGATCCGAAGGCGGTGCAACTGACGACCGGGAACCTGCTTTCGAGCGCGGTCGCCTCGGTGTTCCGACTCGGCTTCGATCCGGACGACCGCTGGCTGGTGACGCTCTCGCTGCATCACATGGGCGGGATCGCTCCCGTTCTCCGAATGCCGCTGTACGGGATGACGGTGGTCTTCCGCGAGGGGTTCGACGCGGGGGCGGCCGCGGACGACCTGGAACGGTACGAGGCCACCGCCGTCTCGCTCGTTCCGACGATGCTCCGCCGGATGCTCGACCGCCGCGGAACGCTCTCGGAGTCGCTCCGCGTCGTCCTGCTCGGCGGCGCTCCCGCCTCGACGGATCTCATCGAACGGTGCCGGAACTACTCGGTTCCGGTGTACCCGACCTACGGGATGACCGAGACCGCTTCTCAGATCGCCACCGCGCGTCCCCGAGAGGCGTTCGCGAACCCCGAGACCGTCGGCCGACCGCTCTTTTTGACCCAGGTGACCGTCGTCGACGGCCAGGGGACGCCGCTGCCGTCGGGCGAATCGGGCGAACTCGTCGTCGACGGACCGACCGTGACGCCCGGGTACTACGACAACGCGGCGGCCAACGCCGAGTCGTTCGGCCCGTTCGGATTCCACACGGGCGACGTCGGCGTGCTCGACGACCGCGGAGCGCTCACGGTGTTGAACCGCGTGGACGACCGCATCGTCACCGGTGGAGAGAACGTCGATCCCGGCGAGGTCGTCGACGTACTTCGCTCGCACCCGGACGTGCGCGAGGCGGCCGTCGTGGGCGTTCCGGACGCGCAGTGGGGCGAACGGGTGTCGGCGATGGTCGTCCCCGAGGCCGACGCTATCGACCGCACCGGGCTGCTCGAGTTCGCGCGCGAACGGCTGGCCGGATTCAAACTCCCCAAGACGCTCGCGGTCTCGGAGTCGCTGCCGCGGACGGTCTCGGGGACCGTCGATCGGGAGGCGGTGCGAGACGCGCTCTCGGATGCGGGTGAACGGAGCGACGAACCCGGCGGCGAAGCGCAGCGTGCTCCAGCAGCGACTACCGAAGCGGACGGTGTCGAAGACGGCGACGCCGATTCGCGCGCGGTGGATTCCGACGACGGAACAGACGACTCGGCGGAGACGGGAGAGCCAGTCGACAGCGGTGACAGCGCTCAGAACGGGAGCGACGGAGCCGATGCGGAAGAAACTGATCGGAGTGCCGGCGAAATCGAAGGCGAAAGCGACGAGAGCGAGAGCGGTAGTGATGGGAGCGACGGCGATAGTGGCCGCGGTGACGACTACGACGAACAGAGCGACGCGGAGGACATCGACGAAGACATTTAGAAACAAGTTTGAAGTTTTTCAAAGTTCCGAGAGTTATTTGCTCGTGGCACGTGAGCGTCCCGTATGGATCTTCTCGACGAATCCGTGGTGCCGGAGCACGCTCGCGAGGTCAAACGCGAAGCCCGGGAGTTCGCCGACGCGCACATCCGACCGAACGCCGATGAGTACTTCGATTCGGCGGAGTACCCCTGGGAAGTCTTGGAGGCGGGGATGGACGCCGGATTGGTCGCACAGGACATCGACGAGGAGTACGGCGGGAAGGGATACGACCTCGAACAGATCCTCGCGATCAACGAGGAGTTCTACGCCGCGGACGCCGGCATCGCGCTGACGCTGATGCTGGCGTCGTTCGGGTGTGAGATCGTCGAAAAGTACGGTACGGAAGAACAGAAAGACGAGTACCTCCGCCCGGTGGCTGCGAACGAACAGATCTCCGGGCTCGCGGTCTCGGAACCGCAGACGGGGTCGGATATGGCCGGAATGACGACGACCGCCGAGCGGACCGACGACGGCTGGGTGCTCAACGGCGAGAAGTACTGGATCGGAAACGCGGTGGAGGCCGACTGGCTGACGGTGTACGCGAAGACGGGCGACGGCGACGACCGGTACTCGAACTACTCGATGTTCATCGTCGAGACCGACGCGCCGGGGTACGAGGCCGAACACATCCCCGAGAAGATCGGGATGCGCGCCTCCAAGCAGGGACACATCGTCTTCGACGACTGCGAGATCCCCGAGGAGAACCTCGTCGGGACCGAGGGCGGCGGGTTCTACGTGCTCGCGGACTTCTTCAACCACGGCCGCGTCGTCGTGGGCGGACACGGCATCGGCCTCGCGGCGCGTGCCATCGAAGAGACGTGGGCGTTCGTCCACGACCGGGAGGCGTTCGGCCGCGACATCGCGGACTTCCAGTCGACCCAGCACATCCTCGCGGATATGCGAATGGAGTTCGAGGCCGCGCGGGCGCTCAACTGGCGCGCCGCGCACAAAGTCGAGCACGGCGAGGACGCCGGGTTCTGGGCGGCCGCGACGAAGACGAAGTCCACCGAGACGGCGATGCACTGCGCGGAGCGGGGGATGCAACTTCACGGCGGCCGCTCCGTCCTCGAGGAGTACCCGATCTCCAGAGTCTACCGCGACGTCCGAATCCCGGTCATCTACGAGGGTGCGAACGAGATCCAGCGGAATCTCATTTACCGACAGGGAGGCGTGTGAGCGTCGATCTGCGGTTCTTCTTCTGAAATCTCTCTTGCGGTCGTCGACGTCGAACCCTAACCTTGTAGGGTCGGTAGTGATTGGGATTTCGTCCGTTCGTTCAGGTACTGAACCACGATGTCCAAGAGCCAATCGACGCTGACTGAACTGACCGAGTACTGCGAGGAGTGCGGATCCCGGACGCCACACGAGGTCTCGATCGAACTCAAGACCGAGAGCAAAAAGGAGACGAACCGCGCGTTCTCGCGCGAACCCTACCGCGTGACGAAGTGTCGCGCCTGCGGCGACGAACGCGCCCAGCGGATGAACGACGCCTGAGCGAGGCACGGCGGCCGGTAGAGACGACGAGAGCCCGCATCAGTCCCCGTCGCTCGGCCCGTCCCCCTCGCGTTCTCCCGCTCGCCGCTCGTCCGACGATTCCGAGAAGAACGCCTCGACGAGCTTCCGCTCGCCGGACCGGAGGTGCTCGTGGAACGTCGGCGCGGCGATTCCCAGCGACGACGCGACCTCCTCGGCCGTGCTCCCCCGCGGCCACTCGAAGTACCCGGAGGCGAGTGCCGTCTCCATCACGTCGCGCTGTCTGTCGGTCAACTTCTCGTCGAGTTGCCGACGGAACGACGCGGTAGACTGCACCGCGTCCTCGACCTCGCGTTTGGCCACCACCGACACGTCGGGATACGACGACTGGACGGCGTCGGTGAGCGCTCGCAGGTCCGATCCCGTCGGAACTCGGACGACGAGTCGGCCCTCGCCGCGAGCGGCGGTGAACGACTCGACGGTCGCCCCCAGTTCGACGAGCGTCACCACGACCGACGCCTCGGTCAGTCGGAGTTCGATCACCGCCTCGTCGTCTCCTTCAGTGACGATCCGGGCATCCACGAGTGCGTCCAGCGGGGCGATCGCCGTCAGCACCGCCGAGGGGTCGGCGTCTTCGACGGCGACGTAGCAGGAGACGACGCCGCCGTCGGCGAGTGCCGTCCCCTCCAGTCTGACGGCCGTCTCGAACTCCAGGGAGAGATCGACGATCACGTCGCGGGTGTCGCTGTGCCCGAACTCCAATTCGACCGCGGTGTCGCTGTAGAGCAACTGCTTCGACTCCGCGGCGTTGATTCCGTGGCCGATCGTCTCGCCGACGTCTCGCAGCATCGAGCGCTCCTCGTCGGTCACGGCACCGCGCACGTAGACGACCAACGCACCGTAGACCGTCTCGCGGTACCCGATCGGGACCGCCACGAGACTCCGTTCGGCGTCCGGCGGGTCGCTGTCCGCCAGTACCGCGCCGGCGTGTCTCGGCGAGACGGTCGCGGTCACGACCGTTCCGGTGTCGATCGCCTCCCGAACGACGTCGGCGGGTGCGGTCGGCGTATCCTCGACGGCCTCCGCCCTCACGCCGTTTCCGACGGCCGAGTGCGTCTCGTCGCTCTCGACGGGTGGCGACCCGAACTCCTCGCCCCCGAACGGGGCGGCGATCGAATCCGACGCCGATTGCCGCTCGACGGTGTCGGTCGCGCGGTTGTATCGGGCGATCCACGCGCCCTCGTAGGGTGAGGCGTCGAACGACGCACAGACGGTGTCCGCGATGTCCTCTCGGGTCGTCGCGTCGACCAGCGCACGGTCGATCTCTCTGATGAAGTCGTTTATCCTCCGGATCCGGCCCAACTGTCGTTCGCGCTCGCGGATCTCCGACTCGCGCTCGTCTCTGAGCGTTCGGACCCGCTCCGTCAGATCGTCGAGAACGTCGGGGTTCCCCAGTTCGTTGACGTCGCGTTCGTCGAGGACGGTCTCCGTCGACACCAGCGCGAAGTACTCTCTGATCCGATCGTCGAACTCCGAGCGGACGAGGAGCTCCTCGACGGTCTCTCGGAGATCGTCCTCGTCGACCGGCTTGACGAGGTACTCGTCGAAGGGCATCTCGACGATGTCGGTATCGGGCTCGACCGCGGTCATCATCGCGACGCGGCAGTCGTACCCCCGCGCGTCGATCTCGTCGAGGACGTCGTCGCCGGAGAGATCCGGCATTCGACGGTCCAAGAGAACGACGTCGACGGTCTCGTCCATCTGGTCGAGGGCGGACTCCCCGCCGTAGGCCACTCGAACCTCGTAGTCGTCGCGGAGCCAGTACCGGCAGGTGTCTGCGAGGTCTCTGTCGTCGTCGACGACGAGGACGACAGGGTCGTCGACCTGGTCCGCCGAGTCGGAGACCCCTTCGATGCCGTCAGAAACTCCCTCAGATACCATTACTGCGTGTGCTGACGGAGCGATTCCATCGTGAAATAGTTGCCCCTCACTCGGCGGCGTCCGCCCTAGCTCCGATCGCCCTAATTACGTAGGGTCCCGTGTTAGGCGTATGGGAACCCTCGGCATAGGTGGCTATGACCAACCGATTCGTCACCGAGGTGGAGCCCTATGCCTGAGTGCCAGAACTGCGGTTCGTTCGTCTCGCGCGACTACGTTCGCGTGTTCGCCCCTGACGGGTTCGAGAACGCGCGCGTGTGTCCCCACTGTGAGGACGCGATCCGCGAGGGTGCGGCCGTCCGCGACGCCCGGTCGCGACGTGTCTCCTCGCTGTAGGAATCCAGGGCAGGACCGCGGTTCAGGCCCCCAGCGAGCGCCCGGTATCGTCGTCGGACCGCCAACCTACAAGACGATTCCGCTGGAGGTGCGGGTATGCGACTGGAGGACTACTGGGGAGTCGGCCCGAAGACGAGTGAACGGCTCCGGGAGACCCTCGGCGTCGAGCAGGCGGTCGAGGCTATCGAGAGCGCGAACATCCGCGCGCTCGCCGATGCCGGAATCTCGCGGGGGCGTGCAGTTCGGATCCTCCGACGGGCCAACGGCGCGGCGGGCATCGAGACACTCGGGACGCGCGACGCTCGCGACGTCTACGACGATCTGCTGACGCTCGCGAGCGAGCACGCCCTCACGGAGCACGCCGCCGATCGGATTCGGGTGCTGACCCCGCTCGCAGACGTCGCCGAACGGGGGGCCCGTCTCGACCGCGTCCTGGCCGCTCGCGACGCGTGGATCGACCTCGCTGAGGACGACCGCGGGGCGGTCCGGTCGGCGTTCGACGCCTACGACGACGCCGGCGGTTCCGACCGCGTCGCGGTCGAGACGGCGCTGGCGCTCCGCGAGGCCGGCCTCCGTGGCGGGACGTTCGGCGCGCTGGACGACCTCGACGACGAGGCGCTTCGGACCGCCGTCGACGCGCTCGGAACCGTCGACGAGGACGGGACCGTCGCGCCCGGCACCGATCGGGAACTCGACCGGACCCGGGAGCGTCGGGACGCCGTCGCCGAACTGGAGTCGAGCGCGCTCGACGTCCTCGAATCCGTCCGAGAGCGGGGCGTCCGGAGCTTCGAGGAGTTCCGATCCGCCTTCGTCGAGTACGTCGCAAGCGAGACGGACGTCCGACGCGGCCGCGTGCAAGCCGCGGTGGCCGAGGATGCCCACGACGAGGCGGACTTCGCCTCGACCTCGTTGCGGAAGCTCCTGTCGGAACTCGACGCGGAGGTCGAAGAACGCGAGGAGGCCGTCGCCGCCGAGTTGCGCGGAGACGTCGAGGCCGCGCGCGAGGACGTCGACGTCGCCGTCGACGCGGTCTCCGAGATCGCGTTCGACCTCTCGCTGGGTCGCTTCGCCGCCGCACACGACCTGACGAGGCCACGGCTCGTCGACGACGGGCTCGCGGTCGCGGGCGCGCGGAACCTCACGCTCTCCGGGGACGTCCAGCCGGTGACGTACGGCGTCGGCACGCACGACGTCGGCGGGGATCCGGAGCCACCGTCGGGCGACCGGGTGGCCGTCCTCACCGGCGCGAACTCCGGCGGGAAGACGACGCTCTTGGAGACGCTCGCACAGGTGGTCCTCCTGGCGTCGATGGGACTGCCCGTCCCGGCCGAACGCGCCGACGTCGGCCGGTTCGACACGATCGTGTTCCACCGACGGCACGCCAGTTTCAACGCCGGCGTCCTCGAATCGACGCTGAAATCGATCGTGCCGCCGCTGTCGACCGGCGAGCGGACGCTGATGCTCGTCGACGAGTTCGAGGCGATCACCGAACCCGGTCGGGCCGCGGACCTGCTCAACGGCCTCGTCGATCTGACCGTCGACCGCGACGCGCTCGGCGTCTACGTGACGCACCTGGCGGAGGACCTCAGCCCGCTCCCGCCGGAGGCGCGGATCGACGGCATCTTCGCCGAGGGACTGACCGAGGATCTCGAACTCCGCGTCGACTACCAGCCGCGGTTCGGAACGGTCGGGAAGTCGACGCCGGAGTTCATCGTCTCCCGACTCGTCGCGAACGCCCGGGACCGCGCGGAGCGACGCGGCTTCGAGGCGCTGGCGTTCGCCGTCGGCGAGGAGGCGGTCCAGCGGACGCTCTCGGACGCCGAGTGGTCTGGTGAGTGACGGGGAAGTGGAAGTCGGTGGAAACTCTACGATAACCCGAGCGATCGTCGAAATCGGCTAACAGTCGGCACACGCACGGGGAAACGCACCCCGTTCCCGCTGACCCCGCGTCGACGTGCCGAGCGACCGCGACCCGACGCGGGGTGGCTCCTACGTCACAGCACCCCTGGCCGCTCGTTCGTATATGAACCCTCGTCGCCGAGGCGGTGTTTCGACGGTTGCCCGTGAGTCGTCGAGTGGAAACGGGCGAACGCTTTTGCGACCCACGGGAGTATGAGCGACCGATGGGTATTCTCCCGTGGGGTAGCGACGACGACGGGGAGAGAGGCGACAGTGACGGCAGCGATACGACTCCGAGCGCACGCCATCCCGACGCCACGCTGATCTGTGAGTTCCAGGACGGGACCCTGATCGTGTATTCGGATCGCGTCCGCATCGAGCGCGTCGCTCGCTCGCGGTTCGACGATAAGGCGATCCCCGCCGACGAGATCAGCGGTATCGACCTCGCGAAGGGCGTCACGATCGGCTACCTCCAGATCGAGCAGGTCGGCGTGCCGATCGATAGCGGCGGGCTGCTCAGCGATCCGGTGAACGAGAACACCCTGCACTTCGGGCGCGGCGGTCGCGACTGCGCGAGCGAGGCGCGGACGGAGATCCTGTCGATGGCGCGGGGGTGATATCTATTCCAACTGCGGGAGGCCGTCTCCGTTCACGCCCCTCTCGCGTCACATCTCCGCGCCGTGTTCGTCGATCGCGTCGGCCGCGATCGACCGGCCTCTGGCGTTCAGTTCCACCTCGTGGCGGATCCGAACCTCGTCCAGGACGTCGTGGTCGATCAGCCGGACGAACAGCTCTTCGACCTGATCGACGTCGATTCCGAGAAACTGCGGGATGTCGAACGGCGAGACGCCGGAGTACAGCGCCATCAGTACCTGTTTGTCCTGCCGGGAGAGATCCAGCGACGTCTCGGTCTGTTCTTCGCCGATGCGCAACAGCGAGCTCAGGACACTCACCGGCCGTTCCGGGCCGGAGATGTACGTCTGGACGCTCGTCGACTCGTCGGAGTGTTCGACCTCGACGACCTTGCGCTGTTCCTCTCTGACGGTCCGCCGCCCGATCGCGATGTCGCCGATGTCGTCGAGCGGGATCTCGACGAACGTGCCCGTGACCGTCGCGATGTTCACCGCCTGCGCCTCCGCGTCGGCGTCGCCTTCGACCTTGATTCGGCCACCGACCCACTCGGTGTTCTGGACGACGCCGCCCTCGACGGCGGGGTGACGGACGAGAAACTGCGTCGAGGAGAGGATCGCGTCGTAGAGATCCATCTTGAACTCCTCGAACTCCGCCGGCGCGATGAGGACGACGTCCTCGCCGCCGTCGAACTGGAGCGCGAGGTAGTCGGCGACGGTCGCGACGCGCTGGTTGACGTCGAACCGGCCGCCGATGTGATCGATTTCCGAGAGCAGGAACGTCCGCTTGCCGCCCGTGCCCGCCAGGACGATCCGACGGTTCGAGAGCAGGATACGGCCGTTCGTCCACGCGGCGTCGTTGCGCTCGCGGCCGTTGCGGAGCGCCTGCAGGAACCGCCCGCGCGAGTCCGCGATCTTCGTTTCGCCTGGTTTCACGGGCCCCTCACCTCCGAGATCGCGACGTCTCCTTCTTCGCGGTGTCGCGGTAGATTCTGAGTCGCTTCTCCACCGGCTCGAACCGGTCCCGACAGGAGGCGGGGACCGTTTCGGTCATCCCGATCGTCAGATATCCGCCGGGCTCGACGGCCGAACCGAGCGTCTCGAAGATTGCCTCTTTGGCTCCCTTGTTGATGTAGATGAACAGGTTCCGACAGATCACGAGGTCGAACGTCCGCGGCGGGTCTTCTTGGACGAGGTCGTGTCGCCGGAACGAGACGAGGTTCCGTACCTCGTCGGTGACGCTGTAGGTGTCGCCCTCCCGTTCGACGTACCGCTCGCTGTCCGCCAGCGGTTCGAGTTGCTCTTCGAGGTCGTTCGTCTCCGAGGCGTGGTACTCCCCGCGACGCGCGGCGCGGAGGATCTCTGGCTTGATGTCGGTCCCGAGGATCTCGACCCGGTCGTCGTCGATCCGGTCGTCGTCGAGCGCGAGCATCGCCGCCGAGTACGCCTCTCGACCGTCCGAACAGGCGGCGCTCCAGATCCGGGTCCGCCCCTGCTCGCTCAGTTCCGCGATGATCTCTCTGAGTCCCTCCCAGACCTCGGGGTTCCGGAAGAAGCTCGTGACGTTGACGCTGAGCGCGTTCAACAGCGCCTCCTGTTCCTCTTCGTCGTCTTCGAGCAGCGCCTGGTAGGCGTCGTACTCGTCGACGTCCCGCCGCCGCATCCGCGCGGAGATCCGCCGGTCGAGGTACGAGCGGTTGTACGAACTCGTCGCGAACGACAGGGACGATTCGACGAACTCCAGCAGTTCGTCGAACCCGTCCGTCCCGTCGGTGTCGGTTCCGAGGGCCATCAGTCGGCGGCCCCCTCGGCCTCGGCACCGTCGTCCTCCGGCGGCGCCCACTGCCGACGCGCCTGTTTGCCCTCGTCGGGGATCGGAAGCGAATTGACGTCTAAGATGGGGACGACGTTGCCGTCGCCGACGACGGCGGTCCCGGAGAGGCCCTCTGTTCCCCGGAGCGGTCCCTGTAGTGGGGTCACTACGACCTCCTCCTGTCGCGCGACGCCGTCGCAGCGGAGCGCGACCTGTCGGTCCGCGGGTCGGACCCGGACGATCATCCCGGAGTCGGCGCGTCGGGAGCCGAGTTCCAGCGCTTCGCGGAGTCGGATCAGCGGGAAGATCTTCTCCTCGTGGACGACCACCTCGGCGCCGTCGACCCGCTGGATCCGCGTCTGCTGGGAGATCTCGTCGATGTACTTGATCGGGACGCCGAACTCACGGTCGCCGATCTGGACGAACAGCACCTTGATGATCGCGACCGAGACGGGCAGCCGGATCGAGATCTCGGTCCCCGCTCCCAGGGTACTGTCGACGTTCACCGACCCGTCGAGGGACTCGACGGTCGTCTTGACGACGTCCATCCCGACCCCGCGCCCGCTGACGTCCGTAATCTCCTCGTTGGTGGAGAACCCGGGATGGAAGATGTACTCGTAGATCTCCTCGTCCGGCAGTTCCGCCAGTTCCTCGCGGGGACGGATGCCCTTCTCCGAGGCCTTCTCTCTGATCACGTCGGCGTCGATGCCGGCCCCGTCGTCCTCGACGGTGATGACGACCGTGTCGTGTTCGCGCTCGGCGCGCAACTCGACCGATCCGGTCTTGGACTTGCCGGCCGCTTCCCGCTCTTCCGGAGTCTCTATCCCGTGGTCGACGGCGTTCCGGAGCACGTGCATCAGCGGGTCGGAGATCTCGTCGAGGATCGTCCGGTCGAGTTCGATGTCCTGGCCCTCGACGGAGAAGCTGACCCGCTTTTCCTCCTCCCGGGCGAGGTCCCGCACCAGCCGCGGGAACTTGTCGAACACCTTCTTCAGCGGGATCAGCCGCATGTCCATCACGGTGTCCTGGAGGTTCGAGGAGATCTTGTCCAGCTCGTCGAGCGTGTCTCGCCCGGCGGTCTCGTCCTCGCCGACCGCCTGCCGGAGCTTGATCCGGCTCGTGACCAGCTGCTCGACGAGGCTGTGGAGTTCGTCCAGTTGGTCGACGTCGACTCGGACGGACTTCACCTCCTGGATCGACGGCGTCTCTTCGCCGTCTGCGTCGTCCGTCCCGCTGTCACCGCCGGATCCATCTCCGCCGTCGCCCGCTCCGGAATCCGATCGGTCGGTGCGGTCGTCACTGGCGTTGCCGGGTTCGCCGCGACCGTCGTCGCCACCCTCGTCGGATTCACCGCTGCCGCCGTCGACGTCCGGATCCGCCTCCGCGCCGTCCTCACCGGATCCGCGCTCGGTGGCGGCGGTCTCGGAACCGCCCCCGGCGGCGGCTTCGGATCCGCTTTCCCCGGCGTCGTCGCCGTCGCCCTCTGCACCGCTCTCGTCTATGTCTCCGGTCGACGAACCGCCGGAGGTGTACGCGTCGACGACCGCGTCGACCGCGGCGGCGGCGGAGTCGGTGTCGACGTCGCCCGTCACCGCTTCGGAGTCTGCGACGCCCGAATCCTCGCTCGGAGATGGGCTCCCAGCCGAGGCTGCCGCCTCGGTCTCGGGAGAGTCCGACGACGCCGCCTCACCGATATCGGCGGGCGATTCCGTCGATGACGACCCTCCCGACGCCGGTTCGCCCTCGCTCGTCGCGCTTCCGGTCGCGGGCTCGCCGCCGACGAGAGAGGATACGTCTGTCAGCGTCACCGATTCGACCTTCCAGAGGTCTTCGAGGAGCGGTTCGAGTTCCAGTTCGGGCACGTCCGCGACGAAGACGACGAAGTCCTCGTCGAACTCGCCCTCCTCGATTTCTTCCAGATCCGGCCGCGCCCCGACCACTGCGAGATCGTCCGGGAGCCCTCCCACGAAGAGTCCGGCGTCGACGCCCTTCATGTCGCCCGCGTCGAGTTCGATTCTCGCGTGGTAGAGGTGATCGGCCTCCGCGACCTCGGGGTCGTCGAGGTCGAGGACGTCGGCCGCGAGGTCGCACGCTTCGTCGGCGGCGGACTCCGACTCCGCTTCGGCCGCCGTCTCGCTCCCCGCGTCGGCCGCTCGGTCCCCGTCGTCGGAGTCGGCCCTCGAATCGCTGTCCGGCGCGGCGGCCGCGCGGATGTCGTCGACGAGGCCGCTCGGGTCTCGCTGTGATTCGCCGTCGGACTCGATCTCGTGGAGGATGTCGAGGATCTCGTCCATCCCGTCGAAGACGAGGTCCATCCGCTCGTGGGTGACTTCGATCTCGCCGTTTCGGACCGCGTCGAGCAGGTCTTCGACGGCGTGGGCGACCTTCGCGGCGTTGTCGAACCCCATCGCGCCGAAGTTCCCCTTCAGGGTGTGCGCCTGCCGGAAGATGTCGTCGATCGCCTCGGTGTCGTCGGGATTCGACTCCAGATCCAGAAGCGAGTTGTTCAACTGCGTGATGCTCTCTTCGGATTCGGTGATGAATTCCTGGTAGAGTTCGTCGTCCATCTCTTACTCCTCCGCGAAGTACTGCAGTGCGTTCTCGGCGATCTCTTCGGCGGGTGCGACGACGTCGACGCAGCCCGTTTCGATCGCTCGACGCGGCATCCCGAAGATCGCCGACGTCGCTTCGTCCTGGGCGATGGTGTGGCCGCCGCCGCGGTCGATGCGCTCCATCCCGTCGACGCCGTCGCGACCCATCCCGGTGAGGAGGATCCCGCACAGCGAACCGGAGACGGTCTCGACGGCCGACGCCATCGTCAGATCGATCGCCGGTCGGACGCCGTGGATCGGCTCGGTGTCGGTCAGTTCGAGCTTCAACCGACCGCTCCGGTCGCCCGTGGCGAGGAGGTGGGTGCCGCCGGGGGCGACCCGGGCCGCTCCGGCCTCGATCCGTTCGCCCGATTCGGCCTCGCGGACGGTGTACGCCGACCGGTCGTCGAGTCGGGTGGCGAACCGAGAGGTGAAGCCCTCGGGCATGTGCTGGACGACCAGGACCCGGAGGTTCGCCGCTCGGGGAAGCCCGGCGAGGACGCGTTCGACGACGTTCGGCCCGCCGGTCGACGCGCCCACGACGAGCGTGCCGACGTCCGGGTAGGTCCGCCCCGAGTCGGCCTCCGGCGTCGACGCCGCCCCCGCCTCGGGCATCGATCGATCGGCGGTCGCGGACGGTTCGGTCGACGACGGCCCCGTACCACCTGCGGTGTCCGTCGGCGAACCTCCGGCCTCCGTTCCTGCAGTCTTCCCCGACGCTCGCGCGCCGCCTGTGCCGCCGCACCGTTCCCGTGTCACCCCGCCGCGGGTCGATGCTGATTCGCCGCGGGCGTCGGCCTCGCGGTCTGTCTCCGTGGTGCTCGCCCGTCGCCCAGCTCCGGAGGACCCCGTCTCTCGGTCACCGATCGACGCACGGGCGTTGGCCGAGAGGTCGACGCGGGCGGCGGATTCGACCTTCTCGACGAGTTCCTTCTTGACGCGCGGCATCGACGACGTGACCTCCCCGCCCGGCTTGGTCACGAAGTCGACCGCGCCCCGATCAAGCGCCTCGAACGTCACGTCGGCGTCCTCCTCGGCGTGCGCCGAGAGCATCAGCACGGGGGTCGGGTGGTCGGCCATAATCGCGTCGACCGCTTCGAGTCCGTTCATCGTCGGCATCTCGATGTCCATCGTCACGACGTCGGGGTCGTGTTCGCGCACCGTCTCGAGCGCGGCGGACCCGTCTTTCGCCTCGCCGACGACTTCGATACCGCCCTCCTCGAGCAGGCTCCGAATGAGCGTCCGCATGAACCGCGAGTCGTCGACGATGACCGCCCGCGTCCGATCGTCGCCGCCCCCCGGCTCAGAGGCCGCACTCATCGCCCGCTGCTCCCGTCTTCGTCGCCGCCGTCCCGCCGACCGACGGCGTGTTCGTGCCCGCTCATCTCTATCGGATTTTCCGGACTGGGGGACTTAAGCGCTCGCCGGCGAGAATCAGCCGTGATAATAGCGTGCGTACATTTATTGTCGGTCTCCGCCCCAGCAGGACGTAGCAACCGGTGACCCCTCGGGGTCGCCGGCGACGCCACTATGTCACAAGAACAACCCGTGGCGGCGGGCGCGTCCGACCCCGCCGCGACAGACGACGGCGACGTCACCGCCCGCCAGATGCAGGTGCTCGAATTCGAGCTGGGGGGCGAAACGTACTGCGTGGACATCGATTACGTCTCCGAGATCGTCGACCGCGGATCGCTCACGTCCGTTCCGAACGCCCCCGAGTTCGTCGAGGGGGTTATGGACCTCCGCGGTCGGACCACCTCGATCGTCAACCCGAAGACGCTGCTGAACGTCGAGGAGACGGGTGAGGCCAGCCGTATCGTGATCTTCGACGCGAAGCAGTTCGAGGACGAGGCCGCGATCGGCTGGCTCGTCGACGAGGTCGACCAGGTCCTCCGCGTCTCGATGAACGACGTCGAGGACCCGCCGATGGAGCGAAGCGACTTCATCGAGGGAATCGTCCGTCGGGACGACGAACTCGTCGTCTGGATCTCGCCGACGAAAACGGAGAGCGCGGCGTAGTCTCCGCCGCCTCTCGGTCCGCCGCCGGCCTACGCCTTGTCGGCTCCGAACCGCGGATTTTCAGGCCGGAGCCGTCGCGCGTTTCGCGCCGGCGGCCACGAGGAATCCGCCCACGACCAACCCGCCGGCGACGACGAACGCGGGGAGATAGCCGATCCAGTCGGCGATTGCGCCGCCGAAGACGCTGCCCACACCACCGCCGAGACTCCCGACCGCGGTGTACACCCCGAGCGCCTCCGCTCGCACCGAATCGGAGGCCAACCCCGAGACGAGTCCGGTCGCGGTCACCGCGATGACCGCCCAAGAGCCCCCGATAGCCAGAAAGAGCATCCCGACGGCGATCAGTCCCGCGGGGGGCGCGACGGCGGCCCCGACGACGGCGACGACCGGGAACGACCCCGCCCGAAAGAGCAACGCGCCGGCCTGCAGACGGAAGGGCTCGTACCTGGCGGCTGCCGCCCCGGCACTGGCGTACGCCGCGGCCGACGCCGCGGCGCTCAGGATGAACAGCGCGAACACCTCGTCGGTCGCGTACCCGGAGTCGACGAGGTACGCCGGGAGCGGTCCGAAGAACGCGGAGAACCCGGCGAAGAAGAAGGTCGCCCCGAGGAGATATCTGAGCAGGCCGCCGGAGAACCGGCTCCGCAACCGCGAAAGGACGGCGCGCGCCGTCGGTCCGCTGCCGTTCGCCCGCCCGAAGCCGAGGTCACGGAGGCCCCAGAGGATCCGTCCGAGGCCGAACGGGACGGCCCACGTGGCGCGCGTGGTTGTCCCGCCGGTCGGTCGGAGCCGACGGGAGAGCCGCCTGAACCGCCGATCGGAGATCGTCGTTGGCTCGGGGTACCGGAGCAGCACGACCGCGACGCCACCGAGCGTGACGACAGCCCCGAGCACGAAGAACAGGCGCTTCGCCGCGAGCGGAGAGAGAGCGAACCGCGTGCCGGCGACGCTCGACCACACGCCGCCGGCGACGAGTCCGGCCAGCCAGCCGTATCCCTGATAGTGGTTCAGGAGTCCGAACCGCTGTGTCCACTTCGAGGGCTCGTACCCCTCGACGACGATGACGTTCAGGACCGGCGCGGCGGCCGCGACGACGAACCACAGCGCCGCGTTCGCGAGCAGTACCGTCCACGGCGAGGCGAGAAACGGGAGCGAGAGAAAGACGGCCGCCGCGAGTCCGAGCGCGACCAGGATGAACGGGCGTCGGCGTCGCGTTCGCGTCACCAGCCGCCCCCAGAGGATCGCACCGGGAACCCCGGCGAACGCGGCGGTCGCGGCGATCAGACTAACGATCAGCGCGCCCGCCCCGAGGTCGATTGCGTACAGCGGCACCAGGAGCGACGCCGCGCCGACCGCCCCGTAGCCGAGCGCCCACCCGTAGAGCCACCCGTCGGATCCTCCCGATCGGTCTCGGCCGGCGTTCGCTTCGCCGTCGCGGGTAACCGTCTCTTCCGGTGACGCCGTCGCCCCGTCTCGATCCGGTCCGTCGGTTCCGCTCCCCTGCGTGATCACGTCCGCCGCGACGGCGGGGCGACGTATAGGTGTTGGTGGTTACTCTGCGGCGACCGTTCGACGGCTTCCGCATCGATCGTCCGCTTCCCTTCGCGTCTTTCACTGCACACTACCGCCGGCAATCCCATCGGCGTCGGGCCCGAACAGGAGCTCGAAGGCCGGGTGTTTGTACAGGACCTCTCTACACTCCCGACAGCGAGTGAAGAGCGGCCGATCGGCGTCCCAGAGTTCCGAGCGCAACACAGCGGTGCCTTCCTGCACCCCGTAACGTCCGCCGGCGGTCGAGAGGTGTTCGAACTCGCGGCCGCCACAGGCCGGACAGGCGTCGTTCAGACCGTCCCACTCGTCCCGGTCGACGCCGGTGATCACGAACGACTGATCGTCGACGACCACGCGGAGGCTCCGTTCCATCGGCGGTGCTGGTCCCGTCCTCGCGTATATACCGCCGGGTTCGCTATCTCTGGTGTGCCGCCGGATTCCCTATCTCTGGGTACCTCCGGGTTCCCTATCTCCGGGTCTGTTACCGCGGTCCGGCCGGGTGTTCGAGCGCCCACGCGTCCGCCAGCGCGGCGGCCTTGTCGTCGGTCCCGCGCTCGGTCACGAGCCCGACGTGGTAGAGCTGCGCCTTGTACTGGAAGTGGATCCCCGATTTGTACACTCTCGGGTCGTCGAGCGCGTCCGACCGGAGCGTCCCGTCGCGGCGGAGCACGGCGTCGCGGCCGCCCTCGGTGAAGAACACCTCGACGGCCAGCGGGCGGTTGATCTCGCAGGCCGCCGCCGCGACCTCGGGCAGAGTCGCCGGCCGGACGCCGTCGGCGTGGAGCCGCTCCAGCGCCTCGACGACGAGCCGCGTCGGCTCGTACCCCATCGTCACGCTCCGAGCGAGCTGCGCCCAGCGGGGCGCGAGCGCCGTGAACCGCGTGGACCGTCCCGTCCACGAGTCGAAGCGGGCGAGCGCCGATTCGACGCTCCCGCACTCGGCGCGCGCGAAGCGGACGACCTCGCGACCGAGGTGCGTGAGCCGTTCGACGCCGCGGCCATCCACGAGCCCGAGGAGGATCGCGCCCCGACGGCCGTCCCCCGCGAGCCTGATGACGTGCTCCTCGTACGTCGCTTCGGTGTCGGCGTCGGCCGCGACCGCGAGGGGGTAGCCGAGGTAGTTCTTCGGGTGGTTCACCGGAAAGCTCCCGTCGGTCAGCCGGTGAGTGCGCGCCCGGAACCGGATCGCCTCGACGCCCGTGGAGAACTCGCCGGCGCCGGTCACGCGCGGGGGTTCGAGGACCGTCGCGGTCTCCGCGCCCTCGACGCCGACGACGCCGACGTTCAGTTGGCGCGCGAGCGATCTCGTCGTGTCGGTGACGCTCGTAGCCGGCGCGGCGACGTAGCCGAGGTTCACCTCCGAGAGCCGCGCGTGGGCCTGTTCGATGCCGCGCGCGACCTCGACGGTTCCGCTCTCCCGGCGTCCCTTCGCTTCGACGGCGACGACGGGCGCGCTCGCGACCGACGCGTCCAGCACCTCGCCGGCGGGCGGGCCGACGCCGAGCAGATCGGGCTCGCCCGATTCGAGTCGAATCGAGTTGAAGGGGCGGAGTCGCTCGCGGACCGCCTCGGGCACGGACCACCCGCCCCACGAGTCGGCGGTGAACTGCGTCTCCGTGACGGCGTACTGGTCGTCCCGTTCCGCGAGGTCGGGATAGAGCGTCTCCTTCGCGGCGGCGAGCACCGCGGGCTCTGCGAGCGTTGCCATCGGAGAGCCGTTCGCGGCCGGGGTACTTAAGCGTCGGACTGCGCTCCCCGTCGGACCCGAACAATCAAGATTACCCGCGCATCAGCATAGGCCAACCGTCACTATGCGCCAATATCTCGACCTCGTCACCGACGTCCTCGAAACCGGGGGACACAAGCCGAACCGAACCGGCGTGGACACCATCTCGGCGTTCAGCCGCCACTACGAGGTCGACCTCTCTGAGGGCTTTCCCCTGCTCACGACGAAGGACCTCTCGGGCGCGCGGTGGAACTCGCTGATCCACGAGTTCGTCTGGTATCTCTCGGGCGAGGAGCACATCCGGAACCTCCGCGAGGAGACCGGCATCTGGGACGCCTGGGCCGACGAGGAGGGCTACCTCGACACCGCCTACGGGCGCTTCTGGCGGCGGTACCCCGTTCCCGAGGAGGGGCTTTCCGGCGAGTCCTGGCCCGACGACGGTCATCGCTGGGTGAACGACGAGGGGACGTTCGACCAGATCCGGTACGTCCTCGATCAACTACGCGAGAACCCCAACTCCAGACGTATCGTCGTCAACGCGTGGCACCCGGCGAACGCCGCCGTCTCGACGCTGCCGCCGTGTCACTACACGTTCGTCCTCAACGTCCAGGGCGACGAGCTGAACGTCCATCTGACGCAGCGCTCCGGCGACGTCGCGCTCGGGATTCCGTTCAACATCGCGGCGTACTCGCTGCTCGCGACGGCGATCGCCCAGCGGACCGGATTCGAGCCGGGCAGCTTCGCCCACACCGTCGTCGACTCACACATCTACTGCGGAGCGGGCGAGCGCGGCGCGTGGTACGCCGACAACCTCGAGGCGTTGCAGTCGCGGGTCGCGGCCGTCGAGGACCGGAGCGGGTACCGCGACGTCCGCGAGTGGCTCGAAGAAGCGGCTCCGCCGGAGGCCGACGGCGAGGAGCGGTACGATCACGTTCCCGGACTGCTCGAACAGTGCGCCCGCGAGCCGCGTGAGCGGCCCACGATCGACGTCGCCGACGTCCCGCTGAACGAGCTGTCCTTCGACGACGTCGAACTTTCGGGGTACGATCCCGCGCCGGGGATCCGGTTCGGAGTGGCGGAGTGATGACGGCAGAGACGGACGTCCGCGCCGGCGACGCGGATATCGATGCCGACCTCGACATCGTGCTGATCGCCGCGGTCGCGGAGAACGGCGTGATCGGCCGCGACGGCGGGATGCCGTGGCACTTCAGCGAGGACCTGCAGTACTTCAAGCGGACGACGACCGGTCACCCGGTCATCGTCGGGCGCAAGACCTACGAGACGGTCGTCGACACCCTCGGAGAGCCGTTCCCGGAGCGGACGAGCGTCGTGCTCTCCTCGCAGTCGCTCGACCTTCCCGAGGGGGCTGTGCTCGCGAACTCCGTCGAGGAGGCGGTCGAACGGGCCGCCGCAGACGCCGAGGAGCGCGGCGTCGAGACGGCGTACGTCGCGGGCGGCGGCCGCGTCTACGAGCAGTTCCTCCCGCACGCGACCCGGCTCGTGCTCACCGAGATTCACGACGTCTACGAGGGAGATACGCGCTTTCCGGCGTGGGACGACGACGAGTGGGTCGAGACGTCGCGTGAGTCCCACAAAGAGTTCGATTTCGCGACGTACGAGCGCGTAGACGAGTGAGCCGAATCGATCTCGGTGCCTTCGACCGACCCTGGTGACGCCGGGGGTACGCTTTTGCCTCGCGCCATCACATCCTCTGTCGTATGAGCGCGACGTTCGAGGTGTACGAGGATCGATCCGAGAAGTATCGCTGGCGACTCGTCCACGCAAACGGCAACATCATCGCCGACAGCGGCGAGGGGTACGCGACGAAACAGAAGGCGAAGCAGGGCGTCGAGAGCGTCAAGGATAATGCGCCCGGAGCCGACGTGGTCGAAACCGACTCCTGATACTGTCGGACGGCACGGGCTACGGTTCCGGTAAAAACGTGTGCCGGTGGTGGCTTTATCCGTCCACGGGTCGGAGTGGGGGTAGATGAACCGAAACGACCAGCAGGCGTACGACCGGGGGACCTCGCTCTTCTCCCCGGACGGGCGTATCTACCAGGTCGAGTACGCCCGCGAGGCCGTCAAGCGCGGGGCTCCGAGTCTCGGAATCCGAACCGCCGAGGGCGTCGTACTCGCCGCACAGCGACGGACCAGTTCACCGCTGATGGAGGGCGACAGCATCGAGAAGTTACACAAGCTCGACGATTTCCTCGGAGCGGCGTCGGCCGGTCACGTCGCCGACGCCCGCCGACTGATCGACGGGGCGCGGACAGCCGCCCAGCGGAACCGCCTACGTTACGGCGAACCGCTCGGCGTCGAAACGCTCACCAAGACGCTCTCCGACGAGATCCAGGAAACGACGCAGTACGGGGGAACCCGACCGTTCGGGGCCGCACTGCTGATCGCCGGGATGGACGACACGGGGTCGGAACCGCGTCTCTATCAGACCGATCCCTCGGGGGCCCCGCAGGAGTGGCGGGCGGTCGCGATCGGCTCGGGTCGTGACGACATCCAAGAGTTCCTCGAATCCAACTGGGCCGAGGATCTCTCGATCGACGACGGCGTCGAAATCGCCGTTCGATCACTTCTGGAGTCCAACGACGACCTCGACGCCGAGAGTGTGACCGTCGCCACGGTCACGGCGGACGGCTATCGGGTTGTTTCCGAAGAGGAGATCACGGACGTGATCGACGAATACGGTTCGAGCGACGATACGGACGACACCGAAGACACCGAATAGCGGACCAGCGCTCGCCCCTACGGGATTCGGGACACCACCGCACGGCGGGGGAAAAACGGAACCGTTTTACACATCCCGGCGATAGCAGGGAGTGCAAGATGGCTCCGTTGGTGTAGTCCGGCCAATCATCTTGCCCTCTCACGGCAAGGACCAGGGTTCGAATCCCTGACGGAGCATCCTCATCCTCTCGCCGTCCTGTAGTTTTCGTCCGTGAATAAAGGTGAAACAAACATATGTTCACGGGCAATGCGCTTCGATGGACCGACCGAACCCGCCGCTGTATTGCGATTAGCTATATCACAGCGGCAATGCGGTTCGATGGACTGAACCCGACGCCGTCTTGCGATTGGGTAAAACTGGTGGGCAAGGACCTGGGTTCCCTCCGAGGTGACCGGCAATGAAGAACGCCGACAAGGCAACGACCCCTCTAGAGGGGATCACAGTCGTCACCGAACCCGCTGCTGAACTCCTCAACGAGCGGCAAGAAATCGACTACCGCAACCAGCGCGAGCAGTGCCTCGAATGGCTCCTCGTGTTCGGGAAAGACCCGAAGAAAGCCGACGGGTACGCCCGAACGACGGTCAGTAACCGCGCTCAGCGAATGGACCAGTTCTACCGGTGGGTGTGGGACTACGAAGACGGATACACGACGAACGTCACGCACGACCACGCCGACGCGTATCTGATGTGGCTCGCCAAACAAGAACACAGCAACGCTCACAAGGACAACTGCCGGAAGGCGCTTCAGATGCTCTACAAGTGGCGCGAACACGAACAGGGTCTCGACGAATGGAACCCGGAGCTCTCGTTCAGTACGGGGCATAAGACGACCGCGCCGCGAGATTACCTGACTCGGGAAGAACGCGGCCTCATCCGCGAGGCCGCACTCGAACACGGGAGCGTCCCGGCGTACAAGGGCCTCGACGCCGAGGAGCGCGACCGGTGGAAGGCCTATCTCGCACAGCGCCTCGAAAAACCGAAATCGGCGGTGACGCCGGACGACTGGGAGGAGGTCAACGGCTGGAAAATCCCGAGCCTCGTCTCCGTCAGTCTCGACGCCGGGCTCCGCCCGATCGAGGTCGAACGCGCCGTGACGAGTTGGGTGGACATCGAGAACGCCGTGTTACGCATCCCGAAAGAACAGTCATCGAAGAATACGGGTCACTGGGTCGTCGGGCTGCAGGAACGGACCGCCGAGACCCTCGACCGGTGGCTCGAACAGCGCGAAACCGATCCGAAGTACGATGATACCGACGCCGTCTGGCTGACCCGACGCGGAAACACGTACGGATCGTCACCTCTGCGTCAAGTGCTTCGTCGCCTCTGCGACCAGGCGGAGATACCTTACGAGGACCGCCAGATGAGCTGGTACTCCATCCGGCACTCCACAGGCACCTACATGACCCGCGAGGAGGACCTCGCCGCCGCGCAGGCCCAACTCAGACACAAGAGCCCGGAAACGACGATGAAATACGATCAGGCCCCCGTCGAGGACCGTCAGAACGCGTTAGATCGGATGGGGTGAACGTAGCCACCCGCTAAACTCGTTTAGATCTCTTCGGACAGTATTTTCCTGGTGATGTCGACGCGGTCTTCCTGCGTGTCGTCGATGACCGCGTCGATGTGGTGCCCTCCAGGATGTCCTGACGAGCTACTGGATTCATCACGCGGGGTCGAGGACGATCGCTGTCTCTCGTCCGCGTACGGGTTGAAATCGGGCTCTTCCGCAGTGCGTCTCACTTGGCTTCTCGCGGCCTGAATCAAGCTCATATTGAAGATCACCATGGCTGGACTCGCGGAAGCGACGTCGCTTCACGATACGTGTCTGTGTTTGCAGACGATACTGGCCGAGAAGTGGCTCGTGTCCACGGCTTAGAAATCGACGAAGAAGAAGAGCCAGATGCTACGGCTCCGGTTGAATGTCCGCGGTGTCATCAACAAACACCACGAGAAATGGATCACTGTCTCCACTGCCGACAGACTATCAATATGGAGACCGCGCTTCGACGAGAACAGACCTGTGAGTGGTGTGGATCATCAATCTCGTGTTACTCTGAGCATATACCGGACTGCACCGACATTGAGGTACACCAGGGAGAAACATAGTGATCCACGGCTAACCGTCGAAGTCACTGGAAGTCCTACTGTTCACTCGTTTCTATCAGTACTGACCAGATCGGACAGGTCGAAGAGGCGGACGTCGTCACGCGTGTCAGCGGTGTGTTCAAGATCGTCGGTATACCCCCGGCTAAACAAGACGTACAGCGTCTCTCCGTTTGCCGGTCCTTCTGACCATCGTACTTCTGACGTTGTTCGTTCGAGGTCGGCGAGGACACCTTCGCTTACCGGTCGAGAGGTGAACTTACACTCGCCGGCGACGAGTCCCTCGTCTGTGAGGCCGAGGACATCCAGTTCGTGTTCCTTGAACCACCATTGCCCGACATCGCGGAACCGGCGGTCTACAAGATCCCAGAGTGCCCGCTGGCAGAGGCGTTCGAACAACGGGCTCACGTAATCCGCCAACTCGGGTGTGACGATTTCGTCGTACGCGTCGTCGCCGAGCATTCGAAGCTGGTCCTGATTCCCGTACACGAACCGGAACCAGAATCGGAACAGGGGTGCAGCGATTCGGTACCGGCCGCGTTTCGAGGCTCTCGGTGATTCAGTCACGGGGATATGGCGTTCGACGAGGCGGAGTCGGCGAAGCTTCTGGAGGTACGTGCTGAGCGATCCCGAATCCACACCGGCCATACCCGCTATCTCATTCGGGGTGCGACGCCCGTGAGCGAGCGCGCGGAGAATACTGAAGTACGTATTCGGCTGCCGGAGTTCGGTACGAAGTAGGAACTCGGGCTCAGAGTACAGGAGCCCGCGCTCCGACAGAATCGCTTGCTGGACGTTCGTTCCTAAGGGCTGGTCGGAGTCGATGGTCTGGAGATAGTACGGAGTGCCGCCGTAGATCGACCATGCAGTGATGGCGGTCTCGGGATCGTACTCCGGGAAGAACTGACGTGCGTCGGCCATGTCGAGAGGTTTGAGGTCAATTGTCGCCGTCCGCCGACCGTACAGCGGTGCACTTCCGGAGAGGACCTTGTCTTCCATCACACTGATCGACGAACCGACGAGCACGAGCGTCATCCCTGTCTCCTGTAATTCCATGTCCCAGACGCGCTGAATCCGGGAAGGCAGCGACTCGTCCTCCTCGATGAGGAACGGGAACTCGTCGATGACGACGATGGCATCTTCCTCGCCAAGTGCTTCGAGGAGTACCTCCCAGTCGCGGCGGACGTTGCCCAGCGAGGAGAACTGTGCAGTGGCGGTGTCGACGAACTGTTCAAGCTGGTTCTCTGCAGTCGATTCAATCGCTTGATAGTAGACGGCGTCATCCCGGCCCTCGATGGACTGGCGGACGAGCTCGCTCTTCCCGAGACGCCGGCGACCGTAAATCACGACGAAGTCTGCCGGCTCGGACTCGTAGCAGTCTGTGAGTTGGTCGAGTTCTCTGTCCCGATCGACGAATCGCTTCATACATCTCCCAACGCGCCCACCTAAATAGAATCTGTGATTTCGGAAATCGTGATTTCGGAAATTATGATTTCTATATTCTAGTCGAGGGCAACAGACTGCGTGTTGCGAGCACGAAACGCGGCTCGTTGATTGATCAAGCGATTGCTCAGTCCGCGTGCCCGGAACTCTGACAGTGCTCCATAAGCCGGCACGTCTCGCACTTCGGCGTGCTAGCGGTACAGACGTCGGCGGCGAAGTCCAGCATCGCGTGTTGGAACTCGCTCCCGCGCTGAGAGGGGGCGAGCGCGTCAGCGAGACGCGCGAGCGCCCGCGAGTCCGGAGGCACGTCGAAGAAGCGGGAGATCAGGCGGCGCACGTTCGTGTCCACCGCCGCGATATCCTCGTCGAACGCGTGTATCAGGACCGAGCGCGCGGTGTACGCCCCGACACCGTGGAGTCCCAACAAGTCTTCGTATCGGTGGGGGACGTCTCCCGAGTGCCGCGCGAGCAACCGCTCCGCGCTTCGGCAGATGAACTCCGCTCGTTTGGCCAGACCGAGCGGAGCGATTCGCCGTTCGATCGCTTCTGGGTGTGCGGCGACGACGGCTTCGGGCGACGGGTACCGAGCGATTACCGGAAGGTACGCGCCGGCGACGGACGCGGCGGTCGTCCGCTGAAGCAGTATCTCCGCGACCAGGATCTCGAACGCCGAGCGGTCGGGATCCCGCCACGGTAACTGATGCCGGCCGTTCGCTTCGTGCCAGGCGAGCAGCGGTCGGACGAACGAGCGCTGAGGGTTCAACACGTGAGTGCCTGCCGCGTCATCGGTGAAATACGTTCGTCGGGGGGTCGGAAGTCTGAAATTCCTTCGTCTGACTGATTCGTGATTACGGTGAACCGGCAGACGGAACCGCTTCTCAGTGGCCGCCTCGCTGTTCGACTTCCTCGACGTACGCCTGTCTGTTTTCCTCGGAGAGGAACTCCCAGAGATCGGGGGCCGGTGCGGTCTCGGGTGACGCCGCCGCTGCCAACTCGACCGCTCGCTTTGCGTCCTCGATAGCGTAGTACATTCCTCTGATGTCGCCTTCGGTCAGCTCGTTGCCGTCGGCGATGCGCGACGTCGCCTGTCGGAAGGCGTCGCGGACGGCCTCCTCGCTAGCGCGTTCGAGGCGCGCGCTGAGGAGGGTGCGACCGATGTCCTCCCACGGCTCGAATTCGAGAGGGTTCGGCTGGTTCCCGGCAGCTTCGTTCGCCCGTTCGGCGGCGGTCGAGTCAGTCGGTTCGTCGCCTTCGATCGGATGTGGTGTCTCGATGGACATGCGAACTGAGCGAGGGGCGCTACGCGTGCGTGCTTTCTGGGCGATCGGATCTACATTTACCTCGGGTAAACCCCGATATTCGTCTGTAGTCGGGTCGGTTCCGACTTCGCTTATAAAGATCGGCGGTCAACCGGGGTAGGATGTACCGGAATTCGGGCGTCTGAGCGGTTGCGGTATAAACCCCTACAACCCCAGGTCCTTGCCGCCGATTGACCCACTGCGGGCAAGGACCTTGGTAGAATCAAGCGAACCGCCATTGCCTTTCCGGCAATTCCACCCTGTTATATAAATCTCGAACCCGTTAGAGACGGTTACACGGACGAAAACAGACGGTACGATATAAAGGGTCAAACCGGGTGCCAAAAACCTTTTATAGAGGCATACTGAGTCCTCTCACGGCAAGGACCAGGGTTCGAATCCCTGACGGAGCACTTCTCCCCGCCGCTGTCAGGCGATTTTCGCCCGTAAATCGAGCGTGAAGTCACGATGTCAACGGGCAAGCCACCGTGACCACGCGACCTCGCTGTCAGGGTGATATGGGCTTCGTTGAGCGTCCCGTCGCTCACATCGGTGGCGAGGGAATCGATATCGAAGTGGTGTCGGAGGCCGTCCAGTCGATCGTTCAAGCACCGCTGCAAGCCGAACCGCCGCGCCAGTACCGGTCTGTGCGGAAGAATTTCTCTGAGCGGAGACCACCGTACGGAACCTGCACATCGCCCAGGCCACAGGACGTCCACGTTGTGGTGTAGCCGGTTCCGTCGTGAAGGCCGCACAACCGTTTCGGACGGTACAGCTTTCATCAAATATTTGTCTCGGTCGACCGGCACATTCGATGGATGGTCCCCTTCGAGAACGGGCAGCACGGCAGCCCTTCATCCGAGACGATCGCCGTCATCGTTGCGAACGCGCTTCCACTTGTTGGCGTCGTCGCTCTCGGGTGGGATCTCGCTGCACTCGTCTTCCTCTACTGGTTCGAACTCGGGATCCTCTCCTTTTGGGCCTTGGTTAAAGCGCTATTTGCCGGTCGACCGTCGGAATTCGAGTCGGATCCGCTGATCGCAGGCGCGCTGACGAGCAAACGGACTTCGATTCCGGTTCCGTTCACCGATCTCGGGATTCGGCTCTCGACGCTGCCTGTCCTCGCCGTTGCCGTTCCCGTTTTCACACTCGTCTGGTTCTTTGCGGGCGTCACGACTGTGGGCGTTATTGGTCCCGATACGCTTGAATCGGACGCGCTGGAGATGGTGGTGCTCTCCTCGTTCGGCATCTTTCTCAGCGAAGGCGCCTCGACGCTCATCGAGTATTTTCACCGACAAGGATACCGCGATCACAGCGCCCAGACGGCAATTCAGGGTATTTTCATACGTGCGGTGGTGATTGGTATCGGCGGGCTGCTCACGGCGACGTTCGTCGGCCTCGCCGCGGATTCGGTCGCATCCGACGATCCGATCACGGCCGTCGATCCGACGCTCATCGGCCCCCCGATCTTGGTCGGGATCGTCCTCGTGAAGTTCAGCTTCGATCTCGGTGGACTATACCGCGAGCGACTCGCCGCCTTCGACGAGGCGTCTGCCCTCGAACTCGGCTGGGCGTACGAGCCGCCATCCCACGAACCGATCGAATCAGTGAGCGCTGTCGACGAGCGACTGCGACCGACGCTCTTGGGGAGACTGTTCGGCGGGATTTCGACGACGAACGTCCGCCGCCATCCGGGTGCGCTGGTCATCGTCGGGTTTCTCCTTCTCGTTTCGACCCTCTTCGTGCTCGGAGGCGTCTGGAATCTCGTTCTCGCTCTTGTCGGCGCCAGTCTCGTCGTTTCGACGGGGCTTCTCACGATCGACTACGGCTTACGGCACGGCGGCGTCGAGTACCGCGTGTCCGACGAGGCGATCCTCGCGTACGATCGATTGTTCCGAACGCGGCTGTGGCGGATCGAACCGTGGGACGAAACCGGACTACGCGTCGAACGGGGTCGGCTCCACGATCGGCTCGATACGTCAACAGTCGTCATCGAGTGTCCCGATCAGGAATTGCGACTTCCACACCTAGAGGAGCCCGAACCAATTCTCGACGTGTTTGACCGGCGTGCCAACGGTACTGAGTAATCTACATTAGTTGGTTTTTCGACTGAACTCGACTGAATCACCCGTCGAATCGTACTTGTACCCCCTCAGCGGGTCGAAGACCCGCTTCGAGGGTTCCTTGGCCCGCTCGCTCACTACGTTCGCTCGCGGTACGTAACTCCTGTAGTGAGCGATTTGCGCTAGTTGGTCTGAACTGAATTCACTGAATCAGCGGTAAGAGTCTGCGTGCTGAATGAACGGGTACGATTTTCTGACGATCGGCTGCTATGGAAGCCGCCACCCGGGTTATTCGTTCGCCGATACCGGTTCGCCGTCTTCCATCCGCCATTCGAGTTCGACTTCTAACTCAGCCTCGTCGTCGGTAACCTCGTACTCGACTCCCAGTTCGAAGTGCTCTGGAACCGCGACCGTGAAACCGTTGTCTCCTTCGATGTCGATTGTGCCGTTCTCCACACCATCGGCGACTTCACGCAGGATCTCTGCAGCGTCTTCCCGACTCATCACTCGCTCACCTTCACGTTCCGTCTCATCATCTGCCGATTCCGTTTCGGTCTTGGATTCTTCGTCGTTTCCCATACTGAACCTACAACGGCTGTCAATAAAGTATCTCGGGCATCAGATCTGCACGGTTTGATCGGTGGTAGTCACCACCTTCCATCGAGGAGTCATATTTTCAGTGTGGTAACTCTTAGATGACATCCTCCTACGGCGTATGAATAGGTAGTTCCATAACGAGGACTGAACCGTTGGGATCGTTGTCTTCGACCCACACGTCGCCACCGAATTGACCGGTTGAGAGATGGACGAGATACAGACTGATCCCTGATCTGGGACTGTCCGACCCCTGTTCTCCCTTCCCGAAGATCTGTTCTTTCTGGTGTCAGGTCGCTGCTTGCGGAGATCAACTCGCGTGGCGCACTCTTTACCCTCGGGCGGAAACTCCTGCCAGTCGGCCAAGGAATCGCGCACAAGTACGAGATAACCGATTCTGAGGACGATCTAGTCGGTTCTATCGAGGGCGAGTTCGCTCCCTTCGACTTTGATCAGTACGAGATTACGCTTACCGATACGAGTTCAGTCCCGACAACGGCGATCGTGGTCGGAGCGATCGTCATCGATGCGATCCACGGGAATTGAACTCTCGATACGAGTCCCGGTTCACGAAACGACCCCCTGGACGTACGTGTGCGCGTACGCGCTTGCCCACAGGATCGAAAGCAGTTCTCCGACGCTCGATGAGATCGCATCCAAAACGGGAGACACCGGAGCCAGTCCCGTACCGAACTCGGGGAGAACGGTTGGCAGATAGAGGCTGACTGCACTTCCAATTACGATGACGACGACGAGCAAGAACTTTCCACGGTAGCTCGTCGTGATACGCCAGCTAACCCACAGTGATTCGATGGGGCCGTACTGCCCGATGACACAGGCTTCCGGTGCGAACCAGAACTTGAAGAGGAGAAAGAGAAACGGCACGGCAAAGACGCTTCCACCGACAGCCGCCGCGACAGGGAAACTAACCCACTCCACTGGCGTGCCCGGGACAACGCCGACCAGAACGAAGAGCGGCAGGGACAGGACGAACGGGATCGTCATCACGGAAAAGACGACGAGCAGGACGACGCCGACTAACGCCGGTGTCCGAGCGATACTTCGATGTAGCCCCTCGCGTATCGTGACGGGGGTGCCAGTCAGTTCCCCGGCGACGATCGTTCCCACGTAGGCGCGAATCGAGACGATGAACGCGAACGCCGTCACAGCCTCGACGACGCCGACTGCGGGCATCGGGAGCACGTCGATACTGTCCGTTTCGAGGAGCCGGTTGGCGAAGATGATCACGCCCGCGAAGGCGACGATCGACGGGTAGGATCGAAACAGTCGAACGGACCAGACGAGCGCGTCGAGGACGGTCCGATGGGTGGTGGTCGTCTCGATGTTTCGGCATTCGAGACAGCCACACCCTTCCGTGTCGTCTCGGGACTTGATTGTCGGTACCGCGTCACATATAGTCGTGTCGTCGACGGTAGAGGTGCTTCGGATCGTTGAATCCGTGCGTTCGCTCATTCGCCAGTGACAAGCTGAGAGATGGATTCGCCGGCCGCAAGCAGGATCGATGGGGGGCCGAGTAGCGAGGCGAAGGACTTGAACGCGCGTTTGAGACTCGGGCGATCGTCCTCGGTGCCGAGAAAGAGCAGCGTCGGATCTTCAGAGACGACGAACACGCTCATCTCACGGCCTTTCTCCGAATAGCAGGTGTCGGTGATTTCGATCACGCCGGCCGATTCGAGGTTCGACAGGTGATAGTGGACGTTCTGAACGCTCTGGTCGAGCTGCTCTGCGATCCGTGCCGGCGTCGCCGGCGTCTCGTTGAGCAGCCGGAAGATTTCGTAGGCGGTCTCTGAGGATAACGCTTCGATCACCTCTCGCGTCGCGTCGTCGTCGAGACTCAGGACGGCAGGGGTATCGCTTCGTTCGACGGTAGCGTCTGTTTGTGTCGGAAGGAGTCGTGGCATGATTGCTGTTAGCTTCTATGGCTGGTGTCTGCGGGGATCGAGTCCGATCAGTGGCTGTTCGAAACCATCGTACGTAGTTGTTGGTGAGTCGTCATACTGACTCCGTAGAGCTCGATGAGATAGCGATCAATCGCAGGTAGTACGCTGTGTACACCGTATAGAAGTACGCGAAGCCAACCGCCGACAGGACGATACCGACCGGGAGCAGGACGGCGATCGGAATACCGAAGTCAGCCGGTACTACGGCAACAGCGCCGGCGTCCGTCAACGTCAATTGGAGGAGATACTCGGGGATGAAGAAGGCGTTCAGCAGGATGACCCACACGAGCGAGAATCCGGCGACGCTTTTCAGGTTCGAGCGGACGAGCGCGATACTCCTCCGGAAGGAATCAGTGACGCTCAGGTCTTCGATGACGATCGCGGCATCGTAAAACTGCACGAACATAATGACGACGAGGATGGAGACCAGCCAGACGAGCAGCGTGCCGACGCCTGCGGCGAAGGCGGCCATCTCGTGAATCGCAGCGAGTGCCATCGATCCGATACCGAGGACGAATCCGACGAATCCGAGTCCGATGGCAGTTCCGAGGACGATAAGCACGAACGCCACGGTCCCGAGTAGAAGTCGGAGGTAGTGCGTCCGCGCTACGGTGATAAATTGGGTGATCGACGAGTCCGTCCCTTCGATCGCAGCGCGGGCGGTTCCGATGAAGCCGCCGAGAACGAACGGGAAGACGACCAGCCACGCGAGCGAGACGCCTGCCGAGGGAAGCGGTGATTCGATCAGATGACCGACGTACTGCAGTTGGCTTCCACCCCCGACGAGGAGGCCGAAGACGAGCAGGATCGGATTCGCTCGGAGGGCGGCGAATCCATCTTCGAATGCGGAGACCAGTACCATCGTATCTACGACTTTCTGTTGTCTCCTATTAGATCGACTGAAGTATCAAAACCATATTTAACCATCAGAAGGGCTTGTGTTTGCGATTTTTTCTCTGAGGGGAGGACGGCTTCGGTCTTTGAGTGCCTAGCGCCCGGTCTGTCTCCCCCGGCCGAAACTCCACGAAATCGTGCTCCACGCACTTCCGATGTAGTCGCCACGATACAGCCTCCGAACACGTCGATCGGCCCGGACTCGCTGGCTCGGTCGCACTCTTATTTCCGCCAGGTTTCGGCTCGCGGAATCCGACTTTATTGTTGAGTCATTTTTTATTTATGATATAAGATTCTATATGATATTTATACAATTCCGGATATAATTTAGTTAGTGAAATCTCCCTGAAGGTGTCTAATCATACATAAAACACGATTTTTTCGAACTCTATCGCGACAGAACGGTGATTAACTCGGAAGTAATTGGTATGGATCCATATCTATAATCCGTCTGATCTCCCTATCTGTTTTTTCAACTAAATACTAAGGAAGTTTAGGAAAAATTAGAACAACCAATTAAATTATATAAATTGTCACGTGAGCTTACTTAATTCACTTAGCCCGAAGATCCAACAGCGCCGAGTCGTAGCTGTACGGCTACACGATCTCGTACAGTGACTCCATCGCGATACTACGTCTCTGTGGAACAGGGAGTAAGTCGAATCGGCGGGCAAACGGGCTCTCACCCGAAGGTGATTGTCTCTTATCGTTCCGAAGGTAAGATAGATTGAACCGAAGCGTTTGCCACGTGATATCCGATGAGTTCTCAGAGATGACGAACGATATCTACTCGACACCGGCCCGCATATTCCGTTCGTCGGGCGGACGTGGAGCCTCGGTCGGCGTCTCGAAGATATGGACGCCCACGTGTCGGCCGACGAGTACCCGGACTAGCGAACTCGCCAATCCGGCGCAACGTCGACTCCGAAGACGCACTCAGTGCGTATTAACTAACGCTCGTACACCTATTATACACTTTCCGAACTCAGCGAGGTGTCGAAACAAAACATAACGGGCGTACGTATGTTACTCGGGTTCGGTCATCTCGATATTTTGCGCGGCTATTCACGCCCCCTCAGACTGATATAGCGCGTCTGTCAAACGCTCTCTACCAATAATCGGTGGTGTTTCAGCCATATTTTCCACTCCGGTGTTATTCGCCCGTGTTCGGCTAGGGCAAACAGATTAACTATCAGGAATATGTGACGTATCGGACGCACAGCGATCTCAACCGATGCATCTTCGTAATGCGTCCCGACGCCACTTACGGGACTAAACCCCCTTTGCCTCCGTAAAGAAGCGAAACGCCCCCCCAAAATCCACCGCTGGAATCGTCACCCGTTCCGCGTAGTTGTTCGCGACGGCCCTTGGGCGGGAGGCGAATTTGACAGTCCCGCACTGTTTGCCTCTACCAAACGCCGAGGTCCAGAGGGAACCGAACCCACCTTAGCGCCCTCGAACCAGGTTGATTTGTACGGCTCAATTATCGAAGTGCTCGGTGCGTTCGCACAACGCGAACGTCAGAGCTGTGTCGCGTTGACTTCGATGATGTTCGCCGCTCCTTGGACGATCTCGGGTAACTCTTCGTGGAATCGATCTCCCTTGAACCGACTCGTCGGACCGGAGATGCTGATCGCTCCGTAGAGCTCACCGTTCGGGTGTTGAATCGGTGCTGCGATGCAGCGGAGGCCCTGAAGCACTTCCTCGTCGTCGTAAGCGACACCCTCTCTGCGTACCGTTTCGAGGGTGTCGAACAGCTCCTCTCTCGTCGAGATCGTGTTTTCAGTCCGCTCGGGGAGTCCGTGCCGATCGATGATCTGATCGATCCGCTCTTCGGGAAGTTGCGAGAGAATAGACTTTCCAAGCGCCGTGCAGTGGAGATATTTTCGGTTTCCGACGTACGAAGCGGTCTGAATAGCGTTCTCGCCGCGTGCCTTGTGCAGATATACGCCGCGGCCGTGTTCTTCCACCATAAACTGCGCCACTTCACCCGTCTCTTCGGCGAGGCGCTCTAGCTCCGTTTTGGTCACCTCGTAAATATCTACCTGGCTCTTGGCGTACTCTCCGATATCAACGAATCTGAGGCTGATCTCGTAGTTTCCGTCGCGTTGTACGACGAACTCGTTGTCGGCAAGCGTCGTCAGGTGACTGTGAATCGTGGCCTTCGAACGACCCAGGTGTTCGGCCAGTTCGGAGACGCCGGCACCGTCCTTCTCGCGTAACGCCTGTATGATGTCGCAGGAGATCTGCACGGCCTGAACCCGCCGCCCCGACCCCGTCTCGAACTGTCTCTTGCTCATACACGAACGCACGGCGAGGAGATACTTAATTGTTCGCGAGGCCCAAACAGTTCTCAGACCTGAACGGCGGTGGTGTCGGTCGCATCGCCCAGTTCGCTGTTTTTGATCGCCTCACCGGTCCGGCCGTCGAAGATGTGGATCTTCTCTTCGGGGAACACCACGTGCACGTCCTCGTCCGCCTGAATCCTGCGCTCACCCTCGATGCTGGCAGTGTACGTTTGATCGCCGATATCGAAGTAGGCGTACGTAACCTCGCCCATCGGCTCGACGACTTCGATGGTGGTGCTGACTGCGTTCTGCGTGTCGCCTTCGGTGAGACGGATGTGCTCGGGGCGGATCCCGAGCGTTAGGTCTCGGCTACTCTCCGTGAGGGCGTCTCGAGTCTCCTCGGATATCCGGTAGCTGAACTCGTCGTGTTCGAGGAGTTGTCCACTCTGCTGGACCGAGAGGAAGTTCATCGAGGGGGATCCGATGAAGCCGGCGACGAAGCGGTTTGTCGGACGGTGGTAGCACTCCAACGGCTCGCCGATCTGTTGCAGTTTGCCCTGATCCAGAATCGCGATCCGGTCCCCCATCGTCATCGCTTCCGTCTGGTCGTGGGTGACGTAGATGGTCGTGATGTCCATATCCTGCTGGAGTTGCTGAATTTCGGTCCGCATCGTCGTCCTGAGCTTCGCGTCCAAGTTCGACAGCGGTTCGTCCATCAGGAAGACTTCGGGCTCTCGAATAATCGCTCGCCCGAGGGCGACACGCTGTTGTTGTCCTCCCGAGAGATCGCCCGGCTCTTTCTCCAGCAGTTCCTCGATCTCGAGGAGCTCGGCGGTCTCTTCGACGCGCTCGTCGATCTCCTCTTTGGAGAGGTCGGAGGTGATCTTCAGCCCGTATCCGATGTTCTTTCGGACCGACATGTGCGGATAGAGCGCGTAGTTCTGGAACACCATCGCCATCTCGCGCTCCTTGGGCTTGGCGTACGTGATGTCGCGGTCGTCGAGCAGTATGCGTCCGGAACTCGCCTGTTCCAGCCCCGCGATGCATCGCAGTGTCGTCGACTTCCCACAGCCTGATGGCCCGACCAGTACGAGGAATTCGCCGTCCTCGATGTCCAGGTTGAGTTCGTTGACCGCGACGATGTCGCTTCCGTCCGATTCGAAGACCTTCGTCAGATCGTTCAGTTGTAAGCGTCCCATAGTGTTTCCCGGAGTTACTACGCTACTCTTTGCCACCTCTCCTAATAAATTCACTCCTCCGCGGCGGTTTCACACAGAGAGCGTGAGCACCGAGTCGGCGACCGTCCACTCGCCGTCGTCGGGGTCGTCGTCCACCGGTGTCGCCACATCCTCGTCGACGATGACGGTCTCGGGGTCGACGTCGTAAACGGTGACCGTTACCCGGTCTGCGGTGATGCCGCCGGTATCGATCGATAGCGTCTCTTCCATCGATTCGATCCCCACCTCGACGAGCGCGTCCGCGTCGACGTCGTACACGCGCCCGCTGGCTCGTCCGTCGGCGAGCGTCGCCACCAGTTCGAGGTCGTCGGGCGTCCCAGACCGGACCGACTGTGTGGGCTCGCGCTCGGGAACGACACTCCCAGCACGCACGAACATCGGCATCTCGTCGAGTTCGACGTGCTGTTCGATCCGTCGCCCGCCCTCGTATCGCTCACCGGACTGTCTGTCCCGCCACTCGCCCTCGGGCAGATACACCGAGCGAACGCCGCGTTCAGTGAAGACCGGAGCGACGAGGAGATCTCTGCCCAAGAGGTACTGGGTATCCATCCGGTGTACCGTCGGATCGTCCTGGTACTCTAAGACGAGCGGTCGAACGACGGGGAGCCCGGTCCGGGCGGCGATCTCGGCGTACGTGTATAGATACGGCAGCAGACGGTATCGAAGCCGGGCATACTTCCGGAAGACGGCGAGGGCCTCCTCGCCGAACTCCCACGGCTCCCGTGGCGTCGTCCCGTGACAACGGGCGTTCGATGAGAGCAGTCCGAACTGCGACCAGCGGGTGTACAACGCGTCGCTGGGCGTGCCCCGGAAGCCCCCGATGTCGTGGCTCCAGAAGGCGATGCCCGATAGCGACGCGGAGAGGCCGCCACGGAGCGCCGCGCTCATTCCGTTCCAGCTCGTCTGCGGGTCGCCCCCCCAGTGCATCGGGAACGCCTGGCTCCCGGTCCAGGCCGAACGCCCCCAGACGACTGCCTCCTCTTCTCCGTTCACTTCACCCACGACCTCGTAGACGGCCTCGTTGTAGAGATACGGGTAGAGGTTGTGCATCGTCTGTCCGCTCTTCCCGTTCGCGAAGACCGCATCCTCGGGGACGTACTCGCCGTAGTCCGTTTTGAACACGGAGACGCCCTGTTCTAAGAGACGACGATGTTTGTCCTTCCACCACTCGACGGCCTCGGGATCGGTGAAGTCGACGAGGGCGCCGCGGTAATCTCCCTGGCAGGTGTGATCCATCACGTACGGTTTCCCAGCGCCGTCGGTGACGAAGTGCCCCTTCCGGGCGCCCTCGGAGAAGGCGTCGGTGCCGACCGGGACGTGCGGATGCTCCCACAGCGAGAGTCGGAAATCGTCCTCGCGAAGTCCCGCGATCATCCCCTGGGGGTCGGGGAACTGGTCGGTGTCCCACTCCAGGTCGGTCGATTTGTTCTCCCGCATCCAGAATGGATCGAGGTGGAGAACGTCGCTCGGAATCGATTCCTCCCGAAGGCGCTCTGCGACCGCTTCCAACTCCTCGCGGGACTCGTACCCGAGGCGGGACATCCAGGTCCCGAACGACCACTTCGGCGGACGCGACGGTCGCCCCGTGACGGCCGTGTATCGCCGTATGACGTCGCTGAAATCGGGGCCGTAAAAGAAGACGAATGCGAATCGGTCCTCCGCGACGGATACGGTCCCAGAGGCCGTCGACGACTTGCCGAAGTCGTAGTGCACGCGCGACGTCGTGTCGATCAACATCCCGTACCCCTTCGACGAGAGGTGGAACGGGATGTTCTTGTACGCCCGTTCGGTCTCCGTCCCGAGGGGCTCCTCGTGCCACAGGTCCAGCTCTCGCCCCCGACGGTCGAACTCGACAAACTGCTCGCCCGCTCCGTAGATCTTCTCGTCGGGTGAGAGGCGGAACGCGGTGCCCGTCTCGGATATCCGCCGCGGGTTGTGATTGATCTCCTCCTGAGTGAAACCCAGCGGCTCGACGCGCTGCCGCCCGAACACGTCCGGATCGGACCGCTGTTCCTCGAACACGACGTCACCGGTTTCCGCGTCGGCGACGACGAACGACCACTCGTCGAGACCGATAGAGATGTCGAGCGCGCCGGTCTCGACCCTGAGCGTCCCGTCGGTTTCGACCACATCGAGGTCGAACGCCGTCGAGACGGCTTCGGTGTCCAGCCGAGGGAACTCGCTCTCCGCGGCGACCTCCGGGTTGGCCTGGAGGTCGAATCTAAACGTTCGGGGGCCGTACACCGCTAGGGAGACCGGGACTGTCCGAGGCGTCGCTGACTCCGGGGCGACCACGTCGCAGTCGAGGCGCACCGTTCGGCCCTCGACGGCGTATTCGGCCACCGCGTCGATGGTAATACGTTCGCTCATCGTCGTATCATCGACGGGGCGTCTCTCGGTAATAAAACTACGCCGTCGGTACGCGATTTTTTGTCCTGGGGCGTCGAAGTGTCGCGCATCGATGACCGCTGCTACGTATATGGGCCGACTCGTCGACGAGATGTCGCCGGAGACGAAGGTCGCACAGCTCGGGACCGTTCGGATCGGATCCCTGCTCGAAGACGGCCGATTCTCTCCCGAGCGCGCCCGAGAGGAGATTCCCCACGGCATCGGTCGCGTGACCCGCGTGGGTCGGGAGAGCGGACTACCGCCGGAAGCCCTGGCCGGTGTCGTCGCCGATATCCAGTCCTTCCTGCGGACGGAGACGCCGTACGGCGTTCCGGCCTTCGTTCGCGAGGAGAGTCTCTGCGGCTACGCCGGGCGACGCGGTGCGGTCGTCCCCCAGGCGATCGGGATGGCGAGTACCTGGGATACGCCCCTCGTACGGGAAGTCGCCGCCGCCGTCGGCGAGCAGTTACGCGCCGTCGGCTGTCAACTGACGCTCTCTCCGGTGGCTGACCTCGGCGTCGAACCGCGCTGGGGCCGTACCGAGGAAACGTTCGGGGAAGACCCCGCGCTCGCAGCGGCACTGACTGAGAGGGCCGTCGCCGGATTTCTCGACGCGGGCGTCGAGCCCACGCTCAAACATTTCGTCGGCCACGGACGGCCGGCCGGCGGACGGAACCGCGGGCGCCCGACGGCCTCGTTGCGGGAGATGCGCGACGCCGATCTGATCCCGTTCCGCGCCGGTATCGACGCGGGTGCGTCGTCGGTGATGGCCGCGTACAACACCGTCGACGGGGTTCCTTGTCACGCGAACCACCGCCTTCTCACCGACCTCCTCCGTGAGGAGTGGGGGTTCACCGGGACCGTCGTCTCCGACGGGCGCGGTATCGAACTGCTGGCGACCGAGTACGGTGTCGCCCCCGACAAGCGAACCGCGGGCGTGCTGGCGCTGTCGGCCGGCGTCGACGTCGAACTGCCCGAGACCGAGTGTTTCGGTGACCGACTCGTCGCGGCCGTCTCCGACGGCGACGTCGACGAGTCGCTCGTCGACCGTGCGGTCCGCCGCCACCTCTGGCAGAAGGTCCGTGCGGGACTCTTCACCGATCCGTTGCCCGACCCCGGTGCGACTGCCGAGGCGTTCGGTCCCAACTCGGTTCGCCCCCTCGCGCGACGGGCCGCTCGGCGGTCCCAGGTGATCCTGACGAACGACGGCGTCCTGCCGTTGGCGCCTGACGCGGCAGTCGCGGTGGTCGGCCCCAACGCCGACGCCCCCCGGAACATGCTGGGGAACTACTCGTACGCCGGCGCGGAGGGCGACGACGGACACATTGCCGTCTCGACGCCGAGAGAATCCCTGTCAGAGCGAATATCGACGGTCGAGTACGCGCGGGGCTGCGGGGTCAGGGAGGGGCCGACCGACGACATCGACGAGGCGGTCGCGCTGGCAGCCGACGCGGACGTCGTCGTGGCCTGTCTCGGTGGTCAATCGGGGATCGACGTCGAACGCGACTCGTCGGGAACGACCGGCGAGGGCCTCGACCGCGCGACGCTCGGGTTACCCGGACGACAGTCCGAACTGCTCGACGGGGTCGCGTCGACCGGCACCCCGGTCGTCGTCGTCCTCGTGAGCGGGCGGCCGCTCGCCGTCCCCGAGACGGTCGAGCGAGCGAACGCGGTCGTCGCCGCGTGGCTCCCCGGTCAGGAGGGCGGCTCGGCCATCGCTGACGTCCTCCTCGGCACCGATCCCGGCGGCCGGCTTCCCGTCTCCCTCCCGCGATCTGTCGGCCAGCTCCCGAGTCACTATCGACAGAGTCCGGTTTCGACGGGAGAGTACGTGTTCTCCCGGGCGGAGCCGCTGTTCCCCTTCGGGCACGGGGAGAGCTACGCCGAGTTCGTCTACGACGACTTCGCCGTCGCTCCCGAATCGGCGGCCACCGACGGGACGCTGACGGCCTCGCTCGCGGTCGAGAACGTTGCCCCCAGGAGCGGGACCGAGGTCGTTCAACTGTACGCTCGCCACCGCGGCGGACGCTCCGTCCGCCCGGATCGGGAACTCGTCGGTTTCCGCCGCGTCTCTCTCGGTTCTCACGACCGTGTCCAGATCGATTTCACGCTGCCGGCCGCCGCGCTGGCGACGTACGGGCCGGCGGATCGACTCGTCGTCGAACCGGGCACGGTAGAACTTGCCGTCGCCCGGTCGGCCGTCGACCTCCGAGGACGCGGGACGGTGGAACTCGTCGGCGACCCGCACGCGCCGGAGGACCGTCCCCCAGTCGCGGAGACCGCCGTTCGGTCCGCGTAGCCACCACAATCTTTAATCCCGGCATCTGCGACTGCACAGACGATGCCACAAGACGACCAACCGGACTATCGGATTCCACAGGGCGGCGGCGTCCCGTGGCGAGATATGGGGATGGACGAGACGCACCGCCCGCCGGAGCGTGACGTCGAAATCACGGCGATCGAGACGATGGCCATCGCGGGGAACTTCACGTGGGGGATCGTCAAGGTCGAGACGGACGCCGACGTGTACGGACTCGGCGAGACGTTCCGGGCCGAGGCCGCGCTCGATATGGCCGGCCGAATGGAGATCGATCTCGAAGGCGAGAACCCGCTCGATACCGATCGGATCCGCGAACTGCTCGAACAGCGCTACACGGGGACCGGGCGGATCGGGCAGGCCGCCTTCACCGCGATCGAGACGGCGTGTTACGACATCAAGGGCAAGCTCTTCGACGTGCCCGTCTACGAACTGCTCGGGGGGAAGTACAGGGACGAGATCAAGATCTACTGCGACACCCACGGCGGCGAGTCGCTCGGCGCGGCCAGCGAACACGACCCGACTGACGTGTACACGCCCGAGTCCTACGCCCGCGCGGCCCGCGAAGTCGTCGACGAGGGGTTCGAGGCGCTGAAGTTCGACCTCGACGTCCCGACGCACAGCGAGTACGACGAGGCGAACCGGCGGATGGACAACGAGGCGCTCGAACACAAGGTCAGCCTCGTCGAGGCCGTTCGCGACGAGATCGGGTACGACGTCGACCTCGGGATGGACCTCCACTGGAACTTCACGACCGAGACGGCGATCCGCCTCGGGAAGAAGCTCGAACGGTTCGACCTCGCGTGGCTCGAAGACCCCGTGCCGCCGGAGAAGACCGAGTCCCAGAAGCGGGTCACGGACGCGCTCGACACACCGGTGCTGACCGGCGAGAACCTCGTGAAGACCGCCCAGTTCAACACGGCCGCCCGGGAGGGGATGATGGACATCGCCGCGCCGGACGTCAACAAGTGTGGCGGGCTGGGCGAGTACGTCGACATCGCGACCGTGTGTGACCTGTACGGAATTCCGATCGCTTCGCACAACATCTCCAGCCCCCTCGGAACGATCGCCGGGGCGCACGTCTCCGCGGCGATCCCCAACTTCCTCTGTATGGAGTGGCACTCTCGGGACGTCCCGTGGTGGAACGAGATGTGCACCCGCGTCGACGGCTCCGGCCCGATTCTCGAAGACGGGTACATCGACGTGCCCGAGGGCCCGGGGCTGGGCGTCGAACTGGACCGCGACCTGTGTGAGCGGTACCTCGTCGACGGCTACGACCTGATCGTCTGAACGGGCAGTCGCTCGTCCTTCGCGCTCGCTCGCGGTCTCGTTTTCGAAACGTGGAGTGAGATCCGGTCCCGTCGAGTCGGCTATGCCTTTCCTGTCGCAGTGAGTCCCTCGACGACCTTCCGCTGGAAGAACAGCATAAACAGAATCAGCGGGATCACGGACATAAACACGGCCGCAGAGATCGTTCCCCACGGGTACTGGAACTCACCCTGATAGAGAGCGATGCCGACGGTGATCGTCCGCATCGAATCCTCGGTCATGAACGTCAGTGCGAAGAGGAACTCGTTCCACGCGTAAATGAACACGATGATCGCCGCCGTGGCCATCGCCGGGGCCGACACCGGGAGGATGATCCGGAACAGGACGCCGATGCGCGAGAGTCCGTCCATCAGGCCCGCCTCCTCCAGGGAGTCCGGGAGCTCCTTGAAGTACGCCTGGAAGATCCAGACGGCGAAGGGCAACTGGAACGCGGCGTACGGGATGATGAGCCCGAGGTGACTGTTGAGAAGCCCCCACGATCGGGCCAGGCTGAAGAGCGGAATCAGCCGGGCGATGAAGGGGAGCATTGCCGTCCCGAGGATGAGCAAGAGGACGGGCAGTTTGAACCGGAACCGGAGCCGGGAGAGTGCGTACCCGGCGAGGGAGCCGAGCAGCACGTCTAGCACGGCCGTCCCCGTGGCGACGATAGCGCTGTTGAGCAGATATCTGAAGAACGGCGCGCCCTCGATGGCCGCGCGGTAGTTCTCGAGCGTCGGGTTCCGTGGGACGTACTCGACGGGGAAGGTGACGACGTTCCCGGGCTGTTTCAGTGACGTGATGAGCATCCAGAGGATGGGGAACACAGAGACGAGGGCGATGACGAAGATGCTCCCGTAAAAGCCCAGTTTCTTGCCGACCCACTGGAACCGCTCGATCTCGAACGCCGAGGAGTCGTGACTCATCTCAGCGCACCTCCGGTTCGTAGAGCGTCCCGACGTACACCATCGCGATGGCCAGCGCGATCAGCGTGATGATCGTCGCCGTCGCCGCACCTTCGCCGAAGTTCAGTCGGTTGAACGTCGTCTGGTGATCGAACAGCACGAGCGTGGTCGTCGCCGAGGCGGGCCCGCCGCCGGTGAGCCCGAACGGGAGGCCGAACGCCTGAAACGCGGGAAGCGTCCGGAAGATGAGGGCGACGAGCAGTGTCGGTTTCAAAAGCGGGAGCGTGATGTCCCAGAACTGCCGGACGCGGGAAGCTCCGTCCATCCGAGCGGCCTCGTAGAGGTGGTCCGGGATCGACTGCAGTCCCGCGAGCAGGATCAGCGCCATAAACGAACTCGTCTTCCAGATGGTGATAAAGAGCATCGAGTAGAGCGCCGTGTCGGGTCGCGCCAGGAACGGGAACGGTTGCTGCAGGAGTCCGATCCGGATGAGGAGGTCGTTTATGACCCCGTACTGGCCGTTGAACATCCACGCCCAGATGCGGGCGTTGATCACCGTCGGAATCGCCCACGGGAACAGGATCGCCGCCTGCGCGAAGTACTTCCCGCGGAACTCGCGGTTGAGAAGCAGCGCGAGTCCCAGGCCGAGAACTAACTCGACCGGGACGCTGACGAACGTGTATATCAGAGAGACCCGCAGCGCGTTCCAGAACCCGTCGCCGCTGAGGAACTGCTCTAAGAGCGGGCCGCTGCCGTAGATGGAGCGGTAGTTCTCGAGCCCGACGAACTCGCGCGGGTCCATTTCCAGCACGTATCCGGTGTGGAGGCTCCCGATCACGGTGTCGAAGATGGGATAAAACGACACTGCCAGGAGGAACGACACCACCGGAGTCAACAGGATCACCGCCAGTTCCTCCTCGGTGAACCGGAGGTCACGGTACCGCTGTAGTCTGTTCTGCCGTCTCGAGCCCTCTCGGCGAGGAGACTCGGACGGGGCTTCGGCCGTATCTACCATTCGTATGCGTACACGAGCGTCTTTCATTATAAATTTACAGGGGGTCCGCCCGGCTCGACATCTTGGCAGCAAAGTATTTTTATAGTCTACTGACACAGGTGACGGAGGATACGATGTTCAGACGCGCCCGTACCCGGATCGACGATCTGGTCACCTGGTGTCGACACACGGCAACGGCGGCGGACCGCGGATGGAAAGCAACGGCACTCGGTGTCGCGATCGTCCTCCTGACGGTGTTCGTCCTCTGATGTCCGCCGCCCGCCGGATTGGACCCGGAGTACTACTGCTGGCGGCTCTCGGCGGGACCGCTCGTGTCGTGGGTGCCACGACACCGTTGAACCCGCTCATCGTCGCAATCGCGCTCGGGGCCTTCGTCGCGGCCTCCGTCGGCGTCCCCCAGTGGGCTACCCCCGGCGTCGATCGTCACAAGCTCGTCTTGGAGGTCGGCATCGTCCTGTTGGGCGCACAACTCACGGTCGAGCAGTTGACATCGACCGGACCGGCTGTGGTCGGATTGGCTGTCGGCGTCGTCGCCGTGGGCGTGCTGTTCGTCGAACTCGTCGGTCGGTGGGCCGGAATCGAGTCGCGAACTAGGTCGCTCCTGGCGGCCGGTGCCAGCGTCTGCGGCGTCTCGGCGATCATCGCCGTCGCCGGGAGCATCGACAGCGACGAAGCGGACATCAGCTACGCCGCGGGAACGGTACTCCTGTTCGACGCCGTCACGCTCGTCGCGTTCCCAGCTGTCGGTTCCCTGCTCGGGATCCCGGACCGAACCTTCGGGATCTGGGCGGGACTCAGCCTGTTTTCGACCGGGCCGACTACCGCGGTCGGCTTCGCGGTCTCCGAGACCGCCGGACAGTGGGCGACCGTCACGAAACTCGTCCGGAACACGCTCATCGGAATCTTGGCTGTCGCCTACGCTATCTACTACTCGAGCGGCGAACGCCGGACCGGCGCGGGCGCGATCTGGCACCAGTTTCCGAAGTTCTTGGTCGGGTTCTTGATCGTTGCGCTCGTCGTCAATCTCGGCACCGTCGACAGCGCGACCAGAGCCGTGCTCGGTCGAATCAGCGACTGGCTGTTCGCGTTCGCCTTCGTCGGACTCGGCGTCGAATTGAACCCGCGCAGACTGCGGGCGACCGGGATTCGGCCGCTGGCCGTCGTCCTCGCGCAGTTTCTCACGGTCAGCCTGTTGGCGCTGGGAGCGGTCCGGCTCCTCGTGTGAGGTCGGTTCCTCCGCTACTGAGTCCGACTCTGATCCGCACCGAACCCGAACATTTTTTATCCGGTAAAACCGATCGGCTTCCGTTACCGTGACCGAAACAGACAGCCTCGTCAGTCACTTCGAGTGTTACGACTGCGGCGCTACCTACGAGTTGGACCACACCGAGTTCCCGTGCCCCGACTGCGGGGGCATCCTCGACCCCCAGTACGACTACGACGCCATCGACGTTTCCCGCGACGAGGTCGAAGCCCGGCAGGACTCGATGTGGAAGTACCGCGAACTCCTCCCGATCCTCGACACCGACGACATCGTCTCGATGGGGGAGGGAAACACCCCGATCGTCGACTGTCCCGACCTCGCCGAGGAGATGGGGGTCGCCCGCGTCGCGATCAAAGACGAGGGGCAGAACCCGACGAACACGTTCAAAGACCGCGGTGCGTCCGCGTCTATCTCCGGGGCGAGCCAGCAGGGTATCGAGGAAGTCGCGATCCCCTCGGCCGGGAACGCCGGCCAGGCCGCCGCGGCCTATACCGCGCGAGCGGGTATCGACTGTCACGTCGTCCTCAACTACCAGTCGAACGACATCCAGAAGACGATGGTCGAGGCCCACGGCGCTGACCTCCACCTCGTCGACGGCAAACTCGACAAGGCCGGTGCGACGTTCGGCGAGATGCGCGAGGAGCACGGGTGGTACACCGTCGCGACCTTCCAGACGCCCTTCAGACACGAGGGGAAGAAGACGATGGGGCTCGAAGTCTTCGAACAGTTCGACTGGAGCGGTCCCGACGAGATCTTCTACCCCACCGGCGGCGGCGTCGGACTGATCGGGATCTGGAAGGCCTACCAGGAACTGCTCGAACTGGGGTGGCTCGACGACGAGACCCCGCCCAGCCTCCACGTCGCCCAGTCCGAGGGGTGCGCCCCCGTCGTCGAGGCGATCGAGGAGCACCGCGAGCGCCACGACGCCTGGGAGTGCCCCCAGTCGATCGGTCGCGGGATCGAAGTCCCCGACCCGGGCGCGTCGCCGTGGATGCTCGAAGCGGTCTACGAGACCGGCGGGACCGGGAAAGCAGTCACCGATGGCGAAGCGCTGCAGGGCGCGCTGGACGCCGCGCGACACGCCGGCGTCGAGATGTGTGTCGAGCCCGGAGCCGCCCTCGCTGCGGCGATGCAGATGGCCGAGGAAGGCGCGTTCGACGAGGACGACGAGATCCTCATCATCAACACCGGTGCCGGAAACAAGGCGGCCGACGCCCTGGATTACGCGATCGAGTGACGCACGGAGACGCTCTTCCTCGGTGATTTCGGGACACCGTCCGATCGTCGGGCGGGTCCCCGACGGCCTACTCGCTGATAGCCTCGTCCAGCGCCTGAATCGGCGTGGGCGGGCCGTGCTGTCCGGCCGAACTGATCGCGCCGTCGGCGGCCTCGTCGGTCATATCCTCCAACTGGGTCCGACACGACGCGCCCGGTGCGACGACCGCGTCGGCGGGGCTCTCCGAGAGCTGTTCGACGAGGATCGCTCCGATCGCCGTGCTCATCGCGTGGTGTTCGGCCTCGTACCCGAACGTCCCCGCCATCCCGCAGCACGAGGAGTCGATCGCGTCCACGTCGTATCCCGCCCGCCGGAGCACCCCGACGGCGTGGTGGTCCTTCTTCGTCGCCTTCTGGTGACAGTGGCCGTGATACGCCAGCGAGACGTCGGGTGCCTCGAAGTCGATCGCCCCGTCCAGTCCGAAGGAGTCGAGGTACTCACAGACGCCGTAGGTGTTCGCCGCGACCGCTTCTACCGTCTCTCCCGAGAGCAGGTCGAGGTAGTCCGACTGGAACATCACGGCGTCGGAGGGTTCGACGAGCACGATGTCCCATCCGTCGTCGATCCGCGGGGCGAGCGCGTCGACGTTTTCCGCCGCCGTGCGCCGAGAGCGATCGAGGAACCCCTTCGAGTGGGCGGGCCGGCCGCTGTCGGTTCGGTCGGCGAGTTCCACGTGGACGCTCGCGGCTTCGAGGACGCGGACCGCCGCCCGCCCGACGCCCGGATGGCTGTAGTTCGTGTATGTGTCGGGAAACAGGACCGCGCGACGCTCGGCGTCGGACCGCGGCACCTGCGCGCCCCCGCGACTCCGGAACCACTCCTGAAGCGACTCCCGCTCGAAGGTCGGCAGCGTGCGCTCGCGGGCGATCCCGAGCACGCGCTCGGCGAGGCGGCGGGCCCCGGGGACGTCGGGGAGGACGTTCGACAGCGGTGCCGTCGCGCTGCCGAGGCGCGCGAGCGTGTCGGCGTTCGCGAACAGTTTCTCTCGCAGTCCCGCGCCCTTCTGACGGTGGCGAGCGTGGGTGACCTCGGCTTTGAGTTTCGCCATATCGACCTCGCTGGGACAGTCCTTCGCGCAGCCCTTACACCCGATACAGAGGTCCAGGACCTCGGTGACGAACTCCTCGTCGGTCGGGTCGTCGGGGACGTCACCGCTCATCGCCTGGCGGAGCATGTTCGCCCGCCCGCGCGTGCTCGCGATCTCCTCGTCGGCCGCGCGGTAGGTCGGACACATCACGCCGCCCGTGGTCTCCTGCGCCCCGCGACAGCCGCCGCAGCCGTGACAGAGTTCGACCATCCCCTGCATCCCGTTTTCGTTCTCCCAGTCGAGCGCGGGGTCGAAGTCGAGGTCGAAGTCATACCCCCCGCCGAACCGGAGGTTCTCGGTCATATCCACGTCCCCGCAGACCTGTCCGGGATTGAGCAACCAGTCGGGATCGAACGCGGTCTTCAGGTCGCGGAAGGCCCCCCAGAGCGTCTCGCCGTAGAGCTTCCGGTTCCACTGCGTTCGAGCCCGCCCGTCGCCGTGCTCGCCCGAGACCGCCCCGCCGAACTCGACGACCAGGTCGGTGACGGCGTCGGAGATGGCGACCATCGCCTCGCGGTCCGCCGCGGACTTCGCGTCGATGAGCGGGCGAACGTGTAACACCCCCGGGCCGGCGTGCCCGTAAAACGAGGCGAACGTCCCCTGGTCTTCGAGGACGTCCTGAAACCGATCGACGAACGCCGGGAGGTGCTCGACGGGAACGGCGCAGTCCTCGATGAAGCTGATGTGTTTCTCGTCTGTGGTTCGCGAGAGCAGGATCGGGTTCGCCGCCTTCCGCATCTTCCAGAACGTCTTTCGCTGCTCGGCCTCGTGGGCCTCCAGGGCGTCGGAAGCGAGGCGCTGCCCGCGATCCGACGCGGTACTCCCGCCGTTCCGCACGCGGTCCTCGACGAGCGTCTCGGTCTTCTCACGGCCGTTTCGCTCCCCGGTCGCGTAGAACTCCACGAGCAACGCGGCGTCTGTCCCGGGGGGCAAGAGCGAGATCACCTCCTCGAACTCCGCGGTCTCGCCCGCCAGGTCGATGAGCATGTCGTCGATGAGTTCGACCGCCGCGGGGTCGTGTTCGAGAACGTTGCCCACGTCGGCAACGGCGTCGTGAAGCCGCTCGTAGGTCAACAGCGCGACCGACTTCGTGTCCGGGACCGGTTCGAGCGAGACCGTCGCCTCGGTGACGATCGCAAGCGTGCCCTCGCTGCCGGCGAGCAGGCGCGCGAGGTTCACGGTTCCCGTTTCGGCCTCCTCGAGCAGTCGATCGAGGTTGTAGCCGGAGACGTTGCGTTTGAGAGACGGGTATCTGGATTCGACCTCCGCCGCGTGTTCGTCGATGATCTCGAGAACGCCCGCGTAGATCCGGGGGAGGAGGTCCTCGGTTCCGGCGTCGGCCCGTTCACGTAGCTCCGAGACGGCCATCTCGCCGAAGGTCTCGACGGTGCCGTCCGCGAGGACGACCTCGCAGGACTCCACGTAGGCGTCCGTCTTGCCGTACTTCAGAGAGTGCGCGCCCGTGGAGTTGTTCCCGATCGCACCGCCGACCGTGCTCCGATCGCCGGAGGCGGGGTCCGGCGCGAATTTCAGCCCCTCGGGCTCCGCACGTCGGTTGAGGTCTTCCAGAACGGTCCCCGCCTGCACGCGAGCGAGCCGGGCGTCGCGGTCGACGTCGAGTACGCCGTCCATGTGCCGCGTGAAGTCGAGGACGACCGCCTCGTTGACCGTCTGGCCCGCGAGGCTCGTCCCACCGCCGCGGGGGAGGACGGGGATCGCCCGATCCGCGCAGTAGGAGACCACCGCGGCGACTCCGTCTGTGCTCTTCGGGAAGACGACGCCGATCGGCGTCACCTCGTACGCGGAGGCGTCGGTCGCGTACAACTGCCTGGTGTAGGTGTCGAATCGGACCTCGCCCTCGGTTCGCCGACGGAGCGCCTCGACGAGGTCCGGTCGGTCGACGCTGTCGCTCCCGTATCCGTAGTCCGACCGGTCGTCTGCGGCGGGTGCGACAGTTCTCTCTGCCCGTCCACGTGCTTCGCGTGCCATCGGTCGTCCCCGGGTTGGTGACGGGGTTTCTTGACCGTTACGACGGGTGACGTACGATGGCAGACCCCATCTGTGTTCGGGGACCGACTCGGTCTCGGCGCTCTGGCACCGACGTATCGGGTCGATGTATGGGACGTCGGCGGTCGACGCGTTGTCGCTCCCCTGTGAGCGGCCTTTCTGCGATAATTATTAATAGTAGATGTTCAATTGGGAATATGTATGACAGACGGAATCACAGACAGGCGTAGACGAGACCTCCTTAAAACGATGGCCGGCGGCGGCGCGGTGCTTCTCGCGGGCTGTAGTAGCAACGGCGGGGACGGAGACGGCGGTGGAGACAGCGGCGGCGACGGCGGTGGAGACAGCGGTGGAGACAGCGGCGGCGGCGATACCGACGGCGATTCCGGAGATGGCGGCGGTGAGTCGCTCTCGATGACGTACGTCTATCCGGGCTACTTCAGCAACGACGCCCAGAGCCTCGTGCCGATGTTCGAAGAACAGGCCGAGAACATCACCGTCGAATCCCAGCAGACGCCCTCGGACGCCTCTTCGACCCGCGAGTACTACGTGAACCAGTTCGTCTCCGGGTCGTCCTCGTTCGACGTCGGCAATATGGACGTCATCTGGCCGGCCGAGTTCGCCCAGAACGGCTGGGCCGCCGAGGTCAGCGATCCGGAGGGCCACACCGAGAATATGCTCCAGACGCCGATCGACTCGGTGACGGTCGACGGCACGATGTACGGGATGCCGATCCACACGGACGCGAACGCGCTGTACTACCGGACGGACCTGCTGGAGGAGTACGGGTACGACAGCCCGCCGACGACGTATATGGAACTCGTCGAGATGGCACAGGACATCCAGAGCCAGTCCGATCAGGACCTCAACGGGTACATCTGGCAGGGCGGCTCCAACGAGGGGCTGACGATTATGTGGCTCAACTGGTTCTGGGGAATGGGCGGCGAACTGCGACAGGACGGCGACCTGGTCGTCAACTCCCAGGAGGGAATCGACGCGCTGGCACACGCCGTCGACCTCATCCACGAGTACGAGGTCACTCCCGAGTCCATCCCCGCGTCGTCGACGGACCAGAACCGCCAGACGTTCCAGCAGGGCAACACCATCTTCATGCGCAACTGGCCATACGCCGTCGCCATTATGAACGAGGACGGCTCGCCGGTTCAGGGGAACTTCGACGTCGCGCCGATGCCGAAAGCCGAGGGGAACGAGGACGCGAACAACTCCTGTCTCGGCGGTTGGAACCTGTTCATCAACGCCAACTCGGAGAACCAGGAGGCGGCACAGCGGTTCGCGAGCTACATGGCCTCGATGGAGGCACAAGAGACGATGGCGCTGGAGCACAGTCGCCTCCCGGTTCGCCAGGAACTGTACGCCGACGAGTACTACGAACAGGCCTCCCAGCTCGAGACGTTCGCCCAGATCGTCGATCAGACCAGCGCGCGACCGGCGACACCGCAGTACTCGACGTTCTCGGAGATCGTCTACACGAACTGCAACGCCGCGCTGGTCCAGGAGAAGACCCCCGAGGAGGCCCTCAACGACGCACAAGAAGAGATCGACAGCGAAGTCAACAACGCCTGATGTCGGGTCCGCTGTGACACGGACGGCCGGATTCGTTCCGAGAGACCCCGGCAGCGATTCGAGATTCACGAGCCACTCCCTCGGTAGGCCGTCACGGTAGCCTCACACGTCTTCGCTCGCTGTTATCCACCGATTGGCCACTGTCTCCACTCAGGGAGTGAAACGCATCTCGGGAATTCACGTCGACAGCGGCGACGCCGCCACAGGGTTCGATGACTCACACGGCCGGTCGCCGTCTCGCACTGGCGACCACGGCACCGGGGAGCGCTGGCCGATCCATCGTTACGATCGAGCGTCTCAAACCGTCTGTTCCCCGAACCGTTCGGTTATCTGCCGATACGTCGCCGTCAGCGCCTCCCGCTGGTCGTCGGTCAACTCCGGAAGGGGTGGGAGAGGCGCACCGATGTCGAGGCCCTGCAGTTCGACGAGGTGCTTCATCGCCGCCGCCGTGGGCACGTCGCTGGTCGCACTGACGAACGGTGCCACGACAGTTCGCATCAGCCGACGGGCCTCGGCGAGGTCACCGCGGTCGTAGGCTTCGTAGAGGTCGGTCATCACCGAGGGGAACACGTTGGCCGGTCCGGCGATCAGGCCGTCGGTCCCGAGGTCGAGCGAGGCCGTGGCCAGTTCGGTAGCTCCTTGGAACACCAGGAACTCCCCGGGAGTCTCGTCGATAACACGGTAATGATAGGTCAGGTCACCCGACGTGTCTTTCAGTCCGACGATGGAGTCGTGTTCCGCGAGCCGCCGAACCAGATCCACGCCGATTTCGTTTCCGGTCAACTGCGGGATGTTGTACAGCAAGACCGGGAGAGACGATTCGTCCGCGACCGTGGTGAAGAACCGTTCGAGACCGCCTTGCGTCGTCTTGAGGTAGTAGGGTGCAACGACGACAGCGGCGTCCGCTCCCATCGCCTCTGCGGTGGCCACGCTATCGAGCACCGCGTCGATGTTTGTCTCACAGCACCCGGCGAGGATCTTCGTTCGCCCGTCGGCGGCGTCGGCGACGGTCTCGAGTATCTGTCTGTGCTGGGTTCGAGTCAGACTGGGGAACTCGCCGATAGAGCTGCTCGGAAAGAGTCCGTGAACACCGGACTCGACGAGTTGGCCGGTGAACTCCCTGAGGGCGTCCTCGTTTATCGCTCGCTGTGGCCCGCGCGTAGGCGTCGCCATAGGTACCACTGTTCCCGAGAGGTTCATACCCTCCGTAGGGCACACCAGTTAATTATAATTTGGGATGCATACCCCGTTCGAGACGGAACCGGTCGATACTCTCTCGGCCGCATCCGCCCGTATTCGTGCGTGCCGACGCGGCAGCGAGATATCCGATCGGGCGTCGTAGCTGCGTAACATTTTTGTATCTGATAGGCAAGGTCGCAGTATGAGTCAGCAGGCAGTCACACGTCTCGACAAGCGGATGCTGATCGGTGGCAAGTGGGTCGACGCCGACGAACGGGCCGACGTCGTTCACCCGTACGACGGGGAACGAGTCGGGTCCGTCCCGATGGCCACGGAGAGCCAGGTGGCGGAAGCCATCGACGCCGCGGAAGCTGCCTTCGAGGAATCGGATCTGTCGGCGTACGAACGGTACGAGCTTCTCTCTGCGACCGCCCGGGCGGTAGAGGAGCGCGCCGACGAGATCGCACGCATTCTCACCAGCGAACAGGGGAAGCCGCTGCCCGACGCTCGCGGTGAGGTCGACCGCGCCGTTCAGACCCTGGATCTCTCGGCCGAACAGGCGAAGCGGATGTTCGGTGAGTACGTCCCGATGGACGCCCAGCGAGGCTTCGCGAAGGACCACTGTTTCACCCAGCGCGAACCGCTCGGGGTCGTCGCCGCCATCACGCCGTTCAATTTCCCGCTGAACCTGATGGTCCACAAGGTCGGGCCGGCCCTGGCAGCGGGCAACAGCGTCGTCGGGAAGCCGGCGAGTAACACCCCACTCACGGCCGTGGCGCTCTTCGAATGCCTGGCCGAAGCCGCCGACACGATCGACGCCTCCGTCCCCGACGGGTTGTTCACCCTCGTCACCGGATCCGGTTCGACTGTCGGTGACGCCATCCTCGACCACGAGGCGGTCGAGGCCATCTCTTTCACCGGGTCCACGTCGGTCGGCAAGTACCTCGCGAACAACAGCGGGATGACCGAAGTGACGCTGGAACTCGGCGGCAACGATCCGACGATCGTCTGGCGCGACACGGACATCGAAGCGGCGGCGGCGCAGGTCGTCGGTGGCGCCTGTTCGAACGCCGGTCAGGTGTGTAACAGCGTCGAGCGCGTCCTCGTCCCCGAGGACATCGAAGACGAAGTCGTCGACGCGCTCGTCGACGCCGCCGAGTCACTCACGGTCGGCGATCCGTTCGAGGCGGGCACGGACGTCGCCTCGATGGTCGACGACGACCAGTTCGAGACCGTCGTCGAACTGTTCGAGGCGACCGTCGAAGCCGGTGCGACCGTCGAGTGTGGCGGCGACTACGGCGGTGATCTCGGGCCGCGGACGTTCGAACCGACCGTCCTCTCGGACGTGACGCCCGATATGCCCGCGGCGAAAGCGGAGACGTTCGGTCCGCTCGTCCCCGTGATCGCGGTCGAGGACTTCGAGGAAGCGATCGCGGAGGCCAACAACACCGAGTACGGCCTCGAGGCCGGCCTGTTCACCCAGGACATCGATCGCGCCAAACGCGCGGCCGACGAGATAGACGCCGGCGGCGTGAACATCAACACCGTCAGCGGATTCCGGGCGGATCATATGCCCTACGGCGGATTCAAGGACTCGGGGGTCGGTAAAGAGGGAATCAAGTACGCGGTCGAACACTTCTCGCGATCGAAACTCGTCGGCTTCCACCAGGGGTTCAACGCCTGAGATCGGTCGGTACTCCTCGGTGAACCGGCGAAACTCGCGGCGTTTGCAAGTCGTCCGCTCGATCACAGAGGATCGCGCGGTTCGGATGCGCGAAGAGATACAAACGCTACGACGCCGGTCTCAGTCGACGGTGATCCAGCGGTCCGACTCGGCGGCCTCGTAAACGGCCTCCATCGCGCGCATATCCACGAGTCCGTGGTCGCCGTCGGGACCGATCGGTTTCGCTCCGCGGAGCCGATCGGCGAAGTAGTCGAACTCCTCTCGCATCTGATCGACCGCCGTGACGGTGATCGAAGCGCGACTGTCGCCCCGCGAGATGTGGAGTTGCCGTGCCTGGTCCTGGAAGAAGGCGGGCTCGATTCGAACCTGCCCCGCGGTACCGGTAACGGTGATTCCCGACGATTGTCGGGCGTTGTGGCTGGCGTAGCACTGGGCGTACACCTCTCCGGGGAACTCGACGGAGAACGCCACCGTCTCGTCGACGTCGTCGAACGCCTCGTGCGTGCTGGAGACGTTTCCCGTCACCGCGATCGGGTCCTCCTCGAGGAGGAACCGCGCGGTGTTGAGCGGGTAGATCCCGATGTCGAACAGCGCCCCTCCGCCGGCCAGCGTCTCGTTCAGCCGCCACTGGTCGGGATCGGGATTGACGCGGTCGAGCAACCGCTGTGACATATCGCCGGTGACGGACATCGGATCGCCGATGTAGCCGCCGGCGATGAGTTCTCTGGCCCGACGGACGGTCGGTTCGGTCTGCATCCGGTAGGCGATCATGAGGTCGACGTCCGCTGCGGCCGCGACGTCGCGGAGTTCACTCGCTCGCTCGCTGTCGCGCTCCATCGGCTTCTCACAGAGGACGGCCTTGCCGAAGGCGGTCGCGGTCTCGACGTACTCGAGGTGGAGCGCATTGGGCGTGACGATGTACACGGCGTCGTACGCGTCCCGCGCCACGCCGTCGTGAAACTCGTCGTACGTTATTCCCCGTTCGGCCCCCTCCGTATCGGCCGCGACGCGTTCTGCTTTCTCGGTCGAACTGCTGACCAGCACCGATGGCTCACAGCGGTCACTCTTCTCCAGCGCCGGCAATGCACGACCCTTGGTGAACCAGCCCAGCCCGATGACGGCGAATCTGACCTCGTCTACGGAATCGGGAGTGACCGTCTGCCAATCACGCGCACAGCTGTCTTCGAGAACTGCATCGAGCTCCATACGTGCCCACCATCCGCGCCGAACATAAACGCTCCCCTGGGACCTCATACCCGTCGAACGCTTCAGTCACGGCAGCGCGGCTCCCGACGAGCGAATACAGCCTCCGTACAGATGTCACGATACCGGGAACCACGAGACGACGACACCCACGTCCGGAGCGGTACTACTTTCCCTTGACGAACGTGACTGGGCAAGGGGCGGACAACAGGACCTTTTGCGCGGTCGAGCCGAACACGGCCTTGCCCGTGGGAGAGCGCTCCCGTCCGCCGACGATGATGAGATCCGACTTCGTCTCTGTCGCGATACTGATAATCTCTTCGTCGTGTTCTCCTACTGACCCTCTGATCTCGTATCTGATTCCGTTCTCGTCCAGTCTCTCCGCGATCGTGTGTATCGTCGCGTGCTGACTCGCGACCTCGTTCGGCGATACCTCGGCCCCATCCGCCACGTTCAGCCGCTCGACCGTCTCGTCGTACTGGTCCCGGGTAAATACGTGAGTCAGCACGATTCGAGCACCGGACGGCCCCGCGATATCGATACTCGTCTGCGCCATCTCCTCGGCGCGATTCGCGTCTCCGGGTCCGACAGCCACCAGGATCGTTTCGAGAGCCATACCCGTTCAATACCCCGAACTGGATTAATCGTTTCCGGTCGCTGATCTCTGTCGAGGGGACGCAGACACGGCGAGCGAAGGGAAAAATCGCGTGCGAGGCCGCGGGGTCGCGGCGTCGACGGACGAATTTACGGACTCACGCTGCGCCGAGTAACATACTATCAATTTCGGGCCGATAAAATACATTTAAAATATTATATATACTGGATTCATATATGTGGGGTTGTGTACTAGGTGTTATTGAGATACGTAGCGACTGCCCCGGCGTGTCGATACCCCGATCCGTTCACAGCGTCGGAGGCGGCGGCGGGGACCGGCGGCGCGTCCTCGACGCTCATCGACGGCGCGTCCTCGACGCTCATCGACGGCGCGTCCTCGACGCTCATCGACGGCGCGTCCTCGACGCTCATCGACGGCGCGTCCTCGACGCTCATCGACGGCGCGTCCTCGGCCTGCGGCCGCCCGTCACCGTGGTTCAGCGTATTCGCGGATCACCGCGGCCTCGGCTTTCCGCACCAACTCCCCGGCCGTGCTCGTCGAACAGTCGAGCGCCGCTGCGACGTCGGCGATCGCACCGGTTCGGGGAACCTCGTAGTACCCGACCTCGACCGCCGCGTCCAACGCCGCTCGCTGCCGGTCGGTGAGCCGTGAGGACGAACGCGTCCGCTCGAACTCCTCGACCCGGTCGATCGTCAGCTCCCCGAGGTCCGAGAGTTCCGCGTAGAACGCGCTGAGCGCGGCGGCTTCCCCGACGGCCTCGAACTGCACGCTCCCGGTTTCGAAGAACACTACCGGCGGGACGAAGACGGCCCGCGCGTCCGCGATCGCGTCCAACAACGCCGTCGCGAACTCGTAGTCGTTCTGCTGGAGGAACGCGTACGTGCCGTCGGAACCCTCGACGAGGTCGCTGACGAGAAGCGAGTCGATGGCGCGAACGGCCGCCGCCGTGGCGTCCGGAGGACCATCGCACCAGAACAACGTCGTCGCCTCTGCGGTGGGGCTCCACAGCAGCAGTTCGGCTCTGCTGATGGGTCCGGAGTCGATGATCTGCCGGTGGAGCGGATGCACGAGTTCTTTCGGGTACGTCGCCGTGAACTGGACGCGTTTCATTCCGCCGTTACGCGGTGTTCGCGAGGTCGATATATCAATTCCCGTGCTGACCGTCGGGGGGCTTCGCGTGCCGCACGTGCAGTAGCGTTTGCGAGTCTTCGCTCACTCGATCGCACGACTCCGTGCGATCGGACGCGCAATGGGTCGTGTACCTACTACAGTTCGGCTCGCCGGAGAGGCGCAATCGATCGACGGGTCCCGTCCGGGGGGGACTAGCGATAGCCGTCCAGAATCACGGGGACGCTCTCGAGGAGCGTTCGGAGGTGATCCGCCTCTTCGCGGACGCGTAACTGGGCGGTCGGGAGCGCCGCTTCGAGGCGGCGAACGGCATCGATCGGCACGTTGGTGTCACGTGTGCCGTGCCAGAGGCGCACGTCCGCGTCGATCTCCGCCAGCGGGACGTTCCAGTCGCTCGCCGCGTGCCGGAACTCGGTCACTACGCCCTGACGGTGACAGGAGAGCGCTTCGAGGAAGTCCGCCCGCACGATCTCGGCGACACGTTCGGAGAGTTCCGCTGTGGCTCCCTCGCTCGTGTACTGGGAGACGACGAACGACGGACTGCGGTGCCGCGCGAGCCACGCCTGGCCGCGGAAGAGACCGCGGAGCAGCAGCGGCGTCGCCGTCGCCGTCGTGCGGAGGAGCCGCTGTATCGCAGGCGGATCCTCGATCATCTCTGGGGGCATCGCGCCGCTGACGATATCGACGCGATCGAGCCGGTCCGATCGGGTTGCCGCCGCCGCGAGGGCGTACGGGGCACCGCCCGAGAACGCGACCGCTCCGGCGCTGTCGACGCCCGCATCGTCGAGCACGGCGGCGACGAGCCGCGCCCCGTCCCGGACCGACCGATCCGGCCACGGCGACGATCGGCCGTACCCCGGACGGTCGAACGCGAGCAACCGGACGCCACAGTCCTCGGCGGTGGTCTCGAACAGGCCTCCGAGACGGCGGGACCCCGGTGTGCCGTGGAGGAAGACCACCGGCGTTCCGCCCGGTGGGCCGTACTCGGCGTACGTGAGTCGCCTGTCCGCCGCCAGCGGTACGCTCCGGGTTCCTTCGTCGTCGTGCATCGCCTGTCGTCGCGACCAACGTGACGCCTGCGTTATCATTGTCTCGAAACAGGGGTGCTGTCCGTGTGCGAGTGGTGCCGGACTCATCCGGTGATAGTTATCGTTTCGTGGTCGCCCCCGGTACTGATTATAGTCGCGTTTGCACGTCTCTACTCACTCGATCGAACGACTGCGCACGATCGGATAAGCAATGGGTTGCAAACGCTACTATAGTCGGCCGTGAAACCGTCGGGGACGGTGCGGAGACGACCGTGGATGCCGCCGATATCGATGAAGCAACGAATGCACGCGAAACTCACCGGTACGGACGCGCTCAGGGCTGTCTCTGAGATAATCACAACCCGACAGGGGATGAAAATGTCTCCCCTTGATTCACTCCGGGAGAGACCATCCAAGGGATGTATCATCCGATCCCACTGCAGATTGGCACGCCCTCGCTCGGGATAGTCGGGCTGTTGGCTCTGGTGCTGGCGGCAGTGACAGTCTGGCAGATGGTCCGGTTCGTCGACGCCTACGACAGGCAGGTGCTCACCGTGTTCGGCGAGTACCGCACGTTACTCGAGCCGGGTATCAACTTCATTCCGCCGTTCGTCTCCCGGACGTACACGTTCGATATGCGGACCCAGACGATGGACGTGCCGCGACAGGAAGCGATCACGCGGGATAACTCACCCGTGACGGCGGATGCCGTCGTCTACCTCCGTGTGATGGACGCGAAGCGAGCGTTCCTAGAGGTCGAAGACTACAAGACGGCGGTCTCGAACCTCGCCCAGACCACGCTTCGGGCGGTACTGGGTGATATGGACCTCGACGACACGTTGAACAAGCGCCAAGAGATCAACGCTCGCATCCGCAAGGAACTGGACGAACCGACGGACGAATGGGGCATCCGCGTCGAGTCCGTCGAGGTCCGGGAGGTCAACCCGAGCCAGGAGGTTCAGGCCGCGATGGAGCAGCAGACCGGCGCGGAGCGGCGACGCCGGGCCACGATTCTCGAAGCCCAAGGCGAACGCCGGAGCGCGGTCGAGAAAGCCGAAGGGGACAAGCAGTCGAACATCATCCGCGCGCAGGGTGAAAAACAGAGTCAGATCCTCGAAGCGCAGGGGGACGCGATTTCGACGGTCCTGCGCGCGAGGTCCGCCGAGTCGATGGGCGAGCGCGCGATCATCGACAAGGGGATGGACACGCTCGAGGGCATCGGACAGGGGGCGTCGACGACCTTCGTCATCCCCCAGGAGCTCACCTCGCTGGTCGGTCGGTACGGAAAGCAACTCACCGGCAGCGACGTCGCCGGAGACGGACAGCAGCTCGACAGCCTGAGCTTCGACGCCGAGACCCGCGAACTCATCGGTCTCGACGACATCAAGGAGATTCTCGGCGAGATCGACAAGGCCGCCCAGATGGACGTCGAGGACCTCGAACAGCAGGCCAGGGCGGTCAAAGACGGGGATCTGAACGGAGCGAGCACCACGGAGGTCGATCGAGGAGCCGACGCACGCGACCGGGAAATGGAAACCGAACCGGATGAGTAGTCGTCGACGTCGCCCGTCACACGCGATGGGATTTTGACTGCGGCGATCCTACGCGACGCTATGTCGGAAATCGACGCCGGGGACCTTCTGCCCAACGACCGCGTACAGCAGTCCGTCCGCGACGGAGACATCACGCAGTTGACCCGCGGTGCGGGCAACCGTTACGCCAGCGAAGGCGACACCTTCGAGATCGACGGCGAGACGTTCGTGGTGACGAGCGTCGAACGCCGAACGCTCGGCGAGTTCACCGACGCCGACGCCCGGCGGGAGGGCTCGAAGTCGCTGGCGGCGTACAAAGCGCGGATGGAGCGGGTCCATCCCGGAAGCTTCGAGTGGGACGACAGCGACGAGGTACTGACCTACCGGTTCGAACGTCGCGAGTGAACGAGCCGCGACTCAAGTCGTGGGCTTCCTCCTTGCATTTCTGTTGAGGGTTAGTGTGGATACCCGGGAGCGGCATCACGGCGGGCACGTGCCGTCCGAGTCACGCGGTTCCCAGGCCGCCGGTGATCAGGCGGATGCCCACGAGAGTCAGGAGCCCGAGAACGAGGATCCGTCGGTCTCGGCGAACTCCTTGGCCGTCTCGAGTCCGTTCACGACTCGACCGACGTTCGCGTGTCCGTCTGTCCCTGCCAGAATCACGATCGCTGCTTTCGTCATCACCACTTGCTACTCTCGGGGGAGTCAAAAGCTCACGCGAACGAGCCCGTAACCGAGTTACACGCGTGTTACCGGGGAGAGAGAACGTTCAGTGCTGATGTCGGTGGCCGCCGTCACCGCGGCTGAACTGCCCGGAGAACGCCCGCTGGACGACCTCCGGCAGTGCCGGGTGGATGTGGACGGCCTCGCGAATGTCCCGCACCGTTCCCGACCCGGACTTCATCGCGACGACGACCTCCTGGATCAGCGAGGACGCCTGCGGACCGATGATGTGACAGCCCAGAATCTCGCCCTCCAGGTCGATCAGCACCTTCACGAATCCCTCGGTCTTCATCGCGTCGCCCCGGGCGGTGTCGCCGTAGCTGTAGGTGTTCGTCGCGTACTCGCGATCCGCGGCCCGGAGATCGCCCTCGGACGCGCCGACGCCCGCAACCTCCGGCGAGGCGAACACCGCGAACGGCATCGCACTGTAATCGACCGGTTCCAGATCCTCTCCGAAGATATTCCGCGCGACGGCCCGCGCCTCGTGGTTGGCGCTGTGTTTCAGCAGGTACTCGCCGACGATGTCGCCGAGCGCCCACACGTCGTCGGCGGTCGTCTCCAGGTACTCGTCGGTCTCGACGAACCCCCGCGCGTCCGTCTCGACGCCGGTCGCGTCGAGGTTCAGCGTGTCGGTGTTGGGAACCCGCCCCGCGGCGACGAGCAACGCGTCGCCGGTCACCGTCACCGGCTCCTCGTCTTCGACGATGCCGCCGTCGTCGCCGTACTCGTACGGCCGCGCCTCGACGGTCACCGACTCGCCGTCTTCCGAGACGGCGGTGGCGGCGTGTCCCGTGTGGACGGTAAAACGGTCGACGTAGCGGTCGGTGAACGCCTCGGCGACCTCCTCGTCGGCCTCGGGGAGGAGGTTCGGCCGGCGGCCGACGATCGTCACCTCGCTCCCGAACGTCCCGAAGAAGTGGCCGAGCTCGGCCGCGATGTAGCCGCCGCCGACGATAATCAGGTGTTCCGGCGGCGTCTCCAACTGCAGCGCCTCGGTGCTCGTCAGGTAGTCCACGTCGTCGATGCCGTCGATCGGCGGGACCGACGGACGGGTCCCCGCGGCGATCAGGACGGTGTCCGCGCGGAGGCGCGCTCCGTCGTCTTCCCCGCCGGAGATCTCGACGGTCCGTTCGTCGACGAACCGCCCCTCGCCCTCGAACAGTTCGTGCCGCGACGACGAGCGCAGGCCGCTGCGGATCGACGCCGAGTCGGCCTCGACCTCCTCGTTCACTTCGCGAACGATGTCGGCGAAGTCCACGTCCTCGACCGTCGCGTCGATGTGGAACTCGTCGGCGCGTTCGATCGTCTCGAGGACGTCCGCGTGGTACAGCAGGTGCTTCGAGGGGATACAGCCCCGGTTGAGACACGTTCCCCCGATCGGCCCCTTCTCGACGACGGCGACGGACTGTCCCTGATTCGCCGCGACGTTCGCCACGTCGAGACCGGATCCCGAGCCGATGACCAGAAAGTCGAACTCTTGCATACCGTTACACTCGGTGCGCCGGGTAATGAATGGGGAAGCTACCCGGCGGTAATCCGGCTCGGTGATCCAACCAGCCTGCGCCGGAGGCGCGGATTCTCCGGTCGACCGCTGTCATACGGTCGGTCGTCTTTTCCTGGGGACCGTCTCAATCGTACGTGTGGAAGTCGACCGCCTGTTCGAGCAGGTCGTCGGGGATTCCGGGGATCTCCTCGGAGCGGACCGGTCCCGCCTCCTCGAGGACGTCCGGATCCCGGGGGAAGTCGCGGAGGGAGAAGTGGACCGAGATGCCGGCCTTCGCGCCGTCCGCCAGCGCGATTGGGACCTGGTTGTGTCCGGGCGTCAGGTCGCCGACCGCGTACACCTCTTCGACGGAGGTCTGTCCGTGATCGTCCACGGCGACGGTGCCGTCGTCGTTGAGCTCGCAGCCGAGTTCGCGGGCGAAGCCGTTGTTGTACTCCGCGCCGTACATCGCGAACCCGCCCTTGTACTCGCGGACCGTCCCGTCCTCGAACTCCATCGCTTTCAGCCACCCGTCCTCGCCGTTCTGCACGCCGGCGACGTCCTCGTGGACCACGTCGACGGGGTGGTTCTGCAACATCTGCTCGGTCTCGTCGCTCCACTCGGGGTCGTCCCCGCGGGTGAGCAGGTCGACCTCGTCGGTGAAGTCAACATAATCGCGGCGACGTGGGCCGCGCTCTCGGAGTGGCCCATCACGTACACCGACTCGTCGACGAACATATGCGCGTCGCAGTGCAGACAATGTGGAGGCCGCGGCCGGTCCGCGGGAGCGGCGGGTCGGGCCGGACGTCGTTGAAGCCGGTCGCGAGCACGACGTACTCCGCCTGGTAGTTTGCACTGTTTCCGCACAGCTCTATCGCTCCGTCTTCGGTCCGGTGACAGGACGAGAGCATATCCCGGTGGAGGTCGCAGCCGTACTCCTCCAGTTGGTCCTTTCCGACGCCCAGGAACTCGTTTCCGCTGGTCTCCTCCCGAACGCCGATGAGGTTGTGAACCTCCTGCGTCATCGCCGCACGCCCGCCGCCGCGATCGACCAGTGCCGTCTGATGTCCGAGACGCGTGCTGTAGAGCGCCGCGGTCTGTCCGGCCGGCCCGCCGCCAACGACGACGACTTCGTACTCATCGGTGGGAAGGTCCTCTGCCATACGACAACAGACCGTGGTGGTCTAAAAAAGCGTATCCCGGACCGGCAAGCGCTCCCCACACCCGATCCGAACGCGGGGGAGCGGACGGCGTCCGGCGGCCGACGCTATCGGCTACGCTCTGCGGTACAGCAGGCCCACTGTCAAGGCCATCCCCACCTCGGCGAGTTTCGAGGCCGCGGCCCAGGCGTCGCCGGTGAGATGTGATGCGACGTTCTCGACGGGCGTGAGTCCGTGAAACAGTGGTTCTCGTCCGGGGAGGAACCCGCCGTGACCGGTGAAGTGCCAGGCGAAGTAGCCGACGACGTACGTGGCGGCGATCAGGACGCCCGCGGCGTAGTACGGTCGACGATTCGGTGCGTTCCGGCTCAGCGAGAGGCCGACGAACAGCGCGGTTCCCGAGAGCACGAACGCGAGGGGACGGGGGTCGAACACGAGGGCGGTCGGATTCGCGGTCAGCGCACTGGCCAGTCCGATGATGCCGTGTTCGGGGTGAAAGAGGTGAATGGCCGCGACGAGCGCAGTGAGTATCGCACCGACGTACGGCAGCGCGTTCTTCGTCCCGTCAGATTCCGATTCCGCCTCCCGAGTCACGCCGTCTGTAGCACCCATTAGTATGTCTCGTGTCCGTTCCGGTATTTGAACGTACGTGGGTGGTGTAGCCCGCACACACACTCGGAACGGATCAATAATCCGCTGTCGGAGCACCCTCCGGCGACGCGTCGGCGACGACCACGACCTCGTCGTCCTCGCCGACGTAGTCCCGGCCGAACGACGGGTCGTCGATACCCGGAATCGCGTCTCTCGGGAGGACGGATCTGACGTTTATCCCATCGTACCGGGTTGCGACGGCTCACATTCCATCGGTACTGGAACCTCCGTTCCGAGCCATTATCACGCCGCTCACCAGCATCAGTGCGGCGAGGACGGCCATCCCGGCGTCCCATCCCATTCCGGCGGTCACCGTGCTCCCGCCGTTCATCCCCATCGCGCTTCCGCCCATCGCGCCGCCGTTCATCATTCCGGTCCCGAGGAGGGCCTGATTGAGGAGCATCACGAGCGAGTAGGCGATCATCAGCGGACCGCTGGCGGCCCCGAGCCTGTCGGCGTAGTCGGTGAGCAGGACCGCTCCGTGGAGGAGCACAACGACCCCGAGGAGGCCCATAATCCACCCGCTCGTGGTCATTCGCGTCGCCATCGACGCGCTCCACAGCGAGTACAGCCCGGAAGCGAAGGCGATCGCCGCGCCGTAGATCCTGGTATTTGATATCATACCGCTACGCACACCCCCCGAACCTAAAGACCCATCCCAGCGGAGCGAAACCGACGGGGCCTTGTTCCCCGTTACCGCCGGGATAGGCTCGATAGCTGTCGATCCCCGGACCCCGTCGCTACTCACAGTCCAGTTCACAGTCGTAGGTCCGGCTGTATATCCAGTATCCCTCCGCGCTCGGCGGCATCGGCGACGCCTGGTCCATCGAAAGCTTCGGGCCCTGCTCCCGATCGAGAGACTCGACGAAGTACCAGGCCCCGTCCCGCTCGGAGATGTTGACCCGATACTGCCACACGTTGATGCGCTCTGCGCCCACGTACACCGCGTAGGAGTCCGGGAGGACGTCACCCCGTTCCGGCGTCGGTTCCGGCGCGGTCGTTCTCGTCGCCATAGATCACGGAAGGTAGCAAAGGAGTATGTTGCTATCGCGCGCCGCCTCTGACTGTACACGCGAGCGATAGTTATATATACTCTCTTGTCCCGCCGCTACCGGCCGACGCCCGCGTACTCGACGCCGGTCAGGTCGGCGATCTCCCGCTTCCAGGTCGTCAGATCCCGTCGCTCGAAGCCCGAGAGGCTGTCGTGTCCACAGGCTCTGGCCATCACCTTCATCAGCGAGACGGTGGCCTCGAAGAAGTTCTTCAGTCCCTCGGCGGCGGAATCGGTCACCACTCGATTCCGGACGTCCTCTCGCTGTGTCGCGATTCCCACGGGGCAGTTGTTCGAGTCGCAGGCCCGCATCCCGAGACAGCCGATCGCCCCGGCGACGTGTTCCAAGACGGCACGTCGTCTCACGGCTGAAACACCCGTTCGCCGCCCCGTTTCGGTGGTTTCGGCACCCGCGGCCGTGACATCATCGGACGCTCCCGACCGTGGCCGCCGGCGACAGCGATCGGTCGGATCGATAGCCGCCCGAGGGTTGGTGGTTGATCACCACGGCTATTCCTCCACCGTCCGACTAACGTCGAGCGTGTACGACTCCAGGACGTCGCGACCGAGAAGCACCGGATACCGCATCCCCGACCGATCGGTGACGCTGGTCGTGACGGGCCGCCACCGTCCGTTGAGACGCAGGTCGACGTCGACGAGGGCACGGGTTTCGGTACCGCTTCCGATACCCGACCGCACTTGCGTCGTCCCGACGAGCGGGCCGGCGCCGATCCGTCCGGCGAGGTCGGTGTCGATGCTCGTCCGTTTCGCCCCCGTGTCGGACTTGGCGACGACCGTTTCGGTTCCGCCGTGGCCGTTGATACGTATCCGCGTCGTGTATCCGAGGACCTCGTCCGTGCCTCGCTCGACGAGCGGCGGCTTACAGTCGGGAACCGAATCGTCGAGCGTCGATTCGAGATCCCTCACCCGTGCCGCGTCGACGCTCCCGCCGGCGCGTTCGATCGCCAACCGGGCGATGTGCGGCGCCACCGAGACTCCGGTCGCGTCGAACAGGCCCTTGAACCCGGCGGTAGCGTTGAGTTCGAGAACGAACCAGTCGTCGTCGACAGACATCAGGTCGACCCCGGCGAGATCCAGATCGAGCGCGGCCGTCGACTCTATCGCGAGTCGTCGGGGCTCCCGGCCGAGGCTGTCGGTGATGCCTTCCACGTCGCCGCCGAGCGCGACGTTCGCCCGCCAGTCGTCCTCGGGGGCCTTCCGGCGCATCGCCCCGACGACCGCGTCGCCGACGACGTACACCCGCACGTCCGACGGTCGACCGTCCGATGCGTCCAGGAATTCCTGGAGGAACGAGCGTCGATTGACGATCATCGGCCCCACCGGGTCGTCCGGCGAGACGACCGACATGTGCCGTCCGTTCGTACCGACCGTGTGCTTGTGGACCGCATCGCCGGGTAGATGCTCGGGCCACGCCTCGACGGTTCTGGGAGACCGCCCGAAATACGCGTCGGGAACCGGGATCCCGGCCGCGGCGAGTTTCGCCGCGGCCCGGTACTTGTGGAGCGTGTTCGCGACCGCCCGCGGCGAGTTCACGACTGGGGTCGTCTCCTCGTAGAGGAACGCGAGTTGGAGGTCTTCGAGCCGTGACTCGCTTTTCGTGAGCAACATCCGGTTGACGAGTACGTCCACGCGGGGCGAAAGCTGAAAACGCCCGTCTCGGATCCGCGAGGTGACGTTCTCGTCTCGGATCCACACCGGTTCGTGCCCCAACGCCCGGACGGCGTTCAGAATCGCCTTGGTCTCCTTGCTGTTGTGGAGGCTCAGCACGCCGACACGTCGTTTCTCGGACGCGGCCCCTGGCTCACCAGTCCCCGAGCGATGTAGCTCCGTCGCTCCTTCCCGCTCTGCGGAACCGGTAGCGGCGGTCATGGGGGAGTCGCTTTCGTGTTGTCGGGACAACGTATTATCGGTTCGGTGACCGTGCAAAATAGTTACACGCGCATTACTGATTTAATCCGCTCCCAAACCGTTGAGATAGCCATGACCGACGCGGAATCCGAAGCGTTCGCCTTCGAGGGTGGCCGGGTCGAACCGGGCGAGACGGAAGAACTGCGCTATTCAGTGAGCGAGACGTATCTGAGAGGATCTGAGACCGGTTCGTCGTCTCCAGAACACACCCGAGACGGCTCTGAGCGATCGTCTTCGATCCGGATCGACTCGTCGAGGTGAAACGAACTGATGCCGTCTGAATCGGGGTGCAAAACACCAACTAGCGCGATCCGAACCCTACTAGCGCGATCCGAACCCGGGTGGAGAACACCGAGTACTATCAGCCTGCCCGCCGTCTTGTGTACGATGACGTTCGAGCCCGACCGCGTGAGAACGGTCACGTTCGACTCGTACAGCACGCTCGTCGACGTCGACGCGGCCGAAAAGGCGCTGGCCGACCGCGTCGAAGCGCCCGAGCGCGTCTCGAAGCTCTGGCGCTCGCGATCGATCGAGTACACGTTCGTCGCCAACCACGTCGACGCCTACCAGCCCTTCTACGAGATGAACCGCGACGCCCTCCAGTACGCGCTGGACGCTCACGACGAGAGAATCTCGGCGGACGAGCGCGACGAGATCCTGGCCGTGTACCACGAACTCGACGTGTTCGACGACGTCCGCGGCGGCATCGAACGACTCCGTTCGGGCGGGTACGACTGCTACGTCGTCTCGAACGGCGACCCCGAGATGCTGTTGTCGATGGTCGAACACGCCGGGATCGGCGACCTGATCGAAGACGCGATCAGCGCCGACGAGGTCCGGACGTTCAAGCCCGACGCCGAGATCTATCGCCACGCCGCCGGACGGACGGGGACGCCGATCGGGGAGCTCGCCCACGTCACAGCGGGCTGGTTCGACGTGATGGGAGCGAAACACGCCGGGATGCAGGGCGTCTGGGTCGATCGGAAAGGGACGCCCTGGGAGCCGTTCGACGGCGAACCCGATCTCGCGGTCGAATCGTTCCACGAACTGGCCGACGCGTTAGGCGTCTGATGCCGACGTCGAGCGTCAACTGAGAATATCGACCGTCCGAAGCGCGGCGGGACCGGTCAGCTTCCGATCCCGCCGGACAGCAGTTCGAGGTCGACCTGGCGACCGACGAGCAGGAGTCCGCCGACGAGCATCGCGAGCGCGACCGGAACCAGGAACTGAAAGCCCGTGATGACGGTCGCACTCGCCTGGACGCCGATCACGAGCAGTATCGTCGGTCCGCAGCAGGCCGCGCCCGACAACAGGGCCGGGACGCCCGCCAGGACGCCGGTCGAACTCTCCAGACCGCAGGCCCGCGGCTGGATCACGCCGAGGTACGAGAGCGCGAAGTTCGCTCCCACGAGGGTCGACAGGACGACGGTGACCAGCAGATTCAACGGCGAAAACAGGTAGGTGACCGGCCCGGCCGACACGACCGCGACGGCGTCGAACCGGAAGAACCCGAGGCTTGCGAACGCGCGGGAGAGGTCGTCGACGGTCCGGACCGCGAACCCGCCCGTCCCGCCGCTCACGAACGAGAGATCTCCCACCGTCACGAGATACAGTACGAGGTAGGCCCCGCCGGTCCCGAGAAACACCAGCCGCGAGTCCCATCGCCTCCCTGCGGCTTCGAGAGCGGCGGCTGTCCGAGGGAGCGTCCCGGCCGAGTTCGTCTCCGCGGTTGCGTGGTCCATTTCAGGTATACAGCGTCGTGTCGGGGTAGAAACCGCTCCACGCGAACCACATCGCGTCGAACGCGAGTACCCGTTTCAGGGGGAGCGCGTCCGGCGCGTGGGCGTCGCCGTTTTCTCCGAGCACCCGACCGTCGCGGTGCTCGAACGCCGCCTCGTCGGGGTTCTCGTAGACGTAACCCGTGTCGAGGGTCGGTTCGTAGACCGCGAGAACCGGCGTACCGCCGAGTTGCCCGTCGATGAGCTTCTCCTCTCTGAGCGTGTCTTTCTCGAATGCGGCCGCTCCGCCGGGCGTCCGCGCACCGATCACGACCCGCTTCGGCTGGAGGCGATCGTCCTCCGAGAGCGAGCGAAACATCGGGCGTGCCTCCGGGGCGTAATACCCCGCCCGGGGGTTGTACGATCCGTAGGGGTCCCGATCGTAGTTCTTCGCGAACCCGGTGTCACGCGAGAGAACGCGCGTCTCGGGGAACCGGTTCGTCCATCGCTCCCACGTCGTCCAGACGACTCGGAACTCGCGGAGCGACCGGATTTCGGGATTCTCGTTCCACGGGCCGGGAATGGCGGTCGAGAGCACCTGCGGCCACCACGTCTCCGTGGCGCGGTCGTACATAATCAGGTTGTTGTTCACCAACCGCCCGGAGACGCCAAAGGTGGTCTCGCCGCGTTCGAACCCCATCGCGGTGCCCGTCAGGGGGCAGTAGGTGACGCTCACGGGCGTCCCGTCGACGACGTCGTTACAGATCTCGTGTGCGACCAGTATCGACTGGGGATACGCTTTCGGCTCGCCACCCATCGCGATCCCGAACACCGGATCGCCCGGATCGAGATCCGCCGACGCTTCGTCGGCCGAGACGAACTTCGGCCGCTCGATCGCCGGGATGCCGTCCTTCGGCGGGCCGCCGGACACCGCCTCGTTCCGCAGCGCGGACGGCTCCATCGGAAGCGGGAGTCGAGCGTCTCGCGTCGGCGGGGCCGATTCCCCCCCGCTCGGTTCTCCGGACGGCGCTTCTCCGTTTTCGCCGGGCTCGGCCGACGATCGTTCGCCGGTGTCGCCGGAGCCGCCCGCACCCCCGGAGTCGCCGGAGCCACCGACGCGTCCCCCGCCGAGACAGCCGGCGAGCGATGCGACTCCGATACCGGCAAGGACGGCCCGGCGAGTGAGAAGTCGCGTCATTGCCTCTGTATTCGTCGTAGAACGGCAAAAGCGCTCCCTAACCTCTTGGTAACCCCCGCTGCATCGGTCTAGCGGGGCGCGAAGGCCACCCCGCTGTCACGGATGTCCGGTTACCTCGGGCGCCCGATCTCCCGGTAGGCGACGCCGAGTACCGATCCCCAGAGCGCGTGTCCGACGAAGCCGATAATCAACGACTGCAGCCGTGGCTTCCGCCTCGTACGTCTGTGAAAAATCACGCTCACCACACTAGCCTCGGCTCTCGCGACGCACTTCGGGGTGAGCGGAGAGCACGACGAGCGCGGCGGCGGTGGCGAGGTTCAAGTACACCGTGGGACGGTCGAATCCGACGACGACCTCGACGAGCACCCACCCGATCAGGGCGACGGCGACGACCACCGTCGCGGGCCGTCCCCATCGCCGTCCCGCATAGAGCGCGTAGGTGACGGCGGCGGGCAGCAGGCCGAAGATAACGACGAGCACGACTCCCGGCACGAGGAAGTTCCCGAACGGCGTCCCGGCGAGCGTGCCGACCGAGAGGCCGACCATCGACCCCGAGGGGTCCAAGACGAGCGCACTCCCCCCGAGGAGCGCCCGAATCGAAAGCTGACCGAGCGCGACGAACACGAGCCAGACGCCGATCGGCCGTCCCCGTATATCCATCGTGTTCGATACGTGATCGCCCGCATACGAAGGTTTCGCCCGTCGGATTCGGCGGTAGTCCCCGACGGACACAGCGTTTTATCGACCGCGCCCGGAACGACGAGTATGGCAACGGGGCGGTTTCACACGTCGACCGGAACCCCAGTCCCGGCAGTGACCGCGGAGACGATGCGGCGCGTCGACCGCGTCGCCGTCGACGACGTCGGAATCGAACTCCTCCAGATGATGGAGCACGCGGGTCGAACCCTCGCTTTCCACGTCCTCCGCGTCGGCGGCGGTTCGGCCCTCGTCGTCGCTGGGAACGGAGGCAACGGCGGCGGGCTGGCCTGTGCTCGCCATCTCGCGAACCGCGAGGTCGACGTGTCGCTCGTGCTGGACCGCGACCCCGACGAACTGACCGGTGCCGCCGCCCAGCAGCACCGTATCCTCCAGCAGATGGGAGTCCCGACCCACGTCGGTCCCGGTTTCGTCTCCGAGAACGACTCGGCCGACGTCGTGGTCGACGCGCTCATCGGGTACGGACTCACCGGGCCGGTCCGCGAACCGGCGGACGAACTGATCCGAGCGGTGAACCGACACGGCGCGCCGGCGGTCTCGCTCGACGTGCCCTCCGGCGTCGACGCGACGACCGGAGAGACGCTGGGTGACGCGGTCGATCCCGACCGCACCGTCACGCTGGGGCTTCCGAAGACCGGGCTGCGGGATCGCGCCGAAACGGTCTTTCTCGCCGATCTCGGGATCCCGCGGGCGGTCTACGACCGGCTCGAAATCGAGTACGAGAACCCCTTTGGTCGAGGTTTCTGGGTGGGGTTGCGCGCTTGATCCGGCGGCTCTCTGGGGATTCCGACACCTACTCGTCGGACGGCTCCGTGAGGTGTTCGAGCCCCCAGTCCCGCATCGCGTAGATCACCGGCTCGAGCGAGCGGCCGTGTCCCGTCAGCGAGTACTGGACCCGGACCGGCTTCTCGCTGATGATCTCCCTGTCGACGAGTTGCTTCTCGCCGAGGTCTTCGAGGCTGTCCGAGAGGACCTTACTGGAGATGCCGTCGACGTTCTTCTTGAGTTCGTTGAACCCGCTGGGGCCGTGCTCCAGGAGACGGTGGACGATCACCGGATGCCACTTCTTTCCAATGAGCGACGACGTCGTCGTCACCGGACACCACTCCTCGCCCGCACACCACACTTCGAGCTTCACCTCGGCGTCGGAAGGCTCCCCGCTTTTCGACATACGAACGTGTACCTCCTACAGCCACCTAATGGTTACGTATGGTGACCCGGTTACAATTAGTTACCAAAGGCCCCGGAGATGGATCGAAACCTCTACGCGGTGAGAATTTCGACGGCGGAACTCACGTCTCGGATTACTCGGTACGCTCGGCGATCTTAGCCCTCGGCACGCCCGGCGATCTCAGCCCCGACGGGAGCCGCACCGGCGGAGGCGATATCGTCCCTATTCGCTCCGACCGACGCTGCCGTTCGTGACGGACGCGTTCAACAGGGAATGCTCGTCCAGCGGCAGATCTCCGTAGGCGACGCCGCTGCCCGACTTCGGCGTGTCGTAGACGCCGGCGTTCCACCCTGGGTGGACGTACGCGACGTCCGCGTCGGGGGACTCGATGGCCACGATGGTCCAGTCGTCGGGAGTCCGGTTGACCTGCGGACGGACCGGGACGCCGGTTTCGAGCTTCTCGTCGCCGTCGAGCGTCACGACCGAGAGTTCCGTCACCTCTTTTTCCGGCGGCTTTTCGGCGAGCCACACCCGCGCGGGGATGCGCCCGTCGCCACCCTGAGTCTCGATCTCCGCGTTTCCGGCACCGTCGAACCTGACTCCGGTCACGCTGGTATCGCCCGGGAGACACGTGACCGCGTGTACGCGGTCGAGGGAGACGCTCACCCCGCCACCGCCCCCGTCGGCCTCGAACAGGAGCGTGACGTCCTCTTCGGTCGGGCAATCGAGGGTGACGTCGACGGTGTCCGCTGCGCCCCCACCGAGGCGGTCGGGAGCGTCGACAGACTCGATCGTCGCCCCGCTCTCGGCGTTGACGATCGAGACGTTGACGCCGAACGTATCGAGGTCCTGGCCGAACTGATTGTGGTACTCGACGACGGCGGTGGATTCGTCGTCACGGACTTCGTCCGCGAGCGGTTCGTATCCGAGGTAGGCCGAGTCGTCGTCGGTCACGTTGACGGCGAGGCCGCGGTCGGCGTTGACCGCCGTGAACCCGGCCGTCCCGAACACGAGTCCGACGGCCGCGGTGAACGCGAGCACGAGGCTCAGCGTGCGGAGCGCGCTCATACGTCGCGTCGGTGGTTTCCGGATGGTCCGGGTCATATCTGCCGGAGTTCGGGCGGTCGTTCGGACGTCCCGAGACGGGTCCGCTTTCCGACGACGTAGTGAACGATCGAGGACACCCCGAAGGCGGTGGCGATGAACGCCCCGACGTCGATCGGCGCGAGCGTCGCGAATCCCGGCGTGCCGGTCGCGACCGCGAGCAGGAGTGAGAGGGCGATGCCCGCGAGCCCCACGTAGTAGAGACTCCACGGGATCTCCGTGCTCTGGAGAACCTCGACGTAGATGTCCAGGTCTTCCAGCCTGTCCGTCGCTCGGACGAGGTTCTCCTCTTCGTCGATCGTCACGAGATTCTTCTCCTCCATCTTCGGCAGGTGCGTGCGCTGCAACGTGCTGTACACGTTCCGACGGTCCTCGTAGCGGACGTCCTCCGGGTCGATATCGACCTCCCACGCGGTCACGTGCGTGGAGAGGTCGGCGATCTCGACCGGCTCCTGGGCGCGTTTGAGCGCGTGGACGACGTAGCGTCGCCGCCGATTCGACAGCACTTCGAAGATGTCGTCTTCCGATAGGTCACCTCCGTTCACCGCCGACTGCTTCCCTGTAGTGATGGCAGATAGCATTGTTGTGATCCTCCCTTGTTTCGTTCGCCGGTGGGTCCCCACCCCGGGCCGGCTATTTCGGTCAAATGTGTGAGAGGAGACATCATAAATAGGTTGGATAGTTAACTGGTCAGGTTCAAAGATCTGATACGAATAGTCGATCTCTATCGATCGCGAAGGGGCGGCCTGAATTCACGGTGAAATTTGAAGCAACGCCTCTAGGTCACAGCTTCTCACGAGACGAGGTCCTGAACGGCTATAGGCGGCGGCTATAACGTTTCAGGGTCGTCCTGATGTCGACAGCGAGACGTCCCTTCGGCGTATCGAGACACACACGCTATTCATCGAGACAGTCTCGCTCTCGTGTCGAGAATCTCATAACGAAGTACCATCCTCCCTATGGATCAGGTGAGCACTCCCGGCCCGGACGGCGGGTCGCGGGGGTGCCAACACAGGTGAGATACGCTATGGAACGACGCAAATTCGTGATCGGACTCGGTGCATTGGCTTCAGGAAGCGCGGCCGCGATGGGGACAGGCGCGTTCACTGCCGCGGAACTCGACGGTCGGGAAGCGAACATCGGTGTCGTGGATGACACGAACGGGCTGATCGGTCTTGAAGCAGGCGACAGCGAACTCGTCTCGAATGATGGGGGCTCCAACGACAACGAACTCGTCATCAACTTCAACCCGGATGGGCCCGGAGATGGTGTCAATCCGAATTCGAAGTACCAAGTTGGTGGACTCGGGGGAATCGGCAACCTCGACGAAGTCCCTGGAAACCCGACGCTGGATACCACCGTTGAGGATGTCGCAATCGACACGGACAGTGACATTGAGGACCACTACGCGTTCAAACTGCTCAACCAGTCCGGGTCGGACCAAGCAATAGAAGTGGCGTACGAGGCCAATGAAGATTTCCCGTCGGAAGCTGAAGTGTATATGGTCTCTCAGTACGAGGAGGGGCAAGATGACTCGGAGCAGACGAGCGCACTCATCGCGTCGGCGACGCCCGATGCTCGGGAGGCGAGTATCATCTACTCCGACGACACTGACTACTCGACAGACGTCGATTCGGGGAAGGACGTCAAGATCAGCCTCCTCGTCGTCGTCGGCGACGCGGATACAGGTGACGATCTGGACGGCGATATCACTGTCCGCGCGGGGAGTCACGACGATTTCAGCACCGCTGATCAGTAACTCCACCACGGGGATTCAACTATGAACCGACGTGACGTCTTGGCCGGGCTGGGAGCACTGGTCGGTACGGGAGCGCTAGCCTCCGGTACCGGGGCGTTCGGTGCTGCGGAGGTCTCCCGGCGGTCGAAGATCGAGGTCGTCGACGACAGCGACGGGCTGATCGGACTGGTCGCCAACGAGGCGATCGCGGGGGTTCGAATGAGTAGTGGCGGCGAACTGACCGTCTCGCTCGGCGACGGTGATCCCGGCGTGAACGTCAGCTCGGTCTATCAGTTCGGCGCGTTCGTCACCGACGACGACGTGAGCGACATCACGGGCGACACGTTCTCCGTGGTCACGGACGACGATCCCTCTGATATGAGCGATGGCCAGGACTCCCTCGAATCAGCGTTGGCCGTCGTGAACCAGTCCGCCGAAGACCTCTCGATCACGATCGACTTCGAGCTGAACGACGACATCGATGGCGGTACCGAGTACGCCTTCGAGCTGCAGTCCTCCCAGGGCGGTAGCGGTTCACGGGAGGGACTCGCGACGAGTCCGATAACCGGCCAACTGGACGCTCAGTTGGCCACCGGCGAATCGATCGGACTCTCGTTCATCGTCAACGCACTGGAAGGCACGACGACAGACGAGATCTCGGGGAGCCTGAGCCTCTCCGCGACAGCCGTCTAGCAACACGCGTACTATTTTCGGACACGGCGGAAACTTCCCTCGAAAGTCGCCTCAAAGACGTCACTCGTACCGCAGCGCGTCGATCGGATCGACCCGGGCCGCCCGCCACGCGGGGTAGAGCCCGGCGACCACGCCGACGAGGACGCCGACGAGGACGGCGAGCGCCGACCAGTACGGCGCGAAGGCGAACCCGACTTCGGCGTAGCGGGTCGCCGCCCAGCCGACCGCGAGGCCCAGCGGAAGCCCCAGGACCGCCCCGACGGCTCCGAGCAGCGTCGCCTCGAGCAGGAACAGCTCCATCACGTCGCGGTTGCGCGCCCCGACGGCCTTCATAATCCCGATCTCGCGGGTGCGTTCGGTCACGCTGACCAGCATGATGTTGGCGATGCCGATCGCGCCGACGACGAGGGCGATGACGGCGATACCGGTGACGAAGCGGGTGATCTGCTGGATCACGTCGCTGATCTGCTCGGCGAAGTCGCCGCTGGTCCGCGCGACCAGGTCGACGCCGCTGGGCGCGAGGTGGCGAGCGTCAGACTCTTCCCGGAGGTACGTCTCGACGCGCTCTGTAACCGCGAGCGTCTCGGCCGGGACCGCGACGACGGTTAGCTGCGGGTACGCGCGCTGTCGGGCGTTCGCACCGGGGCTCTCGACGACGGCCTGGTAATAGGGGTCGGCGGGGACGTAGAACTGCGGCTGCGGCCCGAAGTTGCCCACCGGCAGTTCGCCCGCGGTGCCGTTGACGACCCCGACGACGGTGAGGTTCCACGTCTCGTCGGTCCGGCGGACCGTGATCTCGTCGCCGACGGTGACGTTCCCCTCGAACGTCGTCTCCGCCGCTGCGCGGTTGAGAACGGTCTCGTCCGCGCCGCTCCGGAAGCTTCGACCCGCGACGAGCGTCTCGTTCGTCACCGCCGCCGGCGTCGTCGCGGTCGCCCCTTGGATCGACACCGTCTCGCCGCGGTGTGTCACAGAGTTGGCGGGGATCGAGCCGCGCGGGATGACCGCTTCGACGCCCGGGATCTCCGACAGCCGGGCGATGTCGTACTCGGTGAACACCGGTTGGAGCGCCTGCTCGAAGCCCTCCTCGTCGGCGGGCTGGCCGAGGACGTAGACGTTGTTCGCGCCGGAGTCGGAGATGCTGCCGACGATCTCCGACTCGACGCTCGCGCCGAACGTCGCGAAGGCGACGACCGAGGCGATTCCGATGACGACTCCGATCACCGTCAGCGCCGACCGGAGTTTGTGCGAGCGGATCGACCGGGCCGCGATGGTGAACGACTCCCGCGGGTCCATCAGTCGATCAACTCCTCGGTCCGCTCGACGACACCGTCCCGCACGTGAACGATCCGCTCGGCGCGTTCGGCGATCCGCCGCTCGTGGGTGACGAGCAGAATCGTGTGCCCGTCGGCGTGGAGGTCTCCGAGCAAGCCCATAATCCGTTCGCCGGTCTCGGTGTCGACGTTGCCGGTCGGCTCGTCGGCGAGGATCAACTCCGGGTCCGGCGCGAGCGCGCGAGCGATGGCGACCCGCTGCCGCTGGCCGCCGCTGAGCTCCGTCGGCTTGTGGTCCAGTCGGTTTCCGAGTCCCACCTCGCTCAACAACTCCCGTGCGCGCTCGCGACGTCGGCTTCGGTCCCACCCGTCGAACACGAGCGGCATCGCGACGTTCTCGACCGCCGTGAGCCGAGGCATCAGGTTGAACGTCTGGAAGACGAACCCGACCCGGCTCCCGCGGATCGCGGCCCGCTCGGCCTCCGTCGCCGTCGAGAGGTCCCGCCCGCCGACGGTGACACGTCCCTCGGAGGGGGTATCCAGGCCGCCGACGAGGTTCAAGAGCGTGCTCTTCCCGGAGCCGCTCGGTCCCATCACGGCCGTGTAGGATCCGCGTGGCAACGACAGCGACACACCGCCGAGCGCCTGCACGGTACCGCCGAGGTCGTACGTCTTCCGGACGTCCGTCAGGGTCACTACGTCGTCCGCGTCTGCCTGTCCCATTCGGGCCCACTTAGACGGCGACGCGTATCAGCGTTGTCCGGGAGAGGGAACGCCCGCAGGAACACACTTCATCTTCCAGTCCTAACCGGCACCTATGAGTTCCCGATTGGGAGGAGGTCGCGGTCTGGTCGTCCTCGTGGCGGTCGCCCTCGCCCTCGCAGGGTCGGCAGCCGTCACGGGTGCGATCGGACCGTTCCAGCAACCCTCCGGCGACGAAGTGCTCGACCGCGTCGAGGAGCGCTACGAGAGCGCCGAGTCGATCACGACGACGGCCGCGGTGACGATCGAAAACGAGAGCGCGTCGACGACCGCGACCGTCGAGGTCGCCGCCGCCGACAACCGGAGCCGCACGGTCGTGACTCACGACGGGGCGACGTACCGTGTGGGATCGAACGGGAGCGTCGTCTGGGCTGTCGGCCCGAACCGATCGGCCGCCTGGTCCGCCGACGATCTCGCGGAGGGTGACCGGGAAGCGGTTGCCCGACCCGCCGGCCCCGCGGGCGTGACGTCGAGCGAGCACAGCGAACGTCTGTCTCGGCACGGCCACCCGACGGTGAACGCCTCGAACGTCACGGCGACGCTCGTCGGCACGCCGTCGGTCGACGGGGTCGATACCTACGAGGTTGAACTGACACACCCCGAGGCGGACGGGTCCACGTCCCTGTGGGTCGCACAGGACGACTACCGGGTCGTCCGCGCGGTGGCCACCGACGGCACGAACCGAACTGTGGTCTCCGTCGAATCGACCGCGTTCGACGTGTCGATCCACGACAGCACGTTCGACCCGCCGACCGATCGCGTCGCGCTCTCGACGTTCGAGCGCCACGACGACTTCGCGGCCGCGCAGTCGGCCACGGACCTGACGCTGCCCCGCCTCGACGGCACCTTCGCGGAGGCGACGGTCACCGTTCGTCAGGGCGAGACGATCGTCGCGCAGCGGTACGTCACCGACGGCGGGAACGTGAGCATCGTCTCGACGACCGCGGCCGATCGGTTCGATCGGCTGGCGGAGAACGCCTCCACGACGACGGTCGACAACCGGACGGTCACGGTGAGCACCGCTGAGAACCGTTCCGTCGCGGCGTGGTCCGAGGACGGCGTGACGACTGCGGTCGTCGTCGAGGGATCGACCGATCGCGCGATCGAGATCGCCGGTCGGTTGTCGACGTAACGACGCCGCCTGCCGACGGTGTTGCTGCCTATCGACGGTGCGTGCTGACTCCCGACCGACGTCGGAGCTCGTCGCCGCATCGGTCAATCCACGTTGCCCGCGAACGGACCGGTCATCTACGGGCGTAGTGAGTGCGCTTGTGGGGATCCGACCCGACGTGGAACGTATGAGTCACGTCCTTCAGCGGGAGACTACCGCCGACCGACCGGACCACGTCTCACGGGTCGTCGATCTCGACGACAGCGAGTCGGAGAGCGTGTTCTCCACGCTGTCCTCGACGGTCGCTCGTTCGATCCTCACGGAACTGTACCGCGGTCCGGCGACGCAGTCGGAGCTCGCAGATCGGATCGACACCTCGATCCAGAACGCCAGCTACCACCTCGACAACCTCGTCGAGGCCGGTCTCGCCGAGGTGATCGACCAGTGGTACTCCGAGAAGGGACGGCGGATGGACGTGTACGCGCCGGCCGGCGACCCGCTGGTGCTGATCGTCGGCACGCAGTCGGAAGCGGGTGAGGTCTACCAGACGGTATCAGATCAGCTGCCGTCCGAGCCGGTCCCCTCTTCGGGTGACTGAAAGGAGCGCGGTTCGGGCCGAGCACGCCCACGAAAACCAGGACGTCGAATCGCGCAGAATCACCGGTGAAGGGAGCCGCCGTTGGGGCCGACACGATCGAGCGAACCGTCGTCGACACGATTGAGCGAACCGTCGCCGACACGGTCGAGCGAACCGTCGCCGACACGATCGAACGCATCGTCGCCGACCCGATCGAGCGTATCGTCGTTCTCACCGAATCCGATGGAACAGTTGGGTCGGAGTCAGGGACCGTCGCCGAACAGGAGTTCGAAGGTCTCTCGTTCCGCGATCCGGAGGTGCTTGTTGAACGTCGGCTGGGTGATTCCGAGCCGGTCCGCGACCTCGCTGCCGTCGTGGTCGCGGGGCCACTCGAAGTAGCCCGCCGAGAGCGCGGTCTGCAGGACTTCGAGCTGACGGTCGGTGAGTTCCGAACCGAGCCGGTCGCTTATCGTCGCCGGAGTTCGATCGCGCTCTCGGTGCTGTCGTTTCGCGACGAGTTCGAGAGAGGGGGCAACGGCTTGCAACCGCTCGACGAACGACCTGACGTCGGCCTGCTCGGGGACCTCGACGACGATCGTCGTCTCGCCGGGATCCGCCGAGGCCTCCCGCAGCATCCCGCCGTACTCCGCCAGCGGCGCGCCGAACCACCCGTCCGTCCGCACCTCGAACAGCGGCGACGAACCGTCGGCCACGACGTCGACCGATCCGGGGAAGGTCCGGTCTACGACCGCCTCCAGGTCGCTCGGAACATCCCCCTCGAAACTGAAGTAGAGGCTCACGGACCCGTCCTGTCTGGCGACGGTCCGTTCGAGTCGCACGCGACAGTCGGCGGCGGCGGCCGCGGCGGCGAAAGACAGCTCGTCTCCCGAACCCCGGAACTCCAGTTCGACAGTTTCGTCGGACTCGAGGGCGCGACGACGTTCGATCGCAGCCAGCGCGTTCGCGATCGACGTCCCCAACTGCGAGAGCACGTCCCGCTCCCGGTCGCCGAAGGCACCCGGTTCGTCGTTGCCGATGACCAACACGCCGTGGGTGATCCCGTCGTCGGTCAACGGAACGGCACAGATCGACTGGTACCCCGCCGAGAGCCCGTGCTGTCGCCATTCGCCGGTCAGGCCGCTATTCACCAGCGAGTTCTCGACCCGCACCTCGCCGCTCTCCCAGGCGGTCACCGCAGGATGGGGGTCTGCGGTGTCCTCGTCCGTTCGGAGGTCGTTCGTCTGGACGAATTCCTCTGACGCACCGACGACGGTCCGGGGCGTCAGGCGCTCGGCCCCGACCCCGGCGTCCCCGATCCACGCGAGGTCGTACGGACCGGGGTCGACGAGGCGCTGGCAGACCGCCCGTTCGACGTCACCCGACGTCGAGGCGTCCGTGATCGCGGCCTCGACCTGTTGTGTGAGGCTCGCGATCCGGTCCAGCCGTTCCGCGCGCTCCGTCTGCGTCCTGAGCTGCTCTTCTTGTGCGGCGAGGCGACGCTGTCCCCGGAGATGGTTGAGTGCGGCCTCCAGCGTCGCCGCGAGGATGTGCGTCGCCTGGACCGTCTCGGGGTCGAACGATTCGTCGGTGGACCCGGCGAGCAGCACTCCGTGCGTCCCCAACGAGAGCGCGCGCCAGTCCGCCAGTTCCGCAAGGGGTTCGGACACCCCACCGTCGGCGACGCCGCTCCGGTCTCCCGCGCTGTCCGCCGCGGCGACTGACCCCTTCGTGAACGTCTCCCAGAGCCTGCCGTCGCCGGCTCTGATCGGCTCGCTCTCGATATCCTCGGAGAACGCGCCGACGAACGCCTCCGGTCGGAGGACGCCGTCGTCGTCGTCGTAGAGGAAGACGGCGACGGCGGGGAGGTTCAGGGTCTCGGTCGCCGCCGTCACGGCCATCTCGGCCGCTTCCTCGGGCGTGTCCGCCGTCGCCAAGTCGTCGGTGGCGTCGTCGAAGGAGGCGATGCGGCGTTCGCGCGCCTTGCGCTCTGTCACCTCTCGGTTGACCGCGATCCACCGGTCGACGTCGCCGGTGCCGTCGTAGACGGGGTAGCCGCGGACGCTGATCCAGCGGACGGAATCGTCACCGTGGCGAACGCGGTACTCCAGTTCGTAGGTGTCCTGCGGCTCGCGGTCGGGGTCCGTCAGGTCCCGCCGGATCCGTTCGTACTCCTCGCGGAACCACTCTCTGTCGTCGGGGTGGACGCGGTCGATGAACGCCTGTGGATCCTCGTAGATCCGTTCGGTCGGGATGTCCCAGAGGTCCTCGAACGACGGCGAGGCGTAGTACACCTCGGATTTGTCCGGCGAGGACATGTAGATGGCCTCGTCGACGCGCTCGGCGATCATCCGGAGGTTCCGCGCGGTGCGCTTGCGTTCGGTGACGTCGCGGCTCACGATCACGACCCGACGCGGCGTCCGCCCCCAATCGAGTGGGTAGTACTCCGAGTGTACCCAGCGGATCTCCCCGTCGGGGCGTTCGATCCGGTACTCCATCGTGTAACTGTCCGCCGCGTCGTCGGTTTCGATCTCGCGAGCGAGTCGCTCGACGAACTCCCGGTACTCGGCTTCGTCCTCCGGGTGGAGCGTCTCGAAGAACCCGTTCTCGTACTTTTCTCTGAGGCTATCGAGCGGCTGTCCCCAGATGTCTTCGTATCCCGAACTCAGGTAGTCCGGCGTCTGCGACGGCCGGGTGAGCTCCGTCGCCGACGTCAGATAGATCGCGTCGTCGATCCGGTCGAGGATCGCCGTGAGTCGCCGCTCCGTTCGCCGGCGGTCGGTGATGTCGCGAACGCTCCCGAGGACGCGCTCCTTTCCGCGGATACTGACCACGCTCAGATGGACTTCGACCGGGAACGTCTCTCCGTCGGCGCGCTGGTTGCGCCACTCGAACAACTGTGCGCCCTCTTCGCGGGCCGCTCGGATTCGCTCCAGGACGCACTCGTACGTGTAGCCGGACCCCGTGACGATGTCGACCGTTTCGCCGAGGAGCTCCTCGCGATCGTACCCGTTCATCTCACAGAACCGATCGTTGACGTCGAGGATCTCCCCGGTTTCGGGATGGTGGACGACGAGCCCGTCCGAGACGTTCTCGAATATCTCTCGGTACGTTTCCTCGAGTTCCCGGCGCTCGGTCAGGTCTCGGAAGAGGATGGCGGCCCGTCCACCCCCCATCGTCGCCGCGGTGAAATTCGCCTCCAGACGTCTGCGCTCGCCCGCGGCCGTCTCTATCACCCACTCGACGGACTCGGCGTCCCCGCTCGTCGCGACCGCACGCAGGATCTCGTAAGCCCGCGCTTCGGTGTAGCCCTCCTCGGCCACGCTGATGCCCCCGATGCCACGTTCCCGTAGCGTCTCCTGGTCGTAGCCGGTCAGCTCACTCATTTTTCCGTTAGCTTCGAGGAGTTCACCGGCCAACGGATCGTGGAGCGTGACACCGTCACCGACGTCGTCGTAGACGTCGGTCAAACTCCGTTCCTCGACTGCGCTGTCGACCGCAGCGGACACCCGTTCCACGAACAACTCCGGATCGCTGTCGACGATCTCCCCCGGGAGCGTTTCGGCAGCGCCAGCGTTCACCATCTGGAGAACCCGTTCTTCGTCCCACTCACCAGTGAGAACGATGACCGGTACGGCCGGGCGTTCTTCGGCCCACTGACCGACCGTCTCGACCGCGTCGACGTCCGGATGTGTGCTGTCCAGAACCAGGCAGTCGACCGGGTCTGGGCCGGCTTCGGACGTCACAGTCGCCGGATCGACCGCTTCGGCGACCAGTGAATCGCCGTTCCCACCCCCCTCTTCGGAGATAGCCCGCACGGCCCGTCGCTCACCCAGTACGGCGACGCGTGGCGCGAGGGCACCCACAGCACACATAGCTACAGTACCAGTTTCGACGACCGTAAATCGTTCGTGTACTGTGGCGATACTGTTTAGTTAGGAGGGAAATTGTCAGGAATTGTGTAGAGAAGACTTTGGAAGCCCCTTCCATTCCCACCCAGCAACGGCTCTCTGGCCAGCAATCGCTTAACTAAACACGACCGTCGAACGCCAGATTTCCACTGAATTGGCCATACATCGACCAACGTGTGCTTTTGCGGTAGTCGTACTGTGATTATCTGTTCGGCCGGATCAAGAGAGCTCAGTACTTGTACAGCGAGACGACGAACGGAAGGCGGTCGTACATCCAGACTGCCACCGGGAGTCCGACGATGCTAATCGAAGCGAGCCACGCGATCGACATCCAGACTCCGCTGAACCACCAGCCGATCAGGAGGAAGTACACCCCACGAACGACGAGTGAGTACTGCTCGCTCGTGGATTCGGTGACGGTCACGTCGCCTGCCTCGGTTCGCGCAATCGTCACCGTGACCTTCTGATTCTTCAGTGAGACGATCTTCGGCACTTTGTTGATCATCTTGATCCCGAGCGGCATCCCGATGATCGTGAGGTTGAGGAACCACGCGATGCTCAGCCAGATCCCGCTCGCCCACCATCCGATGAGGAGGAAGTACACTGCGCGAACCACGATCGAGGGCGTCGTGTCACGCTGTTCGACGGTGACATCCACACCGGCGTCGGTCTGGTTCTCTGTCGGTGAGCCGTTCATAGGCGAGACTACGTTGAGAATGGGTTTAACACCGCGGACGAACGTACCACTTCTTCTCGAGGAACGCGCCTGTGAGGCTTCCGATTCGCTCGGGACAGATTCTATGGATCGATATGATGAACTGCCTCGGGAGACAGCAGACGACCGGTCGGCAAGGCGATCCACCCGTTCGGCAGTAGACGAATGCTACCCTGGTGGATCACTCGTTCCTGTTCAAAGTCGCCGTATACGGTCGCTTTTTCGTACTCGATTACGGATTCGGACGTTAACTCCTCAGCGACCTCATCCCATACCGAAGTGGTCGAGATAACCATATTTGAGGGTTGGATCTTCCAGATATTGGGCTTTTATACGGACTCGTCCCCCGATCGACGGCCCGATCTATACGCACGCATATCGGTCATTCAAATTCGGTATGACTGGTATACTCTGTGCAACACCATCTGACGGAACCGTAATCCGCTGGAAACGTGTAGACAGGGTCGATGACTGAACCGGTGATCCTGCTGTTGGTCGGTGTGACGCTCGTCCAACTCCTGTTCGGCGTCGTGATGTACTTCGACGCGAAGCGACTTGACCTGCAGGACCCCGAACAGTATTGGCTCGGCGTCGTCGTCCCCACGATCGGCTTCGTCGTGATTCTGTACTACTTCTCGGAGCGAAAGAACCTCCCCAAGCAGTCCAAATCGGACTCGCAAGACGAGCCGGCTCGGTAGATTCGACCCGCGAGATAATACGGGAAAATCAGTCGAAGTACGGGAAGGATTTTGTTTGTACGGGCCGAACGTACCTCTATGACCTCGAAAGCCGACAAGCGGGGCCGGATCTATCTTCCCAAGGAGATCCGGGAGAAGCACGGGCGAAAATACCGCATCGTCGAACTGCCCTCGCACGTCGCGCTGTTCCCCGTCGCCGACGACCCGCTCGCCGCGATCGAGGACGAAGTCGGCGACGCCCTGGCTGGCAAAGACGTCGACGAGCTCAAAGCCGAAGCCCGCTCGAAAGCGGCCCGCGAGGTCGCAGCCGAACGCGACGAGGAAGGGGCCTGACTCCGGATGTACGTCGAGAGCGATTTTCTGTTCGCGCTCGCGAAGCCCGAAGACTGGCTGAAGGAGAACGCGAAGGCCGCGCTCGAGTCCGAAGACATCTACACGTCGCTCACCGCCTACACGGAGTTTCTGGTGTACTGGTACGACGAAGACGCGGGCCAGTACGCCGTCGACGCCGCGACGATCGTTCCGAACCTCCTCGAACTCGTTCCGGTCCGCCCCGCCGAACACGAGGAAGCGCTCCTCGCGGCCATATCCTTCATCGAGGAGTACGGAACTACACCGTTCGACTCTGTACACGCCGGAATCGCGCACGGCAACGGCGACACCGTCCTCTCCACGGAGCAGGATTACGACACCGTCGGCGTCGAACGTATTCCGCTCGATTCGTACCTCGACGGCTCCGAGTGACAGCCCACAAGACGAACGAGATTCACCCGAAAACGGATTTTTGTCTCGACTGAACCCAGTCGTCGGTCTCGGCCGCACGCCACACAGAACTGCAGGAGGTCCGCGAGCGGTCCGACGTCGACGACGTCGACGAGCTCGCCCCCGACCCCGAACCGGGTGACGACGGCTGATTCGACTACAGGGGATGCCGATAAACTGCTGTGGGGGCCGTGAACGAAAGCGCCTCTGGGTTCAGACGCCCTGGAGGTGTTCCTGCCAGCCGAGTATCCGGAATTCCTCCACGGGAACGAGCGCGTGGTCCTCGTACTGTCCGCGGTCGCTCCGGTACATCCCGCGGATCTCGTACTCTCGATTCGGTTGGTATTCGTGAATCGCCCAACAGTCGAGGAAGCGAATGAGGAACTTGACCGGGACATCGTGTTCCGAGTGCAGCTCGCGGGCCTCCTTCAGTTTCCGATCGCGGAACATTGTGTCGTCGTAGGCGTTGATGCTGCAGGTCCGGCTCTTGTATTCGAGGAAGTGATCGATTTCCCCGTCTGGCCCGCGGATCTCCCGGTCAATGTCTGTCTCCCGATCTTCGTGTGTCGATCCGTTCGGAAGCTCACGCTGTACGTACAGATCGACAGCCCACCCCTCTTCAGTCTCGTATTCGTGGACCGTCTCCAGCGGTGAGTCTTCGTCCTCGTCGGTCGTACCGACGGCGTGGATCGTCTCGCCACAGTCCGGACAATCAGTCAGAACCGCTCGATCTCCGCGAGAGACGTTCGGATTCGAGATCGAGGTATCGACCGTTCCGCAGTACGGACATATCATACACTGTGATTCGGTCAACGCGGAACTAGTAATTTTCCTGTAACACCTCAGAGGACTGTGCGTCTACTGTCTCGTGTCTCCTCATCGAGAGAAAAGAAATTGAGTGATGCCGTGTGACTCCCGTCCTTGCCGAAACCGGTTTGAGAATCGCCTATGCACAGTACGTATGGAACGTCGTCGCATCTCTTCCGGCACAGAGTGGGAATCGCGGGTCGGGTACTCCCGAGCGGTCCGCGCCGGCTCTCAGATCCACGTCTCCGGGACGACCGCGACCGACGACGAGGGCGACGTCGTCGGCGAGGGCGATCCCTACGAACAGACCAAACAGGCGCTCTCGAACATCGAGGCCGCCTTCAAGGAAGCTAACGCCTCGCTCGACGACGTCGTTCGGACTCGGATGTTCGTCACCGACATCGACGATTGGGAGGTGATCGGCGACGCCCACGGCGAGTACTTCGGTGACATCCGACCGGCGACGAGTATGCTCGAAGTGAGCCGACTGATCAGCCCCGAACTCCTCGTCGAGATCGAGGCCGTCGCCGTCGTCGACGGCGATACGTAGCCACGCTCAGACCAGTCGGAACGCGACGGTTCCCCTATAGACGAAAAATTGCTTTTTTAGCGGGCAGCATCTTGTCCCTAGAACGACTCTCGGTTTGTATGGTCGATGCCGAATCCTCCGAAGATCGGTGGGCTTCGACAGCCGATTGGATCCCACGACTCTGGAGATACACTTCGCCGACGGGAACGCCGATTGGTGTCGATTCGACGTCCGGTGGTTCCAGCGGGGCTACTACAGCTTCCACTACAGGACGAACAGGGAGTGAACTTCCGGTTCGACTACCACCCGAAACCGAACGCTCCGGACAAGCACTTCCACGCTCCACCGGAGGCTCGTTCGAGCGACCCCGAGCCGTCCTGCATCGTCGCCACCGAACCGACAGTAATACCGCGCGTCGTCGAGCGCCTTCGACTTCGCGTTCTCGTCGGTCGCTTCGAAGAGATTCTCTCAGAGTCGCTGTCGTTCGTCGGTGCTCTCGGTCCTCATTTCTTGCACAACCCCCTCGAACCGGCGTCGATCTCGACCGACTGAGCGCTCCGCTCGATGAATCTTTTTATAAACCTACGTGACAACCGGCTGACGCCGCGTGTCAGAGGCACACACTTCCCGCTGATTTTCGCACAAGCGGAGCTAATCCGCTTGTGCAATTCGCCGGCTCGGTTTTCGTCGACGTGTGACTGTACGGTGTCGCGCCGAAGACCCGTCTCCTAGGCGATCGGAGTCATTAGTCGAACAGCCCGGCGGTGGGTTTGACCTCCAGGGACGTGTCGCCGCCTTCGCCTTTGACGAAGACGTCGTCACCCTTCTCGATGCCGAGCCGTTCTTGTCCCGAACCGAGACGATCTCCGTCGACGTCGTCGTAGATCGGCAGCGCGTAGTAGGCGTTCGCATCGAGCAGCGCCGCGTGCTGTCCGTCGTCGCGCCCCTCGAAGAGTCACCGTCCGCGGATCGTTTGACCGCCGGCGTCGACGCGACGCTCCAGCGTCACCGCCAACACCCCCGAAATCTGACCAAAATTAACGTTAGGTCAGCAAATCCTTTTCCGGCCGTAGAAGTGCCTCTATTACTTTCTTTCGCAAGGACTAAGTTTGAAATGGGGCCGGAGGGATTTGAACCCCCGATCGACTGATATCTCCGGTACGCGCCTCGGTACTCCAGAGGGTCGTCATTGCGAGCCGATGATCAGTCGGCCGCTCGGTATATCAGTCTGGAGTGTCGTCACCGGGCGCCAAGCCTCTGGAGTCAGTCGCCATGCCGGGCTTGGCCACGGCCCCTGTGTGTGCATCCGTCCGTATGCCGATACGGCATAAAGGAATTACGATCGGTCGGCGGGCCGGCGGCGAAGAGGTCTGCGGTCCGGAGTTACCGGTCGGTGTCCGACCAGGAGCATTCTTGGCACTTGTAGGCCGTCACGAATTCGGTCACGCTCGGCATGTACCCGACAGAGATGACGTTTTCTCCGCACTCGGGGCAGTCGATCTCGGCGTCCTCGATCGACTCCGCTTCTAGCGGGGCTTCGCCCTCGACGAGTTCGGCGAGCCGTTTCGGCGTGACCATCCGTCCCTCGACGACGCGGTTGCTCATACCACGAAGACGACGCGGAGCGTGGTAAATCCGTCGTGCCGTCTCTGGGTGAGCGGTGCGTCAGCGAGGCGACGCTCGTCGACGGGGCCACATCAGAGCCACGGAGCCCGAGAACCGGAGCTGTCGGAATCGGGGTAGCCGTATCCGACGTCGCCGCCGCTCTCCTCTGAATCCCGTTCGTCAGGCGAGTCACCGTCGCCGTCTTCCTCGCGGTTGCCGCCGTCCGCGACGGCGGCCCGCAGCGAGGAGAGTGCGGATCCGGACGACGGTTCCGGCGTGACGTCGGGATCGGGCCCCTCGGACGCCTCCGCGGGGTCGGCGGCCTCGGCATTCTCCAGACTCGCGTCCGGGTCGTAGGCGAATAGGGCGGTGACGCCAAGCACGGCCAGTGCGACGGGCGCCTGGGTGGGAAGCAGCCCCAGCACGTCGACCGCGAGCATTCCGAGCGCGACTGAACTCCCGAAGCGGAAGCGGTCGATATCGACCGCGCCGCGGAGCCGCGGGGCGAAGACTGCCACCGCGAGTGCGAACGCGACGCCGACGCCGGCGGCCGCGACGGCCCGGAGGATCGTCCCGGGGTCGGGGTTGATCACGAGCGATGCGCCGCCGACCTCCAGGCTCGCGATCAGCCCGAAGCCGATGATGACGCTCGGCGAGGGGAGGTACTCGCCGATCTTCGCCGAGGCGGTCTTCGCGGCCACCGCGAGGATGACGAGCCCCGCGAACCGGTGGAAGACCTCGAAGTTCAGCACGCTCTTCAGCGTCTCCGCGAAGAGGGCCTCGATCCCCGCCACGGGGAGCAGGAGCGCGCCGAGGATGAGCACCGACGTCACCTGTTCGCGACGGGTGCCGTCCATCTCCGCGAGGATGACCGCGACGGTCGCCGAACCACCGAATATCAGCAGTCCCGTCTCGATGATGCCCATCGGGGTGCTGAGGGCTCCCGCGATGATGAGTGCCGGGAAGATCCCGTCGACGAGCGGGAGAGCCATCACCGTCGCCAGGAGTCGGGTCGCACCGCCCACCCGCTGCTCGAGGCGTAGTGCGACGGGGTGTCGTGAGACGCTCATTCGGGACTAACGGCCGTCACCATCGGCCAGACGGCGATGCGGGCGCAAGCCCGGCGCGGATGCGCCGTGGGGCTGCCCGAGCACTCCGAGCGAATCGAGCGCGGGGAGCGTCCAGTTCCCGCGTTTGAAGTTCTGCATCGCTGTAAATGTAAAGTTCGCATCGAATTCCGTGGTCTGCTGACCTGCGATGCGCGATGCAGAGGGACACTCGGAGTCCATACCTGAATTGTGTCGGAGTGGGATATTAAACGTTGTGTGGGACTGGTGCTCACGGTTCTGAGTCTCTTACAGCAGAGCCGCCGAGAACTACGTGATCTTCGAGAAATACGGACGAATTCACTCAAAGCGTCGTCTCTGGATGGATCTACTGGCAAACTTTGCGGCGATTACCTACTGGTCTTCCTCCGCCGTGGGAGAGTGACGGCCGAGACAGGCACGCGACAGATACGCGACGGCATCTGTGCCTTGGGACGTGAAGATATGACAACAGCCGCCACAGCGACGATGTCTCGCAATGCTTTTGTCGATAGGCTGTGGACCGTTTATATGGCGAAAGACGGTTCTACACGGGAACTATTCTCCGAAAAGCTACAGGTACCGGAAGCGCTCACGTTCGACGACGTCCTGCTCCGACCGATGGAGAGCCGCGTCGAACCCGATTCGGCGGACGTCTCCACACACGTCTCGAAGAACGTCGAGTTGAACATCCCGATCCTCTCGGCCGCGATGGACACCGTCACGGAGGGCAGGATGGCCATCGGTATGGCACGGGAAGGCGGTCTCGGCGTTCTCCACCAAAATATGGATACCGAGCGGATGGTCGCCGAAATCGAGCGCGTCAAGCGCGCCGACGAACTGGTGATCCGTCGGGAGAACGTCGTGACTGCGAGTCCGACACAGACGGTCCGCGACGTGGACGAGATGATGGAGCGCGAAGGCGTCTCCGGTGCGCCCGTCGTCGACGACGACGACACCGTCCTCGGGATCATCTCCGGGACGGACATCCGGCCGTATCTCGAGGTCGGCGAGACCGACGAGGTCCGGGAGGCGATGACCGACGAGGTCGTCACCGCGCCGCGCGACGTCGGGGCCCGCGAGGGGCTCGAACTGATGTACGACCACAAGATCGAGCGGGTCCCGATCGTCGACGACGACGATCGACTCGTCGGCCTCGTCACGATGCAGGGGATCCTCCAGCGACGCGAACACGAGAACGCCGCCCGCGACGAGAGCGGCCGCCTGCGCGTCGGCGTCGCCGTCGGCCCGTTCGACGCCGACCGCGCGGAGGCCGCCGACGAGGCGGGCGCGGACGTGATCTTCATCGACTGCGCTCACGCGCACAATCTCAACGTCCTCGATAGCGCCCGGGAGATCAAAGCCTCGGTCGACGCGGACGTCGTCGTCGGCAACATCGGCACCCGCGAGGCCGCCGAGGCGGCGGTCGACTTCGCCGACGGCGTGAAGGTCGGCATCGGGCCGGGATCGATTTGCACCACGCGCGTCGTCTCCGGCGCGGGGATGCCGCAGATCACCGCCGTCGCGCAGGTCGCAGACGTGGCCGCGTCCGAGGGCGTCCCCGTCATCGCCGACGGCGGCATCCGCTACTCCGGCGACGCGATCAAGGCCATCGCCGCGGGCGCGGACGCCGTGATGCTCGGCTCTTACTTCGCGGGGACCGAGGAAGCGCCCGGCCGCGTCATCACGATGAACGGCAAGAAGTACAAGCAGTACCGGGGGATGGGCTCCGTCGGCGCGATGAAGTCCGGCGGGAGCGAGCGCTACCTCAAGGACAGCGAGGAGGACGAGGAGTTCGTCCCCGAGGGCGTCGAGGCCGCGACGCCGTACAAGGGCACGCTCGCCTCGGAGCTCCACCAGCTCGTCGGTGGAATGCGCTCGGGGATGGGTTACGTCGGCGCCGGAACGATCCCCGAATTCAAAGACCGCGCCGAGTTCGTCCGCGTCTCCAGCGCCGGACAGACCGAGGGCCACCCCCACGACGTGATGATCACCGACGAGGCACCGAACTACAGCCCCGACGGGAACTGATCCGAGTCTTAACCCGATATTAACCCGTTCAGGTCTGCGATTTTTCCGACTCGTCACTGACGAACTCACAAGGGGTATCTTGATATGCCCTCGGCAGCCAATCCTTCGTATCGGTGTCTCAGAACACCGCAGACTAACCAATGAGTGCTGATCCGCCGATGGTGCTCGTCGTGGAAGACGAGCCAGACCTCGCCGACCTGTACGCAACGTGGTTGAGAGACGAGTATCGCGTTCGCGTCGCCTACGGCGGTCGCGAGGCGCTCGAGGAACTCGACGAGGAGGTCGAGGTGGTCCTGCTCGATCGACGGATGCCGGATCTCTCGGGCGACGAGGCGCTGGAAGCGATACGAGAGCGCGATGTCGGCTGCCGCGTCGCGATGGTCACCGCCGTCGAGCCCGATTTCGACATCGTCGCGATGGGCTTCGACGACTACCTTGTCAAACCGGTGTCACGGGACTCGCTGAAGGAGACCGTCGAGAACCTGCTCCGTCGGAACAGTTACGACGACGGCATCCAAGAACTGTTCGCGCTCGCCTCGAAAAAGGCGCTCTTGGAGTCCGAGAAGGACGCGGCCACCCTCGAAGAGCACGAGGAGTACCAGAAGCTCACAGAGCGCGTTCAGAACCTCCGGGCGCAGCTCGACGACACGCTCACCACGTTCGACGAGGAGCACGACTTCACGGCGATGTACCGGGATCTCGGCGGCGACTTCGACGTCGACGCTGACAGTTCCGAGTGACGACAGGTCCGCTGCGGTTTTTTCCGAAGGACGGCAATTAAGCCGAATTAAGAACCACCCGGCTTCGAGAGGCACTCTCGTCGCTGTACATCTTTTTGTGTCGTTCTTCATTGACTAAATTAAGATAATATTATATCAGAAAGTGTCAGAAAATTTTATTTTAAAGCGCGCCGACGTACCAATCGTCATGTCCGAAAATGACACCAACGCGGTCGCACAGTACCTCGCTGACCACCCCCGCGCGATGGGCGTCCTCTTCACCGCGCTCCTCCTGCTCTCGCAGGCTGGAACCGTCGCCGCCGGGAATCACACCGCAATCTCGGGTCCCTGAGAGAGATTACAGATCTTCGAGATCGACGGTATCGCTCCACCGGAGTTGCTGATTGATCAACACTGGTATATTCTCTAGAGAGAGAAAGTCCGCGGCTTCCCCGCGCGACAGTCGGAACGTGTCGATCGTCCCCGACGACAGATAGTGACGATCGTTGCCGGGCACGTACGGACTGACGAGGCTCCCGAGGCCGAACTCAGCGGCAGGGTATGTGACATACTCCAAAAGGTACTGATCAGTGTCCTTCGTTATCTTCACCATATTCGGGAGCATCGCCTGAACCTGCGCCACGGAGAAACTCCCGTCGCCGACGACGATGTAGTCGCTGCCGATGTAGCTGTCTCTGCAGGCCAGATCCAGCGAGATCCTGATCGGGAACCCGTAGTTCAACAGTCGGGCCAGACTGCGGCCGATGTCGACCGCCCCGCTGTTGACGACGTCGCTGAGGGTGACGATGCCCGCGATCGCGCCCCGTTCGATGAGTTCCATCCCCTGCTCGTAGGACTGACAGGCGTTGAGGAGGAACGAGTCCACGCCGATCGTCTCGATGCTCGTGACGTCGAGCGCGCCGTCCGGGCACTGAAAGCCGTCCTCGTCGATGTGCCCGATGTAGTGGAGGAACTCCGTCTCCTCTGCGAGCACGGACCGGAGTTCCGCGACGGTCAGTTCGTAGTGCGTCCTGATGTCGAACGGGAGTTCCTCGCGCGATCCGTACACCGCCTCGACGGCGTCGCGTTCCTCGGCCATTCGCGGGTCGTTGCAGACAACGGTGATACCGATGTCGCCCTCGATCGGCTCCCGCGTCAGGCGGTTCCGATACGCCTGCAGGGACGCCTTGCTCGCGCCGATCGGGATCCCCGTCCCGAGCCACGCCTGTTCCAACGAGTCGGTCTCGGGGGGCTGGACGTACGTCCGCTCGGCGTCGGCGGTTCGAGCGTCGCGGCTCCGCGTGCTCGTGCTACGCGTGAACTCCTCGACCCTCGACGGCGTCGCCGTCGGTTCCGGGGGTCCACGGACGAACTCCGCGACGGCATTTGCCTGGACCGCCGACCCGGCGGTCGGTTTCGACTGCGGCGTCGTCACCACGGCGAGGTCGTTTGCGACGAACGGCAGCACCTCCACGTTCGACGTCGACGGCGCGACGTGCGCGGTCAACTTCCAGTCGGGAATCTCGGATTCGACGATCTCGTACGGGACGCCGAGATACGCCTCTAGCTGCTCGCCGATCGAACGGTCGTAGAGGTCTGCGAAGTCCAACCCGAGTCTCGGTTCGAGCGTCCGCCGCTCGTGGAGGTCGACCTCGTAGTAGCCCTCGGTCCGGGTGAGACAGTCCAAGAAGAACGTCTGTTTGAGCACGCGTTCGACGGACGCCTCGAAGCCGTCTGGGCCGTCGAGATCGTGGCTGAACCCGCCCTCGGTCACGATTCGGGGCGAGTCCCCGGGTACGACGGTCGCGCCGAGGTAGTACGCCAGCGGCGCGGCGACGTAGACGTGCCGGCGCGTCTCGGGCAGTTCGATCGTGACGTCGGTCTCGGGCGGCTCCAGTCCGTCGGGTGCCTCGAACCGGTCGCCACGCTCGATGACCGGGGGATGCCCGCGGAGCGTGGGGTACGATCGCTCGACGCTCGTCGTCTTCAGCGCCGATCCCAGAAGCGAGACCGCACGCATCGCGTCCCGCGGCCGATCCGTGGTCCGGATCGTCGCCGCCGGGCGCTTGTGGTGCGACCGCGCCCCGACGAGCACGTCGGTCTCCTCGCCGAACTCCACTCGCGTCTGCGTCGCGTCCGAGACCACGCGCAGCGACGAGTCGACGCGGAGGTAGAGTTTGATCGGAGCGAACAGTTCGACGCTGTAGGTCCCCCGCGGAAACGTCTCGTCGGCGAAGTGTTCGGCCTGTGCGATCATGTTCCCCCCGCCGTCGCGAATGCAGACCGACACGACGGTCTCGAGGTCTAACCGGTCGGTTCGAACGCTCACCGCCCCATCTGCCGGGAATCGGAACGCGTCCGGATCGGCCTCCCTAATCCGCATCGGATCGGGCGAGGAGAGCACGAACTGGCTCCGCTCGATCGGGTCGGAGACTTCGAGTTCGGTCCGTTCGGTCGAGCTATCGAACTCGATCTGGAGGTGATTCGAACCGGTCGATCCGGCTCGCTCCCCCGCTGGCGTCGTACGGCCCCCGAGCCCTTCCATCGTGACAATACATCACTTACGCCGCAAAAAGCGTACTGGTGGTCGGGCTACCGCCCGTCGTCGATCGGGAGCCACTCCGAGGTGAGCCCGGCGTCGCGGAGATGCCAGCGCTGCTGTGGCTCTCTGCCGTCGAGCCGCAGTTCGACGACCGCGTCGAAAAGCGGCGCGAAGAGGCGGACGATCTCCGAATCGAACGGTTCGGGCACGCGGACGTGTCCCATACCCCCGACGGACCTGACATCGTTCGCGAGCAGGTGGAGGAAGCGAAACACGGTCTGTCTGTCGTACTCCGAAAGCAACGGGGCCACACAGTCGAACGCGACGCGTAACTCGGCGGGGTCGAGATCACCCGCGACGGCGTCGAACTCCCGGATCGCCGTGCCGATCTCGACGCCGAGATCGACGATCGATCCCTCGACTGTGACCGTTGCGTCGTCCCGGGTCCGATCGCCGCCGTACGCGTCGAACGACGTCGAATCCGACGTCGGTGACGGTGGGGCAGTCGGCGAAGCGAGGCCGCTGGACCCGTCCGGGCCGAGCCGATCGCTTGCACCAGTCGCTCCCGACGCGTCCGCTGTCGAGTTCCGGGCGGCGAGGTCGACGCTGAGGATCCGCGTCCACTCCGGCGTCCAGCGATCGATCTGATCGAACCGGACGTCCGAACCCGACCCACGTTCGACGACGAGTCGCCGGCGGTCCGCGTCGCCGTTCCCGCCGAGGAGGCACGCGGAGACCCGAGTGTAGACGTCTTCGGGGACTGTTCCGACGACCAAGAGCGCGCTGCCGCGGGACTTCAGATCGTCGAGGGCGGTCGCGACGCCCACAGTGGCACCGACGGTATTCCCGTCGGTACCGCCACCTGTGTGCATTCGTCACTTCCGTACGCATCGATCGAAGTAATAGTTTGTGATACGAAACGTTCGGGCGGATCGTCGGCCATCGGTCGACCACGACGTCGGTACCTCCCGACTGATGAGACGGGGGCGGTCCCTCGCGACGACGGAGGTCAGCGGCTCTCGACGAACGATTCGATCCGGTTCAGCGCCTCTTTCAGCTCTCCCATACTGGACGCGTACGACACGCGGAGGTGTCCCTCTCCCCCGTCGCCGAAGACGCGGCCGGGGACGAGTGCGACGCGCTCCTCACGGATGAGCGCCTCCGCGAACGCCTCGTCGTCCTCCCAGCCCGGCGGGCACTTCGGGAAGACGTAGAACGCGCCCTTCGCCTCGAAGCAGTCCATCCCGATCTCGTTGAACCGCGAGATGACGAACTGACGACGGCGGTCGAACTCCCGGCGCATCTCTTCGACCGCGCCGTCGCAGGAGTCGAGCGCTTCGATCGCGGCGAACTGCGCGGTCGTCGGCGCCGACAGCATCGTGTACTGGTGGATCCGGTTCATCGCGTCGATCACCGCCGAGGGCCCGAGCGCGTACCCGAGCCGCATCCCCGTCATCGCGTACGCTTTCGAGAACCCGTTGAACACGACGGTCCGCTCGCGCATCTCCGGCAGCGTCGCGATCGAGACGTGCTCGTCCTCGTAGCGGAGCGCCGCGTAGATCTCGTCGGAGAGGACGAAGAGGTCGTGCTCGCGGACGAACTCCGCGACCTCCGCAAGTTCCTCTCGCGTCATCACCGCGCCCGTGGGATTGTTCGGGTAACAGAGCACGAGGATCGAGGCCTCGTCGGCACCGGCGCGTTCGAGATCCTCGTACGTGAGGACGAAGTCGTTCTCCGCGTGGGTCTCCACCGGAACGACCTCGCCGCCCGAGAACGTCACCGTCGGTCCGTAGGAGATGTACGAGGGCTGCGGGACCGCGACGGCGTCGCCGGGGTCGATGAGCGCACGCATCGCGAGGTCGACCGCCTCGCTCGCGCCCGTGCTGACGAGGATCTCGTCGTCGGGATCGTAGGAGAGGTCGTAGCGCGTGACGTGCTCTGCGATCCGCTCGCGGAGGTCCCGTCGCCCACGGTTGGCCGTGTAGGAGGTCCGTCCCCGCTCCAGGGAGTCGATCGCCGCCGTTCGGGCCGCCCACGGCGCTGAGAAGTCGGGTTCGCCGACGCCGAGCGAGACGAGGTCGTCCATCTCCTCGGCGAGTTCGAAGAACCGCCTGATCCCCGACGGCGGCGTCTCTCTGGCCCGCCGGGAGAGCCGCTCTGTCGGACCTGTCATGGCGAGACGGCGAGGCGGTCGTCGTCGTCGCCGTCGCCGAAGTAGACGCCGCGCTCCTTGTAGGTCCGCATCACGAAGTGCGTCACCGTCTGGGTGACCTCCGGGATCGGCGCGATCTGCTCGGAGACGAAGTTCGAGACGTCGTGCATCGACTCGCCCTCGACGTCGACGGCGAAGTCGTAACTCCCGGAGATGAGCCGCAGCGACGCCACCTCGGGGAACTTCGCGATGCGCCGGGCGATCTCCTCGTAGCCGGTCTCGCGGTCGAGTTCGACGTTCAACTCGACCTCCGCACGGACGTGTTCCTCGTCTACGCTGTCCCAGTCGACGACCGCCTGGTAGCCGCGGACCGCGCCCTCGGACTCCAGTTCGTCGACCAGTTTCTCGACCGTTGCTGCGTCCACGCCGAGTTGTCGCGCGATGTCCTCGGTGCTCTGTCGAGCGTCGCTCAGCAACAGGTCGAGCAGTTCCCGCTTCGCTTCCATACGCGATCCGAAGCGGCCCCGATTGAAAGGGTTTGCTCTCCCGTCCCCGACGTGTCGGCGGCGACCGCCCACCGTTCGCGCCGCAGGTGGGAAAGGCACAATACCCCGGGGGACCGCCTCACGCACGATGGCCCTCTCGGACGCCTTCCTCTCCCCGCTCGGACTCGCTGCCCTCCTCGCTGCGGTTCCCGTGGTACTCCTGTACCTGATCCGACCGGATCCGCGACGCGTGACGCTGCCGACCGTCCGTTTCCTGTCGGATTCGGACGGCAGGTCCTCGTCGCGGCCGCTGCTCGAACGCCTGAAGCGCAGCGCCCTGCTGCTCCTCCAACTGCTCGCGATCGTCCTCTTCGCGACGGCGCTCGCGACGCCGTACGTTCCGGTTTCGGAGTCCGAGACCGTCGAGGAGACGGTCCTCGTCGTCGACGCCAGCGCGAGTATGAACGCCGAGAGCGACGGCCGGACGCGCTTCGAACGCGCCGTCGCCGCCGCACGCGAGGAGACCTCCTCGACGACCTCGGTGGTCGTCGTCGACGGGCAGTCCTCGATCGCCCTCAGAGCCGGCACCGCGAGCGACGCGGCGGAGACGCTCTCGGACCTCCGCGCCACCGACGCGCCCGGCGACCTCCGGACGGCGGTCGCGCGCGGGTCGAGTCTCGCCGGCGAGAACGCCCGGATCGTCGTCCTCAGCGACTTCGCCGGCGACACCGACTGGGAGGCGGCGATCCAGTCCGCCCGCGCCCGCGGGCTGACGGTCGACCTCCGGCAGTTCGACGGCGGCGGCGACGGCAACGTCGGTATCGTCGACCGGGAGTTCTCGGGGGAGGAAGTGACCGTCTCGGTGCAGAACTTCGGGAGCGAGGCGGTCACCAGACAGGTCGCGCTGGGCGAAGCCGAAGAGAGCGTCTCGCTCGCTCCCGGCGACGTCCGCAGCGTCACGCTCCCGGTGCCCGCCGGCGGGGGCGAGATCCGGCTCTCGCCGGGTGACTCCTTCCCCACCGACGACACCGCGTACGTCGCTGCGCCCGAGGACGCCGCCGTCGACGTGCTTCTCGTCACTAACGACGAGAACCGCTATCTCACGACGGCACTTTCGGTGATCAGTCCGGTCGAACTGACGATCGTCGAACCGCCGGACTCGATCCCCGAACCGCCCGAGGAGACTTACGACGTCGTCCTCTACAGCAACGTCGACGCCGACGAGATCCGGGACTCTCACGTCTCCGCCGGCCGCGACGCCCTCGCGGCGGGCGGCGGCGTCGGCATCCAGGCGGACGAGTCGATGCCGGTCGAGGCCTACGGCGACCTGCTCTTGCTCGCCCCCGACGCGATGGGAACGAACCCGACGCTCGCGACGCCCGCAGCGGACGAACTGACGCGCGAGGTCACCTTCCCGCCGCCGGAGCGGTACGTCCGCGGTGACCTCCGGTCGGGACGGGCGCTCGTCTCGACGAACGACGGCACGCCGATCGTCGCGACCGAGCGCCGGGGCGACGGACGGGTGCTCTACTACGGGTACATCGAGTCGGCGTCGTCGTTCAAGTTCGACTTCGAGTATCCGATCTTCTGGAAGCGGAGCGTCTACGCGCTCGCGGGCCGGGAGTCGCTGTCGGAGCTGAACCGCGAGACGGGCGATCGGCTCTCCTTCGACAACGAGACGACGATCGAGACGCCGCGCGGCGAGGTGACGGCCTCGCGAATCGACGCCACGGACGCCGGCTTCTACGTCGCCGACGGGAGCCGATACAGCGCGTCGCTGTTGGATCCGCAGGAATCGGACGTATCGGCAACGCCGGTCGAGTCCGACGCCGGCGGCGGACCGACAACGAGGGAAGAAGAGCGGACCGTGCCGGGTCCGCTGACCGAGTGGGTCGCGCTCGGACTCGCCGCCGTCGCGCTCGGTGAGGTCGCCTTCCTCCGCCGGCGGGGTGATCTGTGATGATGCGTAGTTTGATATCGTCACTTCCGGTTTATCGCGGGCCACTGTCTTCGGGGCAGCCACCCTCTCCGCTCGCCGCCGCCGTCGAACTCACGGAGGCGCTCTCGGTGGGCGTCGAGCGACCGCTGCTCCTCCTCGCGTTCCCGATCGCGGCCGTCGCGCTCTGGGCGCTCGTCTTTCGCGATGCCGACGGGACGGCGTCGGAACGCTCCAGACGGTGGTTCCTCCTCGCGCGGGTCGTCGTCGTCGCGCTTCTCGTCCTCTCGGCGGCCGGCCCCTACACCGTCCAGTCGCAGGTGACCGCAGGCGACCCCAGCGTGACGCTGCTCGTCGACGAGTCCGACAGCACCGCGGTCACGCCGAACGTCGCGGACCGGATCACCGAATCGATCGAGAGCGAGGGCGTCTCCGTCCGGCGGGTCCCGGTCGGCACGAACGATTCCTCGCCCGTCGGCGAGGCCGTCGCGGCGAACGTCCAAGCGGACGGCAATCTGGTGCTCCTCAGCGACGGTCGGGTGACGAGCGGCCAGTCGCTGCAGGAGGCGGCGACGCTCGCGCGCTCGGTCAACGCGACGGTCTCCGTCGTCTCGCCGGAGCCGCAGTTCGCCGAGCGGTACGTCAGCGTCGCCGGGCCCGAGAAGGTGAGTCTCGGCGTCGAGAACGCCTTCGCCGCTCGCGTCGACGGCGTCGGCCCGAACACGTCGGCGACACTCACGGTTCGCGTCGACGGCGAGCGGGTGCTCGAACGGTCTTTCGAGGATGCCCCGACGACGGCCCAGTTCAACCACACGTTCGAGTCGACCGGCAGCCACACGATCACCGCCGAGATCGAGACGACCGACCGGTTCGAGGAGAACGACGTCTTCGGAAAGACCGTCCGCGTGGTCGAGCAACCGAAGATTCTGTATCTCTCCCCCGGCGAGTACCCCTTCCGCGACTACCTCGGCGACCTGTACGACGTGGAGACGGCCGACGAAGTGCCCGAGGACCTCTCGCCGTACTACGCCGTCGTCGTCCAGGACGCGCCAGCCGGTTCGGTGGGGAACGTCGACCGGCTCCAGCGGTTCGTCATCGACGGCGGCGGCCTGTTCGTCGTCGGCGGCCCCAACTCCTTCGAGAGCGGCGGCTACGAGGGGTCGAACCTCGCGTCGATGCTCCCGGTCACGACCGGCGAGGGCCAGGCCCGCGCGACGAACATCGTCCTCGCGGTCGACGTCTCGGGGAGCGCCCGGGAGGGGATGGCGATACAGAAGTCCGCGGCGCTCTCGGTGCTCGATCAGTTGGGCGACGAGAACGAGGTCGGGATCGTCGGCTTCAACTACCAGGCCTACCGCGTCGCGGACGTCGAACCCCTCTCGGACAACCGCGCCCAACTCGAAGACACGATCCGACGGCTCCGCGCCGGCGGCGCGACGGACATCGCCGCGGGCGTCCGCGGGGGCGGCGACCTCCTCGGCGATCGCCCGGGGACGATCATCCTCGTCAGCGACGGTCACGACAGCCCCGACGAGGCCGCCGGCGTCGCCGCGCAATTATCGGACCGCGGCGTCCGCGTCGTCACCGTCGGTGCCGGCGAACGCGTCAACGAGCGCACGCTGCAGACGATCGCCGGCGCCGGCAGCGGCAGTTACTTCCGCGCGACCGAGACGACCCGCCTCGGCATCCTCTTCGGCGGCTCGGGAGCAGCCGGTGCGTCCGAACTCGTCGTCCTGGATCGGCGCTCGTTCGTCACCAGTGGCGTCACGCTGACGTCGTCGCCGGGGGCGTTCAACGACGTCTCAGTCCGGCAGGGCGCGGACTTCCTCGTCGCCGGCGGCAACGGCCAGCCCGCGCTCGCGACGTGGCGCTACGGGCTGGGCCGGGTGGCGACGCTCACCGCCCACGGCGAGGACGGGACGCTCGACGGCCTGCTCCGCGAGCCCGACTCGCTGCTCCTGACGCGGACGACGAACTACGCCGTCGGCGATCCCGAGCGGAAGGCGACCGGGGTCACCGGAATCTCCGACACGCGCGTGGGCGAGTCGACGGCGGTGACGTACCGCGGTACCGAGCGACCCGAGGCTGCGGGGGCGTCGTTCCAGCGGGTCGGCGAGGAGACGTTCCGGGCGACGGTAACGCCCGAGGAGACGGGCTACCACGACGTCCTCGGCGCGACGTACGCCGCGAACTACCCGCGGGAGTACGCCGCGTTCGGGCCGGATCCGGCTCTCGACACGCTCGTCGCCGACACTGGCGGTCGAGAGTTCACCGCCGCCCAGGGGGCAGAGATCGCGCGGTTCGCGAGCCAGCGCGCCCGCGGCGTAGAACCCGTGAAGACCGACTGGACGTGGCTGTTCCTCCTGGCCGGACTGCTCGTCTTCACGGCCGAGGTGAGCTATCGGCGGCTTCAAGTTCGTCGCCGAACGACCACCTCTGACGGAGGTCTCCCGTGACGTACGTCGGTCGCCGACTGAACATCGCGCTCGTCGCCGCCCTCCTCGTCCTCGCCGCGGGGACGGTCGGAGCCACGGCGCTCTTTCAGTCCGGCGTCTCCGAAGTCGAGGCCCAGAACGAGCAGTTGCGGGCGCAGAACGAACAGCTCCGCGAGGAGCTCCGGTCCGCTCGCGACCGGATCGAATCCTTAGAGACGCGAGTGAGCAGCCTGGAGTCGGAACTGGCGGCGGCGAACGAAACGCTGGCCGAGGTCCGGTCCGAGCGCGACGGCTACCGAGAGGACCTGCGCTCGGTCTGTGAGCAGTTGCGGGAGGAGAACGACAGCGTCCCGGAGGAGTGCGAGGATGTCTGATCCGGAGCAACACGGACCCGACGAGGACGGGCGGTTCGACGCCGACCCGGGGTTCGTCGACGGCGGCCCGTCGAGCGACGGCATCAACGACGGTGCCGACGGCGAGGCGGGCGACGGTGTCGAAGCCGGCGCCGAGGAGTCGACCGCGCGGATCCGCGACGCGCTCGACGAGGTCAGAGCCGAGGTTCGCAAGGCCGCCGTCGTCCACGCCGCCGTCGACGCCGCGCTCCTCGCGCTCCTCGCGAATCTCGTCCTCGCGCTGATCGAACCGCCGTGGCTCGCTGTCGACGTCCGGATTCCGGGACTTCTCGCCGAAGCGCTCGGGGCAGCCCCGCTCGTCGGCGACTTCGCCCCGCGGGCGGTCGACGCGACGTCGCTCGTCGCCGTCGCCATCGGCCTCGTCGCGTTCGCCGGGGAGTACGCCCTCAGGCTGCGCCGCCCGCTCGTCGAGCAGTTCGAGGCCGCGAACCCGCCGGTCCGGGAGGCGCTGCGAACCGCCCGCGACGCGGTCGACCACGGCGCCGACACCGAGATGGCGCGTCGGCTCTACGGGGACGTGATCGAGACCCTGGGGCGCACCTCGACGCTCGAACTCGTCGAGACGCGCCGCGTGGCGGTGACCGTCGTCCTGGTCGTCATCGTGAGCCTCGCGAGCGTTCAAATCGCCGTCGTCGACCCCGACCTCGCCGGGCTGTTGGGGGCCGGCGGCGGCGACCCGTCCGTCGATCGACCGGACGACGACGAACTGCAGGACGGCGATCAGATCCTCGGCGATCCCGAGGACGTCGAGGCCGGCGACGAGTTCGAGAACATCTCGGTCCCGGGGACCGGCGAGGGGAGCGGCGACGCCCCGACCGGGCCGGGCGACGGCTTCGGCGGGGGCGGCGGTACCGGCGAGTTCGACAGCCAGCAGGCCGGCTTCGCCGGCGAGGAGCGGATCGAAGACGCCGAACTCGTCCGCGAGTACAACCTCCGGATCAGGGAACTCGACGACGACGAAGACGGAACCACGAACGATGCACGCTAACCTATGAACGGAACGAACGAGGAGATCGACCGGATACAGCGCAGACTCGCCGCCCTCCGCGAGGAGGTCGCGAAGCGAATCGTCGGCCAGTCCGACGTCGTCGAACAGCTCCTCGTCTGCCTGCTCTGCGACGGCAACGCCCTCATCGAGAGCAACCCCGGGCTCGGCAAGACGACGCTCGTGCGAACGGTCGCGGAGGCGACGGACCTCTCCTTCTCCCGAATCCAGAACACGCCCGACCTGATGCCCGCCGACATCACCGGCACGGAGATCATCCGGGAGGTCGGCGGGGAGCGGGAGTTCGTCTTCGAGCGCGGCCCCGTGTTCGCGAACCTCGTCCTCGCCGACGAGATCAACCGCGCGACGCCGAAGACCCAGGCCGCGCTCCTCGAAGCGATGCAGGAGAAGCAGGTGACGACCGCCGGGGAGACCCGCGAGCTGCCGCGGCCCTTCTTCGTGCTCGCGACGCAGAACCCGATCGATCAGGAGGGGACCTATCCCCTGCCGGAGGCCCAGACCGACCGCTTCCTCCTGAAGATCCTCGTCGACTACCCCGACCGCGACGAGGAGCGGGAGATCGTCGACCGGTACACGACGGGCGCGCCCGATCCCACCGTCGATCGGGTGCTCTCGCGGGACGGCCTCCAGCGCGCCCAGCAGTTGACCCGCCAGGTCCCCATCGCCGACGACGTCCGCGACGACGTGATCGACCTGGTACGGGCGACGCGAACGGCCGAGGACGTCGAGTTCGGCGCGAGCCCGCGGGCCAGTATGGGACTCGTCCTCGCCGCGAAGGCTCGGGCGTTCCTCGACGGCCGGGCGCACGTCTCCTGGGCGGACGTCGAGGCGATGGCCCACCCGGTGCTCAGACACCGGCTCATCGTCGACTTCCGGGCCGAGCGCGAGGGCGTGACCCCCGACGACGCCGTCTCGGCGCTGCTGTGACGATGCCGATCGAGCCCGCCTTCTTCGACGAACTCGCCCGCCTGGAGCGGTCGCTGCGCCAGCAGACCGACTCGCGGCAGCAGGGCGAACAGCAGTCGCCGAACGTCGGCGAGGGTCTCACCTTCAGTGACTACCGTCGATACACTCCCGGCGACGACGTCAGGTTGATCGACTGGCGCGTCTACGCCCGGACGGACGAGTACTTCATCAAGCAGTACGAGGCCGAGCGGAACCTCACGGTCCACGTGCTCCTCGACACCTCGGCGTCGATGGACTTCGGCGACGGGAGCGAAAACAAGTTCGAGTTCGCCGCGCGCGTCGGCCTGGCGTTCGCCTACATCGCGGCCGCGGGCCACGACTCGTTCCGCTTTTCGACGATCGGGACCGACTTCGAGAGACTCGATCGCGGTCGGTCGACGCGCGGCGAACTGCTCGGCCTCCTCGATTCGGTCAACGCGATCGACCCGGACGACCGCACGGACTTCGTCGAGTCGCTGTCCGCGTACGCCCGAACGATCCGCTCGCGGTCGCTCGTCGTCGTCGTGAGCGACTTCCTGGAGGACCCCGAGGCGATCGAGGACGGACTCGCGGCCCTCGGCGACACCGACGTTCTCTTGGTTCACGTCGTCGCGCCCGAGGAGCGCGACCCCGACGTCGTCGGCGACACCGTCTTCGAGGACCCCGAGACGGGGTCGACCCATCGGGCGTACTTCGCGGGGTCGACCGTCGAGTCGTATCGGAAGCGGCTCTCCGCCCACGTCGACGAGATCGAAGCGCGGGCGCGGCGGTACCGCGCCGAACACGTGGTCGTCGACACCGGCGCGGACTTCTTCGACGCGTTCGCCGAGGTGTGGGCGACGCGGGAAGAGAAGCGTTCGCGGGCGACTCGCGGCTGAGGGCCCACGGGTGCCGTGGAACACGCTCCGCGGCGGGGGGAACGGACGCCACGCTTCCCCGGGGGATGCGAACCTCTCTCCGGATCGCATTCGGCGACTATATTTCCGTCCGGGGGTGACAGTCAGCCGTGACTGACGCGCAGGACCGCCGGGTGGTCGGCCTCGTCGCCGGCTCGCACTTCGTCAACCACGCGTACATCGTGATGTTGGCCCCGCTCGTCACCGTTCTCGCGGCGCGATTCGACGTCAGTATCGCCGCGATCGGGCTCGCGATCGGCGTGCAGAACGCCGTCGTCCTCGCCCTCCAGCTCCCCTTCGGGTACGTCTCCGACGCCTACAGCCGGACGCTCGTCCTCGGGATCTCGCTCGTGGTCGGCACCCTCGGCGCCGCGCTCACGGCGCTGTCTCCCTCCTACTGGTGGCTGCTCGGCGCGCAGGTGATCCTCGGGGTCGGCGTCGCCGGCCACCACCCGGCGCATTACCCGCTCCTGGCGGCTGTCTCGACCGCCGAAAATCGCGGGCGGGCCTACAGCGCCCACGCCTTCGGCGGCGCGGTCGGCCTCGCCGCCCCCTACGCGGTGGTCGCCGCGACGACGGCGCTCGGGCTCTCCTGGCGCGTCGCTATCGGCGTCGTGACCGTCGTCGGAGGGAGCTACGCCGCGTACTGTCTGTACGGGTTCCGCTCCGTCGACGACGAGGTCACGCGCCCGGGGCTCGCGGAGCGCCCCGACGGGCGACCGACGCTCCGTTCGGTCCCCGGGCGAGTCCAGTCTCTCCTCCGGACGCTCGCCTCCTCGCGCGGGATCCTCGCGCTGACGGTCCTCGCCTTCCTCACCTCGGTCTCGGCGTGGGCGATCCGGACGTACACGCCCAGCCTCCTAGCTGCGGGGTACGGGCTACCCGAGGGGACCGCGAGCGCGCTCACCGCCGCGATGCTCGTCGTCGGTTCGGGGCTCATCCTCGTCGGCGGCGCGCTGACCGACCGAATCGGAACGGGCCCGGTCGTCGTCGCTGGCTACGGGCTTCTGACCGTCGTCGCCGCCCTGCTCGCGACGCTCGCGCTCCCACCGCTCGCGCTCGGAATCGTGCTCCTCTTCAGCGGCAGCATCAGCCTCTCCCGGCCGGCCCGGTCGTCGCTGGCGGACGCGCTCTCGGCGCGGGCCGACCTCGGAAAGAACTTCGCGCTGGTCACCATCGGCATCTCGCTCGGCGGCGCGGTCGCGCCGCCGCTGTTCGGTTACCTGATCGATGCGGTCGGACTCGCGGCGTCGTTCGCGCTCGTCGCCGTGCTCGGCGCGTGCTCGCTCGCGCTGGGATGGCGGATCGCCCGCGTCGCCCAACAGACCACCTCGACGACGGCGTCAGCCGCCGCTGACGACTGATCCCCGCGGCAGCGGTGGCGTCCGCGTCCGCGCCGATGGACGGCCGGACCGCCCGTCTGCGATCGAAACGATGAATCCGCGCCTGTGCGGAGAGTCGGGTATGAGCTACCTCCCGTGGGCGATCCTCGCGCTCGTCGCCTACTCCCTCGTGGCCCCGTTTATGCGGGTCGCGACGACCGGCACGGCGCAGATTCCGAGCAACGTCGCGACGATGATGACGAACACGATCCTGGTCGTTCTGACCGCCGGCATCGTCCTCTACAACGGCGAAGACGCGTTGGGGTACGTGACGCATCCGAAAGTCGGCTACGTCGTCCTCGCGGGCGTCTGTCTGACGGTGGGCATCCTCGCGTACTACCGAGCGCTCTCGCTCGGCCCCGTCAGCGTCGTCTCGCCCATCTTCGGGATGTTCCTCGTCCTCAGTTCGATCCTCGGGATCGCGTTCCTGAACGAGTCCCTGACCGCGCGGAAACTGCTCGGAATCGGCCTCGGCGTCGTCGCGGTCTACCTCGTCAGCGTCGAGTGAGTGCCGGTCCCGGGCGAACGAACACCACTTCTGTCTCGGGACCCAATCGACGGGTATGGTCCTGGTCGAATCCGATTCGGAATTGGCGCACGGCGACGAGGCACCGGCGTTCGAACTCCCGGGTGCCGACGGCGAGACGTACGCGCTCTCCGATTTCGCCGACCACGACGCGCTGCTCGTCGTCTTCACGTGTAACCACTGCCCCTACGCCGAAGCGAAGGTCGACGAACTCAACCACCTGAGCGAGGCGTACGACGACCTCGCCGTCGTCGGTATCAACCCGAACGACGCCGAGGAGTACCCCGACGACTCCTTCGAGCGGATGCGCGAGCGCGTCGAAGACGGCGAAATCCGCTACACGGCGTACCTCCGTGACGAGTCTCAGGACGTCGCTCGCGAGTACGGCGCGGTCTGTACGCCCGACCCGTTCCTCTTCGAACGCGACGGCGACGCCTTCCGACTGGCTTTCCACTCTCGAATCGACGACGCGATGAACCCCGACGCGGAACCGGAGCGATACGAGATGCGCGAAGCCGTCGAGGCACTGCTCGCGGGTGAGATGATTCCGGTCGAAGAGACGCCGTCGCAGGGCTGTTCGATCAAGTGGACCGAGGACTGATCGACTGGGCCGAGTCGGTATCGTAGTACCGGTTCGCTCCGAACGAGAGCGGCTTCCTCTCGCGAGCGTTTATATCCGAATGCGGGACCACGCACGCCGTGTACTGACCGCTGACGCGGGGCGTGCCGCGGTTGCGTAGCACAGCGCCCTGCGGCGACCGCCCGTGCTGCCTGTTCGCCACTATTCGGTATCCGAGTCGAGCGCGTCCGCTCGTTCGAGCGCCTCGCGGGCGTTCTCGACCGCCGCCTCCTTCGTCGCGGGGTAGGCCTCCACCTTTGCGCGGAGGGTGATACCGTCGCCGCGCCGGGCGTCGCCACGGAAGGCCGCCTGCTTGTCGAGCCGCAGGAACAGTTCCGTGTTGTCGGTGACGCGCTCGTCGAGTTCCGAGAGCAGCGTCTCGAACTCGGGGAGTTCGCTCAGGCGAGCGAGGACGTGCCGGACGTCGTCGGCGTTCTCGACGCGCGCGGAGAGGACGACGATCCGGTCGCCGTGGTGGCCCGCGCTCTCGGTTCGGGTCAGGTCGAACTCCTCGGGGAGAAACGTCCGCAGCGCGCTCTCGACCCGCTTTTCGTCCTCGGTCTCGTAGCAGAAGGTCCGCAGATCGACGTAGTGAAACGGGATCCGGGGCATTGGGGACGCTTCGCGCCGAGAGGGGAAAAACTCCGCTACTCCTCGTCGTCGGCCTCGTCTGCGGGGTCGAGCTGGTCGGCGGAGATGCCGACCTCCTGACCGTCCTCGAAGCTGACGGTGTAGGTGGCGTCGCCGAACATCGTCTCGACGACCTGCGTGATCGTGCCGGTCTCGCCGTCGAACTCGCTGTGCTTGTCGTGCAGTACCACGCTGTCGTCCTCTTCGAACTCCATACGGGAGAAGGGAGCCGCGGCGGTGAAAAGTCGACTGGTTCTGACCGGGCGCGACGCCGCTGCGGAGCGACGCGGCCCTATGGGGAAGCACTCGTTCGGGATCGGCACGGTATATATGTCGCCGATTCGTTCACACAGCTATGCGACCCACACGACGGGCCTACCTCGCTGCGATCGGTGGAACGGCGGCGGTCGGCGCTACGGCAGGCTGTCTCGGCGGATCGGGATCGGGATCAGAGAGCGCAGATCTGCCCGACGGTTGCGACGTCGGCACGCTGGAGTCGGTCTCCTCACTGCCCCGCCCGACCCTCGGTCCAGAGGACGCTCCGGTGACCGTCGAGGTGTTCGAGGACTTCGCCTGTCCGCACTGCCAGACGTTCACGACCGACGTGTACCCGGAGATCAAATCGAACTACGTCGACGCCGGGGACGTCCGGTATCGGTTCTTCGATTTCCCGATTCCCGTCGACGAGACGTGGTCGTGGGCGGCCGCCTCCGCCGCCCGCGCGGTGCAGGACCGCGCCGACGACGAGACGTTCTTTGCCTTCACCGAGGGCGTCTACGAGAACCAGGGCGATCTGAGCGAGAACGGGTATCAGATCGTCCACGATCTGGCAGACGAACTCGGCGTCGACGGCTGTGCGGTCGCCGCGGCCGCCGACCAGGAACCCTACCGCGAGGTCGTCGAGGCGGATCGACAGACGGGTTCTGATCGGGACATTCCCGGAACGCCGGCCGTCTACGTGAACGGGGAACTGCTCGACGACTACCAGTGGGACGCGGTCAGTTCGGCGATCGACAGTCAGCTGTGAGCTCGTACTGTCGGACGTACATCTGTGTATGATTTCGGCACCCGGAGTGTCGAGGACCCTTCACGTAGTCACGGCCGACAGTATCAGATCCCGGGCGTCTCGCCCGTCGGCGTCGGGAGCGATCGCTGCGAGCGCGGCGGGACGAGGAAGTTGCCGCGGCGCTTGACGAAGACGTACTCCAGTATCCCGTTGTTCACGCGCTGGCGGATCGTCGGAACGTCCGCGAGGTCCGTTCCGTTCATCGCTTCCCGGACCTCCTCGAACGTCGTGATCCCCCGCTGGAGGCTCGGGAAGTGGAGGCTCGCCTCGTCGTCGTCCGTGGACTCGAAGTGGCGTCTGAGCGTTCGGACGGTGCCGTCTTCGTTCCGGTTCGCCCGCGCTGCTTTTTGTGCGTGGCCGACGCGACCGAACCGCCGAGCGTGCTGTCGGATCTCGTCGATCATCTCCGGTGTGATTCCGCTGTCGTCACCGAGATTCGCGCCGACCCCGTCGACCAGCCCGTCCGCCGCGTGGACGGGTGAGAACAGCTCCGCGACGCGCTCCTCGAAGGACTGCTCGCCGTACCAGTCGTCGAGGCGCATCCGGAGATTCGAGACGTGCTTCGTCGTGCCGCCCGCGAACGGGCCGTCCGAGAGGGTGACGTAATCTTCCGTCGCCTGGTTCTTCCGAAACCCGGCCACGAATCCCATAAACAACGGCGACTCCTCGGGGACCGGGTTCGAGGATGGAATCCCCGCGAGGCCGTCCTGTCGCTCCGCGGGCATCCCGGCACCGACGAACCCGCTTCGTCGGTCTGTGACCTCGAAGACGTCTGTCAGTGCCGATTCCAGATCCCGACCGTTCGCCGTCGGTTCGTTGCCCCGAAGCGCCTCCTCGGCGGCGAGAACGACGTCCGCGCGGTCCGAGGCCAGGTGCAGGAGCGCGTCCTGTCGGTCGAACTCCGGCGCCTCGAACGGCGAGAGCGCCCGCGGTTCGGGGAGGTCGATCGACGCCGGGAGGTCTACCCCGAAGCGATCGAAGTACCGCGGCGAGTAGGCGAGCGAGTGCAGGAGGCCGTCGCTGCTCCGCTCGTAGGCCCGATCGAGCGTCCGGAGCGCGGATTCGACGTCTCGTCTGGCGGCGGCCTCCGGCGGCCCGTCCCCTGGCAGCGTGAGATACAGGAGGAGCTGGTGGCGTGGGAGAAGAGTGTTACCGTGATCGTCGGTTCGAACGCGGTCGTTCCAGGCGTGCTGACGCTCCGAGAGCGACGACGGGTCCTCGGGACCGCTCGGCACCGGCTCCGGATCGGTTTCCTCCAGACACGCTGACAGCGCCGCCGCGCCGCCGACGGCGACGGCCCCCTTCAGAACCGCCCGTCGGCTCGTCTCGTCTCCCCCGCCGAACATACCTGGGTTACGCGACGGACGGCTAAGTGGATTCGGATACGTCCCGGAAACGACGCGGATATTTGTGCGGAGAGCCAACCGCTCCCCGTGACACGCCGCGGGACTCGCGTTCGACTCGCCGTCGGGGTCTGGGGAGTCCTCGTCTCGCAGGTCTTTCTGTACCCCGGCGTCGAGGACATCGTCGCCGCGCTCGGCGGCGGCGGAACCATCCGAGCGGGGATGTGGTTCCTCGTCGCCGAGTTCGCCGCTTTCGTTGCCTTCGCCAGCGTGTGGGGTGCCGCCAGCGACGCCGTCGGCCGACGGATGCCGCTGGCCGCGGCGGGCGCATTCGGCGGCGCGGCAGGCTATCTCGTCCTCGCGGCGGCACCGATCGTCGGACTCCCGTTCACGGGCGTCCTCGTCGTCCGACTCGTCGGCGGCGCGGCGACGATCGGCGCGTTCTCGCTCGCCATCACGGCGCTCGCGGACCTTTCGGGGGGAAACGGACGGAACATGGGCGCGGCTGGAATCGCGATCGGCCTCGGCGCGGCGCTCGGGTCGGTCGTCGGCGGCCGCCTCGCCGACGCGGACCCCCTGTACCCGCTGTACGCGGCCGCCGGGACGCTCGTGGCGGTCGGGATCCTCTTCGTGACGATCTCCGAGGAGCTTCCGAGCGGCGAGCGCCTCCGCGTCGGCGACGTGCTCGGTCGGCTCCGACGGCGACCGGTGCTCGCCGTCCCCTACGCGTTCGGGTTCATCGACCGGATGACTGCGGGCTTTTTCGCGCTCGTGGGCGTCTACTACTTCCGGGAGTCGTTCGGGTTGAACGCCGCCGGCGCGGGGCTGGCGCTCGCCGCCTTCTTCGTCCCGTTCGCGCTGCTGCAGTATCCTGCGGGGGTTCTCTCCGACCGGATCGGGCGGGCCATCCCGGTGATCGTCGGCTCGGTCTGTTACGGGCTCGGTATCATCGCCGTCGGCGTCGCCCCGGTTCTCTGGGTCGCGATCGCGGCGATGGCCGCCGTCGGCGCCCTCGGGGCCCTCGTCGCGCCCGCGACGATGGCGCTCGTGACCGACGTCGCCTCGGTCGAGACCCGCGGCGCAGCGCTCGGCGGGTTCAACGTCTTCGGCAGCCTCGGCTTCCTCGCGGGCTTCCTGCTCGGCGGAACGACGACGTCGACGGCGGGTTATCTCGCCGCGTTCCTCGTCGTTGGCCTCTCGGAGGTGGCGATCGCGATAGTCGCCGCCCGGGCGGTCTGGCGGATTTCGGGATCGGGCCCCGATTCTGACTCCGACTACTCGTGGCCGGAGACGCGGACCGGTTCGTAGGGCGCCTCGAGGTACTCGATATCGGACTCCGAGAGATCGATCGATAGCGCTTCGACGGCGTCTTCGAGGTGCTCGACGCTCGTCGTGCCGACGATCGGCGCGTCGACACGGTCGTCTTCGAACAGCCACGCGAGGCCGATCTGCGCCATCTTCACGCCCTTCTCGTCGGCGAGTTCCTGCACGCGCTCGTTGACCTCGCGGCCGCCGCCCTCCAGATACGGGTGCTGGTGGGCGTGATCGTCGGTCTCGCCCCGGGTCGTCGACCGCGACTCCTCGTGGGGGCGCGCGAGCCACCCGCGAGCGAGCGGCGACCACGGGATGACCCCGACGCCCTGTTTCTCACACAGCGGTAGCATCTCGCGCTCTTCCTCCCGATAGAGCAGGTTGTAGTGGTTCTGCATCGTCGAAAACGGCGTCAGTCCCTCGCGGTCGGCGACGTGTTGCGCCTCGGCGAACTGGTGAGCCCACATCGACGACGCCCCGAGGTATCTCGCTTTCCCTCGATCCACGGCGTCGTCGAGGGTTCGCATCGTCCGTTCGATCGGCGTGTCGTAGTCCCAGCGGTGGATCTGTAGCAGATCCAGCGTGTCCATTCCGAGGCGGTCCAGCGAGGCGTCGAGTTCCTGTTCGATCGCCTTCCGCGAGAGCCCGCCCGAGTTGGGATCGTCGTCGTCCATCTGAAAGTACACCTTCGAGGCGACGACGAACTCGTCGGGGTCGTACTCCGAGAGGGCGTCGCCCAGGACGCGCTCGGAGCCACCGCGGGAGTACATATTGGCCGTGTCGAAGAAGTTCACGCCCAGTTCGATGGCCCGCTCGACGAGTTCCTTTCCCTCCTCCGCGTCGAGCACCCACTCGCGCCAGTCGGTGTCTCCGAAGCTCATACAGCCCAGACAGATCTTCGAGACGGTCGTTCCCGTCCCGCCGAGGGTCGTATACTCCATAGCGAACGCACGCATCGGAGGGTCAAAAAGCCACACGAGCAGGGCGTTCAGGCGGCCTGTCACTCAGGAGCAATTAAGTCCGATGCCATCGTATCGTTGAGTTGAGAGGTCCCTCCTCTCGTGAAAACGATGTCACGACACACGCGCAGACGACTCGCAGTCCTCCTCGTCACCGCTCTCGTCGTTTTCGGCGGGGTGCCGACGATCGCGGGCGCACAGCAGTTCGGCCCGAGCGGATCGGGCTCCGACGGAGCGGTCGGCGGCACCGTCCGCGTCGACGCCGGAGAAACGTATCAGGGTAACTTAGACGCCGCCGCGGGAAGCGTCGTCATCGCCGGCACCGTCGAGGGCGACGTCTCCGCGGCGGCCGGGTCGGTCATCGTCACCGACTCCGGACGGGTGACCGGCTCGCTCGACGCCGCGGCGGGCAGCGTCGTGATCGAAGGCGTCGTCGAGGGCGCGCTCACCGTCGGCGGCGCGTCGCTCGAACTCCGCGAGGGATCGCGCGTCGGCGGCCTCGAAGCCGGCGCGGCGGACGTCCGCCTCGACGGCGCGGTCGACGGCGACGCGACCGTCGGTGCCGACACGTTCGCCGTCGGGCCCACGGCGACGATCGGCGGATCGCTGAGGTACGACGCCGAGGACTTCACCCTCTCGGACGAGGCGTCGGTCTCGGGGTCGGTCACCCGCGACGAGTCGCTGTCGGTCGCCGGTCCCGACGTGTTCGGATCCGACGGGGGACTCGCCCTGCCGCCGATCCCCTCCTGGGTGGGTGTGATCTACGGCGCGCTCGTGAGCCTCCTCCTCGGCGCGGTGCTGCTCCTCGCCGCGCCTCGCTTCGCCCGGGACGTCGTCGCGACCGGGACGTCGCGAGCGCTCCGAAGCGGCGGGACCGGGCTCCTCGCCCTCGTCGGCACGCCGATCGTACTGCTCCTCCTCCTGCTGACAATCGTCGGGATCCCGCTCTCGATCGCCGGGTTCCTCGTCTTCGCTCTCCTCCTGTGGGTGACGTCGGTTTACGGGGCCCTCGTCGTCGGGACGTGGTTGCTCTCGCTGATCGACTCCGAGAACCGATGGGCCGCGCTCGTCGTGGGCGTCGCCGTGGTCGCGCTCGCCGACTTCGTCCCGTTCGTCGGCGGCCTCGTCTCGTTCATCGTCCTCCTGGTGGGTCTCGGGGCGTTCGTCCTCGTGATCCGCGAGCGGACCGACGGTGGCGACGACGAGGCCGAGGGCGGAGTGGTATCTGGCGAGACGGAAGCAGCGGTGTAGCCGTCAACCGACGACGACCGCACCCCGCCGCCCCGTGCCGTACCTTCTTGACGCCGCACCGCCTTCGGCCGGTATGTACGTCGCAGACCAGACGTGGCCCGAACTCGGAGACTACGTCGCCGAGGAGTCGGTCGCCGTCGTCCCGCTGGGATCGACCGAACAGCACGGCCCGCACCTCCCGCTCGCGACAGATCACCTCATCGCCGAGGGACTGGCCCGCGAGGCCGCCGAGCGGACGGGGTTTCTCTGCACTCCCACGGTCAACGTCGGCGTGAGTCCGCACCACCGGCAGTTCCACGGGACGATGTGGGTCGACGCGCCGCAGTTCCGCGACTACGTCGAGTCGCTGACGCGGAACCTCGCGTACCACGGCGTCGACCGCGTCGTCTACGTCAACGCCCACGGCGGCAACGTCCAGCACCTCCGGGAGGTCGGTCGTCGCCTCCGCGACGACGGGACGCTCTACGCGATCGAGTGGATGTGGGACGAGTCGATCCCCGACCTCGTCGAGGAGGTCTTCGAGCACAACGGCCCGCACGGCGGACCGAAGGAGACGGCGATGATCCAGCATCTCGCGCCGGAACTGGTCCGCGAAGGGGAACTCGAATCCGCCCGCGACGGCGGCGTCCGCGACGTCGAGGCCGCAGAACACCTGCAGAAACACGGCGCGCGGATCTTCTACGACGCCGTCGAAAACTCCGAGAACGGGGTCTTCGGCGATCAGACGGACGCGACCGCCGAGGTCGGCGAACGCCTCTTCGAGGCCGCGGCGGAACAGTTGGTCGAGCTACTCGAGTGGCTCGACGACCGACGTCTGGACGACCTCCTCGCCCCGGCGCACGTCGACCCGCAACCGGGGAGTCGGAGAGAGTAGCGCCGCAAGACCGAACGGTTCGGCGGCCGCCCGGTCGAGCGACCCGACCGACGGATCGGGGCGGCCGGTCAGGACTGCGGGGGCGAACCGAATCCGTCGTCGGTTTCCGGCTCGTCGATCTCGATGTCCGGGAACGACGCGAACGCCTCGCGGAAGTCGTCCTCGCTCAGTTCCGCGAGAGTCTCGTCGAGTTCGGCGCGGATCGACTCCATCTGCTCGGTCAGTTCCCGGTACTCCTCCTCGTTCTCCACGGAGACGTCCGGTGACGACTCCAGGGCGGCCTTCTTCGAGGCGAGCCTGAAGAACTCCTGGGAGCGCTCGTCGTAGTTCGCCCGTCGCAGCAACACCTCGACGAGGCCGTGGAGGTCCTCCTTCGTGACGGGTTTGACCAGATAGTCGTCGAAGGGCATCTCGACGATGTCCACGTCCGGTTCGACCGCGGTTATCATCGCGACCTGGGTCTCCAGCCCGCGCGCTCGGATCTCTTCGAGTACCTCGTCGCCCGTCAGGTCGGGCATCCGCCGGTCTAAGAGGACGACGTCCGTCTCCCCGTCGACCAGCTCGAGCGCCGTCTCACCGTCGGTGGCTGTCTGCACGTCGTAGAGGTCCGAGAGATAAATAGCGTAGAGTTCGGCCAAGTCGGGTTCGTCTTCGACGACGAGGACCCGGGGAGTAGCGCCGTCCATTGCAATCTATCTCCCACCACTCTGGCCGTCGTCTAAATTCTTGCCCTCCGGATAAAGATGACCGGAGAATACGATTCGTTCCACGAGCGTGCCGACGGAGCGCTGCTGAAGGGCAGAGACGGGTACGTGGCGGCCCGGGTTCCGTTCGACGCACCGCGCACGACGTCTGCTTTCTCGGCGACCTGCCCTATCGGAACGAGGCGAACGCCCGCGTCGGAAAGCGGCGGAGACTCAACTGGAAACCCGATCACCGTCGGTGACGGACTCGACAGACGCGTCGCTCGCCGGGTGAGAAATGCAGAATCGTGGTGAGACTCGACGGGATCGCCGACCGCAGTACCGCTCTCGTGGTGCGTTCTTACAGGCGTTGGAGGTTCGTCGCTCGCGGGCCCTTGTCGGCCTGCTCGATGTCGAACTCGACTTCCTGGCCCTCTTCGAGGTCGGGGCCGCCGACGTCCTCCATGTGGAAGAAGACGTCTTCTTCAGAATCGTCGCTTTCGATGAAACCGTAACCGCCCGTGTCGTTAAAGAACGCAACCTTACCTTTCGCCATTGCGTTCGAAGGCACGCAAAGGCGATAAATAAGCCTTGTGCCGCACGCTCAGACCGCGACGCCGAGATACGCCGCAGCACCGGTCGCGAACACGCCGGTCGCGAGGAGCCCGTAGTTGGCGACCGCGTTGTCGGCGGTCCACAGCCCCAGCGTGTACGTGCGTCCCGACAGCGGCCACAGGAAGTTGACGCCGGCGGGGGTGAGCGCGTCTCCGAGCAGGTGTGCCACGACGGTGAGCGCGCCGAGTGCGAACCCGGCCACACCGAGCGAGACGCCCTGTGTGATCGTGGCGACGTCGACCGCGATCTCGCCGCCGGCGATCGTTTGCACGGCGACGCCAGCAGCCCCGAACGCCGCCCCGACGAGCGCCGCGAAGGCCAGCGAGTGCGTCGGCCCGCGGTGGGGGACGCCCGGAATCCGGTGATCGACGTCCGGAAGCATCGCGAGCCAGAGCATCGTGCCGCCGGTGACGAGCGCGAGGTCCGCCCGATCGAACGCCAGGAGAGCGAACGCGATGGGCGCGAAGACGATGAGCGAGACGCCGAAGTGGCCCTTCCGGTACATATCGGTCGCTGGACGCGGGCACACAAAAGCGCCCCGACCGACGCGGATCGGACGCGCCGGCCCGGCTTCGGGGCGGTTTGCCACACCGGTGCAGGCGTACCGCGCGTGCGAGCGGAAAGACGCAAGTCCGGGGCTCTCTTATCGTTGATCGTGATCCACAACCTCGCACGCGACGTCCGGGCGTTCACCGCGAACGTCTTTCTCGTCACCGGTGAGACGACAGCCCTCGTCGACGCGGGCGCGAACTTCGACGTCGTGTCCCGGATCGAGGCGCACGCCGACGGTCTCGACCGCCTGTATCTCACGCATACGCACCCCGATCACGTCGAGAACGTCGCCGCCGTCCGCGACGCGTTCGACGTCGAGACGTGGGGATTCGACCCCGAGAGCGAGTACGTCGACCACCGGATCGCCGACGGTGAGACGGTCCAGATCGGCGACGACGACTACGAGGCGCTGCACACGCCGGGGCACAAGCCAGATCACCTCTGTTTTTACGCTCGGTCGGCCGGCGTCTGCTTCGCCGGCGACCTCGTGTTCGCCAACGGTGCGTTCGGCCGGACGGACCTGGAGGGCGGCGACCGCGAGACGCTCGTCGAGAGCATCCAGTACCTCCGGCGATCACTGGAGGAGGACCTCGACGTGATCCACGTCGGCCACGGCCCGAGCATCACCGAGCGGCCGCTCGACGACGTCGAAACCGCGATCCGGGCGGCGCAGATCGGCTGAGCGGTTCGAGGGACCTCCCGGTTCCGCCGTTCTCCAAAGATTTACCTCATAACGAGTAAACTACTGTCTATGGGAGTCGATTACGCCGAGTTACACGACCCGAACGCGGAGTACACGATGCGGGAGCTGTCCGCGGAGACGATGGGGGTGCGCGCCAAGCGCGGCGGCGGCCGCGACGTCGAGATCACGGACGTCCAGACCACGATGGTGGACGGGAACTTCCCCTGGACGCTCGTGCGCGTCTACACCGACGCCGGGATCGTCGGCACCGGCGAGGCCTACTGGGGCGCGGGCGTTCCGGAGCTCATCGAGCGGATGACGCCGATGATCGTCGGCGAGAACCCCCTCGACATCGATCGGCTCTACGAGCACCTGATCCAGAAGATGTCCGGCGAGGGTTCGATCGAGGGCGTCACCGTCACGGCCATCTCCGGCATCGAGGTCGCCCTGCACGACCTCGCCGGGAAGATACTCGAACTCCCCGCTTACCAGCTCCTCGGCGGGAAGTACCGCGACGAGATGCGCGTCTACTGCGACTGTCACACCGAGGCGGAGGCCGACCCCGAGGCCTGCGCCGACGAGGCCGAGCGCGTCGTCGAGGAACTGGGCTACGACGCCCTGAAGTTCGACCTCGACGTCCCCTCCGGACTGGAGAAGGACCGCGCGAACCGCCACCTCCGACCCGGCGAAATCCGCCACAAGGCCGAGATCGTCGAGCAGGTCACAGAGCGCGTGAAGGACCGCGCGGACGTCGCCTTCGACTGCCACTGGACCTTCTCGGGCGGGTCGGCGAAGCGGCTCGCCGACGCCATCGAAGAGTACGACGTCTGGTGGCTCGAAGACCCCGTGCCGCCGGAGAACCTGAAAGTCCAAGAGGAGGTCACGAAGTCGACGACGACGCCGATCACCGTCGGGGAGAACCGCTATCGAGTGACCGAGGAGCGCCGGCTGATCGAGAACCAGGCGGTCGACATCATCGCGCCCGACCTGCCGAAGGTCGGCGGGATGCGCGAGACGCGGAAGGTCGCCGACGTGGCGAACCAGTATTACGTCCCGGTGGCGATGCACAACGTCTCCTCGCCGGTCGCGACGATGGCCTCCGCGCAGGTCGGCGCGGCGATCCCGAACGCCCTCGCCGTCGAGTACCACTCCTACGAGCTCGGCTGGTGGGACGACCTCGTCGAGGAGACCGTCATCGAGGACGGCTCCATCGAGATCCCCGAAGAACCGGGGCTCGGTCTGACGCTCGATATGGACGCCGTCGAGGAACACATGGTCGACGGTGAGGAGTTGTTCGATTCGGCGTGAGCCGAATCGGGCTCGATAGACGAGCGAAGCGAGTCTATCGGCGTTCGACGAAGCGCAGTTTCGTCGGGCACGTGAGGCGCAGCCTCACGGCGTTCGACCGAGCGGAGCGAGGTGGGCGCCAGAGAGGAAGCCGGCTCACTCGTCACCAACGTCGGGATCGATCCCGAGCGACCGCAGTGCGTCGGCGGTGTCGTCGTAGGCGAGTCGGATCGTGTAGCCGGCGACCAGTTCCGCCGTCTTCCACTCCGCTCTTCCACACCGCTCTCCGAGCAGGGCTAGCCCGTCTTCCAGCGTGCCGGCGGTCTCCGCTCTGAGGTCGCGAAACAGCGCCGCTCGCCGTGCGGAGTCGCTCGTCTCCCGCTCGTTCTCGAAGAAGTCGATCAACTGCGCGTGCGTTCGGAGCGAGACGAGCGGGCGACCGACCATCCCGCCGGCGATCCGCTCGACCGTCGCCTCCCGTCCCCGGAGGTACGCGTGCATCGGTCCCGCCCCGCCGGCTTCCGGCGTCCACTCGTCGAGTTCGGCGGCGACCCGCTCGCGGTGCTCCGTCTCCTGATCGATCACCGACTCGAAGGCGTCTCGGGCACCCGGATCGCCCTCGTCGGCCGCCCACTCGGTGAACGTGATCCGGGCCGCGTGCTCGCTCTCGGCCGCGGCCGAAAGCAGCGGTTCCGGTTTCGGCGGTCCGCCCGCTGCGGCGGTGCGGAACCGCTCCGATCCCAGCAACGCGAGTTCCGCGGAGTACTCGGATTCGAGTCGCGTCCGGAGGCCTTCGGGGGTCCGCTCGCTCCCGGTGGCGGTCGCGTCGTCGCTGCCCATATCGATACCGCGGGTCCCCGTCACCTAATCGTTGCTCCCGACGCCAGAGCGTCTCCGAAGCCCGGGGTGATTCTACACACGCTCCCCGCGGCTATCAGATGTGATATCCGCTGCGAACAATCTTAAGTCGAGACGTCGGTATCCCACGTATGAACACTCAGGACGTCGCCGTCGACGAGCAGAACCGGGGGGGCGTCGACGGCGAGGAGCTGATCGACGCGCTGGACATCGACGACGCGGAGATCGAGTGGCGGAAGTCGTTCGTCCGTCTCGAGGACGCGGACAGAGAACGGATGCGGGGCCTGGAGTCGACGTTCGACGACGTGGCGGACGAGGTCGTCGACGAGTTCTACGAGCACCTCACGAGCGACGCCAACGCGACGGACGTTCTCGGCCGATCGAGCAAGGGTATCGATCGACTGAAGACCGACCAACAGTCGTATCTGCGATCACTGACCGACGGGGACTACGATCGGGACTACTTCGCACGGCGGGCGCGTGTGGGCAAGGTCCACGAGATGCTGAATATGGGGCCGAAGTTCTATATGGGCGCCTACAGCGTCTACTACGAGGGCCTGATCGACGCTATCGGTGAGAAAGTGAAAGCGGAGTACGGGAGTGCGGACGGTTCGGGAGTCGAGAGCGGTGAAGACGGGGCGGCCCACGCCTCCGGAGGCGGGAGATCTTCCGATGGCGGCGTCGGGAATGCGGCCGACTCCCGATCGGAACGACGTGGTCTCCTCGCCGGCCTCCTGGGTGGATCGACGGACGAGGACGTGGACGCCGAGACGACAGCAGCGGACGACGCAACCGACGCAGCCGTCGACGAGGCGGTCGACGCCGTCGTCGCGCAGACGACGTCACTGTTGAAAGTACTCGCGCTCGATCAACAGATCGCGATGGACACGTACATCCACGCGTACAGCGAGGAGGCACGCCGCGAAGCGAAACACCGCGAGCAGTTGGCACGGGACGTCGAACAGGATCTTCAGGAGCCGATCGACGACGTCTCTTCGTCGTCGTCGGTCGTCGCGGAACGCTCGGCGGCGATCCGCGACATCGCGAACGAACAGGCCGGTGATATGGAGGACGTCGCGGCGGAGATCTCACAGATGAGCGCGACGGTCGAGGAGATCGCCGCGACCGCCGACGAGGTGGAGGGAACGAGCGACGAGGCGGCGTCACGAGCGCGCTCGGGCGAGGAGGCGGCCGACGAGGCCATCGACGTGATGGAGGAGGTCGCCGACGCCGCCACGGAAGCGTCGGCGGACCTCGAGCGCCTGCAGTCGCAGATCGACGAGATCGACGCGGTCATCGAGGCGATCGACGACATCGCCGAGCAGACGAACCTCCTCGCGCTGAACGCGTCGATCGAGGCCGCGCGAGCGGGCGAGGCGGGCGACGGGTTCGCGGTCGTCGCCGACGAGGTGAAGCAACTGGCCGAGGAGTCCCGCGAGCGCGCCAGCGACGTCGAGGAGACGGTCGGACGCGTGAAGGCCGACGCCGCCGACACGATCGAGAGCCTCTCGGAGACGACCGACAAACTCCACGAGGGAATCGACCGCGGCGAGGACGCGATGGACAGCCTCGACGAGATCGTCGACGCGGTCGAGCGGACGACGGAGGGGATCACCGAAGTGGCGGTCGCGACCGACGAACAGGCCGTCAGCGCAGAGGAGGTGACGGCGATGGTCGAGAAGACACGCGATCGGGCCGACGAGGTGGCAGAGCGCGTCGACGACGTCGCCGAGGCGAGCAAAGAACAGACGCAGCAGATGGAGCGAATCCGGCGCGCCGCGGATCGACTGGCCGACCTGGACGCCGGCGGGACCCCGCCGAACGGGGGCACGGGCGAGCCCGCTCCGGCGCCGATGAACGAGTTCTCCGGCGATGCAACGCGCTCGACTGACGGGGACGGATCCCCGGACGCGTCGGCACCTCCCACCGATCCGGTCGCGGAGGGACTGTCCGACAAAGAGTTCGCCTTCGTCGGAACCGGCGGCGGCGTGTCGTCGGAGGACCCGGACGAGCGGTCGAACGGCGTCGGTCAGTGAGGATCGGCACTGGGACGTATCGAGACCGCGACGAAACACACGTCCCCGGACGCTGCGGCGTGACTCTTCGTCCGATTCGAGGCCGTGCCTGCGAAACGGTTCGAGATGGACTAGTACGACTACCCACCGGCGAGAGAATCTATCAGTCGTCGTCGGCCGCTGCGGCCGCGTCCGCGGCGTCCTGTTCGATGCTCGGCGGATACACGCCCCGATCGAGTTTCAGATCGCTCTGCGGGCGGGCCATACAGGTGAGCGCGTAGTTCTCGCGCTCCTCGTCGGTGAGCCCTCTCGCTGCAGGCTGGGCGACGTCGCCCGCGACGATCTCGGCGGAACAGGCCAGACACATCCCGACGCGGCAGGAGTACTCCTGGGCGATGCCCGCCTCGATACAGGCCTTCAGAATCGTCTGCTTGTCGGAGACTTCGATCGTCTCGCCCGTGCCGACGAACTCGACGGTGTAGTCAGTCATACCTCGCCGTTCGACGGACCGATTCAAAACTCTTCGCGAAGCGGTCGGCGTGTGGCCGTCCCGGACGGTAACCCTGACTCGCGGCGTGCGTCCCGACCCCGTTCACTCTTCGGTTTCCTCCTTGTTGGCTCGAACCGTCATTACCGGTGCGTCGGCCGTTCTGACGACCTTCTCGGCGACGCTGCCGAGGAGGAATCGACCGACGCCGGTCCGACCGTGAGTTCCCATCACCACTAGGTCGATCTCCTCCTCGGAGACGTACTCGACGATCGCTCGATGGGCGATTCCGGTTCGGACCGACGTTTCGACCCGGATCCCGGCATCGTCGGCCTCGCTCGCGACCCGCTCGACCGCCTGGTTGCCCTCCTCCTGGAGCGCCTCGATGACGATGTCCGAGCCGACTTCCATCGACGAGTACGCGCCGGTATCGACCACGTACAGCGCGTGCAACGTCGCGTCGTACTGTTTCGCGAGTTCGATGGCGTGATCCACTGCCCCCTCGCTGGCGGCGCTACCGTCGGTCGGAACGAGGATGTTGTCGTACATCGTCTCAGACTGGAGTACGACGCCGAGGGTTTAGAAACTACCCCGTCGGTGCGATTGCCAGACGGCCGGTCGCGACGCGCCGGATCGGTACCTCGTCAGCCGTAGAATCACGCATAGACGGCGGGTTTCGATTCTCCGCTGGCGTCACTCGTTCCCGTCGACGGCTGGTTCGTAGGTCCCGGGTGCATTCGCGGCTGTCACTTCCGCCGGGTCGTCGCCGCGGAACCGAAGGATCTCGGCCTCACAGGCCTGCAAGGCGTCGACGCGCTCGATTCCGTCGCCGAGCGAGACGGTCTCGACGACCGCCCACGACCCGGCGTCCGGGTCGAAACCCAGGCCTTTCACCCAGGTCGCCGTCGCGATCAGCACTCCCGTCACTCGGCCCTCGTCTTCGATCGGAACGGCCATCTCCAGCGCCTCGGCGGCGTTGAGTTCCAACAGCTCCTGCGGTTCCAGCGGTCGCGACGGCAGCGACTCGACCACGCTCATAGGCGGACTGGGGCGGGAGGTCGCTTGTGCGTTGCGGATCGCGGCTGTCCGCCTGGCGAGCCCGTCGGTGGCGGAGTCGATCCGGGGCGATACGAACCGTTTCGGCGAGCCGGCGCCGCTCCCCCGGCGCCGATCACAAAACTTCTACCCCCCGAGCGGCGACGGCACCGTATGTCCGGCGAGGACGAGGACGCGTCCGATGGATCCGAAAAGCGGCGCGCGCCGCTCGCGGACCCGATTTCGCTATCGGACTCTGTCGTTCTCGCCGTCGTCGCGGTCGCGCTCGGGGGTCTCGGACTCCGGCTGGTCGGCCTCGGCGCTCGGCCGTTCCACTGGGACGAGGCCCGCGTCGGGTACTGGGCGCTCAGGTTCATCGACACCGGCGCGTACCAGTATCGCCCGATCGCGGGCGGGCCGCTACTCTACCTGCTCGATCGCGCCCTGTTCGCCCTCCTCGGCGTCTCAGAGGGGATCGCACGACTTCCAGTCGCCGTTCTCGGAGCCGCACTCCCGCTCGTCGCGCTGCTCTTCCGGGACTACCTCGACGACGCGGAGACGGTGCTCTTCGCGGTGATCCTCGCTGTCCAGCCGTTCCTTCTGTACTACTCACGCTTCCTTCGCGGCGACGTCCCGCTCGCGCTGTTCGGCCTCGCCGCCGTCGGTTTCGCGCTCAGAGCGTGGGATCGCCGGAGCCGACGCGACGCCTACGCCGCGGCCGTTTCGCTGCCGCTCGCGGCGGCGTCCTCCGGCTTCGTCAGCGGCTATCTCGTCTGCTGGGTCGTGGCGTGGATCCTCCTCGTCGACCAGCGGAGCGTCGCCGCCGATCGGGGATCGAGCGTTCGGGCGACGCTGGGCGTCCTCCGCGGTCGACTCGCGGGAACGACGACGCCCGCGGCCCGCGCCGGCCTCCTCGCGGTGGGCGTCACGGCGTTCCTGTTCGCCCCGCGGTCGGGTCCCGGGGTCGAGGTGGGAATCTACGATCCGACGACGCTTCACCTGGCGTTCTACGAGGGGACGGTCGGCGCGCTCAGGCGACTCGTCGGCGTCCGCATCGTCCACCGATTCCCCGACGGCACGCACGCGTTCCTCCCGTACGTCGGCGACGCGGTCGGACTCCTCGTTTCGGCTGCGCTCCCGGTGCTCCTGCTGGGCGTCGCAACCACGCTCTGGACGCGCTACGCGCCGTCTCGCCGACCGCTCGTCGAGGGCGTCGGCTACTGGGGTCTCGCCGCAGTCGTCGTGTTTCCGACGCTCTCGGAGGTGTCCGCGCCGTGGACGCTCGTCCACGTCGTCGCACCGCTGTCGCTGCCCGCGGCCGTCGGCCTCGCTGCGGTTCTTCGACGCGGTCTCGCCGCCGTCTCACGGGTCGAACCCGACGCGGGAACGATCGTCGCGGTCGTCCTCGTCGTCGTCGCCGTCACCGCACAGGCGGGCGCGGTCACCGCGGCCGACGTCTACGGGCCGTCAGACAGGAGCAACGAACTGGCCCAGTTCGCGCAGCCGAGCGACGACCTGGAAGGGCTTGAATCGACCGCCCGTGACGTTGCCGACGACGACCCGTCGACGGCGGAAGTGCACTACGTCGGTTCGGCCTATCACGTCCCGGCGGATCGAAGTACCCGCTATCCACCTGTCGACGACGCCTGGGGGAACCGTCTTCCCCTGCCGTGGTACTTCGAGGCGGCGGGCGCGGACACGGCGAGTACGGGGAACGTTTCGACGTTCGATTCGACGTACGCGAACGCGTCGCTCCCGCGGATCGTCGTCGCCGACCCCTCCCACCGCGACGCCCTCGCGGAGCGTCTCGGTCCGGACTACGAAGTGACGACCTACCGGCTGGGACTGTGGAACCGCGAAGTGGTCGTGTTCGTTCGGGAAACGGGCGTGGCGGAACAGCGCGCGGTCGAGACGTGAGACGTGTGGGAGCAGCGGAGAACCGTCGGTGTGAGAACGCTAGCGGAAGCCCATCGCTTCGATCTGCTCCTGATACCGATTTCGGATGGTGACCTCGGTCACCTGCGCGACGTCGGCGACCTCGCGCTGGGTCTTCTTCTCGTTGCAGAGCAGCGAGGCCGCGTAGATCGCCGCGGCCGCGAACCCCGTCGGGGACTTCCCGGAGAGCAGTCCCTGCTCGGCGGAGACGTCGATGATCTCCGTCGCCTTCGACTGGACCTCCTCGGAGAGTCCGAGCGAAGAGGCGAAGCGCGGCACGAACTGCTTGGGATCGACGGGTTTCAGTTCCAGGCCGAGTTCCTGAGAGATGTAGCGATACGTCCGTCCGATCTCCTTCTGGGGGACGCGCGAGACCTCCGCGACCTCGTCGAGTGAGCGGGGGATCCCTTCCTGGCGACAGGCGGCGTAGAGCGCGGAGGTGGCGACGCCCTCGATGGATCGCCCGCGGATGAGGTCCTCGTTGAGCGCGCGCCGATAGATCACGGAGGCGACCTCCCGTACGGAGCGCGGGACGCCGAGCGCCGACGCCATTCGATCGATTTCGGAGAGCGCGAACTGGAGGTTGCGCTCGCCCGCGTCCTTCGTCCGGATGCGCTCCTGCCACTTGCGCAGGCGGTGCATCTGCGAGCGCTTCTCCGAGGAGAGCGATCGCCCGTAGGCGTCCTTGTCCTTCCAGTCGATCGTCGTCGTCAGGCCGCGATCGTGCATCGTCTCCGTGATCGGCGCGCCCACGCGGGACTTCGATTGCCGCTCGGAGTGGTTGAACGCCCGCCACTCCGGCCCTCTGTCGATCTGCTGTTCGTCCAACACCAGGCCACAGTCGTCACAGACGAGCTCCCCCTGATCGGCGTCCGTGACGATGTTTTCGGACTCGCACTCCGGGCAAACGACCCGTTCGTCGCCTGTCTGTTCGGTCTCCTGCTCTCGCTGGCGCTGACGACGCGAACGTTCCATTATAAGGTTTGTGGTGAACAGTGAATTTAAACCTTTGTGACAGAATACCAATATGAAATCCCGCGGAGCCCCCAATCGGTATATGCCTCGGCCGTCCCAAAGCCGTGTATGCGCGCCCTGACGGTCGTTATCGTCTTTCTCGTCGTTACCACTGGTTGCCTCTCCGGAACGCCGGTCTCCGAGAGCGAGGCGGGTGCGACGACCACGGCTGCTGGCACGGAGGCACCGACGCTCGATCCCTCCGTCGAAGGCCTCCGAGTCACCGTCACGGACGTGGTAGACGGGGACACGGTAACGGTCGCGTATCCGAACGGGACGCGGGAGACCGTCCGGTTGCTCGGCGTCGATACGCCGGAGGTACACGGGTCGAACTCCCCGGACGAGTTCGAGGGCGTGCCCGAGACGGAGGCGGGCGAGGCCTGTCTCCGGTCCGCGGGAGAACGGGCATCGGCGTACGCGAACGAGCGGTTGGCCGGGGAGACGGTCTCGCTCGTCTTCGACGAGCGGTCGGATCGGCGAGGGTACTACGGGCGGCTGCTCGCGTACGTGTTCGTGGACGGCGAGTCGTTCAACCACGCGCTCCTCCGGGAGGGCCACGCCCGCCTGTACGAGAGCACCTTTACCGAACGTGAACGGTACGAGCGGACCGAGGCGAGCGCGCGGGAAGACCGGCGCGGCCTGTGGGCCTGCGCCGACCCCGAAGCCGTCTCGAACACGGCCGGATCGACGACCGACGCGGCCGCGGCCCGCACCGACGGCGGCGACGGGTCGCTGACCGTCGCGGAGATTCACTACGACGCCGCGGGCAACGACAACGAGAACCTGAACGACGAGTACGTCGTGTTCCGTAATTCGGGCGAGGAACCGCTCGACGTCTCGGGATGGATCGTCTCCGACGCGGCGGACCACACCTATCCGTTCCCCGAGGGGACCGTCGTGGATCCCGGTTCGGACTTGACTCTGCGAACCGGGTCGGGAGCAGATACCGAAGAGACCCTCTACTGGGGCGCTGGGGGCGCCGTCTGGAACAACGACGGCGACGTGGTCACCGTCCGCGACGCCGACGGGTCGGTGGTCGTGCGGAAGTCCTACTGACAGCGGCGTCCGACCGACGCCGGCGAGTTCACGTTCGTCGAAACACGGAACCTATAGCCGGGTAGGGAACGGAGCAGACGCTATGTCGTGGTATCTCCTGATCCTCGCGGGCCTGTTCGAGATCGGCTGGGCGATCGGACTCGAATACTCCGAGGGGTTCTCGAAACCGGTGCCGACGCTCGGCACGGCGGTCGCCATCGTCGCCAGTATGGTGCTGTTGGCTCGGGCCGTCGAGGACCTCCCGATCGGAACGGCGTACGCCGTCTGGACCGGTATCGGGGCGGTCGGAACGGCTTCTCTGGGCGTCGTTCTCTTCGACGAACCGGCCTCCCCGCTTCGGGTGGCGTTCATCGGCCTGATCGTCGTCGGCATCACGGGGTTACACGCAGTTTCCGGTGGCTGACGACGGGAGAGCGATCGTGTGAGTGCGCCGTGAAGGGCATCGAACGGAGCCGGGTTTTTATACTCTCGGGGGATACGCTACGGCGATGAGACCGATCTTCGCGCCGCCCCGTTACGCCGAGGGAGCCGCCGCGGACGGGGTCGCCGTCGGGGTGACCGGGGGGTGTCACTGATGGGAACGAAGTCGGCGCTGGAGACGCAACTGGCCGTCGTCGCGGGGTTCGAGGATCCGCAGGCGGACCTCGAACAGTATCCGACGCCCCCGGAACTGGCCGCCCACGTCGTCCACGTCGCGGATCTGAACGGCGACGTCGAGGACCGGCTCGTCGTCGACCTCGGTACCGGCACGGGGATGTTGGCGCTCGGGGCCGCGCTCAGGGGTCCGTCCCGCGTCGTCGGCATCGACGTCGATCGCACGGCGCTTTCGACGGCCGTGAAGAACCGACGACGGGTCGGGACGCGGGCGCCGATCGACTGGGTCCACGCGGACGCGACGCGTGCACCGCTGTGTCCGGACGGCCCGACGACCGTCCTGATGAATCCCCCCTTCGGCGCGCAGCGCGGGAACGAACACGCCGACCGGGCGTTCCTCGAAACCGCCGCGTCGATCGCCGACGTCTCCTACTCGGTCCACAACGCGGGATCGCGGGAGTTCGTCGAGTCCTTCGCGGCCGACAGGGGAGGCTCGGTGACGCACGCGTTCCAGGCGACGCTCGCTTTGGAGCGGCAGTTCGACTTCCACGAGGCCGACGCCGAGGAGATCGACGCCGAGGTCTACCGGATCGAGTGGTCCGGCGGTGACGGCGACAACCGCGAGTAGTGGCCGGGGATGGCAAACGGCGGATTCGTGTGTGAGCGCCCCGCCCGACTCACTCGTAGGTTTCCTTCGCGAGCAGTTGTAACCGGGTCCCGTCGTAGGAGACGGACACGCGGGAGCCGTTGCGCGTGAACGTCAGTCCGTCGAGCGTCACCGACTCGTTTTTCGCCGGGATCTGAGTGCTGAGAGACTCGTTTCCGCGGTCGACGCGCAGGAGATACCGGTTTTCCGTCGGAACGACGGTCACGTTCCGCTCGGCGAGCGTCGGCGCGGCGGTAACCGGATCGGACGTGTACACGACCCGTCCGGACTCGTTGTCGCCGAGCGCGACGCGGTAGGCCGTGCCGTTGCCGAGCACGTTCCACCCGTCGCGCTGTGCGTACACGGTTTCTCGCCACCCGACGCCCCCGAGGCGGACGGCGACCTGCCCGTCGAAGGCGAGTCGCCCCTTCGTGACCGTCGTCGTCCAGATGCCGCGCTGCTCGCTGCGAACGATGACGCCGGAGGTGTTGACGGCGGTCGTCTCCCCGAACGCCTCCACGTCGACGACCGCGACGAGACCGTTCTCGACGTCCTCGGCGTACGTCACCTCGTAGTCGCGGACGGTCAGTTCGTCACCCGGAAGCTCGCCGGACTCCGCGGTGAACAGGTTCGCAGGTACCGCGGGACCCGCGATCGCAGCCGTCGAGAGCAGGAGAACGACGGCGGCGACCTGCCAGTTTCGCACGACCACGCTGTCGCGGGACTTCGTCCGGCTGTCAGAGGCGCTTTGGGCCTCGCTGTCGCCGGCGAGTTCCCAAGTGAAGAGCGGGTCGTCGCGAGCGACGACGGCGAAGACGACGACGAGTGCGAGCGCCGCGACGAGGATCACGCCCGCGGCCCGGTAGAGCACGAAGGTCTCGCCGCCCCGGAACCAGTACACCGCCCACAGCGACTGTTCGACGGCGAACAGCACTGTGCCGAGCCAGAGACGCCGCGCGCTCGGTCGATCGCCGCGGGAACGGCTCCGGACGACGGCGAGGCCGACGAGCACGCCGATGAGCAGGCCCAGGGCGTGCCCCTGGATGGCGATGTCCGCCCACCACGGCGTGATGTATCCCGGGCGGCCGCTGGCGGTGAGCACCGGCGTCTGGAGCGTGTTGTACACCAGTCGAAGCGCGCTACCGCCGGCGAGTGCGACGACCGTTCCGAGAGGATAGTTGACGAGGGCGACGCCCGCGAACGCGAAGACGACGCCGGAGAACCCGATGATCGGACCGATCGCGAAAACGGACGTGAGCAGTCCCACGACGACGACGGCGACCGGAAAGACGAGAAAGGCGCGGACGTAGGGGTTGGTCCGCAGCGACCCGAACGAGTGCGACCCGCGTTCGCGCGGGAAGTGTCCCCAGGCGTACTCCGCGAGGGGCGCGAGCGTCAGCGTCCCGACGAGGTTGCCGACGAGGTGCCCCGCCCCGCCGTGTGAGAACGCGGCGCTGGCGATTCCGAGCGGGTAGAAGTACGACCACGCCCGGAACGGGATCGTGACCGGCGAGTACCAGTGCTCGTACCCGCCCTGGAGGAAGAGATACACCGCGAGCACGAAGACGACGGTGACGAGCGTCCCCCACGGGACGCCGAGGACGAACCGTCGGCGGAGTCGCGCACCGAGCGTCGACGGCCGATCCAGGAAGAACACGACCCCGAGGGAGAACAGCAGCGCGATCACGACGCCGATACGCTGCAGCAACTCGACCGGGAGGGGCTCCATCGTCTCCCAGAAGTGACTGGGCGGTTAAGAAACTACGTCGTTTCGACCGGGCGATCGATCAACCTACGGAGAGCTTCCGAGGAGTGCACACGAGTGACTTGCGGGCGGTGTTCGTCCGGATACGAGCCCCGAACTCAGATCTTCCCTTCGGCGTCCTTCGCGAGTTCCTCCATCCGCTTGCCCACGCGTCCGGCGTTCGAGAACTCGTCTTCGCTCATCGCCGTCGCGAGCGCGTTGCCGAGCACGAAGACGGCGTGTTTGTGCTCGCTCTTGGATTTGTGCACGTGAGACGGGTCGACTTCGAGGTTCTCGTACTTGTCGAAGATGCTGCCGTCGACGTCCTCGCGCGCCGCGAAGTTGTCCTTGATGATCACCATCTGCTCGTGCAGTTCCAGAAGCTCGTCTTTGTGCATAGACGTGGATACGTGAGAGCCCGATTTAAGGATTATTGGTGGGAACTGACACGGTCAGAAGACGTACTCGTCCTCGTGGCCCATCATCCCGTCGTCTTCGAAGCGATCGTCTTCGTCCATCGGGCCACTCGTCTTGAACGCCCGCAGACCTGTGGAGAGCAGTTCTTCGATGGCTTCCTCCCTGTTGACGAACTCGCCCTGGTCGACGAGTTGTGCGATCTGCATCTCGAGGTGTTCGGGGACGTTGATGTTCACCTTGGGCATCTGAACGTGAGGGGGTTTGGAGCCGGGTTATTTAAACCCTACGGCGAAGTTTCCCGGATAAGAGAAGTATAGTTTACAAAATGAGTATCTTAATTTGTTAATAAGCGCATAATTATTAGGTTTCGTGGTACTCGGCGCGGGGGCTGATCCAGCACGGAGGAGCTAGTCATCCGTAGTCAACCTCCAACCATACAGGAACGGCACCGTAAGGTGTGTCGACTCATAGGAGTACGTATGGACGAAGACGTGACAGACCTCTATCGGGAGTTTGGGGATTCACGACTCCCGCCCGGACAGCGTGAAACCGACGACTTCCCCGTGCTCTCGAAGAGCGGGACGCCATCCTGGACGCCCGAGACGTGGTCGTTCGACGTTTGGGGTGCCGTCGACGACGAGCGCAGCTACGATCTCGAGGAGTTCCGGGGCCTCCCAGCCACCACGCAACGCCAGGACTTCCACTGCGTCACGGGATGGAGCACGTTCGACTGCGAGTTCACCGGCGTCCCGTTCCCGACGCTCGCCGCGGAGGCCGGGATTCGAGACGAGGCGACGCACGTGCTCTTTCACGCGCTCGACGGGTACACCACCGACCTCCCACTTTCGGAGTGTCTGCGTGAGGACGTCCTGTTCGCGTACCGTCTGGACGGCGACGCGCTGCCGGAACCCCACGGCGGGCCGCTCCGTGTCGTGACGCCGCACAAGTACGCGTACAAGGGGGCAAAGTGGGTCGACGGCGTGGAGTTCCTCACCGAGACCGAGCGGGGCTACTGGGAGCAGCGCGGCTACTCCGCGTCGGCGAACCCCTGGGAGGAAGAGCGGTACGGTTGACCGGGCGCGAACTGGATCCGTGGTCCGATCTTCGCCCCCGGTATAGTCAAATAAAAGAGCGTGGCGTCCTCAGGACGGGTAATGGAATCGTTGCGGACCGACGCCGCGGAAACTGACCTCGTCAGCCGGTCGGTCCCCCTCTCGACGCCGTCGTTTCGGGCCGTTCTGCGCGACGCCGACGCGCCGCGAACGGTCTGGAGCGCTCCCGAGGAGGCCACCGTCGTCGGCAGCGGCGCGGCGGCGACGCTCATCGCCGACGGTTCGAGCCGCTTTTCGTCGATTCGCGAAGCGGCTGAGTCGCTCTTCGCCTCCGGGGACGTCCACGCCGGGACGGAAGCCGCCCGTCCCAGACTGTTCGGAGGGTTCGCCTTCCACGCTGACAGCACCTCGGGACCGCCGTGGGAGGACTTTCCCGGGGCGAGATTCGTCTTTCCGCGCGTGCAGGTCACGTGGACCGACGGCGACGCGTGGGTGACAGTCAACGCCGTGGGACGGGACGTCGACCCGGATACCGTCGAGTCGCGACTCGACCGAGAACGTGAACGCATCGACTCGCTCAGGGGCCCGGGTTCGACGGCCGGTCCCCCGGGCGTCACCGACCGACGACGCACTACGGCGCGGGCGGACTGGCGGACGGGCGTCGAGGCCGCCGTCTCTCGCATCAAGTCCGGCGACCTCCGGAAGGTCGTCCTCGCGCAGGCGCTCGACGTCGACCTCGCGGGGACACTTTCGCTCCCGGACGTCCTCACCCGGCTCGGGCGAGCGTATCCGGAGTGTTACCGCTTCCTCGTCGAGCCCGAACCGTCCGAATCGCGTCCGCAGCCCTCCTTCTTCGGGGCGACGCCCGAGCGACTCGTCTCGCTGCGCGGTCGGACGGTCGAGACCGACGCGCTCGCCGGGACGACGGGTCGCGGCGAGACGCCCGCCGAAGACGAGTGGCTGGCGCAGGAACTCGCTCGGGACGAGAAGAACGCCCACGAGCACGACCTCGTTGCGGAGACCATAGCCGAGCAGCTCTCGCCGTTCGCGGGGACCGTCAGCACCGGCTCGCGCCGGGTTAAACGTCTGGCGACGGTCCAGCACCTCTGGACGCCGATCACGGCGACGCTGGATCGCGACGAGCACGTCCTCTCGCTGGTGGAGGCCCTGCACCCGACACCGGCGGTCGGTGGACTTCCGCCCGAGCGGGCGCTGGCGACGATCCGAGAGACGGAACCGTTCGACCGCGGCTGGTACGCCGCGCCGGTCGGCTGGATCGACGCCGCGGGATACGGCACCTTCGCCGTCGCGCTCCGCTCTGCGGTCGCCCGCGGCGACACTGCGACGCTGTTCGCTGGCGTCGGCATCGTCGCCGACTCCGATCCCGACCGGGAGTGGGACGAGGTGCAGCTGAAGTACCGGCCGATCCTGGACGAACTGGAACGGGAAGGCGATGATTGAACGACACCGACGGGGCAGCTATGACCGAGCGAGAACGAACAGGACGACGATGACCGAGCGAGAGCGAACAGGCCGACGATGACCGAGCGAGAACGAACCGGTGAGCCTCCGCGGAACCGCGACCCCAACCGCAACACGCTCTGGGCCCGCGTGCTCGTCGACGAACTCGTCGCCGCCGGCGTCGACGCCGTCTGTATCTCCCCCGGGAGCCGGTCGACGCCGTTGACGGTCGCGTTCGACAGACACGAGGACGTCCACGTCTACTCGCACCTCGACGAGCGCTCCTCGGCGTACTTCGCGCTCGGCCGCGCCCGCCGAACGGGCGAGGTGACGCCGCTGGTGTGCACGTCGGGGACGGCGGCCGCGAACTACCATCCGGCGGTGATCGAGGCCTCTCAGTCCCGCGTGCCGCTGCTGTTGCTGACGGCTGATCGCCCACCCGAGATTCGCGACTCGGGAGCGAACCAGACCATCGACCAGGAGAAGCTCTACGGCGACGCCGTGCGGTGGTACCGAGACGTCGCGGAACCGGAGGCGACGCCGCGAAAGCTCCGGTCGCTCCGGACGACGGCCGCCCGGGCGGTCACCAAGGCGACGGGGACGCCCGCGGGGCCGGTCCACCTGAACTTCCCGTTCCGCAAACCGCTGGAACCGACGCCCGTGGAAGGCGACGTGCCCTCGGACCTACCAGACACCGCCACCGACGGCCGCGACGGCCCGTTCGTCGACACGACCGCGGGCGTAGCTGAACTCGGCGACGATGCGCTGCGAGACCTGACCGCAGACCTCTCGGAGCCGCGCGGACTGCTCGTTGTCGGGCCCGCGGACGCTCCCGGAATCGATCCAGAGGCGGTCGCCGCGTTCGCCCACGCGAGCGGTTTCCCCGTTCTGGCCGACCCGCTCTCGGGGATCCGCTACGGCGGGCCGGTCCGCACGACGCCGGTGATCGGCGGGTACGACGGCTTCCTGGGCGAGCGCGTCCGGGAGGCGTGGCCGGATCCGGACGTCGTCGTCCGCGTCGGCGCGTCGCCGACGTCCAAGCCGCTCCGAGAGTACCTCGCCGCCGCGGACGCCCGTCAGTACGTCGTCGACCCGGCGGCGGGGTGGCGCGAGGCGGAGTTCACCGCGACCGACCTGATCGTCGCGGACCCCTCACGGCTGCTCGGCCGGCTCTCCCGGCTGCTCGCGGGCCCGGGAAGCACCGCGTGGCGCGATCGTTGGACGGACGCCGAGGCGGCCCACTCGACCGTGATCGACGAAACCGACGCGTTCTGGGAGGGGCGGGTTCTGTCTGACGTCGTCGACCTCGCGCCCGACCCCGCCACAGTGTTCGTCTCGAACTCGATGCCGGTCCGTGATCTGGATCGGTTCGGCGGAGCCACGACCGCGACGCGGACGGTCCTCGGCAATCGCGGCGCGTCCGGGATCGACGGGATCGTCTCGACGGCGCTCGGTGCCGGTTCGGCGACGACGGACGACCTCACGCTCGTTACTGGTGATCTGGCGTACTACCACGATATGAACGGGCTGCTGGCGCTCGGTCGCTGCGACGTCGAGGCGACGATCGTCCTCCTCAACAACGACGGGGGCGGCATCTTCCATATGCTCCCGATCGAGGCGTACGATCCGCCGTTCACGTCGCAGTTCGTGACGCCGCACGGTCTGGACTTCGCACCCACGGGGGATCTGTACGACCTCTCGTTCGCGCGTGTCGCGGGCGAGGATCGAGAGGGGTTCCGCGAGGCGTACGCCGAGGCGACGGAAAGCGACGGATCGCACGTCGTGGAAGTCGTGACCGACGCCGAATCGAGCCACGAGGTCCGAGCGGATCTTCGAGAGCGAGCCATCGAACGGGTTCTCGAAGAGACGACGTAGCCGCCTGCGACGACGGGACCGCTGCCGAACGGACGAAACCAATCTTTTTGCGGATTCCCGGCCCTCTCCGGGTATGGTCTCGGAGATCTTCGACGACGCGCGCTGGGAGCAGGTCGACGGCGCCGACGCCTTCGACGACGTCACGTACCACCGTGCAGTCGACGTTCCGGCGGTCCGGATCGCCTTCGACCGCCCGGAGAAGCGCAACGCGTTCCGTCCGGGCACGGTCGACGAACTCTACGCCGCGCTCGACGACGCCCGCAAACGAGCCGACGTCGGCTGCGTCCTCCTGACGGGGAACGGACCGTCCTCGAAGGACGGCGGCTGGGCCTTCTGCGCCGGTGGAGACCAGTCGGTCCGCGGCGAGTCGGGCTACGAGTATCGCGACGACGACGAGGCCGACGAGGCCGACGACCCGCTCGTCCGCGAGGCGAAGGCCGGTCGGCTCCACATCCTGGAGGTACAGCGCCTCATCCGATTTATGCCGAAACCAGTCATCGCCGTCGTCCCCGGCTGGGCGGTGGGCGGCGGCCACTCCCTGCACGTCGTCTGTGATCTGACGCTCGCCTCGGCGGAGCACGCCAAGTTCCTCCAGACCGATCCCGACGTCGCTTCGTTCGACGGCGGGTTCGGGTCGGCGTATCTCGCGAAGCAGATCGGACAGAAGAAAGCCCGAGAGGTGTTTTTCCGGGGGAAAACCTACTCGGCCGAGGAGGCCGTCGAGATGGGGATGGCGAACGAAGCGATCCCGCACGGGGAACTGGAAGCTGTCGCCCTCGATTGGGCCGACGAGATCACCGATAAATCACCCACCGCGATACGAATGCTCAAGTACGCGTTCAACCTGACCGACGACGGCCTCGTCGGCCAGCAGGTGTTCTCGGGAGAAGCGACGCGCCTGGCGTATATGACCGAGGAGGCCCAAGAGGGACGGGACGCGTTCCTCGAGGGACGCGACCCCGATTTCTCGGGGTACCCTTGGCACTACTAGGGTCCGATTTTCGAGACGGGTTTTCCCCCAACTTCACGCCAGGATCCAGCAGGCCCTTCGGTCGCCGTCGATTTGCTGAAACCTGTGCATAATTGCTCTCAATCGCCGCCTTCACCGGCGAGCGCCGCGTCCCGCAAGTTCTCACAGCGCTCGGACTCGACCGTGAGTTCCGGAACCGGCGCGGGCGTTCCCGCCTCGTCGACGGCGACGAAGACGAAGTAGGAGTCGGTCGTCTGCTCGCGCTCGCCCGTTCGCGGGGCCTCGTGAAACGCCTGCAATCGGACTCGGAGGCTCGTCCGGCCCGTTTCGTACACGTAGCCGCTGATGACGCAGGTGTCTCCCCGGGGAATCGGACGTTTGAAATCGAGGTTGTTGACGTACGCCGTCACACACGTCTCCCCGGCGTGGCGCATCGCACTCATCGCGCCGATCTCGTCCATCCACCGCATAATGTTGCCGCCGTGAGCACTGCCGTAGTTGTTGGTGTCGTTGGGTTGAATGCGTTCTCTGTTCTCGATGTACGTCTCGCTGATGTTCGCCATACCGTGCTGTCTCGTCCGATCCACAAAAACGAGATGCCGCCGAGGGCATCGATCTCCGATTGAACCACCAAACCGAACTTTGACGCCGTCGCCGTTCTGAGGTAGCACCAATGAGCACGCAGGACGTCACGAAACGCGAGGCGTGGGTGATGGCCGCCCGCCCCCAGACGCTGCCGGCGGCCGCTTCGCCGGTGGTCGTCGGAACCGGAATCGCCGTCCACGACGGCGTCTTCGCCGTTTTTCCGGCCCTGGCGGCCCTCGTCGGTGCCGGGCTCATCCAGATCGGCACCAACTTCGCCAACGACTACTACGATCACGTGAAGGGAGCCGACACGGAGGCACGCGAAGGCTTCACCCGCGTCACGGCGGGCGGTCTCATAGACCCCGAGACGGTCAGGCGCGCGATGTATCTCACCTTCGCCGCGTCGATTCTCCTCGGAACGTACCTAGTCTACGTCGGCGGCGCGCCGATCCTCGTGATCGGGCTCCTCTCTGTCGCCTCCGGGATCGCCTACACCGGCGGCCCGTACCCGCTCGGCTACCACGGCCTGGGGGACCTGTTCGTCTTCGTGTTCTTCGGTCTCGTCGCCGTCACCGGAACGTACTACGTCCAGGCCGCTGCGGTCCTCGCGGACCCGTTCCCGCTCGGGGTTCCACCCGAGACGCTCCCGCTCGCGGTCGTCGTCGCGGCGCTCCCCATCGCGGCGCTGTCGACTGACATCCTCGTCGTCAACAACGTCCGCGACAAGGAGGAAGACGCCACCACCGGCAAGCGGACGCTCGCGGTCCGGTTCGGCTACGGGTTCGCCCGCGCGGAGTTCCTCGCGATGCTGCTCGTGGCCTACGCCGTGCCGCTGTGGTTCCTGAGACAGCCGGGGTTCACGGTCGCCGTCGCGCTCCCGTACCTCACCCTCCCCTACGCCGCCAGCATCACGCGGACGATCCTCGGAGAGACCGACGGTCGGATCCTCAACCCGACGCTGGAACGGACCGGGCGGCTCCTCGCAGGCTACGCCGTCCTGTTCGCCGTCGGCCTCTCGTTCGCGACGCTCCCGCTGTAATGGACTCCGAATCGTTCTCTCTCGCCCTCCGGTCGCCGCTGTCGACTGCCGCCGGGTCCATCAGACGACGAGATGGCTTTCTCGTTCGGGTCGACCGCGACGGCGTGATCGGCCTCGGCGAGTCGACGCCCCTCCCCGGCTGGACCGAGTCCCACGAGGAATGTGAGGCGACGCTCGCGGCGACGCAGGATCCCGAATCGATGCTCGCCGAGACCGACGAGACCGGCAGATCCCGTCGTCCGGCCGCCCGGCACGGCGTCGAACTCGCCGTCGCGGACGCGGAGGCGCGTGTCGCCGGGAAATCGCTAGCGGCATTTCTCTCGGACGGGGCGATCGCCGAGACAGTCCCGGTCAACGCCACCGTCGGCGACGGATCCGTGGATGCGACCGTCGAGGCGACGTGCGAGGCCGTCGACGGGGGGTTCAGTGCGCTGAAAGTGAAGGTCGGCGCGCGCGATCCGGACGTCGACGCGGCCCGACTCCGAGCGGTCCGCGAGGCCGCCGGCGACGGCGTCGAACTCCGCGCGGACGCCAACGGTGCGTGGGACGTAGAGACTGCGACGCGAATGCTCGATGTCGCCGCCGAGCTCGACTTCTCGTACGTGGAACAGCCGCTCGACGCCGACGATGTCGAGGGCCACGCGGAGCTCCGAGGTCGCGGCGTCGGCGTCGCGCTCGACGAGTCGCTTGCGACGGTCGGTCCCGCGCGGATCCTCGCGTCCGACGCCGCCGACGTCCTCGTCTGCAAACCGATGGCGCTCGGTGGTCCGATCCGGACGCTCGACGTGGCGTATCAGGCCTCGGAGCGTGGCGTCGACGCCGTCGTCACGACCACGATCGACGCCGTCGTCGCACGCGTCGGTGCGGTACACGTCGCCGCTGCGCTCCCGGAGCGACTCTCCTGCGGCCTCGCGACTGGGTCGATGCTCGCTGACGACCTCGCGCTCGATCCGGCCCCGGTGGAGGGTGGTCGCGTACGCGTTCCGGCGGGTCCGGGACTCGCGGGCGACACATTCTCCGCTCTGCGTGAGCGGTCGTAGCGACGACGTTTCGGTCCCCCCGAGGACCGACCGGACGCCCTGCCGGCGAGTATTTACGAGACTGGTCCATACGCCCGGATATGGCCGAGCCGACCCCGGAGCAACGCCGACTCCTCGCCGGGTTGTTCGTGTTTGCGGTGCTCGTATTCGTCGTCGGAATCGTGGTCGTCGCCTTCCTCGCCGGTGCAATCTGACGGGCGCTACTCGGTGCTCTCGTTCCGCTCTCTCACTCGGATCCGCTGTCCGGTCGGTGGGTGACGCCCGATCGCTCGTCCGCCCCCTTGCGGCGGATCGCCGCGGCCGCGTTGGAGGCGTCGTACCCGAAGTACACGTCCTCCGCGTACGTCTCCACGACCTCCGTCGCTCCGACGAGCGCATCGAGATCGACGTCGACGGCGTACAGTTCGATCGAGAAGGGTATCCCGTACGGGTCGAGCAGGCTCTCGAACCCCTTGGCGATCGTCTCGAGCCAGTAGGTCGTCGCGTAGGCGGTGTCGTACAGCGGGACGACGAACTCGTCCACGTATTCGGCGAGCGCCTCGACGTCGATCCCCTCGCGGCCGAAGAGGTGTCCCGGGTACGGATCCGGATACAGCGTCAGGTAGGTCCGTCCCGGAATCCGCTCGGCCGCGTCGGCGACGAAGCCGGTGATCTCGCTGGCGCGCCAGTCGAGACGGTCTTCGTGGTCGCTCCCCGCGAAACGCCGTTCACAGCGATCACACCGACAGTATCCCTCCCGTGGAAACCCGACGTCGTCCAGTCTGACGTCGCCGTTTTCGGCCGCGCAGTCTGCGACGATTTCGAGGAGCCCCGCGCGATACTGTTCGTTGGTCGGACAAACGTGCGACCAGTCGAAGTAGGGCTGCTCGCGGGTCGCCGGCGTGCCGTCGCCGTCGACCGCGACGAGGTCTCGGTCGGCGTCGACCGCCGCGTTGTCGCCGAAACACGAGATCATATTCACCGCGTTCGGAAGCGGCTGTGCGGCCCGCCCTGTCACGTCCTTGACCTCGTAGAAGCCGACGTCGAACTCGCTCCATTCGACCTCTTCGGCGTTCCGCGTGACGACACCGTACATAGACGCCGTTTCGGGCCGAGCGGTATGAGTCCGTCGGCACGGTTCGAAGCGACCGGGCGAACCTGCTAAACGCAGGGTGGCGACTGAAGCGTTCTCCACGCTCGAATAGCAAGGTCCGAGCGTATGTCGGAGTTCGAGGGCCACGAGCGTACGGTCCGTCGAGCGTGGTTCGCGGCGTATCCGGACGTCAACGCCGCACGGCGTGGCCACTGCTCGCCGTCGTGTGTGTTGGAAGGGAAAGGCCTCAGATAGCGAGGCCTCGATAACGCAGTCGATCGGGCGTTACTCGTCGTCGACTTCGACCTCGACGGGGTCCTCGCCGCCGGAGACGACGAAGTAGACGAGTGCGATGAGGGCCAGTACCAGGATGAACTTCGATTTTCCGGACATACCAGTGTCTATACCCCCTCGGTACAAAGTGGTTTCCCTCCCGAGAGACCGCGCCACGGCGGGGCGGAAACCGATCGACGCCCGGAGAGTGTCGCCGTCACCGGCTCTCCCGCCGTCCGAACCTGCGATAAAAAGGTCCGTCGCAGCGGCTCAGGCGACGTCCAGGTGCGTTGCGACCTCTTCCTCGCGGACGATCTCGCCGCAGTAATCGCAGCGGAGCGCGTCGTCGAGGACGGCAAAGCGCGTCCGAATCGGTTCGTCGTCGTTGGTGATGCAGTTCCGGTTCGGACACGAGAGGACGCCGTCGACCGACTCGGGACGGTCGATCCGCTTCTTCTCGACGACGTCGTACTCCCGGACGATGTTGATCGTCGCCTCCGGGGCGATCACCGCGAGCACGTCGACCTCCGACTGGCTCAACTCCCTGTCCTCGACCTTCACGATGTCCTTCTTCGCGAGTTTGTCCGAGGGGACGTTCATCCCGACGGAGACGCTCTCGCCCCCGGACCCGTCGATTCCGAGGAGCGCGAGGACGTTCAGCGCCTGTCCGGCGGCGAGGTGATCGATGACGGTGCCGTTTCGGATCTTCGAGACGCGGAGTTCGCGATCGGTGTCGCTCATCGATCTCCCTCCGTCGACAGCAGCATATCGAGAAGCGCCATCCGGACGGGGACGCCGTTGTGGGCCTGCTCGAAGTACGTCGCGTGTTCGGTCTGATCGACGTCCGGTGCGATCTCGTCGACCCGGGGAAGCGGGTGCATGACGGTCAGCGAATCCTTGGCCGCCTCGAGGTCTTCGGCGCTGATTTGGTACTCCCCCGCGACTTTCAGGTACTCGTTCTCGTCGGGGAAGCGTTCCCGCTGGATACGGGTGACGTACAGGATGTCCAGTTCCGAGAGCACCTCCTCCAGTGCGGTGTGCTCTCGCACCTGTGCCCCCGATTCGTGGAGGTCGTAGCGGACGCCCCGTGGGAGGCGGAGACTCTCCGGGCTGATGAAGTGTTGGCGGGTATCGAAGTTCGTCAACGCGGCGGCGAGCGAGTGCACCGTCCGGCCGTACTTGAGATCGCCCATGATCCCGACGGTGACGTCGTCGAGCCCGGCGTTCTGTCGCATCGTGTAGAGGTCGAGCAGGGTCTGCGTGGGGTGTTGGCCCGCGCCGTCGCCCGCGTTGACTAGCGGGACGTCGACGAACTCCGTGGCCATCTTCGCCGAGCCCTCGGAGGGGTGTCTGAGGACGAGCGCGTCCGCGTACCCCTCCAGGACGCGCATCGTGTCGGCCAGCGTTTCGCCCTTCTTCACCGACGACGACTCGACCGATCCCATATCGATCGTGCGGCCGCCCAGTCGTTTCATCGCGGTGTCGAAACTCATCCGCGTCCGGGTGCTCGGCTCGAAGAAGCAGAGGCCGAGGATCGCGCCGTCGTGTCGCCCCTGTAAGGCGCTCGGGTCGGCGTCGATCTCCGCCGCGCGGTCGAGCACCGCCTCGATGTCGGGTCGCGACAGTTGTGTCGCGGAGATGAGGTGGTCCTGACGCATTGTATGCAATCCCGCCCGGAACCGACTTGAATCGCTCGGGTCGGAGGCGAGTGTGCTCCGCCACGGTCGGCAGATCCCGGACCGCGCCGGAAACTACGGCCAGTTGCCGCCTTCGAGGTAGGAGTCGACGACCCGGCGAGTCGCGACGACGTACGCCGCCGTCCGGAAGTTCGGGAGGTCGTTAGTCTCGTACGCGGCGACGAGGTCGTCGAAGGCGTCAGTGATCACCGCTTCGAGTTCGTCGTTCACGCGCGCCTCGGTCCAGGAGAAGCGCTGGCGGTTCTGGACCCACTCGAAGTACGAAACGGTGACGCCGCCGGCATTCGCGAGGATGTCCGGCACGACGTGGACGTCGCGCTCGGTGAGGACGTCGTCGGCGCGGGGGGTCAGCGGCCCGTTGGCCGCCTCGACGATCACGTCCGCGGAGACGTCCTCGGCCAGATCGCCGTCGATGGCGTTCTCCAGCGCCGCCGGGACGAGGAGGTCGACGTCGAGCGCGAGCAGCTCGTCGTTCGTCAGCTCCTCGGCGTCGTCGTAGCCGGTGACCGTCCCGGTCTCGTTCTTGAACGACTTCACCGCGCGTGCGTCCAGTCCGTCAGAGTCGTATATTCCCCCGGACGAATCGGAGACGGCGACGACGGTCGCGCCGAGATCCTCGATCAACCTCGCGGCGATCGATCCCGCGTTTCCGTATCCCTGGACTGCGACGGTGGCGTCCGAGACGTCTCTATCGAGGTATTCGAACGCCTCACGGGCAGCGAGCATCGTCGAACGACCGGTGGCCTCGACGCGACCCGCGCTCCCGCCGGAACTGATCGCCTTGCCGGTGATCACGCCCGGCGCTGTCGTCCGCTCGAGCGTCTCGTAGGTGTCTTTGAACCAGTTCATCTCCCGCTGGCCCGTGTTCACGTCGGGGGCGGGAATGTCACGATCTGGGCCGACCAGCGGGCGAAGTTCCGTCGCGAACGCCCGCGTCAGCCGTTCGATTTCCGAATCCGAGTAGTCGTCGGGGTCGACGACGATACCGCCCTTGCCACCCCCGAACGGGATCCCGACGATCCCACACTTGTACGCCATCCATCCTGAAAGCGCTTTGACCTCGTCCCGAGAGACGTCCGGATGATACCGGATCCCGCCCTTATACGGCCCTCTATCGCCGTTGAACTGTGAACGGAACCCCTTGAATCGACGGAGCGATCCATCGTCGAGTTCGACCGTGAGATTCACTTCGAGAACGCGCTCCGGGTGTTTCAGCCGAGTGAGAACGTCCTCGTCGATATCGAGATAGGCCGCAGCGTCGTCGATCTGCTCTTGAAGGCTCTCAAATGGGTTGGGGTCGGACATAGCGAGGCATTCAGTCGGGGGGAATTTAAGAACTACTGTATTGCGGCCAACGTCGTTCGGGCGGTTGGTGATTCGATAGCGATCCCGATGTAGCTAGCGACACGGCGAGGAATAACAACTTCACTATAATTGTAATAAAATATTGTGGTTCTGAAAACAGTTTATGAGCGCCGAATTATGGTGTTCTTGCGCCACCTATGGTTCTATTCAGTTAAAAATGAATTTTACTATGATTGTGGTTGTTAATTTCACCCTCTCCCGCGAGAGATGTGTTTTCACACCGAAAATGTATGTGTCCCCCGCGCGTATCGAGTAGATATGGGGAAAAAGGCGAACCATCCCGTCCGCACGAGCGAAAAAACACTGAGGCTGATCGAGACGCTCGACACCGACGACGGGTTTCGACTCAGCGAACTCGAAGATCGCCTGGATATGAGCAAAAGCGGGATCCACAACCATCTCAGCACCCTTCGGGAACACGGGTACGTCAAGAAAGATGGCGACGAGTACGCCCTCAGCCTGAAGTTCCTCTCGCTCGGGGGACACGTTCGAAGTCGATCGCCGCTGTACCAGTACGGTCGCTCGAAGATCGACCAGTTGGCGAGCGACACGGGAATGCTCGCGAACCTCGCGACCGAGGAGGGCGGGCGGGCGGTCTATCTGTACCAGTCCCGCGGGAACTACGCCGTTCACCTCGACACGCACGTGGGATACCGACTCAGACTGCACAATATCGGCATCGGAAAAGCCATCCTCGCTTCGCTCTCCCGCGACCGAGTCGAGTCCATCGTCGAGGAGTGGGGATTACCGGAGGCGACCGAGAACACGATCACCGACCGCGAGGAACTGTTCGAGGAGTTAGAGACGATCCGCGAACGGGGGTACGCGACCGATAACGAGGAACGAACCGAGGGACTCACCTGTATCGGCGCGCCGGTCAAACTCGGCGGGGACGTCCTCGGAGCTATCAGTATCTCCGCGCCCACGAAGCGACTCGGCAACGCCGGCTTCGACGACGACATCACCGCGGAAGTGGAAAGCACCGCCCACGAACTCGCCTTGGATATCAAGTACGCCAGGCAGTGAAGCGCGACCGCGAAGTCGGTGAGGACGAAACGCAGTGAGAACAATTATCACCTCGTTCGCGCGTACAACTCATATATGCCGGAAATCGTCGACGGCTACACGCACGTACTGACGGAACGGTTCTTCGAGGACCTCACGGACAAGTTCGGCTTCCAGGGCCTCTCGGGACGTCCGGAGTTCCTCTGGGATCACGACCAGCGGAAGCAGGACATGGCCGATTACGGGGTCGACAAGCAGGTCATCACGCTCGCGCTGCCGACGATGTTCCAGGGGATGGACCACGACCTCGCGCTGGACATCACCCGGTTGGCCAACGACGAGATCCGACGGCTCGCCGACGAACACCCGGACGATTTCATTCCCGTCGGAACGATTCCGAAGGTGAGCGAGGAGTTCCTCGCGGAGTTCGACCGCTGCGTCGACGACCTCGATATGGCCGGCGTCCAGATCTTCTCGAACGTCGACGGGAGACCCCTCGACGACGATCGCTTCTGGCCGCTCTTCGAGCGCGCGGAGGCGACCGGCACGCCGCTGTGGATGCATCCCCAGCTCTGGGAGTGGTACGACTGGGCCTCCGAGTACATGGAACACCGGCTCTTCGGGTGGCCGTTCGACACGACACTCGCCCTGTCGCGGCTGGTCTTCGGCGGCGTGATGGAGGAGTACCCCGACCTCCAGATCGTCTCACACCACGGCGGCGGGATGGTCCCGTTCTACGGCCGCCGGATCGAGATGTTCTACCAGCAGCGGATGGCCTACCCAGAGAACTACCAGGGATACCACGAGCACGCCGCCGAACTCTCGAAACCCGCCGAGGAGTACTTCAAGAAGTTCAACGCGGACACGGCCGTCTCGGGGTCGACGCCGGCGCTCGAATGCGCCGAGTCCTTCTTCGACGCCGGGAACGTGGTCTTCGGGACCGACTACCCGTTCAGCCCCGAGCGGGGTCGTCAAACGGTCGAGTACACCATCGACGCCGTCGACCGGATGGACGTCGACGACGGCACCCGTGAGAGCATCTTCGCAGACAATCTCTACGACCTCATCTCGTAGACCCCCCAGTTTCACGAATTCCGTTTTCACGGGCAAAACGCCGTCGTCAGTCTGGCGCCACCTGTAGACGTCGCGCTCCTACAGAAAACAGGCGTACATATGTTATCTGTTTCGGCGGACCGAGAGCGGTTTGGGCGAGTTAGACCTCCTCGCGTCGAGTTGGTTCGGCAGAGCAGATATTTTCAGATACAGAACTCCGGTCCGCTTCGTTACTCGGCGCGGATCTCCATCGAGCCGAGGTTCGCGAACTCGACGGTGTAGACGTCGCCGGGTTCGATGTCGATGGCGGCGGAGATGCCGCCGCTCATCACGAGTTCGCCCTCGCGGAGACCGTCGTCGACGTCGGCCAGTCGGTCCGCGAGCCACGCGACGGGGCGCGCGGGGTTGCCCATGATGTCGCCGCCGATGCCGGTGGCTTCGACCTCGCCGTTCACCGAGACGGCGACGCTCTCCATCTTCAGGTCGACGTCCGTCACGTCGCGGTACTGCTCGCCGACGATGACCTTGCCGGCGGAAGTCAGGTCTGCGATGACGTCCTGTGCGGAGGGGATCGCCCAGCCCTGATAGCGGCTCTCGAGGATCTCGACGACCGGGACCACCGCTCGCGTCGCCGTGAGGACGTCCATCGTCGAGACCGGTGCCGTGAGGTCCTCGTCGAGGATAAAGCCTATTTCGGCCTCGATCCGGGGAGCGATCATCTCGTCGGTCGGAATCGGCTCGTTCTCCAGTACCGTCTCGTGGGCGACGTAGCCGAAGATGGGTTCCGGAATGCCGAGTTGCTCCTGTTTCGCCTCACTCACGAGGCCGAGTTTGTGGCCGACGACGTCCTCGCGCCCACCCTCGCTGAGGCGGTCGAACACCTCGAACTGGATACGATAGGCGTCCTCCGTGGAGAATTCGACGTCGTCGGTCAGCGGTTCGATCGGCTCCTTCTCGTCGTAGGCCTCGTAGAGTTTCGTCGCGAGGCGGTCGACCTCGTCCTGGCTGAGTGGCATACACTCTACCCCTTCGCCGGTGCACTCATTATACTTTCGACAGGCAGATTTCTGATCACGAGAGGATACCGTTAGGTAACTGTATTTAGTTACTCGACATCGTTCAGAATATAATGAGAGCTGGGTTCCGGGGTCGACATCATTTTACTCGTGGCGCTCGTTGCATCGAGCGTATGCAAGAAGCCGAACGCGACCAACGGATATCGATCGATGCGCCCTGGGGCGGACTCTACATCGACGGCGAGTGGGAGGCGCCCGACGGCCGAGATCGGATCGACATCCGGAACCCGACGACCCAGGAATCGATCACGGAGGTGCCGGCGGCGACCGTCGAGGACGTCGATCGCGCGTTCGAGGCAGCGACCCGCGCACAGACGGAGTGGGAGGAGACGACCCCCGACGAGCGCGCCGCAGTCGTCCGTCGGACGGCCGATCTGATCGACGAGTACGAGGACGAGATTCGGGAGATCCTCGCCGTCGAGACGGGGGCCGCAAAGCCGCGACAGGACATCGAACACGGCGGAACGGTCACCTTCGTTCACGACGCCGCGTCCTTCGCGTTCCGCTCCTCGGGCGGCCACAACCAGTCGAAGATCCCCGGCAAGGAGAACATCATCCAGCGCGACCCCGTCGGCGTCGTCGGCGTGATCTCGCCGTGGAACGTCCCGATGAAGCTCTCGATCCGCGCGGTCGCGCCCGCCATCGCGCTGGGTAACAGCGTCGTGCTCAAGCCCGCCCAGGAGTCGACAATCTCCGGCGGCCTGCTGCTCGCGCGCCTCTTCGAGAAGGCCGGGCTCCCCGACGGCGTGCTCAACGTCGTTCCCGGACGCGGCTCCGTCGCGGGCGACCGCACGGCGGCGCACCCCGACTGCGACGTCGTCGCGTTCACGGGATCGACCGGCGCGGGCCGGCTCGTCGGCGAGAACGCCATCCAACACTTCGCGTTCCCGGCTCTGGAACTCGGCGGCAACAACCCCCACGTCGTCCTCGAAGACGCCGATCTGGATCAGGCCGTCGACGCCGGGGTCTTCGGTTCCTTCTGGAACCAGGGACAGGTCTGCATCTCGATCAACCGTCACCTCGTTCACGAGTCCCTCTACGACGAGTACGCCGAGCGGCTGGCCGAGCGCGCCTCGGAGCTGAAGATCGGCGATCCCACCGACGACGACGTCGTGATCGGACCGATCATCAACGAGTCCCAGCGCGACGAGATGCTGGATTACATCGACCGGACGGTCGAGGAGGGCGGTACGCTCCTCACCGGCGGCGACGCCGACGGCCTGTTCGTCGAGCCGACCGTCATCAGAGACGTCACGAACGATATGGCCGCCGCGTGCAACGAGCACTTCGGCCCCGTCGCGCCGATCATCCCGTTCGGCGACGACGACGAGGCGGTCGAACTCGCGAACGCGACCGAGTACGGCCTCGCGGGTTCCGTTCACTCGGTCGACCGCGGACGCGCACGCGACGTCGCCGACCGGATCCACGTCGGAATGATCCACGTCAACGACCAGCCGGTCAACGTCGAACCGCACGTCCCGTTCGGGGGCGTCAAGGATTCCGGACTCGGCCGCTACAACGGTAAGTGGATCATCGACGAGTTCACCGAGACCAAGTGGACGTCGGTCCAGCGGGAGCCGCGTGAGTACCCGTTCTAAGCGCGGGCGCTGACAGGCTTCCCGGATCGACTACCCGGATCTGTCAGCATCCCCCGGGACTACCCCGATCTGTCGGCACTTCGGTTGGACGCCGTTTTCGAGCCTTTCGGCACTATCTGTCGGTGAAACGCTCTCCAGTGCCGCTCGGTGCCAAGCGAAGTTATTAGTACGATAGATTCGTACCTGAGCGTATGTCGTTAGATGCGGCGATCGTCGGTCCGGGTAACATCGGAACCGACCTGATGTACAAGATACTCGACCGCGGAGAGGAGATCGATCTCCAGCGGATGATCGGCATCTTCCCGGTCGAGGAGAGCGAGGGGCTCCAGGCGGCCGTCGACGAGGGCGTCGGCGTCGGCACCGACGGCATCGACAGCGTCAAAGAGTACGCCGACGAGTTCGACGTGGTCTTCGAGGCCACCAGCGCGGGTATCCACGAGCAGCACGCGCCGGTCTACGAGGAACTCGGTCTGTTCGCCGTCGACCTCACGCCGGCGGCGATCGGCCCCTACACCGTCCCGGTCGTCAACGTCGACGACGTCGTCGCGAGCGGTCACGAGAACATCAACATAGTCACCTGCGGCGGGCAGGCGACGATCCCGCTCGTCCACGCGGTCGACCGCGTTTCGGACGTCGAATACGCGGAGATGCTCTCGCACATCGCCTCGAAGAGCGCCGGCCCGGGAACCAGACAGAACATCGATAAGTTCACGCAGACGACCGCGGCCGGCCTCGAAGAGGTCGGCGGCGCCGACGAGGGGAAAGCGATCATCACGCTGAACCCGGCGGAGCCGCCGATTATGATGCGGAACACCGTCTACACGATGGTCCACGAGGACACGGACGTCGACGAGGTCAAAGACTCCGTCTCCCGGATCGAATCGGCGGTCCGGGAGTACGTCCCCGGCTACGACGTCACGCTGGAACCGACGGTGAAGGATCAGGACGACGTCGCCTTCGACCTCGAAGACAAGATCATCCTCACCACGATGCTCGAAGTCGAGGGCGAGGGCCAGCACCTTCCCCCCTACGCGGGCAACCTAGACATCATGACAAGCGCAGCACTCGGAGCGGCCGAACGGGTGGCACAGCACGCAGTCGACGCCGACGCCATCGGGGGTGTCAGCGATGACTGACGCGGACGTCCGGCTGGTCGATATGACGCTCCGAGACGGGATGCACGCCGTCGACCACCAGTTCACGCCCGAGGAGATGGCCGAGGTCGCGGCCGCGCTCGACGCCGCGGAGATGGACGTCGTCGAGGTCTCCCACGGCGACGGGATGGGCGGCTCCTCGATCAACTACGGCTTCGCCGCGGCCGACACCGAGGAGTACCTCGACGCGGTCGTGCCCGAACTCACCGACACCGAGCTCTCGGTGCTCCTGCTCCCGGGCATCGGCACGGTCGAAGAACTGGACACGGCCGTCGACCACGGGGCGGACATCTGTCGGATCGCGACGCACGTCACCGAGGCCGACGTCTCCGAGGACCACTTCGAGTACGTCAAAGACCGGGGACTGGAGGCCAACGGCCTGCTGATGCTCTCGCATATGGCCGAACCGGAGCGGATCCTCAAGGAAGCGAAACTGATGGAGGAGTACGGCGCGGACGCCGTCTACCTGATGGATTCCGCGGGCGCGCTCCTACCCAACGACGTTCGCGACCGCATCAGCCTGCTCGTCGACGAACTCTCCATCGACGTCGGCTTCCACGCACACAACAACCTCGGGCTCGGCATCGGCAACACGCTCGCGGCGCTCGAAGAGGGCGCGGTGACCACCGACGGCTGCCTCCGCGGCCTCGGTGCCGGGTCGGGCAACGCACAGATCGAGGTCCTGGTCGGCGTCTTAGAGAAGGCCGGCTACGACATCAACCCCGACTTCTTCGGCGTGATGGACGCCGCCGAGGACGTCCTGGTTCCGATGATCGACGAGGACGAGATGCCGAAACTCGACAACGACTCGCTGATGCTGGGCTACGCTGGCGTCTACTCGTCGTTCCTCCGACACACCCGTCGCGCGGGGAAGAAGTACGGTATCGACCCCCGGGAGATCCTGGTGGAACTCGGCGAGATGGAGGTCGTCGGCGGCCAGGAGGACCTGATCACCGACGTCGCGTCCCGCCTCGCAGAGGAACGGGACGCTGGTCCGGCCGCGGAAGCCGCTTCCGACGACGACTGATCGGTCGGTTCCGATCGCAGAATTCGGTTCGCGCCGTTCGCGGTTTTCGCCCCGATTTTCCGACTCGATTACCGGCCGCCTGCTACGATTCAGAGGTCCTCGCGCGGCTCGATCAGTTCGATCACGTGGCCGTCGGGGTCGGTGACGAAGGCGATCCGCGCGCTCGCGCCGGTCGAGTCGAGGGGGCCGCGGAGGAGTTCGCTCTCGGTCTCTTCGGTGAGTCGCTCGGCTAGGGCGTCTGTGTCGTCGACTTCGAGAGCTAAGTGATCGAACCGTTGGGTAGAAGGCTCGCCGAGGTCGTGGTCGGCCTTGTGTTTGAACTGAATCTCCGTCTCGCTCTCGCCGCGCACGTAGACGTTCCGGGCGTCGTCGCCGCCGACGAAGTCGTTGGTCTTCTCCAGTCCCAACTCACCGACGTAGAAGTCGAGCGTCTGGTCGATGTCCGAGACCCAAATCGCGCTGTGGATTACGTCCATACCGGTGAATCGGGGGTAATATCGCATAAATGTCCGGGATCCACGTCTCCGGCGGAAATCGCCGACATCGCGCCGTCGTCTTGGTGGCATCGGCCGGATCACCAACCTATTTGACGCCTCCGGCGGTAGCGATCCTATGGCAGTTTCAGACGAGACACGCGAAGAGCTGGCGGAGGCGCTCTACGACGCGCTGCGGACGCAGGAACCGGTCGATCGGCTCACCGCCGAGCACGACCTGACGATGTCGGACGCCTACGACGTCCAAACGAGGTTTATCGACCGTCGCCTCGACGACGGCGCGGAGATCGCCGGCCACAAGATCGGCCTCACGAGCGACGGCATCCAGGAGCAACTCGGCGTCGACGAACCCGACTACGGCCGACTGCTGGACACGATGTTCGTCGAAGGGAGAGAGATCCCCGGAGAGGACCTGATCCAGCCGCGGATCGAACCCGAGATCGGCTTTATCATGGACGAACCGCTCGAACCGCCGGTGACGTATCTCGACGTCCTCGACGCGACGGGATCTGTCCTCCCCGTCGTCGAAGTCATCGATAGCCGCGTCCGCGACTGGGACATTCGAATTCAAGACACCATCGCCGACAACGCCTCCTCGGCGCTGTACGTCGCGGGCGAGCAGACGAGCCTCGCCGACACGGACCTCTCTCTGGAGGGCGTCAAACTCTACAAGAACGGCACGCTCGAGTCCTCCGGCGTCGGCGCGGCCGTCCTGGACCACCCGGCTCGGTCGGTGGCCTGGCTCGCGAACACGCTGTCGGACCTCGATGAGCGGATCGAATCGGGGCACGTCGTCCTGAGCGGTTCGCTGACGCCCGCGGTCGATCTGGAACCCGGCGACGTCGTCTCCGTCGAGTTCACTTCGATCGGGACCGTCAACGCCCGACTCGCCGACGAGTAGTACAGAACAGCGGAGATTCGCGGTGCAGACTACCTAGCGATCCGTGTACGGGATGCCGCCGAGGCTGTACTGTGTCCCGAACCACTGGTGGTCCGATTCCGAGCCGATGTCCTCCTGCCAGACGACCGTCTCCCAGTCGGGTTCGAAGTTGAGATAACCGGGTCCGGCGAACAGTTCGAGCCTGATGCCGCTAGCGGGGTCGTTCACGTAGAGGTAGTTCGCGTTCGTGATGGCGTGCTTGCCCGGTCCGCCGTCGATCTCGACGTTGTTCTCCGAGAGGATGTCGGCGGCGTCCCACAGGTCCTGGAGGTGATCGAGGTGGTAGGCGATGTGGTGGAACTCCGTCTCGTCCTCCTCAAGTCGGTGGACGGCGATGTCGTGCGGCAGCGGCGTCGTCGCGTGCCACCAGCCCCACGTCGTGCCGTCCTCGGATTTGAAGACCTCGTTGAGCCCCATCCCGAACTCCTCCTCGAAGAGCCGGGAGGTCGCCTCGGGATTGCCGTCCTGCACGTGCGTGTGGTCGATTCGCTGGGGGTACACCCGGTTCGCGTACTCGGGGCTGTACCGGCGCATCGGGATGTTCGAGCGCTGCTCGCCGTCGATGTCCGGCTTCTCCATCTCGTAGTAGATCTCGAAGCGGTGGCCCGACTCCGATTCGAACATTATCGAGTCGCCGATGCCGGCCTCGTGGCCGTCCTCAGTCCACCAGACGTCTCGACCGAGTTCCTCGAACCGGTCCGCGTACTCCTCGACGGACTCGGGGTTTTTCGCACGGAACCCGATGTGGTCGACCGCGCCTTTCTCACCCTCCGTGAGGCTCATCGTGTGATGCTCGTAATCCCGGAGCGCACAGAGATATGCGGTGTCGTCGTCGCGTTCGACGACCTTCATTCCCATCAGATCCCGGAAGAACCACAGCGACTCCTCGAGATCGGGCGTCTCGAAGGCTATGTGTCCGAGTTTGGCAAGTTCTGCCATACAAAATAGGTTGGTAGTTCTCTTATATACATTTTTCTAAGATGCGTAGCTCCGAGACCGCTGATCAGGTAAATATATGAGTTCTTTCGCAACGCGTCACGAGCCCGACGTCGGTACCCGTCGGGGGGGTGAGCCACCGAGTCGAAACGGCTCGCAGAAAACGAAGATTCGAGCGCCGAGGCCGTTCAGTCGTCGGCGGCCTGGGCGAAGTCCGCGACGAGGTCGCCGGGGACGATTCCGTCGTCGGTCCACCCGCGGGCCTCGTAGTACTCCTGAATCGAGGACTCGAGGTCCGGTAGGTCGTAGGGGAGGCGGTCGTCGTCGGCGTCGCGGCCGCGCTGGTTGCTGAAGTGCCGTTCGAGGTTCACGATTCGATCGCCGATCGCGAGGATGTCCTCGTAGTCCTCCTCGAAGAGGGCCTCGAAGACATCCTCTTCGATGACGCGGCCGAGCCCGAACTGACAGAGCACTGCACAGTCGCGGACAGCGTTGCGGTTCTCGTGATCGATCAGGAAGTCGGCCTTCCCGGCCGTCCCTTCCGCGGGGATGACGTCGTTGTACTCCGGAATCATCAGCGTCGAGTACATGTGGTCGGCACCGCGGTTAGCCACCGCGTAGGAGAGCCCCTGCCCGTGGACGACGCGGCCGTCGTGGGCGGCGAAGTCCATCCCCTTCACCGACCAGTTCTCGACGTCGAGGTCCTCGTGGATGCGGTCGATGCCCTCGGCGAGTTTGTCGCCGACGCCCTCGCGGCGGGCGATCTTCTCGATGAGTTCGTGGATCAACTCGACGTTGCCGAACTCGTCCTCGCTGGCGAGGTAGGCGGCGATGGTGTTTCCACAGGAGATGGTGTCCATCCCGAGATCGTCACAGAGGCCGTTAGACTTCATAACGTCGACGATGTCGCCGACGCCGGAGTTACTGCCGAAGGCCATGACCGTCTCGAACTCGGGTCCCTCCGTCTCCACGCCTCGCTCCTCGTCGCGGGTCGGGAGCTTACAGGCGAACGCGCAGACCGAACAGGCCGCCTTCTTGTACTTCTTCTCCTCGACGCGGTCGCCGTTGATCTTCTCGGCGTGCTCGAACGACATCTCCGAGAAGTACCGCGTCGGCAGCGAGAAGTTGTCGTTGAGGACCTGCACGAGGTGGGTCGTCCCCTGTCGGCGGAAGATGTCGTCGCTCGTGGCCGCCTGCCGATGGACGTCCATGTGGACGTCCTCGTTCGGCAGGTCGACGTCGGGGGCGGAGTCCCCCTCGAAGGTGAGACACTTGACGTTCTTCGAGCCGAGAATCGCCCCGAGGCCGCCGCGACCGAACGCCCGTTCGTCGTAGGTCATCGCGGCGGCGAACCGAACCTCGTTCTCGCCCGCGGGGCCGATCGTGACGAGGTTCTCCGCCTCGAGTCCGTACCGCTCGTTCATCTCCTCGGTCACCTCGGGGACGGTCGCGCCCGCCAGCTCCGGGACCTCCTCGAACTCGACGCCCTCGTCGGTGACGTGGACTGCGAGGAGTTCGTCGCTCTCGCCGGCGACTTCGACGACCGAGTGGCCGGTTCCGACGAAGTTCCGCGAGAGATACCCGCCGGCGTTCGAGGAGAGCAGTCCGTCGGTCAGCGGTGAGAGGCCGGTCATGTTCATCCGGCCGGTGAAACTCATCGATGACTGCTGGAGGGGCCCCGAGGCGAGGTAGACGCGGTTCTCCGGGCCGAGCGGGTCGGCGTCGAAGGGGATCCGGTCGTGCGCGAGTTTCGTCGAGACGCCTCGTCCGCCGACGAACTCCTCGAGTTCGTCGTCGATGTTCGTCGTCTCCGCTGTGCGGTCGCCCACGTCGACCGTCAGCAGCGAACCGTTGGCGTGTAGCATCGTACATAGATACGCAAGCGAGTACAAAAATCCGTCGCAGTCGCGCCCTCTCGTTCGAGGCCGATAGTGGATCGAATTCGGGGGAACGATCAGAACGCTACCGAGAGAATACCGAGTTGGATCGGCATCAACACCAGAACCGTGGCGAGGGCGACGGCAGATGCGACGCGGATCAGTTCCCGGGCGTCGACGATGTCGAACGCCAGGATGACGACGAGCACCGCCGACTGGTACGGGACGAACGGGACGCCGAGGGCGGCCGTAGACGCCAATATGACCGGAACGAGCGGGACCCCCGCGTCCGACGCGAGCGCGATGACGATCGGCGTCGCGACGCTCACGGCCGCGAGTCCGCCCATCACGACCATCAACCCGATAGTCGCGAGGAATACGATCGCGAGAACGGCGAACAGCGAGGCGTCCGTCGGGACGACGGTCAACATCCTCTCAGCGAGCGCGCCGGCGACGTTCGTGCGCGTCAGGCCCTCACCGATGGCGAGGACGGCGGCGACGAAGAACAGGATCGAGAAATCGACCTCGCCGACGGTCTCCTCGAAGTCCGCGATGCCGACGCGCGGGAGAAACACGAGCACGACCACCAACAGCGCGCCGTACACCGGGTGGAAGCCGTGGAAGGCGTCCGTCACCCACACGGCGACGCCGGCGGCGAGGAACCCGAGCATCCGACGCTCCGAGGCAGTCATCGGCGGCAATCTTCCCGCGGTCTCCTCCATTTTCAACGTCGCTGGCGGCCGGTACATCGCATATACGACACCGCCGATGAGGAGCAGGCGGCCGATCCCCATCACGGGGAACATCAGGAGGAACCACTCGGTCCAGGGGATCGACGTCCCCGCGACCGATTCGAGGACGCCGAGCACGATGATGTTCGGGGAACCGCCGGTCAGCACGGCGAACGTCCCGAGATACGTGGTCAGGATCGGTCCGAAGAACAGGCCGAGTTTGACCCGTCGAGAGTCGAAGCGCTCGCCGACTTCGAGGACGATCGGAGCGAGCACGAGCACGCGAACGATGCCGACGGGGATCACCAACACGAGGCACAGCCCCGCAGCGGAGAGCCCGAACAGCAGCCTCCGGTACGATCGCTTCGGATTCGAGGCCGGCGACTCCAGCGTAACGCGGTGAATGACCCACCGACCGGCCCACTCTGCGAGCCCGCTCCGACGCGTCGCCTCGCCCATCACCAGCCCGAACGCGATCAGCCACGTCGCCGGCGAACTGAACCCGGCGAGCGCGAGGTCGAGCGAGAACGCCAGGCCGACGAGCCCCAGACAGAGCACGCCAGTATAGGCTGGAGGAATCAGGTTTCCGACCCAGAGCACGATGCAGAACGTCGTGATCGCGAGCATCGTCGCGCCCGCGGGAGCGAACGGCGCGCCGATCCGCACGGCTATCGCCGCCAGTATCGCCATCGGAACCGAGAGCGCCGCGAGGTCCGGGATCCCTCCGTTCGAAAATCGCGTCATATCACGACATTGTGTCCCCTTTCGTGTCTCGGTACGCACATAACTCGGTTCTCGATTATCGACGACATATAGGTACGGGTTCGGTCGTCCTCCTCGGGAGGGGTACTGTGACGAGACGGTCGTCTGTCGACGATCGCCACCCTTTCATCATCGCCCACCACGCGGCCGTGTGGATGGTCTCACTTCGTCCCCGATCCAGAGACTATTACGAACGAGAAAATTCTGAATGTCAAAACGAATTGGTAGCTCGGTTGTATGTTCCTTGGGGAAAATTGATCGTCTATTCGTGGATTTCTTGGCGGTTTGTGACACCGAACCACCGACCGATCGGGGCTTATCGTCTATTATCGACAAAAATAAATAGCAAATATACCGATACTTGTAGGTCGCTCTGCACTGAATATATGGAGACACTCCGCAGCGGATATTTTCATTTTGAAAACTAACGTCGTGCGAGTTTTCGAGAGCTGATTACCGGTTGAGGGACGGTTCCTCCGATCGGTTCGGGCATCCGCGTATCTGACCGATGACAGCGTTGAGTGAGGCCAAATGATGCCGCTGGTTGGTCTATCGAACGGAAGCCACGCTCCCCGAAGTCGATGCCGAGAGGCCGATGAGTGGACTTATTCCGTCACCCTCACCCCCTCGGCGTCGGGTCGCCACTCCATCACGCGTTCGTGCAGCGGGGCGAGGACGCCGTACTCGACGACGATGAGGAAGACCACGAAGATGATGAGCCAACTCATCATCGTCGGGAGGTCGTACTGATCGAAGTACCGCCGGAACATGAACCCGACTCCCCGAGTGAGCAGGAACGCCTCCACGAGCAGCGTGATCTTCCACCCGATCGAGAGCGCCGAGCGGAAACTGGCGAACAGGAACGGCGCGAGCTGTGGGATGATGATGTCCGTGAACGTCTGGACGCGCCCCGCACCGAAGAACTCCGCCATCTCCGCGAGGTCGTCGTCGAGGTTTCGAGCGCCCTCCCACATGTTCAGGCCCACGAACGGCGTGATCACGAGCGGGATGGCGAAGTAGCCGCTGCTGGCGTCGAACCCGATCCAGATGGCCGAGACGAACACGATCACCAGCGAGGGAATCGCCAGCCAGGCGTATACCCACGTGGCGAGCGTGCTTTCGAGCGTCTCGCTGCGGCCGAGTGCGACGCCCAGGAGGGTTCCCGCGATCATCGAGACGATGAGTGACGCGAAGAGCATCTGGATCGTCTTCCAGACGTGGAAGTAGAACATATGGTCGTACGGTCCCGGCGTCGTCAGCACGACGACAAGTGCAGTGTAGGTCTCCGGCAATCCGGGGACGACCTCGGGGAGCGTGACGCCGCCGGCGTACCACAGCGCCAGGAGCGTGACGATCGACGCGACGGTGTAGAGGTACCGTGTCAGCCGGTCCATCTCAGTCCACCACTTGCTCGTGGAACTCCTTGTACAGTTCCGCCTCGCGCTGTGCGATGTCCGGATCGTCGTACTGCCTCGGTCTGTCGATGTCGATGTCCCGCCGGGCGAACATCTCGCCGTCGGTGTTCATCATGTAGATGTAATCGGAGAGGAACACCGCCTCGTTGATGTCGTGGGTGACGAACAGGATCGTCTTCTCCTCGCGGTTCCAGATGTCCAGGAGCTCTTGGCGGAGGTCGCGAGCGGTGATCTCGTCGAGGCTGCTGAACGGTTCGTCCATCAGCATGATCTCCGGTTCGGTCGCGAGCGCCCTGGCGATCGCGACGCGCTGTTTCATTCCGCCGGAGAGCCGCGTCGGGTAGTTGTCTCCCTCGTCCGCCAGGTTGACCATCTCCAGATAGCGCTCGATCCGCTCGTCCCACTCGGCCTCCGGGACGTCTCTGGCCTCGAGCGCGAACTCGATGTTGCCGGCGACGGTCTTCCAGTTGAGCAGACGGGGCTCCTGGAAGATGTACCCGAGCGAGAGATCGTCCGGAGAGACGTCGCGTCCGCCCCGCCGCATCGTTCCCCCGTCCGGTTCGATGAGTCCGGAAACGACGTTCATCAGCGTCGTCTTGCCGCAGCCCGAGGGACCGAGTAGTGAGATGAACGCGCCGGCCTCGACGTCGAGATCGACTTCGTCGAGGACGAGAATCTGCCCCTGCCCCGGCTTCTGGAAGGTCTTAACGATGTTCCGGAGTTCGAGGGTCTCTCCCGATTCGTCTCCGTTTTCTGAGGCGACTGTCGCCTCCTCAGCGGCGGTCATCGCCCGCCTCCTGAAGCGCTTCTCGATAGAATATCGGCACAGAGATCGTATCGGTACATAGATCGTGTGAACACCTGGCACAAGATTGTGAGTACATAATAATCTTTCTATGCTCTTTCCGATCGTGAAGGAACGGATCGCGGTGCGAGGAACGCCGGAAGACTCTCCCATTCGGTCGTTCACGATCTTCCCGGTGATTTTATTACCTTCGATAAATTTCGGAGTACTATGCATCGTGTTAGCAGAAGGCGGTTCATCGCTGGATCGGGTGCTGTTGGGATCGCCGGACTGGCCGGTTGTAGCAGCGGTGGGAACGGCGGCGACAGCGGTGACGGCGGTGGTAGCGGAGACGGTGATAGCGGCGATGGTGGGTCAGAGGGAACTACTGCCGGCTCCGGGGGGGACGATCTGACGTCCGTCCGGATCCAGCTCCCCGAGGGTACGATCCACTATCCGATGTACGAGGCCGCGACGGACGCGGGCGTCTTCGAGGCGGAAGGGATCGACCTCACGGTCGATTACGCGCCGTTCAGCGCACAAGTACAGTCGCTGACCAGCGGAGAAGTGGACGTCAATATGGTCTCGATGATCCCCTATATGGGCAACTACATCCAGGGGGAAGACCTCGTCACGTTCGGCTGGGACGGCTGCCTTCAGAGCATCAACGCGCTGTACACCCGAGCCAGCAGCGATTACGAATCGATCGGGGAACTGGAGGGCCAGCGAATCGGTGTCTGGTCGTGGGGATCCTCGACGGTCCAGGCGTTCCAAGCCGTCGTCGCCGAGGAGTCCGGCCTCCGACTGCGGCAGGACTTCGGAACGACGACCGCCGCGCCGCCCGCCCTCCTCGGCCTCCTGCAGGACGAGGAGATCGACGGCGTGATCAACGTGAGCGGGCTCACGATCACGATGGAATCCGACCCCGACACGTACCGCCGGCTGACGCAACTGAACGAGATGTGGCGGGAGCGGACTGGCTACACCCTGCCACTCACCTCGTGGTGGAGCTACTCGGATTGGTACGAGAACAACACCGAAACCGCCGCGGCGCTCCTCCGTGGCGGGCAGAGCGCCACGGAACACTGGCGGGAGAACACCGTCTCCATCCTCGACGAGTACGGCGAGACGGCCTCCATCGACAACCAGGCGAAGGTCGACGTCGTCGACGAGTGGGCCAACGACGGGCAGATCTTCCGTGACACCACCACAGACGACTACCGCGACGCCACTTGGGAGTTCGTCGAACTGATGAGCAGCTACGAGTTCCTCGAAGAGATGCCATCGCAGGACGACGTCCTCCGGAACCCGCAGTAACGGCTTCAACGTCTCGATATTACCTATGTATTCTTACATCCAAGAACGAAATATCGAAAAGAAGGCGGCCGTGGCGGTAGTGCTTCTGGCTGCCTGGCAGGTGGGCTCGCAGTTCTTCCCGTCGTACGTCCTCCCCGGCCTGGTCGAACTGGTCGTGGCCACTCAAACGGTGATCACTGACCCCCAGTTCGGCACCTACCGGAGCAACATCCTCGATACGTTCCGGCGACTGCTGGCCGGGTTCGCCATCTCGGTCGTCGTCGGCACCGTCGTCGGAACGGCGATGGGTCTTCGCAAGGAGGCGGAGGCATTTCTACGTGCGTGGATCGTCCTCGGGCTCTCGGTGCCGTCTATCGCGGTCGCGTTCGCGCTCATCATCGCGTTGGGCATCTCGGAGTGGGTGCCCGTCCTGACGGTCGTGATCGTCGGCGTCCCGTTCGTGATTCTGAACATGTGGGAGGGCACGCAGGAACTCGATCCCGAGATCACGGAGATGGCTGATTTCTTCGGCGCGGGGCGCCTCCAGCGGTACCGCGATATCCTCCTCCCGCAGGTCCTCCAGTACCTCTTCCCCTCGATGTACTGGGGGCTCGTCGTCTCCTGGAAGGTCCTCTTCATCGCCGAGGTGTTCGGCTCCGGCTCCGGGGTCGGCTATATGGTCAATTACTGGTTCCAGCAGCAGCGGGTCGACCTCCTCCTCGGGTGGGTGGTCGTTCCCGTGATCCTGATTATCGTCGGACAGGAAGGGCTACGTGCCGCCGAACACCGCATTATGCGGTGGCGATAGTCCGACCGGGCTCGCTTCCGCCACGCCCCTGTCGACTTCCCGATCCGATGCCGTCCGGTGAATGACAACTGTTATGTCGTGACACGTCCACGTCGGTATCGATGAAACGCAGCTCTATCGAGAGTCCCAACGCCCTGAAAGCCGCTCGTACCGACACCGGAACGGGAGCGACGCGATGATCCCCGGCGGAGAGGTCCTCTCGCTCGGTGTCCTCCTGGCCGCGTTCGGTGCGTTCGCACTGGCGGTGCAGTCGCTGTCGATCCGCTATGGAACGATCACCAGCGACTCGTCGGACGCCCTGGTCGTGGTTCTCGCGGTGAACGTCCTCGCCTTGGTCCCAGCTGCATTCCTGCTTGGCTCACCGATACAGGACCTGACGATCCGCTCTCTCGGTGCGTTCACTGCCGCGGGGCTGCTCGGCACGATGGTCGGGCGGGCGATGCACTTCGAGGGAATCAAGCGGATCGGGTCCAGCCGCGCCGAACCCATCAAGGCCTCACAACCGCTGCACGCCTCGCTCATCGCCGTCGTCGTCCTCGGCGAGGTCGTCACCGGCGGCCACCTCGTCTCGATGATCGCCATCGTCCTCGGCATCGCGATCATCACCTACGAGCACGGGCGTTCGGACAGCGGCGACGGCGGCGCGGGCTACGCCGGCCTCGCGTTCCCCTTCGCAGCGGCGTTCTTCTACGGCATCGAACCGACGTTCGCCAAACTCGGATTCGCGGAGGGCGCGGCGGTCCTCACCGGGCTGACGGTCAAGACGGTCAGCGCCGGTCTCGGGTTCCTCGTCTATCTCTGGTGGACGGAGGGGCTCCCTGATCTCCGGGATGTAGAGCGTCGCGAGCTCCCGTGGCTGGTCGGCGCGGGGCTCGCCAACACGCTCTTTCTGCTCGGCTACTACGGCGCGCTGGAGTTGGAGCCGGTGTCGCTCGTCGTGCCGCTGGTCCAGTCGAGCCCGCTCGTCGTGATCTTCCTGTCGATCCTCTTCGTGAGCGACAACCTCGAACGGATCACGCCGCGGCTAGTGGTCGGCGCGCTCGTCGCGGTCGCCGGCGCGATCGGCGTGACCCTTCTGAGTTGAACGTCGGTGGTTGAGGTTCTCCGCGACGTCAGTAGTACGAGAGCCCGGGGTCGGCGTTGATCGCCTGCCCGGTCATTATGCCGCTGTCGGGGCCGGCGAGGAAGGCGACGACGCCCGCGATGTCTTCGGGTTCGACGACTCGGTCGAGGTCCTGTTTGTCGACGTAGTCGTCCAGGTACTCGTCACCCGCCTGCTGAGACGCCTCCGACCAGGTGAACCCCGGCATTACGGCGTTGACGCGGACGCCGATGTCGCCGACCTCGGCCGCCATCGCCCGCGTCATCGCGAGCACCGCGCCCTTGGATGCGACGTAGTGGAGAAATCCTGGTACGCCCATCGTCACGACTGACGACGAGATGTTCACGATGCTCCCGCGACCGTCGAACGCGTCGAGCGCGTGTTTCGAGGCGAGGAACGTTCCCTTCGCGTTCACCGCGAGCACCGTGTCCCACTCCTCAGCAGGGATCTCGTCGAACCGCTTCTTGTCCGTGACGAGCGGCGCGTAGTACGCCGCGTTGTTGACGAGGATATCCAGGTCCAGACCCTCGAACAGCGATCGCATCTCGCCCTCGTCGGTGACGTCGGCCTCGCGGAACTCGGCGCTGCCGCCGGCCGCTTCGATGCGAGCGACCGTCTCGCTCCCGTCGGCGATGTCCGAGACGACGACGTGGGCACCGTCGGCCGCGAGCCGTTCTGCGATCGCCGCTCCGATCCCGGTCGCCGCACCCGTCACGACGGCTGTGTTCTCAGGGTTCATTTGACACGCGCCGTTTTCTCGCCGGAGGACATAATCGTTCTGTCACCGATCTTGTGATCGCCGGTGATCGCTCACTCACGAGCGTGACCTCGTGTCGGTTCCGACACCGGTCCCCAGTCCAGGTCACTTCTCGCTCATCACCGTCACCACCGGCCGGTCGGCTTCGAGCAGTAGCGACTGCGTGACGCTTCCGAAGATGGCCTTGCCGACCGGCGTCCGCTTCCGCCCGCCGACGACGAGGTACCGCGGGTCCTCCTCGCTCGCCACGTGCAGGATCTCCTCGGTGACGTCGCCCACGCGTCCCCGGTACGAGGCTTCGATGTCGTCGATATCGTCGACCGTTCGCTCCGTTACGTCCTCCGCGACGCCCGCCGCGTCGTGCTGGGCCTGCTCGAGCGAGTACCGGGAGTCGCTGCCCCCCGGTGTCCCCGTCTGGTCACCGAGTTCGCGGTAGGTGATCTCCGGAGCGAAGGTGAGCGCGAGGTCCGAGGTGCTCTCGACCGACGACTTCCGCTGCTCCTCGAAGACGTCCTCGGGGATCACGTGCAGGACCAGAAGCTCTTCTCCGTACTGCGATGCGAGGTCGGCCGCCACCTCGACGGCGCGGTCGGGAACGCTCGTACCGTCGGTAGCTGCGAGAACGGACATACGCTCAGGGTTCGCCGCCCACGTATATAATACTCCCTCCGATCTGAGCAGGCGGTCAGCGCGGAGACCGCGCGGGCGCTGTTCGGCTCAGAGTACGCCGAAGTCCGCCTCCTTGCGGTAGGCGAACACCTTCCGTTCGAGGGGGCGGAGCACCGCCATCTCGAGGAGGAAGACGATGACGACGAACACGGCGGCCCACGCCATCGCGGTGTCGTACTGGTAGCGCGAGAACGCCTCTATCGCTCGGTAGCCGACGCCGGAGTTCGAGGCGAAGATCTCCGCCTGCGTCTCGATCTTCCAGGAGATCGCGAGGCCGAACCGGACGGCGGTGAAGAGCGCCGGCGCGATGCTGGGGAGGATCATCCGCCGGAGCAGGCGGGTCTTCGAGATGCCGAAGGAGCGGCTCATCCGGATGAGGGTCGGATCGATGTCCTCGACACCCTTCCAGATCCGGAGCGAAATGTACGGGAACACGGTGACGGCGGTCGCGACGACGGGAGCGACCACGCCGAACCCGAAGATAATCGTCGTGATCGCCGCCCACGCGATCCCGGGGACCGACAGCGCGATGATGATGATCGGCGTCGAGAAGTGCTCGCCGAAGTTGTTGATCCCCATCGCGACGCCGAGCGCCCCGCCCACGAAGAAGGCGCCGATGAAGCCGAGGAACGTCCGGAAGAACGTCGCCTCCATATGTGTCCAGACGATGCCGGAAGCGAGCAGTTCCACCGAGGCGTTCACCGTCTCTATCGGCCCGGGGAAGAGCCCGCGGGGGAAGATCACCGTGACGAGCCACCAGGCGGCGAGTCCGAGCACGACGCTGATGAGCGCGGCTGCCCACTTGTCACCGAGCGTCGAGCGGAGCGGCGTCGGAAGCGACCGCGTGCGTGTCGACATCGACGCTCACTCCACCGACCCGGCCGTCGGCGATCCGCGGCCGCCGGTAATGAGTACTCGGTCCCGAGACTCTCGTGGGTCACTGACTCGCATACCCTCCCGGATTACGCTTATAGACTTAATTCTTTGCGTAGGAGAGTGTGGATTGCTTCTTCCCATCGGGACACTCACTTGATGGCGTGGAACCGGTTGATCGCGTCTTGTCTCACCTTCAGGAACTCCTCGGAGTCGACGTCGCGAGGTCGATCGAGATCGATCGACATATCGTCGAAGATCTCCCCGTTGCCGAGCATCAGGATCCGATCGGAGAGTTCGATGGCCTCGGTGATGTCGTGCGTGACGAAGAACACCGTCTTCCCGAGTTTCTGCCAGATCTCGATGAGCTCCTCGCGGAGCGATTCGGCGGTGATCTCGTCGAGGTTGCTGAACGGTTCGTCCATCACGAGGATCTCGGGGTCGATGCTCAACGCCCGCGTGATGCCCACGCGCTGGCGCTGCCCACCGGAGAGCTGCGAGGGGTACTTGTCGTAGTGATTCGAGAGGCCGACGAGGTCGAGGTACTCCTCGGCCAGTTCCCTGGTGTAGTCGGGGTTCGCTTCGTGAACGTACTCGATGTTCTCGACGCACGTGTTCCAGGGTAGCAACCGAGGAGACTGGAACACGTGCCCGAGCGTGACGTCGCCGTCCTGCGTCGCCTCGAACTCGACGCGTCCCTCCGTCGGTTCGAGGACGCCGCTGATGATGTTCAGCATCGTCGATTTTCCGCTCCCGGAACGACCGATGAGTGTCACGAACGAACCCGGTTCGATGTCGAAGCTCACGTCCTCGAAGACCGTCTCCGTCCCCTCGTCGGTGTCGAACACCTTCGTGAGGTTCCTGACGTGGATCGCGCCGGCCGCTGACGTCCCGTGTGTGACCCCCGCCGTGTCGTCTGTCTGCTCCGACTGTCGCACCTCAGATGCCATTCGGGCCACCTCCGTCGGTCGCGACCGCCGAATACGATCGGGTACGGACTGTGAGAGACTCGTTTCGGTTCATAGCTGTGATCCTGTATAGATATTCGGTGTACTTTAGGTTTGCTACGGGAAATCAACCCACGATGGTTCCGAGTCGTCTCACCGCGCGCTAGTGTTCGTCGGGACGTGGCTCTTCTCCCCGTTTCGTGTGTCGTTTCTTCTCCCCGTTTCGTGTGTCGTTACGTCTCCGTGCGCGTCGCGGTTCGGAATCCTGCGTGGTCCCGCCGTCCGGGGAGTGTGACCGATGGGTTTTTAATGATCGATGCTGATTTGATACCGTATGCCACGGGAAGAGCGGCCAATTCGGTCAGTCAGTCGTATAAACAGACGGAAGTTCATCAAGGCGACCGGTGCAAGTGCGGTCGCAGCAACTCTCGCCGGCTGTACGAGCGGGGGAGACGGCGGTGGGGATAGTGGCGGGGACAGCGACGGGGGTGGCGACTCCAGCGGGGACAGCGGCGGCGATTCCGACGGAGACAGCGGTGGCGATTCCGGCGGCAGCGATGACCTGACGACGGTGTCGTTCGCGACGCCGCCGGTCGGGATGCCGGTGAACATCGTGATGGAGTACTACCTCGCCGAGAACGACCTCATCCAGCCGCGCTTCGAGGAAGACGGATACCAGCTCGACTACGAGCTCACGTTCGAGGACGCGACGCTCTTCGCCTCGGGGCAGATCGATATGGGGACCGTGAGTTGGGTGGAGGACGCGCGTCTCGGCGTCGAACAGGACCAGCAGTTGGTCACCTTCGGCAACATCGAGGGGGTCGTCTCGACTCCGTGGGTCGAGGTCGGCGGCCCGTACGACCCCGACGAGACCGGCAGCGTCCAGGCGTCGCTCGACAAGATCGTCGACGAGGGCGCGCGATTCGGGATTCCCGGCTGGGCCGCCGGCGCGGTGCCGCACCTCCAGAACATCATCCAGGAGAAGTACGGCTACAACCTGGCGCAGGACGGCGGCGACTTCAACGTCCAGACGACCGACCGCGGAACGATGCCGCAACTCACGCTCCGCGGCGACCTCGCCACGGCCGTTCACTCGGCCTCCTCGGCGGGGCTCACGGAGATCGTCAACGGGGAGCTCAAACCCCTACTGTGGATCTGGAACGACTACCTCGAAGAAGGGTGGGGCCGACCGCCCCTCGTCAGCCTCTCGACGCGACTCGACTTCGCCGAGGAGAATCCGGAGGTGCTCCTGAATATGATCAATATGTGGAGCGAGGGCCTCAACTACGTCCAGGACAACATTCCGGAGATCGCCGAAGACCCGGCGGGACAGGAGACGCTGGAAGCCGAGAGTCAGGAAGAAGCGCGGTTCCTGATGGATCTGTTCTCCGGCAACGAGGTCGAGCAGATCCAGAGCCTCTCGCGCTCGGCGCTGTACTCCGAAGTCGGTCTCGACGAACAGTCCGTCGAGGACGCCCGGAGCGTCATGAACGTGATGGAGGACCTCGGACAGGTCCCCTCGGGGTGGCAAGACCACCTCACGTTTATGACGGTTTCCGACCTCGAAGAGATGGTCTGAGGTCAAATGAGTACCTCACAGCTTCGCGGGACGATCGAACGCGCTCTCGTCGGCAACCGCAGAGTCGTCTTCGTCGAATCGGTCCTCCTGCTCGTCCTCGTCTGGGAGGTGAGCGCCCGCGTCTTCGGCATCACCGACCTCATCGCCTCCCCGCTTCTGGTGGGCGCGGCGATGTACGAGATGCTCCAGACCGGCGAGTGGGTGATGCACTTCGTCGCGTCGATGAAACGGATCGTCTACGGGTTCGTCGCCGCCCTCGTCGTCGGCGTCATCGGCGGCATCGTCCTCGGCGTGAGCAGTTTCTGGGGACGGGTGCTCCGCTACTACGTCCTGGTCGGGATGGCAGTCCCGGGGTTGTTCGTCGTCATCTTCACCGCGATGGCGTTCGGGATCAGCGACACGACGCCGATGCTCGCGACGGCGGTCATCACGGCCCCGTTCGTCGTGGACATGATTCAGAGCGGCGTCGAGAACGTCGACTCGGACCTGCTCAATATGTCGAGCGCGTTCGGCGTGTCGCGAACTCGGGTGTACAGGCGAGTCCTGTTCTCGTCGATCCTCCCCGAGGTGTTCTCGAGCATCCGGTTCACCTTCTCGGTCGCCTGGAAGGTGACCATCCTCGCGGAGGTCGTCATCTCGAACATCGGGATCGGCTTCCTCATCCGCGACAACATGAGCCGGTTCTCGATGGTCGGCGTGCTCCAGTACGTCGTCCTGTTCGTGATCGTGATGATGATCATCGAATACGGCGTCTTCAGCAAGGCCGAATCGTACCTCTTCTCCTGGCGCGAGGACATCAAGTCCTCGATGGGCACCGGGCCCCGCTGAGACGGTCTGTCACGGCACCCCTCTCTTCCGGGCTTCTCGACGGCGCTTTCGATCCTCTGTCTCCAGACGGTTCCGCCGGCTACCGAGGGCGCTCCCGACACTCGCGAGCACCCGTCGGCATAGTTATATCCGGATCGACAGTGAGTATCTCACGTAGGAGAGACCACTCCCGTGTCACCATCCGAACCGGACCCCACGAACGTCGACCGTACCGCCGCAGAGAGATTCCTCCGTTCGTTCCACCGCCACGGTGTGACGCACGTCTTCGCGAACCTCGGAACCGACCACACGCCGCTCCTGGAGGCCGCCGCCGCGATCAGACGCGATGGAGACGGAGACGAGATCCCCCAGATCGTCTCCTGTCCCCACGAGTTCGCGGCGATGAGCGCCGCGCACGGCTACGCCGCCGTGACGGGAGAGCCACAGGTCGTCTTGGTCCACGTCGACGTCGGCACCCAGAACCTCGGCGCGGCGATGCACAACGCTCACCGCGCCGGTGCGCCGGTGTACGTCCTCGCCGGACTCGCCCCCGTGACCGACGCGGGCCACTCCGGATCGCGCGATCACCCCGTTCACTACTTCCAGGACGTCTTCGACCAACCGGGAATCGTCCGAGAGTACTGTCGGTGGGTCGATCAGTACCGACCGCCCGCCGATCCCGCCGAGACGGTTCGGCGCGGGCTCGAACGCGCGGCGTCGGAGCCGGCGGGCCCCGTCTACGTCACGGCGACGCGCGAGGCGCTCAGCGAGACCGTCGATCCGACGCCGACGACCGCCACCCGCCGTCAGGTCGGACCCGGCGGTGCCGACGGCGACGAAGTTCAACGGCTCCTCGACCTCGTCCGGGACGCGGAGCGGCCGGCCGTGATCACGAGCGACGTCGGCCGAGTGCCGGCCCAAGAGCGCGTCGAGGCGCTCGTGAGATTCGCCGAAACGAGCGGTGCCGGCGTCGTCGAACAGACGCCGACGACGCTCTGTTTCCCGCGGGATCACGAACAGCACGTCGGCTACGACCCCACGGTGGCCCTCGAACAGGCCGATCTGGTGGTCCTGGCCGATACCGACGTCCCCTGGATCCCCGACGGGGACGCGGTCGCGACCGACGCCACGGTCGTCCAGGTCGATCCCGATCCGACCAAGCCCGCGTTCCCGCGGTGGCCCTTCGCGATCGACGAGTCGATCCAGGCCGACGCCGCGGCGACGCTTTCAGCCGTCGCCGACCGACTCGATTCGACGGGCGACGCGGGGCGGTCCTTCTGGCGTGACGTCGCCGCCGAACGTCGGGCGGACACCGAAGACCGACTTTCGGCGGATGTCGAGGCGGGTCGCCTCACGCCGACGGTGCTCTCGGACGCGGTCGATTCAGTCGTCGACGAGGAGACGATCGTCGTCGAGGACGCGGTCACGAGCCGTCCCGCGATTATGTCGCAGATCCAACTCGCGGAGCCGGGGAGTTACTTCTGGAAGGGCGGGGCCGGCCTCGGGTGGGCGGGCGGAGCGGGCGTCGGCGCGAAACTCGCCAGTCCCGACAGTCGCGTGATCTCGCTGGTCGGCGACGGTTCCTACCTGTTCGCCAACCCCTCGGCGTGCGCGTTACTCGCCGCCGAGTACGACGCGCCGACGCTCACCGTGGTGTACGACAACCAGGGGTGGAACGCCGTCGAGGGCGCGACGACGGCGCAGTACCCCGACGGGGCGGCCGCCGCAGACGCCGTTCCGGAGAGCCGTATCGAGACGACGATGGACCTCTCGGCTCCGGCGACACTGGTCGACGCCCACACGCGCGTCGTCGAGGACCCCGACGAACTGCCGCGGGCGCTGGAGGACGCCGTCGAGGCCGTCGACAGCGGGACGCCCGCGGTGCTCGACGCCAAGGTCGAGCGGCCGTAAAAACCAGAATCGCACCGACGACGGCTCCCTCACTCGTCGGCGACGGAGCCGATGTCGACGTTGACCGTCTTCAACTGCGTGTAGTGATCGACGGCCTGCATCCCCTTTTCGCGGCCGAGACCGCTCTTCTTGTAGCCGCCGAACGGCGTCTGCGGCCGTGAGCCGGCGTATTGGTTGACCATCACGCTGCCCGCCTCGATCCCGTTAGCCACGCGGTGGGCGCGGTCCAACGTGTTCGTCCAGACGGTCGCGTAGAGGCCGTACTCGGTGTCGTTCGCCCGACGGATCGCCTCTTCCTCGTCGGAGAACGAGTAGAGGTTGATGACCGGTCCGAACACTTCCTCACAGGAGATCGCGGCGTCGTCGTCGGCTCCCTCGATGACCGTCGGTTCGTAGAAGTGACCGTCTCGGTCTGCCGGCTGGCCGCCCGTGAGAACGGTCGCTCCGTCGTCGACAGCGCTCTGAACGTAGCTATCGATTTCCTCGACGGCGTCGGCGGAGATCACCGGGCCCAGGTCGGGGTTCTCCGAGCCGGGGCCGAGAGTGATCGACTCGACGGCGTCGACGTACCGCTCCTTGAACTCGTCGTAGACGTCCTCGTGGACGAAGATCCGGGTCGTCGCGAAGCACACCTGGCCGTTGACGAGCGTGATCGCCTTCATCGCCCCGTCGAGCGCGTCGTCGAGGTCGGCGTCGTCGAAGACGACGGCCGGGCTCTTCCCGCCCAGTTCCAGCACGGTCGGAACGACCTGATCGATCGCCGTCTTGCCGACGATCTGCCCGGTCGACACCGACCCGGTGAAGGTGATCTGCCCGACGCGGGGATCCGTTGTCAGCGATTTGCTGGTCTCGACCAGTCCGGGTACCACGTTGAACAGACCGTCCGGGAGGCCCGCCTCGCTCGCGATCTCGGCGAGCTTCAGGATGACGCCGGGCGCGAAGGGAGACGGCTTGACGACGACCGCGTTGCCGGCGGCGAGCGCGGGCGCGACGCCGCGGAAACACAGCAGTACCGGCGCGTTCCACGGGACGATCTGCGCGCTGATCCCGATCGGCTCTTTCCGGCTGAACGCCTGGTTGGACTGTTTCAACGGGAAGGTCTGACCCTCGATTTTGTCGGTCATCCCCGCGTAGTAATCGACGTAGTCGACCGCGTTGGCCACCAGTCCTCTCGACTGGCCGATCGGACGCCCGATCTCCTGCGTCGAGACGTCGGCCAGTTCCTCGACGTGATCTTCCAGCGCGCGGGCGACGTCGCGCAGCACGCGACCGCGCTCGACGGGGTCCATCGACGCCCACTCGGCCTGTGCGCGCTCGGCGGAGTCGAGTGCGGCGTCCACGCCGGACTCGCCGGCGTCGGTCACCGACGCGATCTGTTCCCCGGTCGAAGGGTCCTCGACCGAGAACGTATTATCTGAATTTTGATACTTCCCGCTGACGAACATTCCACGGTGCTCGACGCGCTCCTGAGACATACGCAGTCCTACCCGGGTAACGGTATTAGGCTTTGCGACCAGATCGGTTCGAAACGGCTGATCGACTCGATTCACAACCGCCTCTGTTGCGACGCGCGTGCGGTCACTCACCCGAGGCACACAATGATTTAAGTAATTTCACACCAACCACTCCACGATGCCCGAGATCATAGACGCCACTTCGCACATTATGTCGAGCGAGGCGCTCGACGAACTGGAGAAGGTCCACCCCTCCTCCGAACTGGACAGCCTCCGCAACGCGCCGCGGATGTTCGACGTCGAGGGACGGATCGAGTATCTCGACAAGAACGGGATCGACAGGCAGGTGATCAACCTCGCCGCGCCGATGCTCTGGCAGGGCATCGACCCGGACGACGCCCTGGAGGCGACCCGAATCGCGAACAACGAGATCCGACAGATCGCCGACGAACACCCCGATCGATTCATCCCGTCGGCGACGGTGCCGTTCCTCACCGACGAGTACGTCGACGAGGTTCGCCGGTGCATCGACGACCTCGGGATGCACGGTGTCCAGATCTTCTCGAACATCGACGGTCGGATGCTCGACGACGAGGACTTCGAGGAGTTCTACGCGACCGTCGACGACCTCGACACGCCCATCTGGATCCACCCGCAACTCGCCGACTGGCACGATTACGACCAGTCTCACACGTGGATCTACAAGATGCTGGCGTGGCCGTTCGACACGAACATCGCCCTGGCCCGACTCATCTTCTCGGGCGTGCTCGACCGCCACGAGAACCTGAAGATCATCTCTCATCACCTCGGGGGGTCGTTCCCGTATCAGATCGGTCGGATCCGCTCGTGGTATCAGACTCGGACCGAAGAGCCCGAACTGTACCAGAATCCCGCGATCGCCGACCTCTCTGAACCGCTCGACGCCTACTTCGACCGGATCTACGGCGACACCGCCGTCAGCAGCCAGGGCGAATCGTACCCGCTTGAGTGTGGGTTGGAGTTCTTCGGCGCGGACAACGTCGTCTACAGCGCCGACTACCCGTTCGGTCCCGACAAGGGACAGTACTGGGCCACCGAGATCATCCCGCTCATCGAGAATCTCGACATTCCGCAGGCGGACAGAGAGAAGATTTTCTCCGGCAACATCAAGCGACTGCTCGACCTGTAGAGAGGTCGGCGGGCTCCGGAGCCAGGGATTCGTCTCTTATATTATTTCCCGATAATCTCTTCGGGTTTTTCAGAGGTTCCGAGTAGGATATATTTAAGTGTGTGGGGGAATCCCCTCAAGGTATGGACCCCGAAGAGATTCAGGCGTCTGGTAACCCCGTCGAAGTACTGCGACGGAAGGGCGGCAACTACACGGACAACTTTCCGGTCGTCCCGAACGAGCAGACGAACTGGCTCGACGAGCAGCGCGCCGTCACGGAATCCGTATCGCTCGCCGACCTCTCGCATCATATGACGTCGCTTCGCGTCACTGGCCCCGACGCGCGTGATCTGCTGCGCGATCTCAGCGTCAACAGCTTCGAGAACTTCGACGTCGGGCGGGCGAAACAGCTCGTGATGTGTAACCCAAACGGCCACATCATCGGTGACGGACCGATGCTCCGACTGGGCGAAGACGAGTACTACAGCGCCGGTATGCTGTCGGCGAACTGGGTTCGCTTCAACCTGGAGACCGGCGACTACGACGCGACCGTCGAAACCGAGCCCAGGACCTCCGCACACGAGGGCGATCCCGAGAACTTCGTCTTCCAGGTACAGGGCCCCAACGCGCGTGAGGTGCTCGAACAAGTCACCGATGCGGACCTGGATTCGATCCCGTTCTACCACTTCGAGGAGATCGACCTCGCCGGCGTCGACACGCTGGCGGTCGGTCACGGGATGTCGACGGAGTTCGGCTTCGAGTTCATCGGTCCCTTCGAGCACGCCGACCAGGTGAAAGAAGCGATCGTCGAGGCGGGCGATGAGTACGGGCTCGAACAGCTCGGATCGAAGGCGTACCACACGCTTTCGGTGAAGCTCGGGTGGGTGCCGCCGGGCGTGCCGCCGATCTACAACGTCGAGGAGATGAGCGACTATCGCGAGTGGCTCGACGCCGACAGCCGGGAGGCGACGTACTCCATCGACGGGAGTTTCGTCTCCGACGATATCTCCGAGTACTACATGGATCCGATCGAACTCGGGTACGAGAAGCTCATCAGCTTCGATCACGACTACGTCGGCCGCGAGGCGCTCGAAGCGAAGGTCGAGAATCCGGATCGGACCCTCGTCTCGCTGGCGTGGGACGCGGAGGACGTCATCGACGTCTACGCGTCGCTGTTCCGCGAGGGCGCGACGAACAAGTTCATGGACCTGCCGCGGATCGCCTGGGGTCGGGCGAACTACGACGAGGTGCTGAAAAGCGACGAACTGGTGGGACTCTCGCACTCGCGCTCCTACGAGTACGACGCGGGAACGATCATCTCTCTGTGCAGTATCGACGTCGAACACAGCGACCCCGGGACCGAAGTGACGCTGATATGGGGCGAGGAAGACTCACCGAATCCGAAGGTCGAAGACCACGCCCAGTGTGAGATCACTGCCACGGTCGGCGAAGTGCCGTATTCGGCGGATCAGCGGAAAAGCGAGTAGCTTCGAGCCCGAACGTAGGAGACTCCGTTCTTCCAGTATCGCTTCCCGTAATCGACGGTATGACGACCGCTGTTTCGCCTCCGGATCAGTGTTCTAACCGGTCGCCCGGCGTGTTCTGTGAGCACGAAGCGGTCACGTCTCGACTCCAGAGTCTCGGATCTCCGTCTCCCGATCGATCGGCCCTGGCCGATCGGACTCGTTTCGAGGGATGAATCGCACGTCTGCGCCGGTCTCGATGAACTAGTACTAACCAGAGATCCGATACTGTCGGATGATATAAAATTAATTATTATGAAGATTGTGCGGGTCTCCACCGAGAATAACAGAAGTACGACTGTTATAAATAGAAATATCCGCTCGGAGTGCGGCGTCGAGCCATTCGAGATGACCGGATAGGCGGATTCACTATCCACTCCCCGAACTCGCCACCGAACCCCGTCGCTCTGTCGACTACCCTGACCGCGGGCGTAGTTCGAATTCGTCTGATACGCTCCGACGGTACCGAAAACGGACACGCCGGGGAAAGTAATCGGTCTCTCCACACGAATCCGATAGTATCGGTCGACGTGTGACGGACGAGAGACCACAAAGATAAATTTATGTGCTCTCTTGAAGCACTGTATGACAATGACAGACGACGCCGTTAAACTACAATCGATCCAGCGTGTATCCGAGATTATCGAATTACTTCAGGACGAGGGTCCGCTCGGTGCGACCGAGATCACAGAGACGCTCGACGTGCCGACGAGTACTGCTCACGACTACCTGTCTTCGCTATACGACCTCGAATACTTGGTGAAGACGGAGGGAAAGTACGATCTAGGACTCCGGCTCCTTGATCACGGCATCGCGGCCCGAGACCGCCACGCCATCGCCGAGATCGGCAAGCAGACGATCTCCCAACTGGCGAACGAGACCGGCGAGGCCACGTGGCTCGTCACCGAGGAGCACGGCCGCGCGGTGTACCTCGACTACGCGCTCGGAGAGCACGCGGTCCAGACGCACGCCCGAATCGGAACTCGCTCGTACCTCCACCAGTTGGCGTCGGGAAAGAGTATCCTGGCGTATCTCTCCGAAGAGCGCGTCGAAGAGATCATCGAGAGGCACGGTCTCGAGCAGCGGACGCCCCACACCATCGACTCCCGTGAGGCGCTCTTCGCCGAACTGGAAGCCACGCGGGAGCGCGGGTACGCGGTCAACGATCAAGAAGCCGTCGAAGGGGCACGCGCGATCGGAAAAGCAATCATCGTCGGCGGCGATGTCGTCGGGGCGATAAGCATCGTGGGCCCGGCGAACCGAATGACCGATCAGCAGCTCGCCGACGGTATCGTCGATCAGATCCGCGGTGCTGCCAACGAACTGGAGCTGAAACTCGGTCAGGCGTGACTATCGCAGCGTTTCGAGTTCTACCCACCCTCACGCGAGCGTGCCATCGCTTCGATCCTCACTCGCGACTCGCGGGAACGCTACGACAGCACGAGCGTCGCATCGGTCACTGTTCTGAGTCCTTCTGACAGGCGCAACCGCGGTTCTCGAGGAATTCCGAGACGGAGTACTGTTCCCCACACTCCTGGCAGAGCACCTGCACGTCCAGCAGCACCTCGAACGCGTCGACGTCGATGCGTTCGGTCTCGCGCAGCTTCTCGATCCGTTCTTCCGTCACCGAAAGCGTCCGCGTCATCAACCGCTGAATGCTCTGGAGGTCCTTCTCGACTTTCTCCTCGTCGGAGAGCCGTCGATACTCGGCATCGCGATACTCGGTGAGATACGAGCGGATCGCCTGATAACTGACGAAGTCCGACTCGAGCGCGTCGACGTCTATTTGATTCTGTTCCAGACGGCTGCGCGTGTCGGTTCGCACACCGGTGCTCACCTCGTCGTCAGTCAGGTTCTGATACATCGTCGAGACGTCGCTCTCCAGCGCGTTCATACCGGCGTCGATGAGCGTCTGTTCCAGAAGCCGCTCGTTGAAGTAGTCCGCGAGATCACGGAGGCTCGTCCGCTCGACGCCGTCTCCAGTCCAGCGGGCCTCCAGTTCGTCGCCCAGCCCGTCGAGGTCGTACTCGGCGATCAGCCGCGCCACCTTGCTCGACGGCCGGTTATCGGTCGTGTCTGGCATTGGCGTCCCTTCGCCGAAGAGCCTCAAAAGTGTACTGGGCTCTCTCCGGCGAACCGGGTAGTCCCTAGATGGAGGTGACGCGGGTGAACTCGTCGTCGAGCGCTTGGGCGTCCTCGGGCAGCAGCGCCACCACTAGGAAGTCCGCGTAGTCCGCGAAGTACTCCACCAAGTCGGCGATCCGGTCCGAATCGATCGCTTCCAAAGAGTCCAACAGCATGAACGGCACCGTCTCGTGGAGGTCGTGGACCAGATACCCCGCCAGCGCGAAGATCAGTCCCGTCACCTCCCGTTCGCTCTCCGAGAGGTGGTCGATCGTGTCCTCGTAGGCCGCCCCGTTTTCGGTCGTCCGCACGATGTGCAACTCGAAGCGCGTCTGCCCCTCGCTCGTTCCAGCCCCCTCGATCCGCTCGATCCAGATCCGCTCGATGTTCTCGTAGCCCAGCAGTTCCAGGATCGACTCCATGTGCTCGTTGAACGAGTCGACGGCCTCCGCTTCGATCTGGTCGATCTTCGTCCGCTGGTCGGTGAGTTCCTCGACCAACTCCGAGCGCTCCTCGCGGAGCTCGTCCGC
>NZ_JANHDI010000003.1 GCF_024494595.1 Halobellus rarus | reverse complement strand
TCGCGAGGTAGACGCCCATGTTCGCCTGCGAACCCGAGTGCGGCTGGACGTTCACGTGGTCGGCCCCCCACAGTTCTTCGGCCCGCTCGATCGCCAACTCCTCGACCTCGTCGGCGTACGCACACCCCGCGTAGTACCGCTCACCCGGATACCCCTCCGCGTACTTGTTCGTCAGCGCGCTTCCCTGCGCTTCGAGGACGGCCTCGCTCGCGTGGTTCTCGCTCGCGATCATCGCCAGCGTGTTCTGCTGTCGCTCCACTTCGCCGGAGAGCGCGTCTGCGACGGCGGGATCGACGTCGCGGACGTGGCTGTAGTCCATACGTGATACGGCGCTCGTCCGTCCAATAAGTGTGTCCACTTCGGATCCGATGAACCGGGAGAGCCGTCACAAACAGACACTGAGAACGCAGTGCGCGGCAGCGTCCGGAGGGTTCACTGGAGGATGTCTCGTGCGATGGTCGCGAGTTGGGCCGCGTCCGCGTCGAGGAGTCGGTCGTCACCGAGTCGCAGCCGAAGCCGCGGCCGGCCGACGTCGATCGGGACCTTCTCCGTTTCGATCAGTCCGACGTCCTCCAGTTCCGTCTTCGTCCGCGAGAACGTCGCCTTGCTGGCGATCCCGACGTCTTCTCCCCACTTCGAGATGTCGTACAGGAGCACGTCGTTCTTCGCGGCGACGAGCAGACTGACTGTCACTTCGTCGAGAATCGAGCCGTCGTCTGGGATGGCCTGGAGCGATTCGAGGACCGTATCGAAGTCGGCTCGCATCTCCGGTCCGAAATCGGACTCCAGCGATTCGCGAACCGCCGAGATGGACGGCGTCCGAAGTGTGAACGGCTCGGACGCCTCGAACGAGGCCCGGTACGTGTCGTTCGCGCTCCGAAGGAACGCCTCGTCGTCGGTGGTCAGGCCGGCGACGCGGTCGCCGGCAGTGACGACGGCGATGACGGCCGATTCGGTCACGACAAGCGTGTTTTCGAACCGCTCGTCGGTCACGCGGAGATCGAGTACGCCGTCGTCGACGAGCGCCGCCGCGTTGCTCGCGACGAGAAAATCGTCGAGAGCGTCTTTCAGGAGCGGTTCATCGCTGAGTACCCTGACGTTCGGTATCGAGTCGGCGTCGACGCCGAGTTGGACGAGCGCCTCGAGCACGTCTCGGGTCGGGCCGACCACGTAGGCGGTGTCCGAGACCGACCGGAGGGCGGAGGCGACGACGTCCTCGACGGTGGCACCGAGGACGTTTGTACTGGAGGACATCCGTTGAATCATCCCCGAGTAGATATTTAATTTTAACGCAGTGGAGACTGTATATACTCGCCCTGTCCGGAAGATGACGAACGCTTCGGCGGTGGAGACCCGCCGATTTTTCCCCTTCAGGGTCGACCACGGACCTGTGACATACGATATCGAACTCGTCGGAAGCGGTCCGGCGGCGACGGCCGCGACCGCCGCCTTCGACGACATCGACGCGCGCGTCGTCTCCGACGCCGACGATCCGGCGTTGACACTCGCGGTCGTTCCGGCCGGCAGCGACGCTGCGGGGGCCTTCGACCGCTACGAGCGACTCGTGACCGTCGAGATCGGCGGCGTCGGCGGCCACGTGGTGCAGCGCCTCGACGCGTCGGTCTCCGTGTTCGGTTCGGGCGGTGCCGGATTCGCGGACCTGCGAACGCGGGTCGCTGCGAGCACCGGGTCCGACGGATCGCCGGCGGGCGACCGGAGCGCCGTCAGACTCGCCGGAGCGATCGCCGGGCGACGGGCGGTCGCCCTGCTCGCCGGCGACGACACTGTCGCCGGGACCGTCGTCGACGTCGTCGGGACCGACGTGGCCGGGACGCATCGGATCCTCCCGGTCCCCGATCCGGATTCGCGCGATCGAACGGTGCGACGCGATCACCGCGAGGTGGACGTCGACGACTCGCTGGCGCGGGCGGAGCGTGCGCTCGACGAGCGGACCGGCATCGTCGCACAGGTAGGCGAACGAGAGTCGTTTCCGATTCCGTACTATCTCGCCCAGACGGCCGACACCACCGGATTCAGCGACGTTCGAGCCGCCGAGTTCGCCGCCGGCGTCGATCCCGACTGGGACGTCGCGTTTATGAAGGCGCTCGGCGAGGCGCTCGAACGGTACTGCGCCGGCGTCTATCGCCGCTCGGAGTTCACGGTCGCACCGGAGCGGACGCGGTCGTCTCCGGTCTCCCCGTCGCAGTTCGTGCGACCCGACGGGTGGGACGCAGTCGACGCCGAGACGCCGCTCCCGTGGGTCGAGGGCGTCGACCCCCGAACCGACGAGACGGTGGCGCTCCCGGCGGAGTTCGTCCACTACCCACCGCCGACGGAGCGACACAAACCGGCGATCACGACGGGGCTGGGGCTCGGGAACTCCGGTACAGAGGCGTTGCTCTCGGGGCTCTACGAAGTCGTCGAGCGGGACGCGACGATGCTCGCGTGGTACTCCTCGTTCGAGCCGCTGGAGCTCTCGGTTTCGGACCCCACGTACGGGGAACTCCGAAAGCGAGCGCACGCGGAGGACCTGTCGGTGACGGCGCTTCTGGTCACACAGGACGTCGACGTCCCGGTCGTCGCCGCGGCGGTCCACCGCGACGGCGAGTGGCCGCGGTTCGCCGTCGGGTCCGGCGCGTCGCTCGACCCGGTCGACGCTTCGCGGTCGGCGCTCGCGGAGGCGCTCCAGAACTGGATGGAGCTGCGGTCGATGGGGAGCGAGCGGGCCGCCGCCGAAGACGGCGCGATCGGCGAGTACGCCGACTTCCCCGAGGTCGCGCGCGAGTTCGTCGACGTCGACGCGAGCGTCCCCGCCGAGAGCGTCGGTCCCACAGACGTCCCGGCGGGCGAGGCGGAACTCGACGCGGCGATCGAACGGGTCGCGGAGGCCGGCCTCGACGCCTACGCCGCGCGGACGACGACGGCCGACGTCGCCTCGCTCGGGTTCGAGGCCGTTCGCGTGCTGATCCCCGAAGCGCAGCCGCTCTTCCAGGGCGAACCGTTCTTCGGCGAGCGCGCGCGAACGGTTCCAGAGGAGTTGGGGTTCGAGGCGGACCTCGATCGGGCGTACCACCCGTTCCCGTGACGGGGACGGTGGCGCGGTCGTCCGGTGAGGTGCTGACAGCCGGCACGCTTCGACCCACGCGACGGCGTGCCGGACTCCCGCGAGTCGCCGCGCGGTCACTCTCAGGTGATGCGTGCCCTGGCCGCGTTCCGGTATAAGAAGTCTCGGTGCGGATTTTCAGACGCCGAACGTCGCGCGGAGCATATCGCGCGTCCCGGGACCGAGGCCGACGGCGAGCACGGCGACGAGGAGAAGCATCGTGTACCGGGGACTCTCCTCGAAGATCTCGTCTTCGAACACCCAGAGCACGAACGTCGCCGCGAGGAGTTTCACGAGCAGGAACGGCCAGGTGTCGCCCGTGACCGCCAGGATCGACGCCGGCAGCAGCGACCCGGTGACGTCGACGACGAACTCGTTGACGGGGTGCTTCGGGATCAGGTTCGGCCCGGCCCCGAGCGCGGGCATCCAGTCGAGGCCGACGACGTTGGCGACGCCGTCGACCGCGTGGCCCCAGAGGACGACGAAGCCGATCCACCGGGTGCCCTCGTTCACCGCGGGCGCGAACCGCTCGATGAGCCACCACGAGATGCCCGCGGCCAGCGTGGCACCGACGAGGACGACCCCGAGGACCTGCGGGTAGAACTCGACGCCCTCGGCCCCGGTGATCACGAGCCAGAAGAGATACGCGAGCGTGACGAGCAGGACCGTCCACCCGATTCCGAACAGGGGGCGATCGTACCGGTCGACGACGTCCGCCCGGGCGGCCCAGACGGCCGCGACGACGGCCACCAGGGTGATCGCGAAGACCGTGAAGTAGATGATCGGGCTGATGAACAGCGTGTTGAGGGGGTAGCTGATGAGCGCCTCCGCGGCGGGGACGGCGTCGTTCGCGTCCTCGACGACTCGGAGCGCGCCGCCGAAGAAGACGAACGGGACCAGCGCGTAGAAGAACTCTCGGTCCGTTCCCAGATCGAGTCGTCGCAGCAGGAAGACGACTCCGATGAGCGCGACGAGCAGGGTGATCATATAGCCGACCTCCGAGACGAGCGTGTAGCCCGGGTACGCGACCGGTTCCGCGGCGTTCGTACACGCCCCCGAATCGTACAGGTACTCGACCGTACTCCCGGGTCGGACCGCACAGACCGCGGAGTTGGCGTCCGCCTGGACGGGGCCCCAGAAGTAGTGCCAGATGAACCCATCGTAGACGGTTTCCGGGAAGACCAGCGCCCCGGCGACGAGTGCGACGATCGCGCTCAGCACCCCGCCGGCCCAGAGCCGTTCGGGAGCGACGCCGACGCGTTCGGCGACTGTTGACATAGCGGAAAGACTGCGGTCGGTGGTGTTGAGGATTCCGGTCTCGGGCGCGATCGACGTCCGTCGCCCTCCTAAACGACTCTCAGATCGGGAGCGACCGCGCTTCGAGGTCACTCGCGAGGATGACCATCGTCTGAGACCGCGAGAACCCCTCGATCCGGGAGATCTCGTCGAACATCAACTCGCGGAGGCCGTCGGTGTCCTCGGCGTAGAGCCGAAGTACGACGTCCCATTCACCGGTCGTGAGGTGGATCTCCTGAACGCCCTCGATCTCGCGGAGGCGTTCGAGCGCGTCGGTCTCTCGCCCCTGTTCGATCCGGAGGCCGACGAGCGCGGACGTCCCGAGGCCGACAGCGCGCGGGTCGATCTTCGCGTGGTAGCCCTCGATGACGCCCTCCTCGTCCATCCGACCGACCCGATCGTGAACGGTCGCGCTGGACATATCGATCCGTCGCGCGATCTCGCTGAACGGCGCCCGCGCTTCGGACTGGAGGATCCGAAGGATCGCCCGGTCCGTCTCGTCGAGTTCCATAGTCCCAGATAGCGAGCGAGCGACTTGCTGTTTGTGGCACCTGTCAGTTGGACGGTGCTCTCGGTCCGGTCAGTTAGTCACTGGTCTCGTTCCCATCGTCGATCTCGCGGGCGGCCGCCAGAAGGGTGTCGTGCACGCGGCCGTTCGACGCGACGAGGCCGACCGAGTCGTGCCGCCACCGCTCGCCCGAGAGGTCGGTGACCGTCCCGCCCGCGGCGCGGATCATCGCGACCCCGGCGACAGTGTCCCAGGGATGTGCCCGCAGATTCGTCACGACGCCGTCGAGCGATCCGTCGGCGACGGCCGCGAGTTCGGCCTGAGCGCACCCCATCCGGCGGAGATCGCCGAAGCGCTCCGCGAGGGCCTGACAGGCACGGCCGTACTGGTCCCTCGCGTCGAAGTCCCACCACATCGTCGGCGCGACGACACAGGCCTCGGGATCCGCCTCCGTCGAGACGGTCACGCGTTCGCCGCTTCGATGGGCCTCGTCGCCGTCGGTCCAGTAGACGTCGCCGAGCGCGGGGAAGTCCGTCGCGGCCGCGACGGGGTCGCCGTCACGGACGGCGGCGACGGCGGTCCCCCACACGCGGATTCCGCGCACGTAGTTGTTCGTGCCGTCGATCGGGTCGATGACCCACGCGGGGCCAGCCTCGGGGATCTCCTTCAACTCGTCTTCCTCTTCGCCGACGACGGCGTCGTTCGGACGTCGCTCCCGGATGACGTCGACGACCGCCGCCTGCGCGTCGCGATCGGCCTGCGTCACGACGTCGACCTTACCGGTCTTGCGTTCGACGTCGACGTCCGTTCGAAACCGCTCCGCTGCGACCGCCGCGCCCGCCTCAGCGGCCCGTCGGGCGAGCGCCGCTCGGTCTTCGTCCATACGTGAGATCCGATTCGGCGGTCCCTAAACTCCGGGGATCCCGAACGCCCCGATACCGAGGTCGAACACGGTGTTCACGATCAGGAGGATGAGGAGCGCGGAGAGCCACGCTCCGACTAAGTGCACCGTCGACGGGCCACAGCCGAGATAATTAACTCGATTTCGAGTCGGAGTACACTTTAGTGCTCGTACTGCGTTGATGTAGGTATGCGCCCGTCTGATGCGGCACGACAACTCCAGTACGCGGTCGCCTCGCAAACGGACACCTACGACTACGAGATCAGCCACTGGGAGGCTAACGCCTACGAGGACGTCTTCGCAGACGTCTCCGAGCGCGGAAGCCTCTCGGACGTGATGGACGTCGTCGACGAACTCGGCGCGCGCTTCGTCGACGGTACCCGCCCCTCCCCCGAGGAGGCCCGAGAGATCGCAGACGGCGTCCTCACCGCCGGTGGTCGTCCCCTGGCGGACGGCGGCGACGGGAACTGATCGACTGTCCAACTGGGCGACCGCGGGCCTTTCTGCAGTAGCGTTTCTTCGACTCGGAGTGACCACGCCGGCCGCAGACGTTCTTCATTCGGCCGCAGGTGTTCCTACGCCGGCCGCAGGTGTTCGCAGTCGCCGGCGTGGACGACGCGCTCGTCGCCGTCGTCGGTTCGAACGACGAGGCTGCCCGGGAACCGGACGTCGACGGCCTCGCCCTCGACGACGCCGCCGGGCGTGTCGATCCGGACGCGTCGACCGAGCGTCGCGGCGTGCTCGCGCCAGGCGTCGAGTATCCCTTCGACGTCGGCGTCCGCGCTCGTGAGTTCGTAGAACGTTTCGAGGACGCGCTGGAGGAACGCGCGGCGATCGACGTCGCCGACCGCCGCGCGGAGACTCGTCGCGTCCGGCGGGAGCGCGTCGGCGTCGATGTTCGCGTTCACCCCGGGCCCGACGACGAGCCAGGAGACGCGGTCGGCCTCGCCCTCCATCTCGGTCAGGATCCCGCACAACTTCCGCTCCGCGCCGTCCTCACCCGTGAGAAGGATATCGTTCGGCCACTTTATCCGGGCGTCGACGCCAACTTCCCGGCTCGCGCGGGCGACCGCCACGGCCGCGGCCAGCGTGTACAGCGGAATCTCCGCGGGGGGTCGCGGGGGGCGAAGGAGCAAACTCGCCCAGATTCCGCCCGACGGAGCGGTCCACTCGCGCGCTAAACGCCCGCGCCCGCCGGTCTGTTCGTCGGCGACGACGACGACGTTCTCGTCCCCCTCGGCGGCGAGTTCGCGGGCGCGGTCGTTCGTGCTCGCGATCCGGTCGTGGTACTCGATTTCGTAGGGAGCCCCGAGTCCGAACTCGATCGCCGCCGCGCCGTACTCGGGGACGGAGACGACCCGATAGCCGTCGCCGTCGCTCTCGATGTCGAATCCCGCCTCGCGGAGCGCCTCGACCTGCTTCCAGACCGCCGCCCGCGACACGCCGAGCCGTTCCGCGAGTTCCGGTCCGGGGGCCGGGCCGTCCGCGAGCGCGGCCAGCAGTTCGCGTCGCGTCTCGTTCATCGGTTCTCTGTCCCCCTCTCCGTGCTCATTCCAGCACGACGAGCACGTCGTCCATGTCCACGCTGTCGCCCTCCTCGATGAGGACCTGCGTGACGGTGCCGCCGCGCTCGGTGACGACGTCGTTCTCCATCTTCATCGCCTCGAGGACGCAGACCACGTCGCCGGCGGCGACCTCCTCTCCTTCTTCGACGCCGACCGAGAGGATCGTCCCCTGCATCTCCGCAGACACCCGCTCCCCGTCGCCCTCGACGACGACTTCGGCGTCGTCGCCGGTGGCCTCGTCGGGTCGCGAACGCGTCGCTCCGCCGCCGCGCCCGGCGGTCGAACCGCCGTTCCCGACGGCGTCGAGGTCCGGCACGGGCGGCGCTCCCCGCTCTTCGAGGTTGACCTCGAACCGCTTGCCGTTGACCTCGACGGTGAACTCGCGCTCTGTCATATCGCCGTCGCCCCCGTCGTTACCGTCTCCGTCGTTGCTCCCTGCCGACGCGTCGGCCGACCCCCACTTTTCGACCGCTCGATCGATCCTCGTCCGGTCGAGTTCCTCGTCGAGGTACTTCGTGGAGTGTTCGCCCGCGCGGAACGCCTCGTCGGTCAGCATCAACCGGTGGAACGGAACGATCGTCGCGAGCCCCTCGATCTCGAACTCCGAGAGGGCCCGCTCCGAGCGGGCGAGACACTCCGTGCGATCCCCGGCGGCGACGATCAGCTTCGCGATCATCGAGTCGTAGTCGCCGCCGATCTCGTCGCCCTGTCGGACCGCGTCGTCGACGCGGACGCCGATGCCCCCCGGCGGGTCGTACGTCTCCAACGTCCCGGTCGCGGGCGCGAACTCGTCGGCGGCGTTCTCGGCGTTGATGCGGTACTCGATCGCGTGGCCGTCGATCTCGACGTCGTCCTGCGAAAAGTCCAGCTCCTCGCCGGCGGCGACCCGCAGCTGCCACTTCACGACGTCGATGCCGGTGACCTCCTCGGTGACGGTGTGCTCGACCTGGATCCGGGTGTTGACCTCCATGAAGTAGAATTCCCCATCTTCGACGAGGAACTCGACCGTCCCGGCGTTGGTGTAGTCGGCCTCGCTGACGCCGCGGCGGGCCGCCTCGCCGATCCGCTCTCGGAGGTCTGCGTCGAGCGCCGGCGAGGGCGCCTCCTCGATGACCTTCTGGTGGCGGCGCTGCAGCGAGCAGTCGCGCTCCCCGAGGTGCCGCACGTTCCCGTGCTCGTCCGCCAGGATCTGCACCTCGACGTGTCTCGGCGCTTCGAGGTACTTCTCCACGTACACCGAGGCGTTGTCGAAGTACGCCTCGCCCTCGCGCTGGGCCGTCTCCAACTGGGATTCGACCTCGTCTTCGGAACGGACGACCTTCAGGCCGCGACCGCCGCCGCCGCCCTCCGCCTTGATCGCGACCGGGTAGCCGTACTCGGCGGCGATCTCCTTCACCTCGGCGGCCGACTCGACCGGTTCGGTCGTTCCCGGAACCACCGGCACGTCCGCCTCCTGCATCAGCGAGCGCGCTTTCGTCTTCTCTCCGAGGCGCTCCATCGCGTCCGCGGAGGGGCCGATCCACGTGAGTTCGCTCATCTCGACTTTCCGGGCGAACTCCGCGTTCTCGGCCAGGAACCCGTAGCCCGGATGGACGGCGTCGGCGCCGGCCTTCCGACCCGCCTCGATGACGGCCTCGTGGTCGAGATACGAGTCGGCCGCGCGTGCGGGCCCGACGTTGTACGCCTCGTCGGCGAAGCGGACGTGACCCGCGTGCTTGTCTGCGTCGCTGTAGATGGCGACGGTCCGAACGCCCAGGTCGCGGCACGCCCGCATCACCCGGAGGGCGATCTCTCCGCGGTTGGCGACGAGAACCTTGTTGAACATTTGCCGATACGTTCTGAAACGCGCCACCTCTATCTGTCGGTTCCGCACGAAGGGGTGTTCGACGATCGTCGAGTACTACTCCGTCCAGCGGATCTCGTACTCCAGTTCGTACCGCTCTTCGCCCGTCTCAGAATCCGTGAGCCGTTCGAGTTCGATCTCGAACAGCGCGGTTTCGGGAACCGTGACGTCCTGGGCGTCTGCCGCGCTCTCCAAGCGAACGTCACCCCTCTCGATCTGTTCCGCGGCGGCGACGAGCGCTTCCGCGATCGCGGTTCGCGATCTCGAATCCTCGGTCTTGAAAAGCACTTCTTCGGGCATCACTCTCACAATCCCGCGCCAATGTAATATTATCTCGGTAGCTTTTCACATCCTGACAAACGTCAATCCCACTGAAACTGACCGAACATCAACTTCTGACGGCGGCGTCCCGATGTCGCTGAACGTTCGTGAAATACGCCGCGAATCCAAACCGCCTTATGTGTGTGTCTCGCACGCTCTCGATAATGTCAGTACGTGTCGGCATCCTCGGCGCAACGGGCGCGGTGGGACAGCGATTCATCCAACTCCTCGAAGACCACCCGACCTTCGAACTCGCGGCGCTCACCGCCTCCGAATCGAGCGCGGGCAAGTCGTACAGGGAAGCGGCGAAGTGGCGCGTGAACACCCCGATTCCGGACGACGTCGCCGAGATGACCGTCGGCGCGACGACGCCGGCGGACGTCCCCGACGACGTCGATCTGCTCTTCTCGTCGCTTCCCTCGGGCGTCGCCGCCGACGTCGAACCCGACTTCCTGGAGGCGGGCTACGTCGTCTCCTCGAACTCCTCGAACGACCGGATGGCACCGGACGTGCCGCTGACGATTCCGGAGATCAACCCCGGACACCTCGACCTGATCGAGGTCCAGCGCGAGCAGCGCGGCTGGGACGGCGCGCTGGTGAAGAACCCGAACTGCTCGACGATCACGATGGTCCCGACGCTCGCGGCCTTGGATCAGTTCGGTCTCGAAGCGGTGCAGGTCTCGACGCTGCAGGCCGTCTCGGGCGCGGGCTACTCCGGCGTCACCTCGATGGAGATCATCGACAACGCCATCCCGCACATCAACGGCGAGGACGACAAGATGGAGACGGAGTCTCGAAAGCTCCTCGGCGCGTTCGACGGCGCGGCACTGGAACTTCACGGAATGGACGTTTCGGCCTCGTGTAACCGGATCCCGACCCTGGACGGCCACTTGGAGAACGTCTTCGCGGAGACGGCCGAGGACGTCTCGACAGAGGAAGCGGCCGCGGCGATGCGCGAGTATCCGAGCGCCGACCTCCACTCCTCGCCCGATCCGCTCATCCACGTCTTCGACGATTTCGACCGGCCGCAGCCCCGACTCGATCGCGAGCGGGGAGACGGGATGCAGATCTCCGCCGGCGGCCTGCAGGAGACAACGAACGGCGTGCAGTACAACTGCCTCGCGCACAACACCATCCGCGGTGCGGCCGGCGCGTCGGTGCTCAACGGCGAACTGCTCGTCGAAGAGGGCTGGGTCTAAACACCTACCTTTTTCCAGCGGTGGGTTTCCTCGCTCACTGC
>NZ_JANHDI010000002.1 GCF_024494595.1 Halobellus rarus | reverse complement strand
CCACCGTGCAAAAACCTGTCTTGCTGAGCGAAGCGAAGCAAGGCTCGTGAGACGCGTAGCGTCTCACGGTGGTGGGAAAAAGCCGCGAGGCTCGCATTCGTCGCCGGCGCTACGCGCCGGCTTCCAGCGGGACCGAAGGTCCCGCCCGGCTCGCCTCGCGGAACTATTCCTCGTGAAGGGCAGCGTTGCGGATCACCGCGGGACCTGATCCACCCCAGACCGTGCAGGAATCTTCGGCCGTTCCGAAACCGATCTCGTCGCGTTCGCTGGCGACGTCCAGTTACCGGTAATCGAAGCTGTGCGTCACGTTAGCGCTACACCCACTACCTTTTGGTCCGTGGCGGTCGAAACCTACTAGTGCAATGACGAAATCACCGACGAGAGGCGACGCCGCACCGACGTTCACAGCCACGCTCGCCGACGGCGACGTATCGGCCTTCGACCTCGACAACTCGCTGGGCGAGGGCCCCGTCGTCCTCGCGTTCTTCCCCGGCGCGTTCACGCCGCCGTGTACGAGCGAGATGGTCGCCCTCCAGGAGTACTTGGACGACTTCGAGGACGCCGACGCGACCTTATACGGCGTCAGCGCCGACTCCGCGTTGTCGCAGAACGCCTTCCGTGAGGAACACGGCCTCGAGTTCGACCTCATCAGCGATATGGGCAGGGAGGCGATCGGTGCCTACGGCCTCGAGATCGACATCGAAGCACTGGGTCTGGTGGGCGTCGCGAACCGCGCCGTGTTCGTCATCGATAACGACGGCGACGTGGCCTACTCTTGGATCGCCGACGATCCGACGAACGAGCCGAACTACGAGGAACTGCTCGACGAAGTGCGAGCGGCCTGAAACCGGAAGTGGCGAGACCGACTCCTACAGTTCGAGTTCGGCGGCCGACGCCACGTCGAACCTGACGACCTCGGGCTCGCCCGCCAGCAGGTCGTCGAGCGCGGCCTCGAACTCCTGGAAGTGATCGGTCCCCGTGTGCGACTCGAACGCCTCGGCGTCCTCGTACTGCTCGAAGAATCGGATCACGTTCTCGTCTCGGACGTCCGTCGCCGCCTGATAGTCGATCATCCCCGGCTCTCGGTTCGACTGCTCGACGAGGTTCTCGACGAGATTCAGCGCCTCGGAACGCTTCTCGGGCTTGATCGGGAAGGTCGCGTGGAGTACGATCATCGGTACGGGTGGCACGACGTCGCCAGTCGCAAAAAGATCTGCTGAACGTCTGTCAGAAATCGTAGTGCTGCCGACGAAACCGGCCGAACAGCTACTCCTTCGCGCCGGGGTTCGTCACCGCGCCGTTCGCGGCTGACCCGAAGTCGTTCCCGTACTTCGCGAGCACACCGGACGTGTAGGCCGGTTCACGCGGCTCCCACTCCTCGCGTCGGGCGTCGAGTTGAGCTTCTGAAAGGTCGACGGAGAGTTCGCGCTCGGGGATATCGACGGTGACCTCGTCGCCGTCTTCGAGGAGGCCGATCGCCCCGCCGACCGCGGCCTCGGGCGCGACGTGGCCGACCATCGGGCCGCGGGTCGCGCCGGAGAAGCGGCCGTCGGTCAGGAGCGCGACGTCGTCCTCGTGACCCTGGCCGACGACCGCGGCGGTGACGCCGAGCATCTCGCGCATCCCGGGGCCGCCCTGCGGCCCCTCGTTTCGGATGACGAGGACGTCGCCGGACTCGATGTGGCCCTCCTGGACGTACCGCATCGCCTCCTCTTCGCCCTCGAAGACGCGTGCGGGGCCCTGGTGGTGGAACTTGTCGTCGCCGGTCACCTTCAGTACCGCGCCGTCGGGCGCGAGGTTCCCGGTCAGGATCTTGATCGCCCCCTCCTCCTGGTAGGGGTCGTCGACGGTGTAGATGAAGTCGCCGGTGATCTCGTCGTCCTCGGGCAGGTCGAGTTCCTCGAGCTCCTCCTCGATGGTTCGGCCGGTGACGGTCATCGCGTCGCCGTGGAACAGCCCCGCGTCGAGGAGGCGGCGGATCACGACCGGGACGCCGCCCTCCTCGTGGAGGTCGTTCATCGTCTTCGTTCCGCCGGGCTGGAGGTTCGCGATCTTCGGCGTCTTCCGCGAAATCTCGTCGAACTCCTCGATCGAGAGGTCGATTCCCGCCTCCGCGGCGAGCGCGAGCAGGTGGAGCACGGCGTTGGTCGACCCGCCGATCGCGACCTGCAGGGCGATGGCGTTCTCGAAGGACTTCTTCGAGAGGACGTCGGAGGGGCGGATGTCGTTCGCGACGGCGTTGAGGACGGCCTCGCCGGAGCGCCGCGCGACCTCGTAGCGCTCGGGTGACTCGGCGGGCTGGTCGGCGGTGCCGAGCGGGGCCATCCCCAGGGCCTCCGAGATGGAGGCCATCGTGTTCGCGGTGAACATCCCGCCGCAGGAGCCGGCTCCGGGGCAGGCGTGGCGTTCGAGGTCGTCGAGTTCGTCGGCGTCCATCTCGCCCTCGGCGTAGGTCCCGACGCCCTCGAAGACGTTCTGAATCGTCACGTCGCGGCCGTCGTGCTGGCCGGGCATGATCGACCCGCCGTAGAGGAACACCGAGGGGAGATCCGTTCGGATCGAGGCCATCATCATCCCCGGCAGGTTCTTGTCGCAACCGGCGACGGTGACCAGGGCGTCCATCCGCTCGCCGAAGGCGACCAGTTCGACGGAGTCGGCGATGACCTCTCTGGAGATGAGCGAGGCCTTCATCCCCTCGGTGCCCATCGAGATGGCGTCGGAGATGGTGATCGTCCCGAACTCGATGGGCATCCCGCCGGCGTCTTCGATGCCCTCGATGGCCGCGTCGGCGACGTCGTCGAGGTGGACGTTACACGGGGTGATGTCCGCGGCGGGATTGGCGACGCCGACCATCGGGGAACCGAGGTCCTCGTCGTCGAAGCCCATCGCGCGGAACATCGCGCGGTGGGGCGCTTTGTCCGGTCCCTCCGTGACGTCCGTACTAGGGAGGTCCGGGTCCTTGCCGGTCGAGAACGGCTCCTCGTCCGCGCCGTCCTCGCGTTCGGGTGGTTCCTGCTTGCTCATACACAGAGCGTGGTCGCAGTGGCATTAAAAGGCCACGCATACCGTTTCCCGTTGGCACGCCCCCCGGTTTTCAGCCTTCTCACCGCTACACGCCTCGAACTCCGTCGAGCGGAATCCGAGCTCAGTCTGGCTGGCCAGACGGCTCGGAAACCCGGTGTCGGGGGCCGACGAGCGTTTATATACGAACGGGAGGCCAACCGCGGTGTGATCTGAGGATCACTCCGCGTCGGGCCGCGGTCGCTCGACACGTCGACGTGGAGACGGGCGATCATCGCCCGAACGGGTGTCGACTGTTCGCCAATACGGGTCAAACAGCCGCGGCTCTCCACTCTAACCGGCGTCTATCCGACCGTGGCCGGCCGACTATCACGTGATGCTAGTCCGATAGCATCACTCCTCCGGGCGCGTCGCCAGTCCCACGAGGTGGGGCGCTTCGGGGACGATGATCTCCTCGCTGCCGAGCCGGGCGGCGTTCTCGCTGCCGGGCAGACAGAACACGGGAGCGCCCTCGACCGTCCCCCCCGTCGCCCGCGTTCCCACCACGCGCGTTCCGATCTCGTCCTCGGAGTAGCGGCGGAACAGCTCGCCGAAGCCCGGCAGTTCCTTCTCGAAGAGGGCGCTGATCGCCTCGATGGTCACGTCGTCTGGGGTGACCCCTGTCCCGCCGGTAGTGACGACCGCGTCGACGTCGTCGCGGTCGACGAGCCGGTCGACCGTCGACTGGAGCGTATCGAAGTCGTCGCCGACGACCTCCCTGACGGCGACGTCGTGTCCGGCGGACTCGAACGCGGCCGTGATGGCGTCGCCGGCGGGGTCGTCGTCGAGCGTCCGCGACGTGGAGACCGTAACGACGGCGGCGCTGAGGGAGCTAACGTCGTGCGCGTGATGCTCGTGGTCGTCGTGTGCGTGATTCCCGTCGTCGTGATGCTCGTGGTCGTGCGCCTGGGTATGGCCATCGCGATCGTGGCCGTCGTGACTGTGCGGTTCCCCGTGGCCGTGGCTGCCTGTCTCGTCGTGGTCGCGTGCCTCTTCCTCGCTGTGGTGGTCCTCGCTCATAGTACAGAGCGGTGGCTCCATCGGCAAAGGTGTCCCTCATCTCGACCGATAGATGTGAACTCCTAACACACGAGAAGCGACGGTATCGGGGAATCGAAGTGGTTCGAGTGAGAGGGGTACGGGGAAGAGAGACCGTCGAGATCAGTTGTCGCCGGACTTCGACTGCCACTCGTAGTCACGCCGCTTCGCCGACTTGCCGAAGCCGCACGAGGAGCAGACCTTCTTTTTCACGTGGTAGGACTTCTCGCCGCAGCGGCGACACTTGACGTGCGTCGTCTTGTTCTTCTTTCCTTGACTGGGGGTTCCTGCGCCCGTCATGTTTGTATCGTCACGACGTTGTCGCCGCGTATAATCGTTGTGTCTTCGACCGCTGTGACCTCCAGTTCGCCGACTGCGACGTCCTCGACGTCCACCGGTGGCTCAAGGACGGCGTTCATGTGTTGGTCGTAGCCGGCGAGCGTGCCGTAGTATGCGGTGCCGTCCTTCAACGTGACCGTGACGACGTCTTCGAGTGCGGCTTCGAGAACGTCGAGGGGTCGTCCGCTCATACCCCAAGCGCCGCCCGTTTCGGTATTAAATGTGCCGGACATACTGCGGCGCCGAAGCCCGACGGCGCGTGCCGGTCTGCGACCTCCGAGCGTACTTTTCGGCGTTCGGTTCGGTTTTCGTCCCGCACTCACGAAGCCGCTTCGAGCGGCAGATGCATCCGGACGACGCTCCCGCCGCCGTCTCGGTGGCGTGCGGAGACCTGTCTACCGAGCCGTCGGACGACGAGCCGAACCAGCCAGAGTCCTCCACCCCCGCTCAAACCGGGGTTCCACCGAACGGCTCTGGCGCACGGTTTTCCCGCGAGTCGGCTCGGAGCCACGGTCAACGTTTCCCACCGAACATCGGGTCCGATAACGGTCTGTGGCTGTGCGATCGGACGCAGCGCCGACCCGGATAGTTTTTAGTCCCCGGTCGAGAATCACCCAGTACCAGAACTCCCGCGGGCAAGTGCTTCGGATCGGCCGGAGCACGCGGGGCCGACGACCGACGCGCTGTAAGACGCCGGGGCCGATCGGTCCCGAGACGCGTCGCCCTCCGACGGGCGGCCGTCCCACACGACGGGACGTTTGAGTGAGCACCCTCGCCACGACAGACGGGCGTTGTAGCCGTTTCCGGCAATTGCGGCCTTCCGGGCGTGATTCCGAGACGGGCGACGCCCGTCCCTACCAGTGGCTTTCGATGCTCGGATCCAACAATGGAAATCGAAATTGCGACAATCGGCGGTTACGAAGAGGTCGGTCGACAGATGACGGCCGTTCGCGCGGGCGACGACGTCGTCATCTTCGACATGGGCCTGAACCTCAGTCAGGTCCTCATCCACGACAACGTGGAGACCGAAAAGATGCACAGTCTCGACTTGATCGATATGGGCGCGATCCCGGACGACCGGGTGATGTCCGACCTCGAGGGCGACGTGAAGGCCATCGTGCCGACGCACGGTCACCTCGATCACATCGGCGCGATTCCGAAACTCGCACATCGGTACGACGCGCCGATCGTCGCCGCTCCGTTCACGATCGAGTTAGCGAAACAGCAGGTCGAAGACGAGACGAAGTTCAGTGGGAGCTTCGACAACGACTTCGTGAAGATGGAGGCCGGCGAGACGATGTCGATCGGCGACTCCGGGAACGTCGAGATGGAGTTCGTCCACGTGACGCACTCGATTATCGACGCGATCAACCCGGTGCTGCACACCCCGGAGGGCGCGATCGTCTACGGCCTCGACAAGCGGATGGACCACTCGCCGGTCCTCGAAGACCCGATCGACATGGAGCGCTTCCGCGAGATCGGCCGCGAGGGCAACGGCGTCCTCTGTTACATCGAGGACTGCACGAACGCGGGGCGGAAGGGCCGGACGCCCTCGGAGTCCCACGCGCGTAACCACCTCGAAGACACGATCCGATCGATCGAGGACTACGACGGCGGGATCGTCGCCACGACGTTCTCCTCGCACGTCTCCCGGGTCTCCTCGATCGTCGAGTTCGCGAAGGACATCGGTCGTCAGCCCGTGTTGCTCGGGCGCTCGATGGAGAAGTACTCCGGCACCGCAGAGCGACTCGGATTCGTCGACTTCCCCGACGACGTCGGGATGTACGGCCACCGCAAATCCGTCGACCGGACGTTCAAGCGGATCATGAAGGAAGGAAAGGAGAACTTCCTCCCCGTCGTCACGGGTCACCAGGGCGAGCCGCGCGCGATGCTCACCCGGATGGGCCGCGGCGAGACGCCCTACGAAATCGAGGACGGCGACAAGGTCATCTTCAGTGCGCGGGTCATCCCCGAGCCGACGAACGAGGGTCAGCGCTACCAGTCCGAGCGTCTCCTGCGAATGCAGGGCGCGCGGATCTACGACGAGATCCACGTCTCGGGGCACCTGCGCGAGGAGGGCCACTACCAGATGCTCGACGCCCTCCAGCCGCAGCACGTCATCCCCGCCCACCAGGACCTGCAGGGCTTCTCGCCGTACGTCGACCTCGCGGAGTCGCAGGGCTACGCGCTGGGTCGGGACCTGCACGTCACGCGGAACGGGAATATGATCCAGCTGGTGGAGTGAGATGAGCTCGGACGCGGCGGAGAAGCGGGTGCTCGAGGCCATCGCGGAGCGGCGCGAACTCGTCAACGACGCGCTCGACGAGGACGTGCCGATGAAGTCGCCCGAGCGACTCTACGAGGCCACCCGCTACCTGCTGAAGGCCGGCGGCAAGCGGCTGCGTCCGACCGTCGCGCTCCTGACCGCGGAGGCGCTGGCGGACGTCGAACCGCTGTCGGTGGACTACCACGCGTTCCCGGCGCTCGACGGCTCGGAGATCGACGTGATGTCGGCCGCGACGAGCATCGAGGTCATCCAGTCGTTCACGCTGATCCACGACGACATCATGGACGACGACGACCTCCGTCGCGGCGTGCCCGCCGTCCACAAGGAGTACGACACCGAGACGGCCATCCTCGCGGGCGACACCCTGTACGCGAAGGCCTTCGAGCTGCTCTCGGAGACGGGCGCGGACCCCGCGAACGGCCTGGATGCCGTCCGACGGCTCGCGACGACCTGTACGCAGATCTGCGAGGGCCAGGCGCTCGACATCGAGTTCGAGAAGCGGACCGAGGTGCTCCCCGAGGAGTACCTCGAAATGATCGAACTGAAGACCGCGGTCCTCTACGGCACCGCGGCAGCGACGGCGGCGACCCTGATGGACGCCGACGACGAGACCGTCGAGGCGCTGTACCGCTACGGGATCGACTCCGGGCGGGCGTTCCAGATCCAGGACGACGTCCTCGATCTGACGGTCCCATCGGAAAAGCTGGGCAAACAGCGCGGCTCCGATCTCGTCGAGAACAAGGAGACGCTCATCACGCTGCACGCGCGCCAGCAGGGCGTCGACGTCGACGCGCTGGTCGAGACCGACGACGTCGACTCCGTCTCGGAGGCGGAGGTCGAGGAGGCCGTCGCCGAACTCGAGGCCGCCGGATCGATCGAGTACGCCGAGGCGAAGGCCGAGGAACTCACCGCGAACGCGAAGAACCACCTCGAGGTCCTCCCGGACAACGAGGCGCGCGCGCTGCTCGGCGATATCGCGGACTACCTGATCACGCGCGGGTATTAAAACGGGTCGCCGCGGCGGCGGTTTTACCCGGGACGTCGGGGCTCCGCCCCACCCCCAATCCGACCCCCTTTTTACCGGGGAGGACGCACCGACGCGTAATGGACGACGAGTTACGCGAACGCGTCGAGCGCGAGGCCGAGAAGCACGCGCTGCTCAACGCGGTCAAGTACGAGAGCGACGCCGACGTCGGGGCCGTGATGGGCCCGCTGATGGGCGAGAACCCCGACTTCCGCCCGCACGGCGACGAGATCCCGGGCGTCGTCGGCGGCGTGGTCGCCCGCGTCAACGACCTCTCGACCGAGGCGAAGCGCGACCGACTCGAAGACCTCGCGCCCGAGGAACTCGCCGAGATCGAGGCCGAGGACGAGGAAGACGAGCACGACCTCCCGGACCTGCCGAACGTCGACGACTACGACGAGGTGCGGATGCGCGCCGCGCCGAACCCCAACGGCCCGTGGCACATCGGCCACGCGCGGATGCCCGCGGTCATCGGCACGTACAAGGAGCGCTACGACGGGTCGTTCGTGGTCCGCTTCGACGACACCGACCCCGAGACGAAGCGGCCGGATCTCGACGCGTACGACGCCATCCTCGACGACATCGACTACCTCGGCTTCGAACCGGACGACGTCATCGTCGCCTCCGACCGGTTGGAGACGTACTACGAGCACGCCCGCGACCTGATCGACGCCGGCGGCGCGTACACCTGCTCGTGTTCGGGCGAGACCTTCTCGGAGCTGAAGAACAGCGGCGAGGCGTGCCCGCACCGCGAGAAGGACCCCGAAACGATCCGCGAGGAGTTCGAGGCGATGGTCGACGGCGAGTACGACTCCGGGGAGATGGTGCTCCGCGTGCGGACCGACATCGAACACAAGAACCCCGCCCTCCGCGACTGGGTCGCCTTCCGGATGATCGACACGCCGCACCCGCGCGAGGAGGCCGCCGAGTACCGGTGCTGGCCGATGCTCGACTTCCAGTCGGGCGTCGACGACCACCTCACGGGCGTCACGCACATCATCCGCGGCATCGACCTCCAGGACTCGGCGAAGCGCCAGCGGTTCGTCTACGACTACTTCGACTGGGAGTACCCGGAGGTGATCCACTGGGGCCACGTCCAGGTCGACGCCTACGACGTGAAACTCTCGACGTCGACGCTGAAAGAGAAGATCGAGGCGGGCGACCTCGACGGCTGGGACGACCCCCGCGCGCCGACCCTGAAGAGCCTCCGGCGGCGGGGCATCCGCGGCGAGGCCGTCGTCGAGGCGCTGATCGGCCTCGGGACGTCGACCTCGAACGTCGATCTCTCGATGAGTTCGATCTACGCGGCGAACCGGGAACTCGTCGACGACGACGCCGAGCGCTACTTCCTCGTCCGCGACGGCGAGCGCTTCGACGTCGAGGGCGGTCCCGACGCCGGCCACCCGCCGATCCACCCCGATCACGAGGACCGCGGCGAGCGCACGATCCCCGCGGCCGGCGGCGTCGTCCTCGAACCCGGGGACGTTCCTGCCGCGGGCGAACGTGTCTGGCTGAAGGGCTACGCGTGCGTCCGCCGCGAGCGCGACGGAGCGAGTGCGATCGGCGCGGATTCCGAGACGCTCGTCGCCACCGACGACGACATCGACGTGGTCCGCGACGGCGACGTCGACGTCGTCCACTGGGCGCCCGCCGAGGACAATATTGATGTCCAAATGCGAACGCCCGACGGCGACGTGACCGGCGTCGCCGAACCCGACTTCGCCGAGACGACCGTCGACGACGTCGTCCAGTTCGAGCGGGTCGGCTTCGCGCGCGTCGACGAACACGGGTCCGAGGAGTCGGTCGTCTACTGGACGCATCCCTGATCTGACACCCGGACCGGCCCGGTATCGGGAAGCCGCCGATCCGTGAACCTCACGCGGCCGGTCATTTCGCGCGACCCGTCGACCGCACGCGACCCGTTTCTCTCGTGCGACCCGTCGGCCGCACGCGACCCGTTTCTCTCGTGCGATCCGTCGACCGCACGCGGTCCGCGGTAGCAACCCGCACGCGGTCCGCGGTGGACACACCGGCGTGGGTGCGCGTACAAACCGCCGGTGCTCCGCGCACGAGCGTGATCGAGGCGACCGGAACCCGTGGATCCGCGCCGGCGGTTGCGCCGAATTAAATCCGATTCAATCCCGCCAAATTCGGAGTGAAACCCGCGAAAACGGTCGAAAATCCGGTTCAGCGAGTCGATGGTTTACGTCCGTCTACCCACACGACCGGAGTGTAGATCGACAATGAACCGAACGAAACTACTCGCCGTCGCGGTCGCTGCGCTCATCGTCGCAACGGGCGCGGCGGCCGCGACACCGGGAAGCACACCCGCGACAGATAACGGCGGCGCGGCCGGCGCGGCCGACGCAGCCGAGTCCGCCGGATCGAGCGCCGCCGAGCAGGCCGGACCGCCGGACGACCTCCCGAGCGCCGTTCCGGACTTCGTCTCGGACATCCACGACCGCGTGAACGGGTTCCTCGACGGATCGCTGGACTCGCTCGGCCCGTCGGTGAGCGACGTGGCCGGTAACGGTGAGGACGCCGGCGACGAGGGAATCGATGCCGGCGGCGAGTCCACTGACGCCGAGAGCTGAACGGACGACGAAAACGCACCGGACCCGAGCGGACTCCGGAACCGCCCCGACTAACGAAGTCTCCCCGCTGACACCGGTACCCCTATCCGGGACCCGCCCTCACCGACGACCAGCCCGTGGCCGTCGCCCTCGAGGGGCGGCCACATCGAACACACTGACAACACCGATTATGAACGGAAAACCCATCGTCGTGCTCGCACTCCTCGTCGCCGTCGTCGCGGGGGCCGTCGTCATCGGCGGGGACGCCCTGCCCGGCAGCGACGGAGCCGACTCCGACCCGTTCCCGACCGCGACGTCGACGCCGGGGGAGACGACACAGACCAGTGCGGACAGTGAACCGGCGGGGACGACCGACACGGCGGCCGCGTCGACGCCGACGCCGCCGTTCGGCTTCGTCATCGAGAACATCGAGGAGTGCGGGACGACCTGCCGGAACGTCACCTCGACGCTGACGAACCAGCAGGACACGACTGCCGAGGAGATCACGGTCCACAGTCGGATCTTCGCCGGACAGGGCGTCGATGAGGACGACCAGATCTGGCGCGGCGAGGAGCCGGTCGGGACACTCGGCCCCGGCGAGTCGTACACGACGACGCGCGAGGTCGAACTGTCGTTCCAGGAGGGACTGGCAGTGCAGAACGAGGACGGCTGGATCACGATCCAGACGACCGTCGAGACGGCGGATCAAACGGTCACGTTCACCGAGGAGCGACAGGTGCTCTAGGAGGACGAGACCGGGCCACCGCACTCGAAGAGCCCCCGATCCGGAACGTCCTTACCCGCCCGCGCCGAACCGCGCGGTATGACGCTGCAAGTCCGGGAGATCTCCGAGCTCTCGCCCGACGAGCGGGCGGCCCTCTTCGACCGCGACGCCGGAATCGACGAGGCCCGCGCCGACGTCGAGGAGATCGTCGGTCGGGTTCGGACCGAGGGCGACGTCGCCGTCAGGGAGTTCTGCCGCGAGTTCGACGGCGTCGAGGTCGGCAACCTCGACGTGACCGACGCCGCAGAGCGCGCGTACGACGAGATCGACGACGACGTGCGCGAGGCCATCGAGACGGCCGCGGCGAACGTCCGCGAGTTCCACGAGCGACAGGTCCCCGACGACTGGCGGGAATCGTTCGGCACCGGCGGCGGCGGCGCGGACGAGGGTGTCGGAGCGGGCCGCCGCGAACTCGGGCGTCGCTTCCGGCCGCTCGAACGCGTCGGCGTCTACGCGCCGGGCGGTACGGCCGCGTACCCCTCCAGCGTGCTGATGGGCGTCGTGCCCGCGAAGGTCGCGGGCGTCGAGCACGTCGCGCTCGCGACGCCGCCCGCCGAGGAGATGAACCCGGTGACGCTCGCGGCCGCCCACGTCGCCGGCGCGGACGTCGTCTACAGCGTCGGCGGCGCGCAGGCCGTCGGCGCGCTGGCGTACGGGACCGAGACCGTGAAAGCCGTCCAGAAGATCGTCGGCCCCGGAAACAGGTGGGTCACGGCGGCGAAGGCCGCGGTGCGCGGCGACGTCGACATCGATTTCCTCGCCGGGCCCTCCGAGATCCTGGTGCTCGCGGACGCGACAGCCGATCCCGAACTGATCGCCGCCGACCTCCTCGCGCAGGCCGAACACGACCCGAACTCCTCGGTCGTGGCCGTCACCGACGACGAGGGCCTCGCGGCAGACGTCGTCGCCGCCGTCGAGTCACGGACGGCCGAACGCGAGCGCGAGAGTGTGATCCGGGACGCCCTCGAGAACGACGCTTCGGGCGTCCTCCGCGCGCGCTCGATGTCGGAGGCCGTCCTGTTCGCCGAGGAGTACGCCGCCGAACACCTCTCGATCCAGGCCGACGACGACGAGGCGCTGCTCGATCGGATCACTAACGCGGGCAGCGTCTTCCTGGGGCCGTACACGCCCGTTGCGGCGGGCGATTACGCCTCCGGGACGAACCACGTCCTCCCCACCTCCGGCGGCGCGAAGCGGTACGGCGGGCTCTCGGTGGACACCTTCCTCCGCTCGACGACCGTCCAACGCCTCGACCGGGATGGCCTCGACGCGCTCGCCGAAACGGTGACGACGCTCGCGGAGGCGGAGGGGCTGGAGGCTCACGCCGAGAGCGTTCGGGCCAGGTTCGATTCAGCGGCACCTTCGGACTCGTCAGATCGGACCGATACCGGCGACGAGGACGCCGCGTGATCGCGGGATGACGGACGGTACGCGCCGCCCGCCGACGTTCGCCGACGCCTGCGAGGCCGTGCTCGCGGACCCGGCGGCGAGCCATTCGGAGGACACGACGCTCGCTCCCGTTCGGGTTCGATCGATCCCCGAGGGATGGGCCGAGCGCCGCGCACGGCTCGTCGTCTCCCGGTTACCAGCGGACGTCGACGGGATCCTCGAACTCGGCAGCGGCGTCGGCGCACTACTCCGCCGCCTGAGCGGTCAGTACGAAGCGGTCGGCGTCGACGAGCGACGTGCGCACCTCCGGTTTTCGCAGGCGCGCGGCACGGATTCGGTCCAGGGAGCGCCGACCCGCCCCCCCGTCAGGTCCGTCTTCGACGCGGCGGTCGCCGTCGAGGACGCCGTCGGGCGAGCTTCCGCCGTCGACCTCTGCGTGTCGGCCTTCCGGTCGCTCCGCCCCGGTGGGATCGCCGTCGTCGCTGCCCCGACCGATCCGGCCGCGGTGGCAGAACCCGGGGTCGCAACCTACAGCGGATCGCGGTATCGACTCGAACGGGCCGTCGACATCGTCGCCGAGCGGCGCTCGGAAGCCGCTCGAAGACAGTCCGGTGACACCGGCCACGAGCTCGTCGTCGACTACCGGGTCACGGACAGACAGACCGGAGACAGCGCGGTGGTGACCGACCGTCGGCCCGTCCAGACGACGACGGCCGACGGCCTCACGGGTGCGCTCCGGACGGCCGGGTTCGAGTCGGTGCTGGTCTCGGGCGAGAGCGACTTGGCGGGGCTCGTCGTCGGCCGAGGAGTGCGTCCGGTCGAGACCGGCGTCCCGACGGCCGAGTTGGACGGGTAGGTGACTGGTCGCGCCGTGCAATCGGGAAGCGAGTCTGGGGGCACCCGTCTCGACCAAGCAGACGACCCAAGGTTCGAGCGATCCGAAGTTTCAAGCGACCAGTGAGCCGATTGATACTATGACCGAGGACGTTCCATCGAGACTCCGTCGCCGCGAGCCGGTCGCCGGCTGTTGGCTCTCGATCGGGCATCCGGCGAGCGCCGAACTCCTCGCCGGGGTCGGGTTCGACTTCGCCGTCCTGGACGGCGAACACACGGAGATGACCCTCGAAGCGCTGGGGGCGGTGCTCCGGGCCGTCGAGGCCGCGGGCACCGACACCGTTCCGATCGTCCGGGTGGCGTCGAACGATCCGATCGAAGTGAAGCGGGTCCTCGATTTGGGACCCGCTGGCGTGATGGTCCCGGCCGTCGAGACCGCCGCGGAGGCCGAACGGGCCGTCGACGCCTGTACCTATCGTCCCCACGGACGGCGGGGCGTGGCGGGGTACCGCGCCGCCGACTACGGCGCGAACCTCCAGTCGTACGTCGAGTCCGCGAGCGAGGAGATCCTCACGATCGTCCAGGTCGAGTCCGCGGCCGGAGTGGAGAACGTCGCGGACATCGCCGCCGTCGACGGCGTCGACGCCCTGTTTATCGGCCCGGCCGATCTCTCGGCCTCCCTGGACGCCTTCGGCGAGTACGACGCCGAACCGGTTCGGAGCGCCGTCGACCGGATCGTGAGCGCGGCGAACGCGGCAGACTGCCCGGTCGGCACGCTCGCGACGAGTCGGGGCGAAGTCGCCACGCGGGACGAGTGGGGCGTCGACTTTCTCGCGATGGGGCCCGATCTGTCGTTCCTCGCCGAGAGCGCGAGCGGCTACCTGACCGAGTACCGCGACCGACACGAGTGAAACGCGGGCGGTCGGGCTGCCGGGCGTCCGTCACGCTTCGGTCGTTGCCGCCGCGTCACTTCTCCGTCCGTACCTCCCCGCTGTCACGAAAACCCGTCACTCCCCGCGGATGGTCAGGACCGGGATCGACGACAGCCGGACGATCCGTTCGGTCGTGCTCCCGAGTAGATACCGGTCGATGCCGCGACGGCCGTGCGTTCCCATCACGATCACGTCGGCGTCGACGAGGTCGGCGTAGTCGAGGATGGTTTCGACGGGCCCGCCCGTCTCGACGGCGTCGACGACGTCCACGCCGGGATCGAGGCGTTCTGTCGCCTCCGCGAGGATCCGCTCTCCCTCTCCTTCGAGCGCGTCGACGACTTCGCCGCCGAGCGTCGTGACGCTGTCGCGGTTGCTGTCGGCGACGTAGAGGAGGTGGACGGTCGCGTCGTGCGCTCGTGCGAGCGAGACCGCGTGGTCTATCGCCGCGTCGGCCTGATCGCTGCCGTCGGTCGGAACGAGGATCGTCTCGTACATACGAACCGGTTCAGGAGGTGGCGGTATATACCCCGCGCCGTGTCCCCCGAATACCGAGGGTCCCGGGTGGTCGTCGAGGGTGGTGGTAGTCGTCGACTGCGATGGACTGTCCTCGCGTCGACCGCCGAGACACGTAACCGGTTCCCGTAACCCCGTGCGTCAGGATTAACACCTTGCGCACGTTATCTCTCCGCATATGAGTACCGAGACCGCAGACGGTGGCGGCGACGGCGACGACGCCGTGACCGTCACACAGGACGCCGCGGCGGAGGCGATTCGGCTCATCGAGTCCGAGGGGCTCGACACCGACGAGGCGGGACTCCGGGTGTTCGTCCAGCAGGGCGGCTGTGCGGGCCTCTCGTACGGAATGCGATTCGATAACGAACCCGAGCCCGACGACGCGATCGTCGAGCAGCACGGCCTCCGCATCTTCGTGGATCCGGCGAGCCAGAACTACGTCGGCGGGTCGACGCTCCGCTACGAGGGCGGCCTCCAGGGGGCGGGATTCCACGTCGAGAACCCCAACGTCGTCAGCGAGTGCGGCTGTGGCGAGTCCTTCCGAACGTGAACTCTTTCTCCGTGGGGTGTCGTCTTCGCGTATGGCCGTAGAACTCGACGCCGTCGAGACGCCCGACGGCGAGACGGTGTACGTCGACCGATCTGACGCCGAAAAGGGTGCGAAGGGGGCCTTCTTCGTCGTGTACGCGACGCCCGACCGCGCGGAGCGGTGGGGATTCTTCTGTGCGAACTGCGAGTCCACCGACAACGCGATGGACACGATGGGGCGCATCGAGTGCAACGTCTGCGGCAACATCAGAAAGCCCGACGAGTGGGACGCCGCCCACGAGTGAGGCCGTCTTTCGAGACGTCGAGAACGAAACCGGCCGATCGAGTGCCCTGAGTGCCGACTGTTCGTGCTCGATCCCAGCGTATGGTAACTGGTGGCAAGATTTATGCTATCGGCTGGAGAAGGCTTAGGTACATGCCCCCTGTCAGCATGCCTCCCTCGGAGGACGCCCGGGCGATCTTCAGTCGGCTGGGCTACAGTGTCTCGGGCGACGGACCGGACTTCGTCGCCGAGCGGAAGTGGCGTACGGTCCGCGTTACGGCGCTTTCGGACGGCGACGACCTGAACGGACGCCGCGTTCTCGCGGACGGTGGCGAACCGTCGGACACGTATCGATTCCGATGCTTCGTCGCGCCCAAAGAGGCGACAGGGGACGTACAGAACCGACTCGCGAGCGTCGATCCCGCCTACGAGTGGGCCGTGATCGGCGTCGACGACGACGGGGAGTACGACGTCCACCTCCCGGACGCCAGCTGAGGCGAGAGCCGTCGTCCCGCAGAGTCGTTCGACGGCCACGTGAGGCTCACCCGCTATCGACGAGATCGTCGCCGACGGCCCGTCCGCGCGAGCAGCGCTACTCGACCGTGATCCCTGGGACTGTCCCGCGGAACCGCGGTCGGACGAACCGTTTTGTATCGGGCGCGACCTACCCGAAGGTATGTCGCACACCGGCCTGTCGAGCGTCGTCGAGAGCCGTCGGCTCAACGCCGCCCTGGCCGCCGTGATCCTCCTCTTTCTGGCGATTGCGGCGGTCGCGCAGGTCCTCTCCGGTGATCTCGAGTGGGCGGGTTTCACGCTCGCCGTGCTCGCAGTCGCGCTGGTGCCACCGGTCGCCCGGCGGAATCCGACCGCGATGTTGCCCTGGGAGGTCGTGTTACTCGCCGCGCTCCCCACCGTCTCGCGGGCGCTTCTCGCAGGCCAGCGCGTTGCCGGGATGACGTTCTCCGGGCGGATCGTAGCCTTCGTCGCCGTCGCCGCCGTCGCACTCCTGATCGCCGTCGAACTCGACGTGTTCACGTCCGTGAAGATGAACCACCGGTTCGCGGTCGTCTTCGTCGTCGTAACGACGATGGCCGCCTCGGGAATCTGGGCGGTCAGCCGATGGCTCTCGGACGTCATCCTCGGCACGCGCTTCCTCTACGACGGTCGTCCCGAACACGTCATCGAGGAGGCGCTGATGTGGGACTTCGTCGCCGCGACGTTCGCCGGCGTGTTCGCGGGCGTCCTCTTCGAGTACTACTTCCGCCGCCGCGCGCGGCTCGCGCGTCGGATCCCCGACAGCGACCCCGCCGGATATCCGGACGTCGAATCGGGTGCCGAGCGAGCGTCGGAGGACGGCGAGGTGAGCGATCGGTGAGGGTCCGCGACCTTCTCCACATCTCCGAGCGCCGTCAGCGACAGGCCGCCCGCGGGATGCAGTTGTTCCTGGCTTCGATGCTGGTGGCGGGACTCCTCCTGCGTAACGCCGGCGTGATCATCAACGCCTCGATCGGGCTCTTCGTGACGTTCCTTCCCGGAATCCTCGAACGCGACGCCGGCATCCCGATGGACGCGGGGCTGACGCTGTGGATCTCCGCGGCGGTGTTCCTGCACGCGGTCGGAACGATCACGATCCCGGGGGTCGGCAAACCGTACGCCAACGTCTGGTGGTGGGACCACGTCACCCACACGCTCTCGGCCAGTCTCGTCGCCGGCGTGGGCTACGCGACGACCCGCGCGGTCGACATCCACTCCGACTCGGTGTCGCTGCCGCCGCGCTTTCAGTTCGTCTTCATTCTCCTGTTCGTCCTGGCGTTCGGCGTCCTCTGGGAGGTGATCGAGTTCGGAATCGGCCTCGCCGCGGCCTACACCGGAACGCCGGGGGTTCTCACCCAGTACGGCCTCGAAGACTCGATGCTGGATCTCGTCTTCGACACCGTCGGCGCGATCGTCGTCGCGATCTACGGCAGCACTCAACTCGGAGAGGTCGTCGACGCGCTCACCGAGCGACTGGCGGAGACGCGTCCGTGAGCGTCGCCAGGGGTGTGAGACCGTGATGCACGACAGTGAAACCGTGGCTCACAGCGGTACGATCACAACCGACGGGAGGGCGGGGCCTACGAGGGTGTTCCCCACCCGGCCCCCGAAACTTATCCTGCTCCGTGCTGTATCGCCACACGACGATGGTATTCAAGAAAGTAACCCTGATCGGTCGGAGTGAAGAGAGTTTCGACGAGGCAGTCGAGGACGCGATCGACCGCGCCGAGGAGACGCTCGACAACGTCCACTGGATCGAGGTGGAGGAACTCGGCGTCGAAGTCGCGTCGGTCGAGGGCCGGGAGTACCAGGCGGAGGTCACCGTCGCCTTCCAGCTCCGAGACGGCGAGTAATCGGCGGCCGGCACACACCGACGGCTTCTTTTTTATTGCACCACCAGAGAGCGTGAATGCCGCGCCTCCTCCACTACTCCGACGTCGAGAACGTCTACGACGATCCGGTCCGCGTCGGCCGTCTCGCCGGGGCGCTCCGATCGCGAAACGGGGACGACGCCCTCGTCTGCGGGACCGGTGACAACACCTCGCCGGGCGTCCTCGCGCTGATCGAACGCGGCCGGCAGGCCCTGGATCTCTTCCGTGCCGTCGACGCCGACGTCGAGACCTTCGGCAACCACGACTTCGACTTCGGGCCCGACGCGGCGCGATCGATCGTCGTCGCCGCGCCCCAGACGTGGGTATCGGCGAACGTCTTCGGCGCGGAGGGAGAGCGCTTCGCCGCCCCCGACGTCGTCCCGCACACGGTCGAGACGGTCGACGGCGTGCGGATCGGCCTCTTCGGCGTCACCGATCCCGCGACGCCGTCGCTGAACCCGATGGCCGGCGAACTCCGTTTCACGGATCCCTACGACGCCGCCGAGGCGGCCGTCGACGAACTCCGCGCGGCGGGGGTAGATCGCGTCGTCGCGCTCTCGCACCTCGGTTCCGGCGACGACGAGCTGGCGCGCCGGGTCGACGTCGACGCCGTCCTCGGCGGTCACCTCCACGCGGAGCGGTGCGAGCGGATCGACGGGACGCTCTTACTCCGTCCCGGTGCGAACGGGCGGACGATCTTCGAGGTGACCGTCGAGCGGGACGGCCCGATCGACGTCGAGCGGCACGCCACCGCCGACGCGCCGGTCGCCGACGACGTCGTGTCGGCGCTGCAGGGGCGCGTCGACGCCGCGGGGCTCGACGAGGTGGTCGCCCGCGTGGAGGGACCGCTCGACCGGAGCGAGTCGACGGTGGTCGGCGGCGAGTGCCGGATCGGGAACTTCGTGGCCGACGCCTACCGGTGGTCGCTCGACGCCGACGTGGGGGTTCAAAACAGCGGCGGGATTCGGGACGGACCGCCGCTGTCGGGCGCGGTGACCGTCGCCGACCTCGTGAGCGTCATCCCGTTCGAGGAGCACGTGGTTCGGGCTGAACTCTCCGGTGCGGAACTGCTGTCGGTGTTCCGCGAGTCGGCGGCCGCCGTCGTCGACTTCGGCGAACCGGGCTGGTGGCACGGCCACTTCTCGGGCGCCGAGATCCACTGGGACGACGACGCGAACGAACTGCTGGACGCCCGGGTGGGCGGCGAACCCGTCGATCCCGAGCGCCGGTACACGGTCGCGACCTCGGCGTATCTGCTCCACACCGAGCACGAGTTCCCGACGCTCCGGGAGCGACATCGGATCGGCGAGGGCGACATCCAGTTCGAGGTGCTCGCCGCGTACGCGCGGGAATTCGGGATCGACGCGGATATCGAGGGACGCGTCCGACGTGTGTCGGCGACGGGAACGGCGACTCGGACGTCCGAGGACTGAGCTGTCTTCTCCGGCGGACGGACCGCCGTCCGCCGAATCGCTAAGTCCCAACCGACGGATCGAGTGGAAACGTTCAGGGACCGTCGCATCCTCCGCTTCGATAATGACTCGCGTCGTGGTCCCCGTCCGGTATCCGCTATCGAAGCACTCCCGGGCGACGCTCTCGGAGGCTGTCCGTATCGCCGAGGAACGCGGAGCCGAACTGACCGTGCTCCACGTCGACCTCTATCAGGAGAGCCACGGCGTGACCCGGGCGGAGCTGAAGCGGGCCGTCGAGTCCGAGTTCGGTCCGCTGGAGCGGACTCGATACGTCGTGCGGCGGGGCTTCCTCGTCGAGGAGACGATCTTGGAGGAAGTGGCCGCAGACGAGGCCGACGTCGTCGTCCTCGGGTCGAAGCAGGCCAGCCGGTGGCGGAAGATGCTGCGTCGCTTCCTCGACGATCCCGATATCGAGACGTACCTTCGCGAGAAACTGGACTGCACGGTCGTCACCGCTCGCGTCGAGGAGTGATACTGCCCGACTGGAGTCGGCGGAACGGGACGGCACCCACGGAGTGGCGATGCGGTTCGTACACCTCTGTCCGACAGTATGACCTCACTCCTCGTCGGGACGCCGAAGCCGAAGGTCGAAGCTGCCGTCGTCGGTATCAGCGTCTGAGTCGGCGGAACGCTCGCTGTCGTCACCGGCGACGTCGGAATCGGTGGAATGCTCGCCCTCGAGTCCGGATGCTTCAGTTCCGGGGGTTTCGATCCCGGACGACCCGGTTCCGGCGTCCTCGCTATCAGTCTCTGTGAAGGCCGTCTGAACTGAATCGTCGTCGGCTCTCGCTCTTCCGCCGTCTCGATTTTCGACGGTCGCGTCGAGCGTCCCGCTGGTGTCGTCGAAGACGAGGTGGCGATGCGGGTACGCGAACTCGATGTCGGCGTCGGTCTCGGCGAACGCGTCCCAGATTCGCTTCCTGACCCGCGACTCCACGGAGGGGATCTTGTAGGGTATTTTGGCCCAGAACCGTAGTGTGAGCACGACGCCGTCGTCGCCGAAGTCGGATTTCAGCACCGTTGGTCGGGCGGGGTATCGCGCGCTACCGATGCGGATGTCCGGCCCGCCCTCGATCACCGCCTCGTCCGCGGCGGCGGCCCGACTCAGCAGCCGCCGGGCCTGGTCGATGTCCGACTCGTAGGTGACGACCACGTCGAGACTGAGTCGCACGCGCTCGTCCTCCGCCGAGTAGTTCGTCACCAGGTGCTCGCGGATCTCGGAGTTCGGTATGACGAGGAACGTATTGTTGAGCGTGAACATCTTCGTGTACCGGATCGTGATGTCGTCGACGAACCCGCGTCTCCCGTCGTCCAACTCGATCATATCGCCGATTTCGTAGGGTTGGTCGGCGAGCAGGAACAGACCGTTGATCGTGCTGCCGACGATCGGCGCGAGGACGATACCGAGAACGGCGGAGAAGACCGTCACCGAGAGGACGATGTCGCCGAATCGGAGTCCGAGAACGCTGGCGGCGATGCCGAGCGTGACGAGGACGACGCCGAGTCGCACGAGTCGGAGCGCCATCTGTGCGACGCTCTGTCGCTGAAACCGTCTCGCGACCGGCCGTCCGACGAGTCGGACGACGTACCGGGAGACGAACACGCCGAAGGCGACGATCAGGGCGGCGAAGACCCACCGCCAGCCCGGAAACAGGAGCCACTCGGGGAGGACGGAGGCGAGCGTCTGACCGCCGCCGGGTGCGGCGGACGGCGTGGCCGTGGGTGTCGTCGCCGACTGCATACCTCCGTCCACGAGAGGCCCGGACAAAAAGCGTTCCTCCCTCGCCGGTGTCGATTCGGCCGTCACCTTCACCCTGAACTATTCAATGAGGAAACACTAAGGCGGCAGTCGACGAAAAGGGAGCCAATGGCTACGTCAGGCTCCCAGTCCACCCCCGATTTCACGATCACCCACGAGAGCGAACCGAGCGAGACGCTTCTGGCCGGCTTTTCCTCGTTCGGACTCGCCGGCCTCACCGCGGCGGACTACATCGTCGACCACCTCGAACTCGAAGAGCGGGGCCATCTCTCCGTCGAAGGGCTCCCGACTGTCACGCCGTTCGAGGACGGTCGCCCGAGACACCACACGCGACTGTTCTCCCGCGACGACCTCGACGTGACCGTGCTGGTCGGCGAACTGTTCGTCCCCGTCGGCGTCGGCCGGACGTTCGCCGACGCGGTCCTCGACTGGACCGAGTCGAACGGAATGCGCGAGATCGCGATCCTCTCGGGCGTCCCGATTCCACACGGTCCCGAGGAACACCGAACGTTCTACATTGCCACCGACGACTACCGGGAGAGCCGACTCACAGACGAGTCGGTGCCGGCGATGGGGCGCGGGTTTCTCGACGGCACCAACGCGGCGCTCATCGAGCGCGGCCTCGACTCGTCCCTGGGAGTCTGTACGTTCGTCACGCCCGTCCACGCGCAGGTTCCAGACATTCAGGCGTCGATACGGTTGGTGGAGACCGTCGAGGACGTCTACGGAATCGGGATCGATGCTGGACCGCTGGAGGCGTTCGCGGCGGAGGTCGAACAGTACTACGCGGAGCTCGCAGAGCGGATGCAGGAACGAGACGACGAGCTTCCGGAAGACCGGATGTATATGTAGTATCGATCCGCTGCGGCCCTTCGCGTCCGTTCCTCCACCGTGCCGCCGCCCACGGTCCCCTCGGTCCGCCCGTCCGCACGGACCAGCATCGCCGCACCGGGGTCCTGCGGGGCCGATCCGTCCACACCTGTCACGGTTGCGAGCGCGACCGTCTCGCCGGCCTCGGTCAGTTCCTCGACTCGACCGTAGACCCCGGTCGGTTCGTCTGCTCCTCCGTGCTCGCCCATTGTGATTCGGTACCGTCCGGCGAATCTTATATCTGTCTTCCGCGGAACGGAGGGCGCGACGGCTTTGGTCGGACGGGCGACACTCTCCGCGAGGGGGTTTCTCGTCGACGGCGGGAGCCACCTTCGACGACGGGGCAGTCCTCCGGCAGCGAGTTTCCGTTCCGGTTCACCGCATTCCGAAACGCCGTGCTACTCGAAGCATAGTAAACAGTAAGTATCCCGGGGAGAGAACCACTGGTATGGCAGACGAACTCCGAACGACGCTCGAACGCGTCGGCGATCGCTTCAATCTCGGGGAGTACGAGATCGAGGCGTACCTGGCCGTCCTCGAACACGGGGAACTCACCGCCTCCGAGATCGCCGACCGCACGGAAATCCCCCAACCCCGGGTGTACGACACCGTCCGGAGCCTCTCGGACCGGGGCCTCGTCGAACTGCGGGAGTCGCGGCCGATGAAGATCGTCGCCGTCGCGCCCGAGGACGCCTTCGGCAACGTCCAGCAGTCGCTCGACGAACTGGTGTCGGAGTTGGAAGCGCGCTACACCGCTCCGGCGCGGGACACCGAGGCGGTCTCGCTCGTCAAGTCGCGCTCGACGATCCTCCGCTACGTCGAGGAGATCATCGAGAGCGCCGAGTACGAGTTGATCCTCTCGCTCACGCCGGATCTCCTCCGTCGCTTCCGCGAGGACCTCGCGGCCGCCATCGACGACGGCGTGAGCATCGACCTGCTCGTCACGCCGCTGTCGCGAGCGCCGGACCCCGACGACTTCGACTATCTGGAGGTCGCGACCGTCGCGCGCGCTCGACGCGGGATCACCACTCCGATCCTGGCGGTCGCCGACGGCAACTACTCCGTCTACGCGACGCAGGACGCGCTCAGGGACGACCGCGAGCGCTACGGCGTCATCTTCAACCGCTCGGCGCTCGGCTTCCTCGTCTCGGGCTTCTTCGGGACGGTCCTGTGGTCGACCGCCGAGACCATCGCGACCGACGGCAAGCGGCGGCCGTTCCCCCGGCGCTACGCGTCGATCCGCCGCGCCGTGAAGGACGTCCGCGAACTCGAAGGGCCGTTTTACGCCTCGATCACCGGTCGCGACATCGAGACCGGCGACCCGGTCGTCGTCGAGGGGAAGGTCCAGACGGCGACGATCGAAGCCTCCGAGGAGGTGGCCTCGCTCAAACTGGAGACCGACGACGGCGTGCTCGACGTCGGCGGCCTCGTCGCCGCGCTCGAAGACGTCGAGGCGCAGGAGATCATCCTCGGCCGCGACAGCGTGCCGGACCGCGAACAGTTCGCCTGAGGCGTTGCCCGTATCCATCGGAGGGTGAGAATCGAGCGCGAACGGTGACGGCCGAGAGCGATCCGCCCCCGAGGCGCAACGGCTTTACCCCTCCCTTCGCAATCCTCGTCGACCGATGGAGGCGCGCACGCGGACCTATCTGGAAGGGCGGTTCGGCGACTACTACCGCCGCAGCGACGTCTCCCTCCCGCCCGCGGCCGAGCGCCGCGAGTGGGGACACATCCCCTGGAGCGCCGGATCGACCACGATGATCCGCCATCAGTCGCTGCTCGACGTCGGCGACCTCTCGGACTTCCTGCACCGCACCGCGCCCCGGCACGTGTACTTCTCGTCGGCTCGGTTCTCGGATCCCGGCGCGAGTTCGATGGACGAGAAGGGCTGGCAGTCGGCGGATCTCGTCTTCGACCTCGACGCCGACCACCTCCCGGGCGTCGATCCCGCGGAGACGACTTACGCCGAGATGCTCGCCGCGTGCAAGGAGGAGCTACTGAATTTACTCTCCTTTATCGACGACGACTTCGCCTTCGAGGAGACCGCGGTCGTCTTCTCCGGCGGCCGAGGTTACCACGTCCACGTCCGCGACGCCGGGATCCGGGAACTCGACAGCGAGGCCCGCCGCGAGATCGTCGACTACGTCCGCGCGATCGATCTCGACGTCGACGGATTGATCGGGACTGAGTCGAACCGCGGCACCACCCGCCGAGTTCTCCGTCGGCGGGGCGGCTGGGGGGCGCGCGTTCACCAACGGCTCGTCGACCTCGCGGAGCGACTCCGGGAGATGGACGAGGACGACGCGCTCGCCCGACTCCAGGAGCTCGACGGGATCGGCGAGGGACGCGCGACCACGATCCTCGGGCAGGTTCGGAACAACTTCGAGGCGATCCGCGAGGGCAACGTCGAGGCCGGCGGCCCCGGCACGCGTATCCTCGTCGACGCGCTCGCCGCGGAGGCGATCGAGGAGGAGACCGCCCCGATCGACGAACCGGTGACGACCGACACGAAGCGGCTCATCCGCCTGCCGGGGAGCCTCCACGGCGGGTCGGGACTGGCTGTGACGCCGCTCTCGCGGACGGAACTCGAAGACTTCCGGCCGCTCGAAGACGCGATTCCCGAGCGCTTTCGCGGCCGGGAGATCAGGGTCGACGTGACGCAGCCGGGGCCGACGACGTTCGACGGCGACACGTTTACTATCCCGGAGGGAGAGCAGTCCGTAGAAGAGTGCCTCGGGATATTCTTGATGACCCGGGGGCGCGCTGAGAAGATCAAAGAATGAATTTGGACGAGTTGCGGAGCGTCCGTCGGACCGAGCGGCAGAAGGACAGCCTCCAGCATCTCCGCGACTCGTTCTACGAGGACGTCGCCGCCTACATCGCCGAGCGGAAGGCCGAGCGCCAACGCGCGGCCGACGCGGCCGAGGACCCGTTCGCGGACCCGGAGGTCGGCCAGCTGACAGACGAGATCGAGACCGCCGAGGAGGTCGTCGAGGCCATCTACGAGCGCCGCGTCGGCAAGGTCGTCAAACTGGCGTCGTTCGCGGCCGCGGACATGAGCGCCGACACCAACGGCCTCACCGCCGAGGAGCGAGAGCTCTTCGAGGGCCTCGTCGCTCGGATCAAGCAGAACCGACGGAACGTCCTCGACGTCCTCGCGGGCGAGGGCGGCGACGGGACGGCGGACGAGCCGTCGACGGGCGGCGAGTCGCCGGCGGGGACGACCGCAGCCTCGACGGCGCGTGACTCACCGACGGCGACGGGCGAAGCCCCGGAGTCGCCGGCGGGAGACCGGACGGATCCGGACCCGATCTCGCCGGACGACGTGCTGGCGGACGCGATGGGCGGAGACGACGCGCCCGCGGCCGATTCGTCTCCGAGCGAGACGAGCGAGGCGTCGGCGACCGAGGCGTCTCCTTCGGACGCGACAAACCCGCCGGCCGGATCGACTCCCGAAACGTCGGCCGCTGACGCCGCGGGAGACGACCCCTCGGACGTTCCGCCGGACGCGCCGCCCGACGCGACGACGCCGGAGACGCCCGTCATCGGCGAGGGCGGTTCCGACGGCGACAGCGGTTTCGACACCGACGGACGCGGGGAGCCGCGAACCGACGGCGCGCCCGGACGCGTCGAGAACGGGGCGTCTGGTGGGACCGGCGGGGCCGCCGATCGGCCGTCGACCGACCGCGTGACGCTCCGAATCACGGAGGACGTCGGCGCGATCCTCGGCGTCGACGAGCGCGAGTACGACCTCGAATCCGAGGACGTGGTGACGCTCCCGACGACGAACGCGGGGCCGCTCTTGGAGCGGAACGCCGCCGAGCGGCTGGATTGAGTCGGTGTCGCGACCGCGATAGCCAGAACACGACAACCGCCCCTCGTGTCCGATCCCGAACGGTACGTTGAAGCGCCTCTCCCCGAACGTACGGACGATGCTCGACACCGGCGAAGCCGCCCCCGACTTCGAGTTGCCCGACCAGAACGGACAGACAGTGTCGCTCTCCGAGTTCCGCGGGGAGTACGTCGTCGTGTACTTCTATCCGCGAGCGGACACACCCGGTTGTACGACCGAGGCGTGCGGCTTCCGCGACTCCTACGGGGCGTTCGAAGAGCGCGGCGTGACTGTCCTCGGGATCAGCGACGACCCCGTCGACGACCTGGAACCGTTCGCGGCGGAGTACGACCTCCCCTTCGCCCTCCTCTCGGACGAGGACGGGTCGGTCGCGACCGCCTACGACTCCTACGGCGAGAAGAAGATGTTCGGCAACACGTTCGACGGCGTCTTCCGCAACACGTACGTGATCGGGCCGGAGGGAGACGTCGTCCTCGCGTACGAGGACGTCTCACCGGAAGGCCACGCCACGGAGATCCTAGACGATATCGGGGACCTCTCGGACGCCTGACCCGGGACGGTCGAAAAAGCGTCGGTTCGAGACCTCTATCGGAAGAAACCAACTGTCGTACCGGGATAGCATCGATAACGCCCTCGGAGGGTATCGACGGCACTCTCGGGCAGTATAGATTCCGTCTTTCGAGCGGGACCGACACCACACTTCTGATGAAATAAACTGTAAATGTGTTTCTTCGGTAACTTCTGATCCGCCCGACGCATCTGACGATCCGGTTGTCAGTCGAGACGTCGTGAGATTCCGTACTCCGTCCTCGGGCGATCGAAACTAAAAGCCCGTCGATGGGGGGCCGCCGGGACGCGTCGGAAACGCGCTCCCGCGCTACTGGAACGTCCGACTGACGTCGGCCTGCGGTTCGCGCTCGACCTCGCTGGTCTGGAAGCGCTGTTCGATCTCCTCGTAGCGCTGGCGCGTCTCGGGGGTGACGCTCGGCCCGACCTCGTCGAGCGCGTGCTCGAAGTGCTCCATCGTCACGCGGACGTTGCCGACCGATTCGGCGACTTCCTCGCGGGAGACGCTGTTGATGAACTCTCGGCTCGCGGCCATCGACGCCTCGCGTGCGACCGCCTCGATGTCGGCCCCGACGTATCCCTCGGTCTTCGAGGCGAGTTCGTCGAGGTCGACGTCGTCGGCCAGCGGCTTGTCCTCGGTGTGGACCCCGAAGATGGCACGGCGTCCCTCCTCGTCGGGGACCGGCACGTGGACGTGGCGGTCCAGCCGCCCCGGCCGCAGCAGCGCCGAGTCGATGAGGTCCGGCCGGTTCGTCGTCGCGACGACGACGACGTCTTCGAGGGTTTCGAGCCCGTCGAGCTCCGTGAGCAACTGGGAGACGACGCGCTCGGAGACGCCCGAGTCGCCGGTGTTGCTGCCGCGCTCGGTCGCGATCGAGTCGATCTCGTCGAAGAACACGATCGTCGGGGCGTTCTCGCGGGCCTTCTTGAAGATCTCGCGGACGCCCTTCTCGGACTCGCCGACGTACTTGTCGAGCAGTTCCGGCCCCTTCACCGAGATGAAGTTCGACTCGGACTCGTTGGCGACGGCCTTCGCGAGCATCGTCTTTCCGGTCCCGGGCGGTCCGTACATCAGGATGCCCTTCGCGGACTGCATGTCCATCGCCTCGAACACCTCGGGGTACTCGAGCGGCCACTGGATCGTCTCGCGGAGGCGCTCCTTCGTGTCTTCGAGGCCGCCGACGTGCTCCCACGTGACGTCGGGGACCTCGACGAACACCTCACGGAGCGCCGAGGGCTCGATGCCCTTGATGGCCTCCTTGAAGTCCTTCGAGGTGACCGACAGCGACTCCAGCACCTCGGCGTCGATCTCGTCGGACTCCAGATCGAGTTCCGGCCGGATGCGCCGCAGGGCGTTCATCGCGGCCTCCTTCGCGAGGCTCGCGATGTCCGCGCCGACGAAGCCGTGGGTGTTGTCGGCGTACTCGTCGAGATCGACGGCGTCCGAGATCGGCATGTTCCGCGTGTGGACCTGGAGGATCTCCTTCCGTCCCTCGCGGTCTGGGACACCGATCTCGATCTCGCGGTCGAAGCGACCGCCGCGGCGAAGCGCCGGATCGATCGCGTCGACGCGGTTCGTCGCGCCGATGACGACGACCTCGCCGCGCTCGTCGAGGCCGTCCATCAGCGAGAGCAGTTGCGCGACGACGCGGCGTTCGACGTCGCCGCCGGCCTCGCCGCGCTTCGGGGCGATCGAGTCGATCTCGTCGATGAAGACGATCGCGGGAGCCTCCTCTTCGGCCTCCTCGAAGATCTCGCGGAGTTGCTCTTCGGATTCCCCGTAGTACTTCGACATGATCTCGGGGCCCGAGATCGTGTGGAAGGAGGCGTCGATCTCGTTGGCGACGGCCTTCGCGATCAGGGTCTTCCCGGTGCCCGGCGGGCCGTGCAGCAGCACGCCCTTCGGCGGCTCGATGCCGAGGCGCTGGAACAGCTCGGGGTGCCGCATCGGCAGCTCGATCATCTCCCGCACCTGTTCGAGCTCCCGGTCGAGGCCGCCGATGTCCTCGTAGGTGACCGAGGGCGTGTCGGCCTCGTCCTCCTCGGTCGACTGGATCTCCTCGGCGGGCGTCTGGCTGATCGTCACCTCGGTCGAGTCCGTGACGACGACCGTGCCGCTCGGCTCCGTCGAGGCCACCTTCAGCGGGATCGGCTGATTCGACGAGGACATGAAGCCGAAGCCGAAGGGGACGCGGATGTTCTGTCCCTGCGTGACGGGCTGGCCCGCGAGCTTGTCCCGCAGGTGCGTCCCGATGTTACCGCTGATGCGGAGGTTCTGCGGGAGCGCGACCGAGACGTGCTTCGCGGGCTTGATGTCGGCCTTCTCGACCTCGACGCGGTCGTCGATGCCGACGTTCGCCTGCTGACGGAGGCGGCCGTCGATCCGGATGACGCCCGTGCCGCTGTCCTCGGGGTATCCCGGCCAGACGCGAGCGATGGCGGTGCCGCCGTTGCCGTCGATCCGGATGTAATCGCCGCCCTCCAGATCGAGCTCCTCGGCCGCCTGGCGGTCGATGGCCGCGAGCCCGCGCCCGGCGTCCTTCTGCTTGAGTGGTTTGACAGTGAGCTTCATTTCTCGACAGTGATGATTAGCACGCCGTTGTTCGTCGCGACCGACGCGTCGGGTCCGGGCAGTTCGAATTCGGCCTCGGAAACGTCGTTTCCGCTCTCGGCGACGACGATCGCGGTCGTGCCGACGACGTCGACGTCGACCTCCTCGGAGGTGAGACCGATGTCTGCTGCGAGAACCCAACTGCCGTCGTACTCGTACCGGCGGACGATCCGTTCGTCTCCACCGGCTAATTGATTGATGCTCATCGTTATTCCTAACTCCAGGTTAGTCGCTTAACTATTTAAATCTGTCGCGGGCTAATCGCACCACTGCGAAGAATAGCTGTCGCTCCCGGTTGAATTGCGGTTCGGCGGTTCGCTCTCGGTCCCGCCACGCACGGTCGACGACCACCTCACCGCGCTCGGGGGTTTATGTCGGGGCCGATCGAACCGTTCCATATGGAGACGGTTTCACACCACGGGCGGGAGACCGCCTACCGGACGTTCGACCGGGGGGGAAGCGAGCCGACGATACTCGCGATCCACGGCAGCGGGGGCACCCACCGGGTCTGGAGCGCCCAGTCGAAACTCGGTGCAGAGTACCCCTTCGTCGCGCTCGATCTGAGCGGTCACGGCGAGAGCGACGACGTCGCCGCCGAGCCCGGCTACGAGACCCTCTCGGCGTACGTCGACGACGTCGTCGCCGTCGCGGACGCGGTCGACGCCGACGTCCTTCTGGGAAACTCTCTCGGCGGCGCGGTCGTCCTCACGGCGCTCGCAGAGCGGGAACTCACCGTCGACGGAGCCGTCCTGGCCGGGGCGGGGCCGCGGCTCCCGGTGCTGGACGACCTGCTCCGGTGGGTCGAAGAAGACTTCGAGCGGGTCGTCGAGTTCTTCCACGAACCGGACCACCTCTTTCACGACGCCGACGAAGACACGCTCGCAGTCTCCCAGTCGGCGCTGCGATCGACCGGACGGGCGATACTCGAACGGGACTTCCGGACGGCCCACGCGTTCGATGTCCGCGGGGACCTCGCCGACGTCGACGTACCCACGCTCGCGCTCGTCGGTGAGTACGATCGGCTGACACCACCGCACTTCCACGAGGAACTGTGCGAGGAGCTTCCCGACTGCGAACTGACCGTCCTCGACGACGCCGCCCACCTCGCGATGCTGGAACGCCCCGGCGCGTTCAACGATGCCGTCTCGGACTTTCTCGACGCCCGAGTGTCCGACTGAACGCGTCACGTATCGGGGCCGCGAAGGTCGTTCGTCGCGTTCCGTGGGGACGTTCGCGCCGCACCCGACGTCTCGCCCGAAATCGGCACGTCTTTGCGCGCACCCTCGAAGGCGTAGACGTGCAACCGGTCGAGACCTCCGATCCCGACGGCGTCGACTACGGGTGGGTGATGCAGACGACGTTCGTCCTCACCATCGTGGTCGGCGCGCCGGTGGTCACCGCGCTCTCGCTCCGCGCCACGCTGCCGACCTGGGGGGCTCGCGTCGAATTCGCGATCCGCGTGGGGGCCGTCGTCTGGGTCCTGGTCGCGCTCGGGGTCTATCTGTACGCCCGGCGGTTCGACGCCGGTGACGGCGGCAGTGACCCCGACAAGATCGACGGCGGCGACGAGTCCGACTGATCCTGTACGTTCGCTGACGGGGCCGGACGCCTGCGACCCTCGACGGCGAGTGAGGAACGGCGTTTTCCGCCGTCGGACGCGGTCCATCAGGACGCGAAACCCTCCGCCGTCGGAAACTCTTTCACCCGAGTCACCGACGTTCGATTATGATCGACGAGACGATCGCGGAGATCCGAGAGATGCAGACGCACAGTTCGTCGGTCGTCGCCGTCAAGGCGACACGGGCGCTCTCGGACCTGTTAGAGCGCGATCACGCCACGGTCGAGGAGTTCGAGCGCGATCTCGAACGGAACGCGAGCGCGCTCAAGCGGGCGAACCCCTCGCACGCGTCGCTGTTCAACGCGATGCAGACCGTGCTGGTGAACGTCGTCGACCGGAAGGACACCGTCGAGGAGGCGAAATCGCTCCTCGACGAGGTGGTCGAACGGGTCGTCGAGGACGTCCAGCAGGGGAAGTCCCGGGCGGCGAGGAACGCGGCCCCGACCTTCGAGGACGGGGAGACGTTCCTGATGCACGACTTCTCCTCGACTGTCCTCGAGGCCGTAGAGCAAGCGGCGACGGGCGGCACGTACCTGACGGCGTACGTCACCGAGGCCCGACCCCGGTACCTCGGTCGGAAGACGGCGCGTCGGCTCGCCGGCATCGACCGCGTCGAACCGCATCTGATGGTCGACAGCGCGTCGGGCACGTTCTTGGACGAATGCGACCGGGTCGTCGTCGGGATGGACTGCATCGTCGAGGGGACCCTCTACAACCGCGTCGGGACGTTTCCCATCGTCGCCACGGCGAACTACCTCGACGTGCCGGTCACGGTCGTCGGGTCGGCGGCGAAGATCGTCGACGACGGCTTCGTCTTCGAGAACGAACTCCGCTCGCCCGCTGAGGTGTCCCTGGAGCCGATCGAGGACGTCGTGATCGAAAACCCCGCCTACGACGCGACGCCCGTCGAACTGATCGACGAGGTGATCACCGACAACGGCGTCGAGAACCTCTAACTGACGCGAGGCCGCTCACTCGCCGACGACCGACCGCCGAAAGAACTCCGCGAACTTCTCCCGCAGCGACGTGCCGTCGCCCAGGCGGAGGTAGTACGCGTCGCCGCCGTCTTCGTAGTATCCGGTGATCCGCCGCTGGATCTCGAAACCGAGGTGCTCGTAGAAGGAGATCGCCTCCTCGTTCGTCGCCCGCGCGTGACACGAAATCGTGTCGTGGTCCTGTAGCGCGGCGGCGACGAGTCGCTTGCCGTACCCCTCGCCGCGTCGTTCCGGGGCGACCGCCAGAAAGAGAATGTAGCCGTCCCGTCGGACCGACGCGAACCCGACGAGTTCGTCGTCCTCGAAGAGCAAGTGATCGCTCGCCCGTCGGTACGCGTCCACGAAGAACGCCCGACGCTGCTTGAGGACTCCCTCTCGCTCTCGAATTCGCTCTTTGAGGTCCCACGTGCTCTCGACGAACTCGGCGGAACCGGGGGCGTCCACCCGCGTCTCGACGTTGACGCTCACAGGGTTCGATAAGACCACGGACGATATAATTCCTCCGTCGGCTCGCAAATCTGCCGGTCCGTCCGATCCTCCGGCTTCGGCACCGGTACCACCTCTGCCCCGACATGGCGGGGCGACGACCGCGCCCGTCTCAAACGAAGGCGACGAACAGGAGCACGGCCAAGATCGATCCCGTCAGAACCACCTGCACGACAGTCGAGGCGAGCACGCCCACCGTAGCCCACAGTGCGACGCGGAGCCCCGCCTCTGCGTCGGCGTGCTGGGCGAACTCCACGGCGAAGACGGTCGCCGCGATGCCGAGGATGAAACCGACCGGTCCGGCGACGAAGAGCAGGACGAGACCGACGAGCACCGCGACGGCGGTCGTGACCAGCGAGGCCCCGCCGGCCCGGGCGGCGATGGCTCCGCCGAAGTAGTCGACGACCATCGTGAGGATACCGACGCCGACGAGGACGGCGACGAGCAGCGTCGAGGGCTCCGCATAGCCCGTCGACCACCAGTAGCCGAGGACACCGACGACGGAGAGACCGCCGCCGGGGACCAGCGGTAACGCCGACCCCACGACTGCGAGGGCGACGAGGCCGAGCGCGACCCAAGTGAGCGGTTCCATACGGGGACGTCGACGCCGACGGTGATGAAGGCTCTCCTCGATCGGACCGTCGAGGCCCGTGCGGTCAGCCGTCGAACCGTTCTCGCTCGGCTTCGACGACCTCGTTGCCCGCGCCGTAGCGATCGACGAGCGACCCGTACGCGTCGCCGAGCGCACGGAGACACTGCCGCGGAGACTCGTATCCGAGTTCGTCGGCGACGGCGTCGGCCGGGTGCGTCTGCAACACCTTCCTGACCAGCAGACGCTCCTCGCGGTCGGTCAGCCGGATCTCTGTCACCGAGTCAGTCCCGGCGGCGACCGAATCGCCCCGTTCACCGCCCGCACCGACGAGCGCGGCGAGCGCGAGGCGACGGAACGCCTGCGGGGCCGTCGCGTACTGTCCCGGACCGAGCGCGACGCCGACGACGACGCGCCACTCGTAGTCGGAGAGATCGAGTGAGACGGGCGTTTCGCAGGCCGACAGCGCGCCGCGGACCACGTCGGGGTCGGCGTCGCGGAGGTGTTCCCCGAGTAAGTCCCCGACCCGGTCGCGGAACCAGCGGGCGTGGCGGTCGCAAAGGGCCCGTCCCGTCTCCGAGAGCGGGTCCAGCATCAGCGCGGAGTACTCGCCGCTGGACTCGTTCCGCGTCGTCGAGACGTGGACCGTCTCGTAGCCGTTCGATTCCCAGAAGGAGAGCAGTTCCGGCGTCGCGCCGTACCCGACGCCGAGGTAGTCGGCCTCGCCGTCGAACTCCGCGCGGACCTCCGAGAGGAGCGCCGACCCCAGCCCGCGGGATCGAGCGGCGTGATGCGTCGCGATGCGTACCACACGGTAGCCGACGGGAACTCCGGCTTCCTCGTCGCGCAGTTGGCTCGTGAACACGTCCGGAAGCATATTGCCGCGGACCCGCGCGCCCTCGTACATCGACCGGCGCGTCTCGGCGTCGAGGCCGCCTTCCCGAGCCAACAGCGCGACGCTGACGACGTGGCCGGCGTGTTCCAGCACCCGAACCCGGAGGTTCGGCGCGTCGAGGAGGCGGGCGAGGTCGTCCGGCTCCGTCCGGTAGTGCGCCAGCACGAGCAGCCCGAACACCTCCCTGAGCAGGTGCTCGTCGCCCGCGAGTTCGTCGGGCGAGAGCGCGCGGTAGGTCACCGACGACGGCGACGCGTCGGCGACGAGGGCGTCCACCGGCGGTCGAGCGTCGAGCAGCAGCGCGCGAAACGCCCACGATTCGACCGGATCGGCGGGCGCGAACCGGATCGGTTCCGAGAGCGTCACCTCGCTCACGTCGTGGCCGGAGTCGGCCAACTCACCCCTGAACCGGACGGAGAACCCGCGGCCGGCCCCCTCGTACCCGTGGACGGTGGTGAAAAAGGCGATCGCCGGCGCGTCGAGGAACGACGAGAGCAGCCGAACGGGGAGCGCCGCCGCCTCGTCGACGAGCACCACGTCGGGGTCCTCTGGCAGGTCCGCGGCCGCCGCCGGCGACGCGAAGCGGATCCGGCCGCCGCTTCTCGTCCGCAGCGTGTCGCCTCCCGCAGCAGCCGCGGTCTGTCCCGCGCGCTCGCCGTCGAGCGCGTCGAGCGCCGACAACAACTCCCTGGCGCGCGCGAACAGATCACTCGCGTTCCGTCGGTCCGGCGCGGTGACGAGGACGTCGCGTCCGGCCGCCGCGAGCGACCCGGCGGCGAGGCCGGCAGCGCTCGACTTCCCGCGGCCGCGGTCGGCCTCAACGACGACGGCGCGCCGTCGCTCCTCGTCGGCCTCGCCCTCCGTGTCCCGCCGATCCGCGTCGGTCCCACCGCTCCCGTCACCGAGCGCCTCCAGCGAGTGCAGCGCCCGGGACTGGTCGGCGGTCAGGCAGGCCTCGTACGCCGCCGCCGGGAAGCGTCGCGTTCCAGCAGGCGGCGTCGAGGGCGTCGAACGGACCGGGGCCGACGCGTCGGTCTCGCCACGCCGCTCGACGGTCCCGGCGTCGAGGTCGACGATCGCCACTCCCGGGTGATCCCGGAGCGTCTCGACGAGTCGCTTTCGGAACCGCCCACCGACGTCGTCGACGCCGTGGGGCGGCACCGCCAGCGAAGACTCGAACGAACCCGGCCGGTCGGGCCAGTCGTCGAGCGGAGGGACGAGGAGGACGAACAGCCCGCCGCCGTCGACCGTCCCGACGAGCCGACCCAGGGCGTTCGGCGAGAAGTCCTCGTGGGCGTCGTAGATCACCGCCGTTCGGGTGGTACCGAGCAGTTCCCGGGCGTGCGTCGGATCGACGCGCTCGAACCGGAACCCCTCTGCCGCCGTGACGATCGTCGTCTCGTCGTCGGGGATCCCGGCCCCCTCGACGGCGTCGAAGGCGGCATCGACACCGGCGTCTCGCTCACCCGCGAGGACGAGCAGGCGTCGGTGATCCGCCCGACGGGCCGCCGCGCGGAGGTCCGCCGCGAGGGCGGCGACGTTCATATCCCGGCATCGTCGCGGCCGTGTAAGGAGGTTGCGTTCGCTCGCGCGTCGCGAGCGGTCGCGGGCGACACCGGCGCGTGTCCGACGGCGAAGGCGCGTGTGTCGGCGTGCCACGGCACGGCGCCATTGAAAGCGCTTTTATGCGATCCGGAGCAACCGAAGTGTACAGCCTGCCCGGGGTTGATGATACTCCCCGCCGTCAGGGAAACCGGTATTTCCGGCGGGGCAGTCGAGCCCGCGAGCAGGAGAGGTGAACAACCAATGCCAGTCTACGTAGAATTCGACGTCCCGGCCGACCTCGCAGAGGACGCCCTCGAGGCACTCGAGGTCGCCCGAGACACAGGAACGGTAAAGAAAGGAACCAACGAGACGACCAAGGCCGTCGAGCGCGGCACCGCCGAGCTCGTCTTCGTCGCCGAGGACGTCTCGCCCGAAGAGATCGTGATGCACCTGCCCGAACTCGCCGACGAGAAGGGAATCCCCTACGTCTTCATCGAGACGCAGGACGAAGTCGGCCAGGCCGCCGGCCTCGAAGTCGGCTCGGCCGCCGCCGCCATCGTCGACGCCGGCGATTCGGAGGGTGACGTCGAAGACATCGCGGCGAAGCTCGAGGAACTGCGGTAAGCGACGATGAGCGCAGAAGAGACCGCCAGCGACTCGACGTCCGCGGAGGTCATCGAGATCGTTGGCAAGACAGGGATGCACGGCGAGGCCATGCAGGTCAAGTGCCGCATCCGAGAGGGGTCGAACCAGGGCCGCATCATCACGCGAAACGTCCTGGGCCCCGTCCGCGAGGGCGACATCCTGCAGCTTCGCGAGACGCAGCGGGACGCCGACTCCATCGGAGGTCGATAACCAATGGTCGAAACGCGCACGTGCGATTACACCGGCGAGGAGATCGAACCCGGCACGGGCACGATGCTCGTCAAAAAGGACGGAACGATCCTCCACTTCAAGGACTCGAAGGCCGAGAAGAACTACCGGCTCGGCCGCGAGCCCCGCGATCTGGAGTGGACTGAAGCGGGCCGCAACGAGGGCGGCAACGAATGAGCGACGACGAGCGCACCTTCGTGATGGTCAAGCCCGACGGCGTCCAGCGCGGCCTCATCGGCGAGATCGTCTCCCGGTTCGAGGATCGCGGGCTGAAGCTCGTCGGCGGGAAGTTCATGCAGATCGACGACGACCTCGCCCACGAGCACTACGGCGAACACGAGGACAAGCCGTTCTTCGACGGCCTCGTCGAGTTCATCACCTCCGGACCGGTCTTCGCGATGGTCTGGGAGGGCGCGGACGCGACCCGACAGGTCCGTTCGATGGTCGGCGAGACCGATCCCGCCGAGTCCGCCCCGGGCACGATCCGCGGCGACTTCGGCCTCGATCTCGGCCGCAACGTCATCCACGCCTCCGACCACGAGGACGAGGGCGCCAACGAGCGCGAGATCGACCTCTTCTTCGACGAGGACGAACTGCTCGACTACGAGCGGATCGACGCCGCCTGGCTGTACGAGTAGTACGTTCGCGGTGCCGTTTTCCCCGTTATGCGGGGTCCCCCCGCCTATCCGACGAGACCGAGAGGGCCACCGCCGGGGTTCGAGGACTGATTACGCTCACGCCCGCTCCCGACCCACGGGAACGGCCGCTGCCCTCATTGGTCGCGACGACAAGGACAGGGTATGAAAGAGTCCTGCACGAAACTGCTGGCCGCATCGACGATGGTCTGGGGAGTCGCCGGCGCGCTGTTTCCCGACCGCGTCCTCGACACTGCGGGGCGATTCCTACTCGCGGGCTATGAGAACCCGGAGGATCTCGAACCCGCCGACTGGTACGTTTCGGCCACCCGTCTCCAGTCCGCGCTGACCGCGCTGGCCGGCGCCGTCGTGCTCGCGCTCGAATACGGGCGCGGGTGCGGGAGCGACGACAGCGAACGCGAAGCGTAGGCCGGTAGCAGAACGCGAGGTCGGGGTCGACTAGCGCTGCGGTGCAGCGACCTCGATCTCGCCGGCGTCCAGTTCGGCCTCGACCTCGCGGGCGGCCTGCGCCATATTCGCGATCTTCTGATACGCCACCTCGCGCGGGAGCAACTTCACCCCGCAGTCCGGCGAGACGGTGAGCCGGTCCGGCGAGACGACCTTCAGCCCCTGCTGGATGTTGCGTTTGATCTCCGCGACCGACTCGACTTCGGCGTCGTGGACGTCGACGACGCCGAGAGCGAGGTCCGGTTCGAACTCCGGGTTCCGGAACACGTCGATCTGCTCGTAGCCGTCGTTGCAGAGTTCGACGTCGAACTCGTCGATCGGGAAGTCGTTGATCTCCGGGTAGATGCGAGAGTAGTCGCCGTAACAGACGTGCAGGCAGATCCGGACGTTCTCGGAGATCCCGTCGACGATACGCTCCATCGACTCGCCGACGATGTGGTGGTCGTCCGGCGTCGTCGCGAGCGCGGGTTCGTCGATCTGCACGTAGCGCGCGCCGGCGTCGACGAGGCCCTTTACCTCTTCGTTGACGAGGTCTGCGAGGTCGTAGGCGAGCGATTCCGTGTCGTCGTAGGCTTCGTTGAACGACCACCGCGCGAGCGTGTAGGGTCCGGTGATCGGGACTTTCACCGGCTTCCTCGCCACGCTCGCGGTGAACTCGAACTCGTCGAGCAGCCACGGTTCGTCGTAGTCCACTTCGGAGACGACCGAGGGCTTGTCGAAGTAGTTGTGTCCCCAGACCTTCACGGGGCCGTTGAACTCGTAGCCGGGGATCCGGTGGGCGAAGTACTCGACCATCTCCTCGCGGCGCATCTCGCCGTCGACCACCGTATCGAGGCCGGCGCGCTCGTGCTCGTGCGTGATCACGCGCGCGGCGTCGTCGTATGCCTCCGCCAGGGCCGCGTCGTCGAACGCCGCGCCGGAGTCCTCCGAGAGCTCCTTGACTGTACTGAGCCACGTCGGCTTCGGGTAGCTTCCGACGACGGTCGTCAGGAGGAAGTGTTCCGCGTCGTGGTCGTCGGGACGGAACTGCGTCCGGTTCGAGGGGTTCCGAACCATCAGGCGACCACCTCTCTGTCGAGACCGGCCGCCGTCGCGAGCGCCGAGAGCTTCGCCCGGTGTCTGTTGACCGGGAGGTAGAACGTCTCCGTGTTCGTGCTGAGGTAGACGGTCCCGAAGTCGGCCGCGGGGACCTGCTCGGTGAACCACTCGGCGCGCTCCCGCAGCGTCTCCGCGGATTCGACGAGCGTGTTCTGGCCGTCGGCGACGCCGAGCGCGACGTCGCCGGTGACGCCGTACTCGACGGCGTTGTAGACGGTCTGCTCTCGATCGTCGGCGACGAGATCCAGGCCGAACGCGGCGACCTCGGCGTCCATCAGGTGGGCGTAGGTCTTCTCGTCGAGCGCGCCGAAGTACGTGTGGACGACGACGTCGGCATCGGTGGCTCCCGCCACGACGTCGACGGCCTCCGGGACGGCCGCCGCGAGGTCGTCGTTCGGCGGGTTCGCGACGAGCGACGGTTCGAGGAGGAACAGCGTCTCGTGGCTCGGGAACGACTCGACCTCGTCGGCCAGGAAGTCCGCGACGGCGGAGAGGAACCCGCGGTCGTCGCCGTAGTGTTCGTCCGTCGCGAGGTCTGTGAGCGAGTACGGGCCGGGGAGGACCGCCTGCAGGGGCGCGGCGTCGTCGAAGAGTTCTAGCGCCGCCGAGAGGTCGGCCGCGACGTCGCCGGAGGGCGTCAGCTCGCCCACGACGCGGGGGTTCCGATAGAAGTTGTTGTTGTCGTAGTAGCGGCTGATCCGCCCGGTCTCGACGTTGTCGTGTACCGCCAGCGGGTGAGCGATCATATCGTCCCAGCGGAGTTGTCCCTCGACGATCCGGTCGAGGCCGGCGTCGAACTGGTCGTCGACGACTTCCGCGCGGGCCCGCCCGTACGCCGAGACGACCTGATCGGACTCGTCGCCGGAGATGAGATCGACCTTCTGTCGGCCCTTGAGTTCCGAGAGCTCCGACTTCGCCCAGTCCGGAAGCGGAAACAGCCCCGGTGTCGTCGCGACGAGTTCAGTCATCGACGACCGATACGAAATGCCGCTGCTTAATATTTGCTAAAGTGTTTTATTACTTTTGGGCATCAAACGCGCGATCGGTGCCGATCAGGTCTCGCTCCCGTGAGTCAGCGCGAGCACCGAGAGGGTCTCGAACGGGTACGACTCCTCGACGACGACCTCGTGGTCGAATCCGCACTCCCGGACGGCGTCGAGCACCGCGCCGTATCCGGTGAGCGAACTCACGAGCAGCAACGCGACGCCGTCGGGGGCGAGCACTCGACCGACAGTTTCGAGGAACGGATCGATCAATTCCCGGCCGGACTCTCCGCCCGAGAGCGCCCGCTCCATCCAGTCGTCCCACTCGTTCTCGGGGTCGGTGGGGAGATACGGCGGGTTGAACGCGACCGTGTCGAACGCGTCGTCGGCGAACGGCGCAACGAGGTCCGCGCGTACGACGTCGAAGAGCGGTGAGCCGTCGGCGACGTCGACAGTCGCACCACCGTTTGGCCGATCGTCACCACCTGCGTCGTCGCCCGTCGGCCCCTGCCCGCCCGCCTCGTTTCGGGTCCGGTCGTCGCCGCCCGCGCCCATCGCCCGCCGGCGCGCCGCGCGGCAGGCGTGCGGACTCAGGTCGCTCGCGACGACCGAGGTCACCTCGGGGGCCTCCCGGGCCGCCCGCGCGGCGACCCAGCCCGATCCGGTTCCGACTTCCAGCAGCCGTCCCCGGCCCCGTTTCTCGACCGCGGACGCGAGGAGGCCCGAGTCCTCCGCCGGCTGATACACGTCCGTCTCGATCCCGCGACTCGCAGCGAGGTCCCGTTTGGTCCCATCGGCCCCTCCGGTTCGATCGGTCACGAGTCGCCCCCGTCAGGCGTCGGCTCCACCTGCGGCTCTGCGGATCGCTCTTCACCCGCGAGGACGAAGCCCCCTTCCTCGGCGCGGCCCATCAGCTCCCGCTGCGGGAACGGGATCTTGATGTCCTCCGCCTCCAGCGCCTCCTTGACCGCGCCGATGACCGCCGTCTTCGAGCGCCACTTCCGCCGGGCGCTCGGGTTGTCGATCCAGTAGCGCACGCCGAGGACGACTGCGGAGTCGTCGAGCCGCTTGAGCACCACCTGCGGCGTCGGAACGTTCATCGGGTCGTCGAGCTTCGAGACGGCGCGCTTTGCGACCTGTGCGGCGTGCTCGGGGTCGGCGTCGTAGTCGACTCCGACCTCGACCTCGATGCGGAGGCGGCCCTTCCGGCTCCGGTTGACGAGGCTCTCCGAGGAGACCACGTCGTTCGGGATCATCACGTACTCGCCGTCGAACGTCTGGATCCGAGTGTTGACGATCGTGATGTCGGTGACGATTCCCTCGTACTCGCCCACCTGAATCCAGTCGCTGATCTCGAACGGCCGGGAGAACATCAGGACGAACCCCGCCAGCATCGCCCCGAGCGTCTGTCTGGCCGCCATACCGACGACGATCCCGAGAAAGCCCGCGCCGACGAGAATCCCACCGACGTTCACGTTCCACAGCGCGAGGATGATCGTGAGTGCGAGGAGATACAGCGTCACCTGGCCGACCCGAAAGGCGATCTCGCCCTCGTGCTCACCGATCGACGAGCGCGTCTCCGCGAGTTCCTCGGCGAGCTGTCGGACCAGCCCCGTCATCGTGTACGCGCCGATCAGGAACAGCAGAGAAATGCCGGTCCGCACGAGCGTCTCGGGGCCGTAGTTCTGCCCGAAGACTCCGAGCAACTCGTCTGAGAGCCCCCAGAGCCCGACGATCGTCACGCCGGCGGTCGCGGCGACGAACATCGTCCCCAGCGTGACCAGCAGGTGCCACACCGTCGACGGCAGTCGATCCGGGGCCGCGGCGTGAATCCGGTCCGTGCGGGCGAGCAGCGCCATCGTGGCGAGACCGATCGCGAAGGTGACCGCGATGCGGCCCGTGAACGTCGGAACCAACTCGGAGAGGGCGCCCAGTGCGCCCCCGACTCCCCCGAGACCGCCGGGCGACATCTGGAGTGTTCCGAGCATAGATCGATGAATCAGCGGCCGTGTTCGTCCGCGACGGCGGTCAGTTCCGCAAACGCTTCGGGTGCGAGCGATCCCGCCCGCGCACGCAAGAGATCCCCGTTTCGCTCCTCGACCGCGTCGACGACCGCGTCGGGGTCCGTGAGTCCCGAGATGTGGGCGGTGTTCCGGATGCCGTTCCGGATCGTCTTGCGGCGCTGGGTGAAGAGGGCCTTCACGAAATCGAAGAAGAACGACTCGTCGTCGACGGCGTAGTTCGGCTCTCTCGGCCGGAGGCGGACGATCGCGCTCTCGACCGCCGGCGCGGGATCGAACGCCGTCGGCGGCACGATCTCGACGACCTCGACGTCGGCGTAGTGCTGCGCCGTGACCGACAGCCGGCCGTAGGCGTCGGTGCCGGGGTCGGCCGCCATCCGCTCGCCGAACTCCCGCTGGAACATCAACACGAGCGGGCGGTTCGCCGGAAGCAGCCGGAAGACGATCTCCGAGGAGATCCCGTACGGAAGGTTCGAGACGGACGCCGAGAAGTCGGGGAGGTCGACTTCGAGGGCGTCGCCCTCCACGACCCGTAATCGCCCGCCATCGATCGCCGTAGCGAACTCCTCGCGGAGGAAGGCTGCGAGCGAGCGATCACGCTCGACGACGGTCACTTCGTCTGCGACGCGGAGCAGTCGATCGGTGAGCGCGCCCGTTCCGCCCCCGATCTCGAGGAGGTGCGTCGCGTCGGCGTCGTCGGGGAGGTACGTCGGGATCCGATCGAGCACCCGGTCGTCGATCAGGAAGTGTTGATCCCGGTCCGGGTCGCCGCGCACGCCCGCCCGACGGCGTAAGTCGTCGGGATCTCGGGGCTCTGAGATCCCATCGGGCGTCGTATCTGTCATTGTCCCCCGTTGCGGGTGGGAGAGTGTAAACGTCTCGGGTCGCGTGTCTGTCCCGGCCGCAACCGAGACCTCGGAGTCAACGAGCGCCGGCCGTCAGCGCGCGACACCGACGTTATGACTCGCGTCCGACGAAGGTCTTGTACTTCAAGTCGTCGTCGCGCAACTCCTCGAGGATCCGCTCGATCAGGACCTCCTTCGGTCGGTGGAGCCCCGAGACGCGCTCTTCGACGTCCTCGAAGCTCTCGAAGGGGCCGCGCTTGCGCTGATCCAGGATGTTGTTCCGGAGCTTCTTCCCGATGCCAGGGAGGAGGTTCAGCTGATGCAGCCGGAGAGTGATCGGCTGCGCGTCGTTGTAGAAATCGACGAAGCGGCGCTCGTTCGCGTCGACGATCTCCTCGATCGCGTACTCGAGCTCGGCGTTCGCAGTGTTCGAGAGATCGTCGTAGGTGACCTGTTTGAACCCCGAGACGGCGTCGCGGGCCTCCGTCGGGCCGATCACGATGCGGTCGCCGATCGAGACGTCCGCGTCGTCAGCGAGCGTGACCTCGAAGAGGCGAAAGTCTCGCTCTCCGAGCGCGTACGCGAGCGGGGACTTCCGGTGTCGGGGCCGATCGTCGTCGGCGCGCCCGTGCGGGAGGTGGTCTAAAATGACCGCGTAGCGCACGTCCTCGGGGTCGGATTCGCGTTCGCTCGCCGTCTCGTCGGCGTCGTCGCCTGCCGAGCCGGCCGAGCCGTCGGCGTCTCCGCTCTCGGTCGTGGTCATGTGGTGTCGTACGGCGAGGGTCTATTTAAATAGTTGGCCGACGCGTCGGTCGACGGCCAACGGCGGAGTCCGCTCTAGACGTACTTCGCGACGACGTTCAGCACGTCGTCGAGTTCGTCGCCGCTGAGTGCGTAACGCTCCTGTGCGTACACCGCGCGGAGTTCGTCTCGGCTCTGCGGGAGGAGGTCCGCGATCTTGATCGCGGTCGTCGCGTCGACCTTCTCCAGTTCGAGAAGCTCCTCGACGAGCTCACGCGACTCCTCGGGGTCGAGATGGGCGAACCGGTTCACGTGTTCGATGGCGCGAGCCAGTTCGTAGCGGAGCTCTCGCTCCTCGTCTGCGGCGCGCTCGGCCTCGACGTCCTCCAGGAGGGTCTTGACCTCCGAGACGGTCAAGTACTCCTCGTCTACCTTCTCTTTGAAGATGGTCATCGGCGTCGATGTTACTCCTGAGCGCGCAGGTGGGCGGGGCGAGCGATGAGCGTCTTCTCTTTACCGCCGTCGACGATTCGGACCTTGAACGCGCGGCCCTGTTCGCCGACGACCTCGCCGGTGTGCCCGTTGAATCGGGGGTGGAACCGACCGTCGCGAACGCTCGGGTCGATTTTCAGGTGGACCTTCTGGCCCTCGTCGTACTCCGCGATCGCGCGCTGCGGCGGCGACGTCCCGCGCTCGCGCGGCTTGTTCGAGAGCTTTCCTCGCGTACCGTGAAGTGGACCGTTGGAACTCGGCATAGTCGTTGGAGGCAGTACTTCCGACGCGGTTATAAAACGCACGTTCCCGTCCCGTCAGGTGTCGTGGCGAGAGCAAGGCGGCAATGGGTGCGAGGCCGCGTCTCGATTCCGGTCGTCCCGAATAGACGGTTTCGAGCCCCCGACACCGACTCGTCTCGACAAAATCTAAACCACCGGGTGTCGTACGGCCGGGTATGGCACAGCAACACGCGTCCGGCGGGCAGCTCCCCGACGAGATCGACCGCGTCACCGACGGTGGGGGACCGGTGGACCACGACTCCAGTTCCCGACTCGAACAGTTCGGCGTCGGCGTCTCCGCGAGCATCCTCCTCGGTGCGATCGTGGGCGTCGCGGCCGCGACCGCGCTCGACGCCGGTGGACTGCCGCTCTTGATCGCGCTCGGTATCGGTTTCATCCTCTCGCCGCTCGTCGGTCTGCTGTTCCTTCAGCGCGGGGAGTGACGAGCGCGCGACGGTCGCGGCAACGCGGTCGGGCCTTCGGACGAGAAGCCGCCCGGGCGGAGCACGCGGCGACCGCTATCGGCGTTGTATCGATCACCGGCCGCGATCGGCCGGTCGAGAAGAACCGTCGGCTACGGCCTCAGATACGGCCGACGTTCTCGACGGAGACGCTCTCGACGCCGTCGACGCCGTGGAAGGACTCTTCGACCGCTTCGGTGCCGCCCGCGTCGTCGGGGACGATCACGGTCGGCAACAGCGCGACCAGGCCGAACGCGACGTCGTCGCGCTCGAAGCCGTTGATCTTCGCGCCCTCCGGCAGCGACTGTTCGAGTCGCTCCTGGAGGTCGTCGAGGTCGATTTCGGGGCTGTTCGGCATGACCTTGATCTTGGCAGCTACCTTTCCCATCGTTCAGGGTCCCATGAACCCGCAGTCGGGGCACTCATAGAGGTTGCTCTGCTTTCGGCACTTCGCACACCGCGAGATCTCGTGGCCACAGTCCGGACAGTTGAACGTCGCCGCGCTCATGCCGGAGATGTTGATGCCACAGGACACGCACTGTCGGGCGTGTCGCTGTTCGGACTGGCTCATACACTACAGGACCCGGCCGCGACTTTTAACGGTTGTCTTTCCCGATTCGCCGGCAGGCCTGTCGGCCGTGCCGTCCCGGCTCACCCCAGCGCGATCGGCCCGAAGAGCACCCCCATCAGATGGACCCGCCGCGCGCCGACGCGGGGTGGCAGCAATCCGACGAGCGACGCGAGACAGAAGACCGCCCCGCCGAGGACACCCGCGAAGCCGATCGCGAGCGCGAACAGGAGCGCCAGTACGACCACGAGCAGCGGGCGGCGCGGGAGGAGACGAACGAGTTCGAGGTAGCGCTCGCCGAGCGTCAACAGGATCGCGATTCCCAGACCGGCGGCGAGCACGATCACCAGGAGCATTCCCAGGAGGTCGATCGGCGCGCCCGCGAAGTCGTCTCCGCTCCCCCCGACGAGCGACGAGAGGGCGACAGTCACGCCGCTGCGTGGCGCGCCGAGCACCGCGAGCGACGCCACCGCGAACACCGCCGTCGCCGTGTCGGCACCGCTGGTCGCGACGACGTAGGCGCGGTCGGAGCCGCGTCCCGCGGGCCCGCTGCCGCCCGCCCCGCCGAGCGCGAGGACTGCCGCGACGCCCGCGGAGACGCCCGGTAGATAGCCGACGAGCGCGCCCCCGCCGACGCCGGCCAGCGCGGCTCGAAGCGCCTCGGCGCGTGACAGACCGAGCGTCGTCCCCTCCTGCGGCGGGATCCGTCCGCGGGCGTCGAGCGCGTCGAGGAGGATCGGCGCGCCGAACAGGCCGCCGAAGATCGGCGCGAGCATCGAGGTCGTCCCCTCGGGCGTTAATATCCCAGTCGCCGGTAGATCGAGCGTCAGGACCCCCAGGCCGGTCGCGACCCCGAGACAGAGGAGGCCGCCGAGGCGGGCGCGCCGGGTCGGTTCGGCGAGGACGAGCAGCGCGGCCACGAGCGCCAGCAGGACCGGCAGCGCGGCGAGCAGCACCTCACGACCGGCGGCGACGGCGCGCGACAGCGGCAACGCGACCGCGACGGCCCCGGCGAGGGCGACGCCGCTCCCCACCGCGGAGAGTCGGATCGCCTCCCGACCGCGACCCGCGAGGACGAGGCGGTGGCCCGGGAGAGCCCCCGGCGCGGTCGCGGCGTCGGGAACGCCGAGGACGAGTCCGGGCACGATCGAGAGGAAGGTGTGCACCACGCCGGCCGCGAGGATCGCCGCGCCGACCGCCACCGGCGGACCGTCGACGCTCGGCGCGATCCCGACGAGAACGAACGCGACGCTGTTGACGTGCAGACCCGGAATCAGCCCGGTGAGCGTTCCGAGACTCACGCCGAGGAGCGCGTACGCGAGTGTGATCGACGGCGACGCCATCGCGACGCAGTGGCCCCGCTCTCGTATTTGAACGTTCGTAGCGAGGTACTCTCGCCCGGGCTGGGCGGTCTACGTCGTCACAGTGCCACCGCTAGCCGCGGAGCGTCGAAAGAAATCGAATCGAAAGACGGGTCGGCGCGACGTCCGGATCGGACGCTCGGCGTGTTCGTCTCCGGAATTCAGCCGAAGAGGTTGCCGAGACCCTCGCCGGAGGCCTCCTCGTCCTCGTCGTCGTCGCCGGCTTCCTCGGCCTCGTCGGCCTCGTCGGCTTCTTCTTCCGCTTCCGCTTCCTCGTCGGCCGCTTCGACGGCGCCGGCGTCGCCGCCCGCGGCGGGCGCGGGAGCGGCGGCGGCCGTCTCGACGGCCTCGTCGATGTCGACGTCCTCGAGCGCGGCGACGAGCGCCTTCACTCGGGACTCTTCGACGTCGACCCCGGCGGCCTCGAGGACCGCCGTGATGTTCTCTTCGTTGATCTCTGCGCCCGATTCGTTCAGGGTGAGAGCTGCGTAAACGTATTCCATTGTCGTGTTCCTGTGTAGTTATCCGAACATCGCGCCGAGGCCCTCGGCACCGTCGTCGTCATCGTCGTCGGTGTCGTCGGCGTCGGCTTCGTCTTCGGTGTCGTCTTCGTCGGCCGATTCATCTGCGTCGTCCGCGTCGTCCGCCTCCTCGGCGGCCGGCGCGGGCGCTTCGACGCCGCGGAGTTCCTCCGGGAGCGCCTCCTCGTCGTCGATCTGGGCGGCGAGCGCGCGAACCTGCGCGTCGGCCTTCGCGACGAGGTCGGGCAGCACGTCCGGGTCCTCGATGGCGGCGAAGAGCCCGAGGGCCTTCGCGTCGCCGGCGGCCTTCGCGAGCAGCGTCGGCGCGGTCTGCGCCGTCGGGTAGCTCGCGTTGACCGAGAGGTTCCGGGCTGCCGCGGCGGCGGACTGGATGTCCGCGCGGTACTCGTCGACGTCGATCGCGAGTTCGTCGGGCTCGAAGCGGACGCCTTCGGAGAAGACGCCGCGCAGGTCGAGACCGACCTCCTTCGGCTCGATGCCGAGCTCGCCGAGGACGCCTTCGAGCTCTTCGGAGACCGGCTCGCCGGCCTCGAGGACCTTCGAGTCCTCGGTGACCTGGATCGAGCCGTCCATGATGCGCGCGGCGGCGCCGACCTGCTGGAGTTCGCCCACGAACGGGCCGGGGTCGACGCCCGTGTCACCCTCGGGGATGACGATGTCGTTGGGCGCGACTTCGCCGGCGCTGATCGGCGCGGGCGTCTTCGAGGCTTCGAGCTGCTTGAACAGCCCGAAGGGGTTGTCGTTGGTGCCGACGAGGGCGACCTGTCCCGAGACGTACTCGGTCAGGTCTTCGAGGCCGTCGTCGACCTCCTCGAGGGCGCGGACGGTGAGCGTGTTGCGGCTCATCCGCAGCTCCGCGCTCCCGTGGAGTTCTCGCCGCATGCTCTGTAGCTGGCGGCTCGGGATGCCGGCGACGTCGACGACGCCGATCGAGTCGTAGCCTTCGAGGAACTCGACGAGTTCGGCGACCTCCTCGCGCTTCCACTCGGGGATCGTCTCCGTTCGTCGCGCGGCGGCGCTCTCGCTCATGCGGGTACCTCCACGGACGGGCCCATCGTCGTCTTCACGTACATCGAGTCGATGTTGAGGGGACCCTTCTCCAGGTTCGCCTCGAGACGACGGACGATGACGTCGACGTTGTCCGCGATCTCGTCGGGGTCCATGTCCTGGGCACCCACGCGGGTGTGGAACGTCCGGCGATCGCGGGAGCGGAGTTGCACCGTGTTCTTCATTCTGTTCACTGTCTCGACGACGTCGTCGTCCGGCTGGAGCGGCGTCGGCATCTTACCGCGCGGACCGAGAACCGTCCCCAGGAAGCGGCCGATGTCCTGCATCATGCTGGCTTCGGCCACGAAGAAGTCGGTCTCGTCGGCGAGGTCTTTTGCCGCGTCGGTGTCGTCTCCGAGGTCTTCGAGGTCGTCGCCGTCCAGAACCTGGTCGGCGGCCTCCTCTGCTCGGAGCGCGGTCTCACCGCTCGCGAAGACGACGATCTGTGTCTCCTGCCCGGTACCGGCCGGCAGGACGACAGACTCGTCGACACGTTTCGATGGATCGTTTAGGTCGAGATCGCGCAGATTCACGGCGAGGTCGACCGTCTCGCGGAAGTTCCGCGGCGGCGCCTCGTCGAGTGCGCGAGCGACTGCGTCAACTATCGTATCTGCCATTATTCACCTCCGTAGTACGCAGGATTGCTCCTACGGGTCAGTGAAACAGGCGTCTGCCTGTCTCGTCGAATCGAACGGGGATGGCGGCCTTAAGTCCGTCGAAGCAATCTCCCCGTACCGGCCGATTTCGGGGCCGAGACGCCCGATCCGTGGGAACCGTCGCCACGGTACGGAGCGAGCCGAGAGATCCGTATCAAGTTCACAGCCGAATGCCGATAATAGACGTCGACCGCTCACCGAGAGACTCCCGCGGCGTCCCGTGGTCGCACCCGTTCACGTGGAACGGGTGACGGTGACCATCCACTTCTCGACGGTCACCGTATACTTCCCGTACGTGAACGTCACCGAACATTTCGAGTCTGTTCCACTCTGTGCCGTCACGAGCGCGTCGAGCGCGTCGGGATCGACGTAATCGTGGAGCGGTGACAGGGCGTCCGCGTGGCGTTCGTCGCCGCCGAAGGCCGGTGTGACGACCGGGCGATTCGAAACTTCGCTTACTGCAGCCACGACCGCCTCGCTGGGTAGTTCATCCCGCTCCCGTTCGTATTGGTATGTATTCGCCGAGAGTGCCTCCGTTCGGTTAGATACGCTCATTGCTGGAGATTTGCCCCTCGCGACGCAAGCCGATTACCCTTGACTATGTAATCATTCAAATACAGACGGTCGATATTTTATCCTCTTGACGGTTCAATCGCCGCTACGAACGTTAGCGCCGAGTTTTGTGTCAGGGTACCGCCCTTCGCGCGGGTTACTACCTCCGTCGGCCCGAGCGAGAGAGAGGAGGTCGCCGCCGTGATCACGGCTGGCGGAGTGGTGATCGACAGCGAGTGAGGCTGCCCGACATCCCACCCGCCGGATCTCGACACGCGGCGCTCGCGGGTGTCCTGTGTCGAATCGGGTCCCGGGAGAACCACAAAGAGAACGGGGGTCGTCGGTCGCCGCAGATAGCGCGGCGGTCCGCTTACTCCGCGAAGACGTCGTCGTACTCGCCGTCGTCCATCCGCTCTTTGAACTCGCGCGGGTTGTTGCCCTCGATCGTGACGCCCAGGGAGGTGCAGGTACCGACGACCTCCTTCGCGGCGTTGAACGAGTCGTACGAGAGCAGGTCCGAGGACTTCTGCTCTGCGATCTTCTTCACCTGCTCGACGGTCAGATCGGCGACGAAGTTCTTCTGGGGTTCGCCCGATCCGGTCTCGAAGCCGGCCTCGTCCTTGACGAGTTCGGCCGTCGGCGGGACGCCGACGGAGATCGAGAAGGAGCCGTCGTCGTCGTACTCGACGGTCACGGGGACTTCCATCCCGTCGAACGCGGCGGTCTCGTCGTTGATCTGCTGCACGACGTCCTGCACGTTCACGGGAGTCGGTCCGAGTTCCGGACCGAGCGGCGGACCGGGGTTCGCCTCCCCGCCGGGAACGAGTACTTCGATAGTTCCAGCCATACCTCACAACACCCTGCGGCGACTTTTAACGGTTTTCTTTCGGTCGAACGGCCGTGTCAGGGAGCGGCACGGTTCTCGGCGCGGCGTTCGAGACTGTCTTCGGGACGCCTTTCGAGACAGTCCTCGACGTGTCCTTCGAGGCGATTCCCGACGGCGACTCAGAAGGGACGGCCGCAGACAACCTCAGAGGTCCAGGCCGAACGGCGCGGCGTCGCCGGCGCGAGCCGCGACCGAGCCGAGCAGGTCGGCGGCGGCGTCGAGGTCGGTCGTGTCGATCACCTCGACCGGCGTGTGCATATACCGGTTCGGAATGCCGAGGTTCAGCGCGGGGATGCCGCTGCGGGCGGTGTAGAACGCGTCGGCGTCGGTTCCGGTCCGCGTGCCGGTCGCCTGCAACTGCACGTCGACGTCGGCCGCGTCGGCGGAATCGCGTGCGAGTTCGACCAGCGAGGGGTGGTTCGCGCTGCCGCGGGAGACGACCGGGCCGCCCCCGAGTTCGACGGGACCGGTTCGCTTGCCCGGGACGTCGGGATTGTCGGTCGCGTGGGTCACGTCGACGGCGACGGCCGCGTCGGGGTCGAGGTCGAAGCCGATCATCTTCGCGCCCTGCACGCCGACCTCCTCCTGGACCGTACTGACCGCGTACACGGTGGCGTCGACGTCGGCCTCGACTGCAGCCCGAAGCCCCTCGGCGGCCGACCAGACCCCCACGCGGTTGTCCATCCCTCGGGCGGCCAGTCGGGTTCCGTGCAGCGGCCGCACGCGCGTCTCGACGGTCACCGGATCGCCGACCTCGACGAGGCCTTCGGCCTCCTCACGGCCCTCGACGCCGACGTCGACGAACTGCTCTTCGATGTCGTCGTAGGACTCCTCTTCGCGGTCACGCAGGTGGATCGCCGTCTGGCCGACGACGCCCGCGACCGGGGTCGCCGCGTGGACTGTCACGTGTTGGCCCTTCGAGACCGTCCGGTCCGCACCGCCGATCGGGGCGATCCGCAGGAAGCCCTCCTCAGTTATGTCGCGGACGATGAACCCGATCTCGTCGGCGTGGCCGGTGAACGCGATCGAGACGTCCGCGCTTCCCTCGTGGACCGCGACCGCGTTGCCGTAGTCGTCCGTCCACACGTCGTCGGCGAAGTCGCGAACGTAGTCGAGCCACACTCGCTGACCGACGGCCTCGAACCCCGAGGGGCTGGGCGTCGTCAGGAGGTCCGTCAGAAACGCGCGTCTGTCGTCGTCCATACGACCGCTCGGACTGCCCGGTACCTGAAAGCACCGACTGACAGACGATAGACATTCGTCGGTGGTTCGACCGATCGGTCTCCGCAACGGTTATGATTTCTGTCGGCGTACCGAGAAGTGTGATGACCGAGTTCACGTTCTTCGAGATCCACCTCCACGACGGCCTCAGCTTCAGCGCGACGAACACCGCCCCGGCGATCGGCGGGTCCGGCGGCGACGAGTCGTCCGAGGACGACTTTGGAAACGGCGAGGGCGACGAAGCCGATTCGGAGACCGGCGGGGATTCGAGACGGCTCCGGATCGGAGCGCTCGTCGCGCTCGTGCTCCTCGTCGCCCTGGCCGCCGCGGCGAAGTACCTCCGCGGAGACGACGACCTCGAACTGACGGAACTCGACGACTTCGCCGAAGAATAGCGCGATCGAACCAGCGGGGACCGTCGGAGCCGGCGCTCGCGGCACTCCCCGATCCGACGCCTGCCGGACTGCCCGGGCCGACGCCGTCGAGCACCCGACTGTCGCGTTCAGTCGGATAGCTTAAGCGCCATCCACGGTATGCCTCCCGTATGACCGTCTCAAGCGCCCCCGGAAAGGTATATCTCTTCGGGGAGCACGCGGTCGTCTACGGCGAGCCGGCGGTCCCCTGCGCCATCGAGCGGCGGGCCACGGTCGCCGTCGACGCCCGCGAGGACGACCACATCAGGGTCGAGGCCCGGGACCTGAGCCTCGACGGCTTCACCGTCGAGTACGCCGGCGACATCGATGACCGTCCGGACGTCGACGTCCCGGCCGGACTCGTCGACGCCGGGGTAGGCTACATCGACGCCGCGGTCGAACAGGCCCGCGACGCGGCCGACGCGCCCGACACCGGCTTCGACATCAGCGTCGAGAGCGAGATTCCCCTGGGAGCGGGCCTCGGTTCCTCGGCCGCCGTCGTCGTCGCCGGCATCGACGCCGCGACGCGGGAACTCGGCGTCGAACTCGCGCCCGAGGAATTGGCCGACCGGGCCTACCGTGCCGAGTACGACGTCCAGGACGGGCAGGCCTCGCGCGCGGACACGTTCTGCTCGGCGATGGGCGGCGCGGTCAGGGTCGAGGGCGACGACTGCCGCCGGATCGACGCGCCGAACCTCCCCTTCGTCGTCGGCTTCGACGGCGGCGCGGGCGACACCGGGGAACTCGTCGCCGGCGTCCGCTCGCTGCGGGAGGAGTACGGCTTCGCGGCCGACACCGTCGAGAGCATCGGCGACATCGTCAGGGAGGGGGAGTCGCTGCTCGCGGCCGCCGACCCCGACTCCGATCCAGGGCCGGAACTCCTGGCCGAACTCGGTCGGCTGATGGACTTCGATCACGGCCTGCTCGAAGCGCTCGGCGTCTCCTCGCGCACGCTCGACAATATGGTCTGGGCCGCCCGCGAGGCCGGCGCCCACGGCGCGAAACTCACCGGCGCGGGCGGCGGCGGCTGCATCGTCGCGCTCGACGAGACGCCGGAAACGCGGACGGCACTGCGCTACACGGCGGAGTGTCGCGACGCCTTCCGCGCGGAACTGGATCGGGAAGGCGTCCGCGCTGAGGGCGCGACGGACGGGGCGACGAACGGCGAGTCGACCGGAGACCCGAGGCCGGACGCGGGGGCGGAGTGACGTGACGGTCGTCCTCAAACTCGGCGGGAGCGTCATCACCGACAAGGAGACGCCCGAGACTGTCGACGACGACGCCCTCGATCGAGCCGTCGGGACGATCGCCGACGCGGACGTGTCGTCGCTGGCGCTCGTTCACGGCGCGGGGAGCTTCGGGCACCACCACGCCGAGAAGCACGGTGTCACACCAACCGAGGGGAGCCACGACGCCGAGGGCGTCTGGGCGATCCACGACTCGATGCGTCGGCTCAACGACGAGGTGGTCGGTCGGCTCCAGGCCGCGGGCGTGCCGGCGCTCCCGGTCCACCCGCTCTCGGTGGGCGCGCGGGACGCCGAATCGACGCTCTCGCTCGCGCTCGATTCCACGGCGACGATGCTCGCGGAGGGTTTCGTTCCCGTCCTCCACGGCGACGTGATCGCCCAGGCGGGCGCCGGTGCGACGATAATCAGCGGCGACGAGATCGTCGCCCACCTCGCCCGCGGCCTCGACGCCGACCGCGTCGGGCTCTGTTCGACCGTCGACGGCGTCTACGACGCCCACGGCGACGTGATCCCCGAGATCACCGAGTTCGCGGACGTCGCGGACGCGCTCGGCGAATCCGAGGCGACGGACGTGACCGGCGGGATGGCCGCGAAGGTCCGCGCTCTGCTCGAACTCGGCGCGCCGGCGTCCGTGTTCGGCCCCGACGCGCTGGCGGGCTTTCTCGCGGGGCGGTCGGTCGGGACAGTCGTCGACGGGTGAGACGACTCGCGTCGAGTGAGACGATTTCCGACGGCTGCCTGAACCGTTGGGTCGCACGAGGAAACCGATATGTAACCCGCAGCGCAACGGTACCCTATGAGCGAATCGGACGGGTCGGTCGAGACCCAGGACACCCGGGAGGTCATTATGGAGGCCACCTTCCGGGCGCTGCGAAAGCACGGGTACAGCGACCTTCGCGTCCGCGACATCGGGGCCGAGATGGACCTCTCGCGGCAGGTGATCCACTACCACTTCGACGGCAAGTACGACCTGCTGTCGTCGTTCCTGGAATACGTCATCGAGCAGTACGAGGGGAGCGTCGAGGTCGACGAGGAGACGACTCCCCGCGAGGAACTCGAGATGCGCATCGATCGCTGTCTGTTCGGGCCGGAGCTCGCGGAGTTCTCCCACTGGGAGCGGATGGAGGTGTACCACGAACTGTACGCCTCCGCGCAGCACGACGAGGCGCACCGCGAACTGTTCGTCGAACACTACGACCGGCTCAAGGCGGGGATCGTCGACGTCATCCAGCGCGGGATCGAACGGGGCGCGTTTCGCGACGTCGACGCCGATCTGATGGGACAGCACCTCACCGACACGATCCACGTCGCGAGGGAGCGACGGCTGGCGCTCGGTCACGACGACGCCCCGGCGGAGGCCCGGCGCGCGATCGACGAGTTCGTCCTCGACTCCCTGTACGACGGGTCAGGCGAGTCCGACGCGCCCGACAAGGTCGACGCGCCCGACACGACCGAAGAATCGTAACAGACCGATCGGTTCGGTCCCGGCCAGTCGTGTTTTCGATTCCTGACAGGGTCGGTTCTTCTCTCTAGAGTTCGGGGACGTCCGACGGCATATCGAAGTCGTGGTAGTACTCGCCCTTCTCCTTCGAGAGGATGTCGAGGACGGCGGCCGCGCCGTCGCCGGCGGCGATGACGGCCTGCCACTTCTCGGCGCGACCCATCGCCCCGGTCGCGTACACGTCCTCGACTGACGTCTCCATATCGAGGGTCACGTCGACGACGTCCTCGTCGGTGAAGTCGCAGCCGAGGTCCTCCGCGAGGCTCCGGTCGCCGCCAGTCGCGAGCACGATGTACGTGGCGTCGTACTCGTCTTCGGCCGTCGAGACAGCGAACCCGCCGTCGATCGCTTCGACGTCCGTGACCGCCTCGTCGACGAGCGTCGCCCCGCGGTCGCGGGCCTGCCCGCGGGTGACCGTGAGGAACTCGTCGCCGCCGATGCTCCGCACGGCGGGGTAGTTGAACAGGTGCGCCTTGTGCATCCAGGATTCGTCGGTGTCGAAGACGACGGTTTCGAGGCCGTTCTTCGCGGCGTACAGTGCAGCGCTCAGGCCGGCGGGTCCACCGCCGACGACAGCTACGTCTACCATATATCGGTGCACTCACCGCGGGTAAATACGTTTTACCATTTGGTAAAACAGATCCTCACGCTCGATTACAACACGAACGGACCGCGCTGCCGGATCGGCTCGCCGTGCGGTTCCCCCGCGACGGCGACCACTCGCCAGTCGCCGTCGTTCCCGTCGCCGTCGTAGAGTCCGATCGGTTCGTCGTCGGTGATCGGCAATACGTCGCCCTCGACGAGCGGTTCCGCCGAATCGAACCCCGCGCCGTCGACCGTTCCCGAGCCGGAGACGCCGTAGAGGAACCCCGACCACCCGTCGGGTCGGGTCCACGTCCACGCGTCTGCACCCGCGCCCGCGACCTCGACGTCCAGATACTCCATCGGCGTCTGAAGGGTGATCGGCGAACCCTCGCCGACGACGGTCGTCACGGTCGCGCCGACGAGGCGCTCGGTCGGCAGCTCCGCGGCGCTCGCGTCCGCGTAGTCGGGCTCGATGGCCTTGGTCTCCCGCGGGAGGTTCACCCACAGCTGGAGGCCCGTGCAGGCCGCTCCGCCAGCCGGAAACTCCGAGTGGCGGATCCCCTCGCCCGCGGTGATCCGCATCGCTTCGCCCGCCTCCGCGGTGTTCGCGACGCCCAGGGAGTCCTCGTGTTCCATCCCGCCGTCGAGCATGTACGAGACGATCTCGAACCCGCGGTGGGGATGCATCGGGAACCCCTGGTCGGGGTCGATGTAGAACCGTTCGAAGAGGACGAACGGGTCCAGGTTCGAGGGATACGCGTCCGTCGGAAACGCCCGGTTCGAGTGCACGCCCGTCCCGTGTCGGACGCGCTGTCCGGCACGCACCCGCCCCGCCGCGTTCGACTCGTTCGAGGACATACCCACCGTTGGTTTACCGCCCGGTAAAGGCTGTCGGGATGGGCGGTCGACCCCGTTCGGAACGACGACAACAACCCAGCCACGTCTCTCCGCCGGTACGTCGGAGAGTCGACTATTATTTATCAACGTGCAGTAAATTCACCCAGCGTGAAACTGCCATCGGGACTTCGTCTGGAGGGGACGCCGTTCGACGGTCGGGAGTTCTCGCGGCTCTGGTTCGTCGCCACGGCGACGTACGGCGTCGGGGACATCGTCACGACCATCGCGCTGATCGGCTTCAGCGAGCGCGTTCGGGAGGCGAACCCGCTGGTCCGAGCCGCCGTTGAAACCCTCGGCAACGCGGGACTCGTCGGGCTCAAGCTGGCGGTGTTTCTGACGTTCATCCTCGTGAGCGTCGACGCCGCCCAGCGCGAGGACCCGATCTTTTACTACCTGCCGCCGGCCGTGCTGACGGTGATGGGGACGTTCACGACGGTCTACAACGTGCGGTTGCTGATGGGGTGAGTAGGGCTCGAAGAAGTTTTACCGCGCTCGAAACGCACAACGAATTATTTATTAAGAATTCACCGATTCTGGCCAAGACCCGGAAGTTCAGCTGTCGTCTCTTGTGAAGGTATCTCCGTCCTCGATTTCGACCTCGTGGATCTTGCCTCCATTATTGCCCCAGCAGAACTGTTTTGATTTGAGTTCCTCGCCGACGGGTACAGAAGTGTACGAGGTCCACTGGGATTCACCGCCTTCACCCTGACTGATGGAGGCCTTCGCGCAGACTTCACCACTTTCGTCCGCTTGAATCTCCACGTGCCCGTTGTTGAGGAACTCCACATCAGTGACCGTGAGTTCTGTACCACCACTCTCGCAGGTCTCGCAGGTGGTGTCGGTGCTCCCGCAGGTGAACTCGAACGTCCGTTGTTTACTGACTGTAGCTCCGCCCGAGTCACCGTCGAAAGAGAGCGTGAACTCAGTCTGTTTTGTTTCGTCAGTCTCGCACTTGACGAACACGAGTGCGTCTTCTCCGACTCCGAGCGTGTTTGCGCTGTCTTCACTGATTTCAAGCGGATCTTCTATTTCGATGTCTTGAACAACCTCGTCCCGAGAGACTTCCGTTACCGTGAGTTCCAGCGGCTGAGCGAACTGATTCGTGATTCTCGCCACTTTCGTTCTCGTTTTCTCAGGGACAACCTCGTCATCCCCGGCTTCTGTTTTTTTCAGGTTTCGTAGCCCCAGATACGCATTCTCGTCCTCGACGACGTTCACTTCCACGCCGCGTTCGGCGTCGACGCTGCTGAACGCGCCGGTTCCGACGCCCAGCGCCCCCGAGCTCGCCCCACCGAGCAGTAGGATGAAGTGTCGTCGTTTCATCTCAATGGAAGTCTCCGAACCCGCCCCGCACTGTCAGACCGTACGCCGCGAACGCATATGGTTATGCTCCGTTGGAATCACCGTCTGGCACTCCTTGAAGACCGTATCGGAGGGCCTGAACGGCCGTCGGTCGGTGGCATAGTCCCGTTCCAGTCGTGCGATTCACTGCAGTTCCGGCGGCGCTTCGGGCTCGCCGACCTTCATCTCGGCGGTGTAGTACTTGTGCGTGACCGCCGAGAACGCGAAGGCCACGACGATCGCCAGCGTCCACGCCAGATCGGGGAGCAGCACGAACGGCCACGCGCCCATCCACACGGCCGCGACGAGCGCCGCCGAGACCGCCGAGAGGCCCAGGTAGTACTCGCTCCAGGGAACCTCCCGGCCCTCGACGACGTCGAGGTAGAGGTCGACGTCCTCCAGGGCGGGCGTCGGCTCGATGACGCCGCGGCTCTTGTTGAACTCCACGACGCCCGCGCGGTCCATCATCGGTAGATGCGACTGCTGGAGCGCCGTGTACACCCGCTTGCGCTCGTCGCCGGTGATCTCCGCCGTGTCGATGCCGTTCTCCCACGCCGCGATCTGCTCGGCCATGTCGCCGATCTCCATCGTCTCCTCCTCGTGCTTCAGCAGATGCACCGCGAAGCGCCGCCGTCGATTGGAGAGCACGTCGAACAGTTCGTCCTCGGAGAGCTCTGTCGCCGGTTCACCACCCCCGTCCACCTGTTGTGCCGACGCCATTCGTGTCAGACAAGTATGAGTCAATCAACATAAATCCCGCGATCGTGATACCGATATGAGAGGTTCTAAACCGTGAAAATCACGACTTTAGACGGGTATTTGCGCCCGAGATCCGGCATACAGCAGTCCGGTGGACGCAACCGCGGTCGTCGTCACGAGGCTCTCAGCCGGCGAACCGCAAATTCGTACCAGGTTCCGTAAGATTTCAGCGACGATTCGCACATCGAGCCGCCCGTGAACGCTTCTGAGCGGATTCAGGCCGGGCTTGAAGCGCCTGTCGAGGGGTTCAGACCGGGGCAGAACGGCGACGGAAAATCTTCAGCCCCGCCCGGAATCACTTCTGGCGAATCATTACGATATGGGTATGGGCCAATGGGTGAAGTAGAGCGACCCGGGGTGACGCGGGACGTCTCCGCGTCGGCGGCCGCGGGTCGCGTGCGGTACACGAGGTAGACCAACTATGACAAGTCGACGCAAGTTCATCGCCGGTCTGGGTGCATTGGCTACGGGTAGTGCAGCTGCAATGGGTACGGGCGCGTTTACGAGTGTGAGTGCGAATCGTGGGATTAATGTTGATGTTGCTGGCGACGCCTCAGCTTTCCTCTCGCTTGAACCGACTAACAGTCCAAATTCGAAGTATGTGAACACTGAGGGTAATGCCTTGTCGCTCCAATTTGATGGGTCTCATGCCGAAAGTATGAGTGAGGTTTACTCTGGCAACGTTGGAGGGCTTAATGTTGATGCACAAACTGTAATTGGTGAATTATTCAATATTACGAATCGAGGAACTCAGGACGTATTTGTTTATATGTTGCAAGATCCTGATGGAGATGGAACTAAAGAACTCGGAAGTGGCAACGAAAACGGCATTTCATTTGCAGCTGGCTCCGCAAACGATTATTACAATGAGCAGATGGGTGGAACCGGACTTATGAATACTCAGGAAAAGTCTGGTCTGCCAAACCACCCAGTTCCAGCTGCGATCCGGGTTGATGTTGGTAACACAATGCCGGATGTCGGCGCGATATTTGGTGGTTACCTTGGAGACCTTTCAGAACTTGATATGGATATCACGATTGTCGCTGAAGCTGTAAGTAGCTATGAAGATGGGGATACCGTTCCGGAAAACGATGAGAAGTTTGATATTTACGGTTACGATGATCCACACCTTCCCCCAGAAGAAGACAATGGGGAGGAAGTTCCTGAAGAATCTGAGTAATCTGAAATAACTCTGTATGATCAACCGCCGGAATCTCGTTATCGGGCTAGGAGGTGTCCTCAGTTCCTCGTTTATATTTGGAACAGGGGCCTTCACCAGCCTTAGTGCTAGACGCTCAGTAATCGTCCAAACTTCTAACGATTCTGAAGCGGTTCTGTCATTGAAAGAAATCGGGAATGGCGGTCGATCAATCTTGAAGAACGACAAATTGGCCTTTAATTTGCCTGGATCAAGTGAAAACGAGTACAGCCACACAGATCCAGAAGGCCTCGGCACAGATTCAGTCTACCGCTTCGGCAAGGACGCTAGAAATGGGACGTCTGGACTCTTCAGTGTCGAGAATCGAGGCACACAACCCGTTCAGATTTACAACACGCAGACGGAAACGAGCGGAGTTCCCGACGTGACGATGTACGATGTAGAGACGGGGAGCACTCTCACAGAGGACAGTCCATCACTGCCGCTTTCGACCGGAAATCAGCTCCCCTGCGGGCTGGAAATTGACACACACGGAGTCCCTGTCCAGGAAATAGAGTATGATGTGACGCTCACAATCAACGCCGTCGCGGCAAGCGACTAATCCACATTCAACGTCGGACAGGAATGATATGTGAAATCAAAACATTGTGGATAAATTCGCTGCTTCCGACCGATTTCTCTTATCAAGCGACCCCTTCAGGAACTTCAAGCACACCATAACCAAACTCCGTCCAGTATAAACTCCGCCAGAGCCACGGATGTTGTCCCACCGCCGCACCGCGATCCTCGCCTTACTCCTCGTAGCGACAGGATCGCTCGTCTTCACCACAGGCGCGGCGGTGGTCAACGGCCCCACAGACACCTTCGCCGAGGACCGCCTCGCGGTCCAGCCGGCGGAGGGGCCGAACGGCGACTACGCGTACCTGAACGACGACGACGAGATAGTCGTCGACGTTTCTCCCACCAACCCGAACCTCGATCCCGACTTCAGGGGCGTCAACCCCGAGACGCTCGCCTCGGCGGAGGGCGTCTTCACGATCACGTACACGGCCGACGAGTACGCGCGGGTCTGGATCGAACACGAGGGCGAGGCCGTCACGTTCGTCAGCGGCGGCGACTCCGTCGAGGGCGAGGCCAACAACGTCACGCTCGCGCCGAACGAGACCGTCGCGGTCGGCTTGCGGATCGACACGCGCGGGGAGGTCGCGGGCACCCAACTCGGTGCCGACGACTTCTCGATCCGCGCGGAGGTCGCCGAGCCCGAGGACGTGTCCGACTCGTCGCCGTCGTCGCTCGGTGGGGGCGGGGGAGGCGGCGGGCTGTCGACGACCGTCAGGTCGCCGGCCGTCGACGAGCGGCGGTTCGTCGCGAGCGGCGCTCGATCGGGCGAGTCGGTCGAATTCGACGCCGACCGGATGGCGCTCGACGGCGGGAACGTCACGATGGACCGACTCGAACTGACTGGCGTGCCGGGCGGGAGCCTCGAACTGAACGCCGCCGGCAGTCCCGATCCGTTCGACGGGGCGAGCGCGCTCGACACCCCCACGGAGCCCCGGTCGCTGGCGTACCTCTCGCTGCGGTACGACTTCGACCCCGACGAGATCGACGGGATGACGCTGCGGTTCAGCGCCGATTCGGGCTACTTCGACCGCTCTGGCGTCGATCCCGAGAACGTGGTCCTCTACCGACAGACCGACGCGGGCGCCTGGGAGGCGCTGCCCACCGAGGTCGTCGGCGACGAGACCGCCCGCGAGCGGGGGCTCCCCGCGGACCGCGTCCACTTCCGGGCGCGGACCGACGACTTCTCCACCTTCGCGGTGGCCGAGGAGGTCCCCCACCTGACCGTCACCGACGCGTCGCTCGACGCGACGACCGCCGCGCCGAACGAGACAGTCACCGTCCGGGCGACCGTCCAGAACGGCGGCGGCGCGGGCGGCGAACGGTCGATCACGCTCACGGCCGACGGAGCCGCGGTGGCGACCGAGCGGGTCGCGCTCGAACCCAACGGCTCGACGACCGTCGACCTCACCGGGCGGTTCGAGACGGGCGGCGAGATCGCGCTCGCCGTCGACGGCGTGTCCGCGGGGAGGCTGGTCGTCGAGAACCCGGCGACGGATGTCGACTCGGAAGCGACGGAAGATGACCCGGGCACGCCGGACGACTCGGCGGCGGTCGGCGGGGCGGACGCGACGGGCACGCCGGCGGCGGACGGTAACCCGAGCGCGGCGGACGATCTCTCCGGGACCGCGGCGGACGTTGAGGGGAACGCCGGCTCGGCCGGGGCACTCTTAGAGCCCAGCGGGATCGACCTCGTGGAACTCGGCGGGCTGGTGCTGTTCGTCGCGATCGCCGTCGCCTTTGTCGCACTCGCCCGACGGATGCCCCGGTCGTGAACGCGACGGGGTCCGGCCTCGGGCGACCGCGGCGCGAGCGCGGATTCTCGCTCGCGAGAACCGGAGCGACAGGTGTTAGCCGCGGGCGCGAGATGGTGGAGTCGTGACGCCAGTACCGTCCGGCGAGGGCGACCCCCTCGACGAGGGAGCGCAGCCTCCTCTCGACGGCTTCCGGCAGGAGCTACTCGCCCGCGTCCGAGCGGTCGACCTGTTCGTCCTCTGCGCGGTGCCGGCCGTTCTCGTGGCCGTCTTCGCGCTCCCGGAGGCGACCCGCCGGTCGCTCGCGTTCGCCTACACCGACCCCACGCCGTGGACCGCCTTCACCGCGCATTACGTTCACCTGGGGACCGGCCACCTCGCGGGGAACCTGGTGGGGTACGGGCTACTCGCGAGCGTCGGCTACGCGCTCGCCGTCCTGAGCGGCCAACGGCGGTTTTTCCTCACGGCGCTGGCGACGTTTCTGCTCGCGTTCCCGTTCGTCCTGTCCGCTCTGAACCTGGCCGTGCCGCGGAATGCCGTTGGATTCGGCTTCTCGGGGATCAATATGGCGTTGGCCGGGCTCCTCCCGCTGCTGCTCTGGGCCTACGCTCGTGATCGGTTCTTCCCGGCGGTGTCGTCGCGGTCCCTGCCCGCCGTCTTCTTCCTGCTCGCGGGCTGGATCACGCTCCTGGCACTACCGGTTTCGACCGACGACCTCGGCCTCGCGGGGTTCGGGGTGGCCGCTACCGGTCTGGTCACTGGAGTCGCCTACGCGCTGCGCACCGGCAATTGGCTTCGACGGCCAGTCCGTGAGCGAATCCGGACCGTAACGTCGCAGGAGGGATACGGTGACCTGCTCGTGATCGGCGCGGTCCTGCTCGTCGGGTATCCCGTCGTCGGCTTCCCGACCGATCCGACCGGCAGCGGGAGCGTCGTGAACCTGTACGTCCACCTGCTCGGCTTCTGTCTCGCCTTCATCGCCACCTTCATCCTCCTCGTGAGCGACGTAATCGACGAGTGAGCACCCGGGAACCGCTGTCTCACGGGAGTCGTCGAGACCGATCGGTGACCGACCCGCGGACTTCGTCGAACCACGAATTTATAACGTATCAATGACATTCTCGGAGCGGAGTCGTCAGATCCGGTCCGTACGTTCCGACCGACGCTCGCGGTGACGCGGTAAGATACGATATGTCTATCAAACGAACCCTCTCCGTGACGCTGCAGGTGATCGCGGTGGTCGTGATCCTCTCGTTGATCGTCGGGCAGTTCCTCGGGCAGCCGATACTCCTCAGTTTCGTGGAGACGGGAAGCATGCAACCGACACTCGACCCCGGCGACGGGTTCATCGCCATCCCGACGGCGATCGCGGGCGACATCGCCCCCGGCGACGTGGTGACGTTCGAGGCCCAGGAGATACAGGGCGGCGGACTGACGACCCACCGCGTCGTCGAGGAGACCGAACGCGGGTACATCACCCAGGGCGACAACAACCCGTTCACCGATCAGGACGGCGGGGAACCGGTCGTCCAGGACGCCGAAATCGTCGCGAAGGCGCTCAGCGTCGGCGGGAGCGTCGTCGTCATCCCGCATCTGGGGACCCTCGCGATGGGCTTTCAGTCCGCGCTCGAATCGCTTCAGACGTGGCTCGCGGTCTCGTTCGGCGTTCGATCGTTCCAGGGAACGCAGGGGATCGCGTACATTCTCCTCGGCCTCTCGGTGGTCGCGGATGGGGTCGACTGGTACCTCGACCAGGGGAGCCGCGATCGGCCCGAACGCGACCGCTCGCGCGACGACGGCACGTCGGTGTTCGCGATCGTGCTCGTCTTAGCGCTCGTGCTGATGGCGACGGCGACCGCCGCGATGGTCGTCCCCGGGGGGACACAGGAGTACGGAATCGTGAGTGCCGAGTTCGAGTCGGAGAACCCGACGGTCATCGAGCGCGGCACGAGCCAAGAGATCGAGTACGTCGTCCCCAACGCCGGGCTCGTTCCGGTGCACGCGTACGTCACGCCGTCGAGCCCGGGCGTCGACGTCGAACCCCAGCGGGTCTCCGTCGGGAGCCGCGGCGAGGCGACGACCACGGTGACGCTGTCGGCCCCCGAGGAGACCGGCTACTACCGGCTGTTCGTCACCGAGCACCGCTATCTCGCGATCCTGCCGCTCAGCGTGATCGACGAACTCTACGGCGTTCACCCGTGGGCGCCGCTGCTCGCGATCAACGGACTGCTGGGCGGCGGCATCGTCGCGCTCGGGTTGGTCCTCTTCCGCGGCGAGCCCGCGCGAATCCGGTCCCGCGAATCGCGCGCGAAACCCTCGCTGCACCGCCGTCTCCTCCGTGAACTCTACAGGTGACTGAATGAACGCCACGACACAACCCAGCGAAACCCGGCTTCGCCTTCGGGCGATACTGCACGCACAGTTCACCGTGATCGTCGTCGCGTGTCTCCTCGCCGCCGCGGTCGGTGCCGGGCTGGTGTACACGACGCACGTCGATCCCGGGACCGAGACGCAGACGCGGACGGTCTCTCCGCTCACCGTCGAAACCGAGTACGTCCACGCCGCGGAGGTGACCGAACCGAACCCCGTGTTCGAGACCGGGACGGTTCTGGACGGCCGGAACACGTACTTCACGCAGATCGCTCCGGAACTCGACGTCGGCGTCGAGACGCGGTACACTGCGGCCTCCGCCAGCGACGTCGACGTCGTCGTGGAGTCCGAACTCGTCATCCGCAACGTGGGCGAGGACGACGAGGTGGTCTACTGGAGCGAGCGCGAACCGCTGGCGAGCGAGCAGTTCTCGGGGGTCGAATCCGGCGAGACCGTGGCGGCGTCGTTCGTGATCAACAGTTCGGCGATCGACGCGACCGCGGCGTCGATCGAGGAGGAACTCGGCGCGTCGCCCGGAACGACCGAGATGGTCGTCGTCTCGGACGTCGCGGTTAACGGGACGTTCGACGGCGAGTCGACGTCGTACACGCGAACAGTCGAGATGACCGTCGATCACGGCGACGGCACGTACTCCGTCTCGGAACCGGGGCTCCAGTCGTCGGGCCCCGAGCGGACCGAAGAGGTCACCACCGAACGGAGTTACGGCCCGCTCCGGTCGATCGGAGGCCCGGTCCTCTTGCTCTTCGGGATAGCCGGAACTGCCGCGCTGCTGTACGCGCGCAACGAAGACGGACTCGCGCTTTCGCCCGAAGAAGAGGCCTACCTCTCCTACCGCGACGACCGCTCGGAGTTCGCCGAGTGGATCACGCAGATCCGGCTCCCCGACTCGGTGTTCGAGCGCCCGCGAGCGGAGGCGTCGAGTCTCCGAGACCTCGTCGACTTCGCGATCGACAACGACACCGGCGTCGTCGAAGATCCGCAGTCGGGTGCGTTCTACGCCGTGACGGGTGACCTCCTGTACACGTACCAGCCGCCGTCCCCCGCGAACGGCGCTCCCGACGATGGAGTCGGACCCGCATCGGAGTCCGGTGCCGACGCACGAACGGGCGACTCCGGCGATGGAGACGCCCCCGATTCTCACGCCAACGGGCCAGAACCGACGGGTGACGCCGAGTCGACCGAGTGAGTCCGGGAGCTTTCGAGGGAGCCGGACCGACAGAGTACCACGACGGACGTCGCCGCCCGAACGTCGGGTTCGCTACCGAGAGTACGTAGTCCCCAGTAGCAGTTTGTATTGGAAATATAACATTTTATCCGGGTACTCCTCGTGGGTTCCGTATGTCCTCACAAGGCTCGCGCACCCGCATCGTCGTCCGCAGACCGATGAACAGTCACGATACGGTGACCGTGGAGGTGTGTGAGACGAACGAGACACGCCATCTCACCGAGTACGCGTCGACGGAACTCCGTCGGACCCTCGCAGTGCTCCCTCGGGGAACCACGATCTCGCTGGCGATGTCTCGTGTGGGACTGCGGTCCAACGTCTGGCGGGTGACAGGCGTGTGCGACGGCAGTTCGACGCGTTCCGGAGACGACGTCTCCCCTGCGGCGCCCCGAATCTCGCGGTAACACGTCGGGAGGGGATTCTCAGGGATCCCCGCGGTTGGTACCGTGCGTCGGCCACCGCCACTGTCTGAAGCCCGAGGTGATCCGCACGACACGGGCCTCACTGAGCGTACTACGGACAGTACTGGAGCGTCTATAGCGGTATATATCGCAAATATAAAGAAAGGTACCCGTTACCCGGCCCAGATCCAGTACGGTAATCCATCTCGGAATTATGGCAACGACACCAACATTCGGTCCGAAACTCGAGAGATTGCATCGACGCGTCGACAGCGCCCGATGGGACGACATCTACGTGGTCGGCGACGTCCACGGGTGCCTGGACGCCGTGGAACGGCTGCTCGATCGGATCGACCCCTCGGACGAGGACCTCGTGGTGTTCGTCGGCGACCTCGTTCGCAAAGGTCCCGACAGCGCCGGAGTCGTCGAACTGGTCGCCGAGCGACCGAACTTCCTGAGCGTACGGGGAAACAACGAGCAGAAACTCATCGACGGACGGAAGACGCTCGACTCGCTATCGTCAGCGGATTACGAGTTCCTCGAATCGCTGCCGGTGGCACTCTCGTGGGACGATACCCTCGTGGTACACGGCGGGATCGACCATCGGGAACCGGTCGAGGATCACACGCTGACCGACCTGCTGAACACCCGCTCTCTGGCTCCCGGCGGCAGCTACGACCGTCCCTACTGGTTCGAGACCAGACGCGAACGTCCCCGGGTGTTCTTCGGTCACACCGTCCTCTCGGAACCGTTCGTCGCCGATCACGCGGTCGGACTCGACACGGGATGCGTGTACGGCGGAGCGCTGACGGCGTTCGACTACCGGGCGGACGGACTGATAGCGGTCGAACCGCGAGAGACGCACGTCTCACGGGACGCCGACAGCATCGTCGATCCACGACTGGCGGACCCGGTCAGCTGCGATGCCGTCTGAGGACGACCCGGACCTCCATCGGTACGACCCGCGGGACGTGGACCTGTCCGATACGGACCTGTATCTCAACCGAGAGCTCAGCGAACTGGCGTTCCAGCGTCGCGTCCTCCACGAGGCCCTCGACGACCGGAACCCGTTGCTCGAACGCGTCCGGTTCCTTGCGATCTTCACGCGGAACATCGACGAGTTCGTGATGAAGCGTATTGGCGGGCTCAGACAGCAGATACAGGCGGGAGTGACCGAGACGACGGCAGACGGTCGGACTCCCAGAGAGCAGTGGGAGGAGATCCACGCGGAACTCGAACCGATGCTGGAGCGACAGGCCGAGTGCTACGACGAGGCGCTGCGTCCGGCACTCGCCGAAGCGGACATCGAGATTCTGGAGTACGACGCACTCACGTCTGTGGAGCGTCGCGAGATGCGCGAGTACTTCGAGGAGTCGGTGCTACCGACGCTGACGCCGCTGGCGTTCGATCCCGCCCATCCGTTCCCGTTCATCTCGAACCGCTCGTTGTCGCTCGCGGTACTGACGCGCACTGCGGGCGACGAGCTGACGTTCACCCGGATCAAGATCCCACCGAACCGGCCGCGACTGGTCCTGGTCGAAGAGCCCTCCCGCTTCGTTCTCGTCGAGGAGATCATCAAGCACAATCTGGATCTCCTACTGCCGAACGTCGACATCGTCGACACGGCACTGTTCAGACTCACCCGCAACGCCGAGGTCCGCAGAAACGAGGAAGTCGCGGAGGACCTCATCGAGATGATCGAGGAAGTGCTGGAACAGCGGCGGTTTGCCAGCGTCGTCCGGATGGAGATCGAGTCGGACGCGCATCCGCACATCCGCGAGACGCTGCAGACGGAACTCGACCTCGACGAGCGAGAGATATACGAGCTCGACGGCCCGCTCGATTATCGCAAATTCATATCGCTCACGGAACTCGATCGCTCAGAACTTCAACTGCCGTCCTGGACGCCTCAACCCCACCCGCGGCTGCGAAGCCTGGATTCGCCGCGCCTGGACGACGACGGTCCCGAGGGAGGGAAGACGATCTTCGAGGCGATCCGCGAGGACGACATCCTGCTTCATCACCCGTATCACGACTTCGGCGACACCGTCCAGCGATTTCTCGGCGAGGCGGCCAACGACCCGGACGTCTTGGCGGTCAAGGCCGCCATCTACCGCACCGCGAGCGACTCGCAGGTGATTCAGTCACTGATCGAGGCGGCCGAGAACGGGAAACAGGTCGCGGTGATGGTCGAACTCAAGGCGCGCTTCGACGAGCAGAACAACCTCGAGTGGGTCCACCGACTGGAGGAGAACGGCATCCACGTCGCCTACGGGACGATCGGGCTGAAGACGCACACGAAAACGGCGCTGGTGGTCCGAGAGGAAGCGGGCGGAGTGAACCTCTACTCACACGTCGGGACGGGAAACTACCACTCCGAGACGGCGAAGGGGTACGTCGACCTCGGCCTGCTGACCGCCGACCGCGACGTCGGACAGGACCTGGTCACGCTGTTCAACTCGTTCACCGGTCCGGAACTGGACGAACAGTTCCGGAAACTGCTCGTCGCGCCCGTGACGATGCGGCGTGAACTCACCCGGAGCATCCGTCGGGAGGCGGCGCACGCGCGGGCGGGACGGCCGGCCAGAATCGTCGTCAAGGTGAACGGCCTCGAGGATCCGGCTCTCGTCGAGGAACTGTACCGCGCGTCGATGGCGGGAGTCGACATCGACCTCGTCGTCAGAGACATCTGTCGGATCCGCCCGGGACTCGACGGCGTCAGCGAGAACGTCTCCGTTCACTCCATCGTGGGGCGATTCCTCGAGCACTCCCGAATCTTCTACTTCGAGAACGGGACGCGGGCGGCACGCTCGCCCGAGTTCGACACCCCCCAGGACGGCGGCCACCCCGAGTACTACCTCGGAAGCGCCGACTGGATGACCCGCAACCTCGATCATCGCGTCGAGGCCGTCACGCCGGTCGAAGATCCGGACGTTCGGCGAATGTTGAAGTTCAACCTCGACCTCCTGCTCGCCGACAACCGAAAGCGATGGGTGATGAACGCCGACGGCAGTTACGAGCAGCGACACCCGCCCGACGGGGAGCCCGTAATCGAGACCCAGGCCGTTCTGATGGAGGAGGCGCGGAACGCTGCACGGAACGAGGACCCTCGGTTTACCCCCAGCGTGGACTACGACTTCGACAGCGACATTTTCGTAGGCGCCGTCGGTGAGAACCCGGACGCGACCGACGAATCGATCGGAACCATCGAGGGATCGGGTAGGGACGACGAAGGGGTCGACACCGCCGGGGAAGCCGCAGACGGCGTCGACGGGACGAATGCGGTCGAAGCCGACGTCGCTACCGAGGACCGACCGGTCGCTGGGGAATCCGACGTGGGGCCGAACGACGCCGAGTCGGGTCCGCGCGATGGAGAGACCGACGGCCAGTCCTCCGTCGACGCCCTCGACCGGTTCGACGGGTACTGGTACCGTCCGGAGAGCGACGCCTACGAGTACGCGGTCCGCACGCCGGACGGCGGCCGTCGGTATCTGAAGACCGAATCAGGCGCGGCAGCGGCGCTCGAACGCCTCTACGGGTAGCCGCGTTCGACGCCACGGAGCGTCACGGTGGACTCGGGACGGTCGGAGCACCCGCGCGACGACGGACGAACGCCGTGGGGTCTGTGCGAGTTCCGACGGCGCGGGCGCGCTGTCTGCGCGGGGATCACGTAGCGGTATATAGCTCTCTTAGCAAGACCCATACCCCGATCCGGCCGAGTTTCCTGTATCTCGATGGCTCTACAAAACGATCCGGCGTTGCCGCCGGCGTACGACGCGCTTCAGGTCGGGATCGCGGTGTACGACGCGACCGAGGCGACCGTCGCGAGCGCGAACGACCGTCTGGAGTCGATATTCGGCTATCGGACCGAAGAACTGTCCGAACTGTCCGTCGAGACCTACACCGCGAACACGTACACGTTCACGGCGGCGGACTTCGTCGGTCGTCTCCGCGACGCCGTCGAAGCGGGACCGCAGGAGTTCGTCTGGCGGCTCAAGCGATCGGACGGGGAACTCGCCTGGGTTCGAGTGCACTTCTCGCGGTTTCCCGACGACGAGCGAGAGTACGTCCTCGCGGAGGTCAGAGACATCACGGATTACTACGTCGCCAGCCGACGCGAGGCGCTCTTCTGGCGGATCCTCCGCCACAACCTCCGCAACGAGACGAACAAGATCGCGGGATACGTCGAACGGGTACGGGACCTAGCGGACGACGAGGAAGCGACCGAAGCCGCGGAACGGGCGCTGTCGACGGCGATCGAGCTGGGAACCATCGCCACGTCGGTGAAGCAGATCCAGCACGCCGCGACGCGGTGTGAAGCGAACCGCTCGTATCGACGAGCGGTCGAACCGCTCCGGGACGTCGTCGAAGCCGTCGAAGCGGAGTACCCGGACGCCGAGATCCGCCTCCACGAGCGCGAGGCGATGTGGATCCACGTCGATGCCGCCTTCGAGTACGCCTGCCGCCACGCGGTCCAAAACGCCGTCGTCCACAGCACGGAGTCGACGCCGGCCGTCCGGGTCACCGTCGGTCCGTCGCCGAACACGGGCCGGGTCGAAATACGGATAGTCGACTCGAATCCGCCGATCCCGGACGTCGAGATCGACGTCCTCGACGAGTTCACCGAGTTGACCAGCACCTCCCACGGCACCGGTGTCGGTCTCTTCGTGATGAAGTGGTGCATCGAGTCCCTCGGGGGGGAACTCCAGGTCGAGCGGCGTGAGCCACGTGGTAATGTGGTGCATTTTTACCTCCCTCCCAAAGAGCGACCGACGTAGCCGCACTACTCTTGAACGCTGACATCGCACGCCTCGGAGTGACGACTCGTCGCGTGGCAAGGACGAGTCACGGGCGTGTTCGTTGACCGAGCCGTCGACTCGCCGGAGACGCATCTACGGTCGGTCGAAGATATCGCCCAAGACACTAACGGCCGGCCTCATCCCGGGGCTGCGTGCCGCGTCGGCCGGGAAACCCTCGTGTCGGGCGGTCCGTCTTTCGGGCGCGGACGGTCCACGGATGTCGCACACCCGGGTTCGCCGCCGATTCATCGCTCCCGTGACGGGAGAACTCGGGCGGGGACTAAGGGTGCGCACTCGGGACAACGCGTCCGACGCTCAAGGCCGTTCCGACTCGCTATCGGCGACAGTTACACCGTGTACTCCGACTCGGCCAACTGGACGTACTTGCCGTTGCGGAACGAGAACTTCGCCCGCTTGTAGCTGGTGACGAGGCGGGCGGCACTGAAGCCGGCCCGGACGTTGCTCGTGTCGAACAGGCCGTACCCCTCGCTCTTCTCCTTGAGTTTCCGCGCCGTCGAGAACGCCCAGTCCCAGTCGTCGGGGTCGTAGTCGTGGACGACGTCGGCCATCGCAACGTTCCGGAGCACCTCGTCGCCGATGGCGTCCTTCCAGCGGTCGTTGTACCCCGAGAGGTCACCCGACGCGGCCAGCTCGCCCGCGATGGCTCCCGTCCGAACGGCCGTGTGATCGCCGCCCTCGTGGAACGCCGACGTCGCGCCCATCGCGCCGCCGACGACGGCGATGCCGGCGGCGGTCGGGGAATCGATCGGCCGCGTCGAGGAGATGGCGTACGTCTCGGTGCCGCGGGATTTCCCGCGGTCCTCGACGAGCGGGAAGTCAGTCTCGACGTCGTACTCGTCGCCGTACTCCATCTCGAGGAGCCGTCGGATGTACTCTTTCCCCTGAGGAATCCGTTCGTCGTCGGGCCGGAGGAGGGGATAGTCCTCGCGGTTCTCGACGTCGTCGAGGTCCATCCCGATGGGCATCGTCAGCCCGATTCGGGCGACGTTGTCGTCGTTCGGGAAGATCCACGGATAGGCGGTGTGGCCGGGCATATAGCCCCACCAGAACTTGATCGCGCCGGCGACCTCCTCGAAGACGTCCTCGGGGAGGCGGCGGTGTTCCTGGTAGGCGATGTGGTTCGTCTCCCGCGTCGAGAGCCGTTCGGTGACGTCAAAGGGGAGGTACTCGTCGAGGACGCCCGACGTCACCTGTCGCTGCGGGCCGTCCGCCAGGATCAGGTAGTCGGCACCGACGGTTTCGCCGTCCGCGAGGTCGAGTCGATGGCGCGGCCCGTCCGTCGCCTCCAGATCCGTCTCGACGCCGCGAACGGACGTGCCGACCCGGTACGTCGCGCCCGCGTCCTCCGCCCGGTCGCGGAGGAAGTCGTCGAAGCGGGCCCGGTGCATGCAGAAGCCGAACTCGTCGTACGACGACTCGATGCCCGTCGAGCGCAGCGTCAGCGACTCCGTCGGGCCGATGAACTCCGCTCTGTCCAACTCGCCGAGCACGACGTCGTCGGGCATCTCGTCGGGGTGGATTCCCATAATGTCCACCCAGTAGTCGAGGATCCCCGCGGCGTCCGTCGAGTCCGGGCCCAGTCGATCCGGCCGATCCGCCCGCGGGACGCCCTTTTCGAGGACGATCGCCGACGCGCCGGCCGACGCGGCGGCGTGTCCGGCCGACGACCCCGCGGGGCCGCCGCCGACGATGGCTACGTCGAATCGCTCCATATGGCTACAGCGACCCCGACCCGGTATTATACTGTCGCCTGACGGTCGAAGCGGCGTCCATCTGTCGCCGAGCACGCTCGCCCGTCGTCGATCCGGTGCCCCGTATCCCAGACGGGATTTCCGTCTCCAACGTCGACGCTCCCGAAAGGCTATTTGCGTCGGGCGAGTGGCAGGTCGTGTTATGCGCGTCCTCTTCATCGACATCGACTCCCTCCGAGCGGATCACGTCGGCGGTTACGGCTACGAGGGGCCGACCACCCCGAACATCGACGATCTCATCGACGACGCCGTCGCGTTCGAACGGGGGTACGTCGCGAACTCGCCCTGTATGCCGTCGCGGGCGGCGCTGACCTCCGGGCGGTTCGGAATCGCCAACGGCGTCGAGACCCACGGCCAACAGTCCCAGCAGATCGACCGCCCCGAGAACCGGACCGATTGGGCCGGGTCGTGGACCGAGAACGAGCCGAATCGGCCCTGGTGGACGCTTCCGGAACTGTTCTTCCAGAACCGCATCCCGACGATCGGCGTCTCGTCGTTCCCGCGACACCCCGCCCCGTGGTTCTACCACGTCTGGCACACGTTCAGACAGCCGCAGGAGCCCGACGAGGAGATGACCGTCGAGTGGGGCCACGTCTCGTTTCAGACCCCGCGGGCCGAGACCGTCACCGACACCGCGATTGAGGAGCTCGAATCCGTCGACGGCGACTCGTTCTTCCTGTACGCCCAGTACTGGGATCCCCACGCGCCGTACAATCGCTCCGAGGACGAGATCGACCGCTTCCGCGACGTATCGCTCCCGCCGCATCCCACCGAGGAACAGCTCGCGGAACACCGCGAGTGGGACACGCTCCGCGGTGCGACCCAGGAAGGCATCGAGACGCGTGGGGATCTCAACGAGATGATCTCCGCGTACGACGCGGAGATCCGTTACACCGACCGGCACGTCGGCCGGCTCATCGAATATCTCAAATCGACCGGCCAGTACGACGAGACGCTGATCGTCCTCTCGGGCGACCACGGCGAGGAGTTCGGCGAGCACGGCCTCTACCGAGAGCACTGGAGCACCCACGACGGAACGCAGCGCGTGCCGATGATCGTCAAACCGCCGGCGGACACGCCGATGGAGCAGGGGGCCCGCGAGCACCTGATCACGAACGTCGACTTCGCGCCGACCATCGCGGACTACCTCGGGGAGCCGCCGCCGGAGCGCTGGCAGGGCACGTCACTCCGGCCGATCGTCGAGTCCTCGGACGCTGACGGACGCGACTCGATCGTGTTCGATCACGGCCTCTACACCGCCCAGCGGGCGATCCGGACGCCGGAGTGGAAGCTCATCCGGACGTATCACCCCGGGATGTGGGACGGTGTCCTCCCCGAGTACCAGCTCTACGAGATGAACGAAGACCCCTGGGAACAGGAGGATCTAGCGGCGGACCGCCCCGACCTCGTCGACTCGCTCGAAGAGGAGATGATCCTCTGGACCGAGCGACACCGGACGGGCAGCGTCGACCCGCTCCGGCGCGTCGCCGAGCGCGGGCCGTCCGGATACAACTCGTTCAAAGACGGATTCGAGGGAGTGTAACCTGGATCGCGTCCTCGGGCAGGGGATTCGGATTTCCACCCCAAACCGGCCTGCTCGACCGACGCTGGGACGAAACGCCACAACGTCTCTCGTGGATCCCTGACACGGGGGCTTTTGTCGATACACCACGATCAGTCGGTATGTCCGAACGGAACGTTCTCGGCGGGGAACTCGCCACCTGTAGTGCCGATCCGGAGACCGGGTTCGCGCGGGACGGTTGCTGTCGGACGCACCCGGACGATCGGGGGAGACACGAACTCTGTGCGGTGATGACCGAGGACTTCCTGGCGTTCAGCAGCGAACGGGGCAACGACCTCGTGACGCCGCGACCCGAGTTCCAGTTCCCCGGGCTCGACCCGGGCGATCGCTGGTGCGTCTGTCTCGGCCGGTGGCTCGAAGCGCTCGAAGTCACGCGGACCGAACGCCGTCCGGAGACGACCGTCCCGCCCGTCGTTCTCGAGGCGACGAACGCGGCCGTGTTGGAATCGGTGGAACTGGAGACGCTCGAATATCACGCGTACGACGTCTGAAAACCCCACATATCGGTACGTGTGACTATCAAACAGTAATGACATTCAAGCCATACTTTTGTGATCACGCAAGGTGTGTCGCCATATGGACAATTCAGTCAAACGGTCGTTTGCGACGTTGATGACCGCGATACTCATCGTATCGGCCGTGGGTATGGTCGGGATCGCTGGCGCCCAAGAGGGCGAAACCGAGACACCGACGACGCCGGATAACGAGACACCGACGACACCAACGACACCGGATAACCAGACGCCGACGACGCCAACGACGCCGGACAACGAGACACCGACGACGCCGGACAACCAGACGCCGGCGACACCAACGACACCGGACAACCAGACGCCGGCGACACCAACGACACCGGACAACCAGACGCCGACGACACCAACGACACCGGACAACCAGACGCCAACGACGCCGGATAACCAAACGACGGCGACAGTCTCGTTCGCTGATCAGCAGACCGACGGGACGACGGTCACCGTGGAAGCGGTGAACGTCCCGGAGGGTGGCTTCGTGGTGATCCACGACAGTCGCCTTCTCGACGGGACTGTGATCGAGAGTGTTATCGGCGTGTCCGAGTACCTCGAACCCGGACCGCACGAGAACGTGACTGTCACGCTGTACGACGTGCCCGGAGCGACGTTCGACCAGTCGGAACTGACCGAGAACGAGACGCTCATCGCGATGCCGCACCTAGACACGAATCAGAGCCAAACGTACGACTTCGTCTCGACGAACGGCACCGAAGACGGGCCCTACCTCGCGAACGGCAGTGCCGTAGTCGACAGCGCGAACGTGACCGTCTCGACCACGGTTCCGGAGCCCACCACCGACGCCTCGTTCACCGTGACGAACCTGACGGGCCCTGAAGTCGCTGAGCGCAACGAGACCGTCGAGGTCGCCGCGACGATCACGAACCCCAACGATGTCGCCGACACCCAAGAAGTGACGTTCCGGTTCGACGGCGAGGTGTTGGTCCGTGAAGACGTCTCTCTCGACCCGGGTGCGTCGACCGAATTCAACACGACCGTCGACACGACTGGCGTAGACACCGGGACGTCCTTCTATGGCGTGTACACTCGCGAACAGGGCGCGGCCGCACAGTTGCTCGTGGTCGATGAAATCCAGTCGTTCGAGGTTTCGAACCTGACCGCACCGGCGAATGCGACTCTCGGAGAGTCGGTCGCGGTGACCGCCACCGTGACGAACCCGAACTCGTTCGGTATGGAGCAGTCGATCGAATACCGGTTCGACGGGATGCTCGTGGATACCCGAGACCTCGATCTCAGCGGCGAAGATTCGGCTACCGTCGAATTTGAGATCGATACCGGTTCGCTAGCTCCCGGAACGTACATCCACAGCGTCTTTTCCACCGATTTCGGTGAGAACGCGCTGATCGTGCTCGAAACCCCCGATGACAGCGACGACGCTGCGAATGGCGACGAAGCAGACAACGGTGACGACGCTGCGAATGGCGACGACGCCGACGATGGGGAAAATACCGACGGTTCAGACGGTGAGGCGGGTACTGACGAGGGGGACGAGGATGAGGAAGAGGATGAGGATGAGGATGAGGAAGCCACCGACGAAGACGACCAAGACGTCGAGATGACGCCATAAATCTCGGCTCCTCGCCCCGGAAGAGCCCGTAATCCGATTCGAGGACGCCCTCACGACGCGCAGAGTTCGCCTGAAAGCGACTTTCCTCGGTTGCGTATATTGGACTCATCAGGTACCCACACGACGATCAGACGTACGGTAGCTCTGCCAATGGGCGCGTCGGCGCGACCGCTGCACTTGTAGACGAACGGACTCCCCGCATCTACCCGAAACGAGTTGCTGAACCGAGCCCGGAGACTTCACTCGGACGCTGATTGTTCTGTCCACGCGATGAGTTTCTCGAACCCGACGAAAACGAGGAGAAACAGTATCATAAACACACTCCATCGAATCACGTTGAATTCGCCAGTGAAGGCTAACACGTTGAAGATGTACGAGATCGAGCCACCGATCATCGCCGCCAAATAAAGCTGTCTTCGTACGTTCATACCCCGAATGTCGGCCGCCGTCACAATAGCTGTCAGGGATGCTCCCACGACAGTGCGTTCCATCTCTGCACGAAATCTCTGACCACGCCTGCACGAGGGTGAGACGCTCGCGAGCATTCCGCAACAGAATGTGCTTGTCGCGGTCGAAGGCTTCGATCGCCGTCCCGTTGACGGCCCCATCGCTTACGACGAGTGCCTTCGAGGTCGTGCAGGGATGCGCGCGGGCTTTGACTCGTCGCACTGCTGATTGCAGCGCTCCTGATCGACGTAATCGACGCCATCCGTCGCGCGTCGCCGTTGCGTTTCGCGGCGAGAGGGGATGTACTGGCGGGTCAGCGACCACGTTCAGAGTCTCGACGCGGCCGCGGTTCACGCCGCCGAGGTCGCCGAGAGTCACAGAGACGCACCGCGACGATCGCAACGGTCGAACTGCCCGAGTCGTGAGCAGACGCGATCCGATTCCGAGCCCGACCCTCAGAGCCCGGACCCGCCGTCGACCGGGACGGTCGCGCCGTTGACGAAACTCGCGTGCTGGCTGGACAGGAAGGTGACCACTTTCCCCAGGTCGAGCGGATCCCCCGGCGACTCGTAGGGACAGTCCGCGAGCAGGGTCTCCCAGGCCAACGCGATGTCGGTGAACTCGCCGGCTTCGACCCGTCGGGCGAGGAACTTCTCCAGGTCTTCGGTCTCGTGAGGGCCCGGTACGACCGCGTTCACGCGGACATCGGGCGCGAACGTCGTGGCCTGGCTCTCGGTGAGACCCTGGACCGCCCGCCCGTACGCGGTCGCCATCGGCAGTTCGTCGGCGAGCGCAGGGATGACGGGGTCGGCCACGGTGACGACCGACCCCTGATCGGAGTCTTCGAGGTGGGGGTAGGACTCGCGGATGGCCCAGACGACGCTCATAAACAGCCGATCGAATCCTCGGAACCAGTCCTCGTCGGAGACGTCGAGAAACCGCGCCGGTTCGAGCGGTCGGGGTCCCGTGACGAGATGGTCGATGCCGCCGTACTGGTCGACGGTCTCCTCGACGAGTGCCGCCAGGTGGTCACGGTTGCGCACGTCGACCTCGAGACCGAAAATCTCCCCCTCGCCGAGGGCGTGGAGCCTGTCGCTGGCGTGCGCGAGGTCGTCCAGGTTCGGCGCAGCGAGGGCGACGTTCGCCCCCTGGCGCGAGAACGCTTCCGCACAGGAGTGGCCGAGTCCGGTCGCACTCCCGGTGACCAGCACTACGTTGCCCTCCAGTCCGAGATCGATGTCCATATCCGACGCTTGGGTACCAGTGGTAAAAGGTTCGTGCCCAGCGATGCTCTTCCGACCGGCCTCTCGACGACGATCGCTACGTCGCCTTGCTCGACCGTCGCCAGCACCCCGGTCACCGGCCACATCGACATCGAAGACTACAGGCGAGTTTGACACGGCGTCAGTAACCAGCCTGTGCGGTTCAGACTCCCCCTCCGTCTGAATTTGGTCCCGGCCAGTGATTAACTTGATTTATCACATTCTGTTTCCGGGTGAATTTGGGAATTAATGCGTGGTGGGGACGAGCGTTTACTCGGGGGAATGTGCCTCGGACAGCACAAGGGGGGTGAACCTTCCATCCCAAATCTCCCTTTGACAGACTGTACTCTCGATGCTGCCTACACACTCAGCGGTGGCTCCCCGCAGTGTTGCCTCCTCGTCGTCAGAAATAAGCTATAGCGGAACGACGCGAGTCGGCCCTCGAAAAGCGAAACGGGAGGCCGAAGCGGATCTCGACCCCGACAGCCGAGACACCGAGGATACGACCGAATGACCGCGTTCGTCAGACCGATTTCTCCCTCGCGATCGTCAGCTACGAAGGCGGGATGACGCCGCTCGATGCGTTTCACGCGGCAACCGCGGAACTGCGTGTACCGCCGATCATCAACGTCGACGCACCCCCGATACTAACGGCTAAACCGGCTGTTCTCGAGAGTTGTTGGAGAAGACTACAGTGGGACCGCTGAGAGTCGAACTCAGGTCCTACCGACCCCATCGGCAGAGGATACCACTACCCCACGGTCCCGTTGTGCATTCGAGACGATGCGAGTTGGACCGTTAAGTCCTTCGTTTCCCTACGCGGCGGGTGATAGTGTCTCACAGTCTGTCGCCGGAGGGATCGGTCGCGACACGTTCGTTGGTCCGGGGGACGCTCGCACTCCTCAAACGAGGACGCGTTCGAGCGAGACGGTCTCACCGGACGACGCCGTCGGATCACCGACCAACCGACCGAGACAGACGGCCGCGCCGTCGGGGGTGAAACAGGCGACGAGCGCGTTCTCGTCTGCCGTCTCGACGGCGTTCCCGACGTCGACGACGCCAGGCGCGTACACCGGTGCGCCCTCGGCGATCTGTTCGGCCGCGGAGAACGCGACGGTGAGTCGCGGGAGGTGTCGCAGCGTCCGTTCGGCGGGAGAGACGACCTCCCGGAGCGCGCGTTCGTCGCCGTCTTCGGCGAAAACCAGCGCGTCCGTCAGATCCGCAGTCGAGGCCAGATCCGTGTCGTCGAACGGGTCGGTCGCGGTCCGACGGAGGTCGCCCATATGCGCACCGGTTCCCGCCGCGAGTCCGAGGTCGTGACAGAGCTTTCGGATATACGTCCCGCTCTCACAGCGAATCCGCAAGAGGGCCTGTCGCTCGCGGACTTCCAGGAGGTCGAGTTCGTGGATCTCTCGCGTGCGGAGGCGACGCGCGACGGCACTCTTCCGAGGCGGTTTCTGATAGATCTCGCCCTCGAACTCGGCGAGCACGCCGTCGAGATCGGCCGGAGCGGGGCCGTGCAGTTCGAGAACCGCGACGTACTCCTTCGTGCCTTCGAGGAACACCTGGGCGAGTCGGGTCGCCTCGCCGAGCAGGATCGGGAGACAGCCCGTCACCTTCGGATCGAGCGTCCCCGCGTGGGCGGCGCGGTCGACGCCCGTTCTGTCCCTGGCCCACGCCGACACTTGGTGGGCCGACGGCCCCGGCGGCTTGTCGAGGTTGACGACACCGAACGACAGCAGGTCGTCGATCGATCGTTCCCCGGGCGGGGCACGGAGCGTCGGCATCGTCAGGCACCTCCGAGTACTGCCGGCGTCCGCGGGCCGTTCCGTGTCGGCGGGGGTCCGGTCATCGTTAGAAATCGTAGCTGACGCCCTCGACGGGGTACTTCCCCTCGTCTGCGATCGGATCGTACGCGCGGACCGCGGCTGTCAGGATGTCCGGGACGTCCGTCTCGCTCCAGCGGGCCGTATTCAGCGCGACGTCGTAGATCGAGAGGTCGGCGATGTCGATGTTGTAGTACTCCCGATACCGGAGCGCTTCGCTCTCCTCGCGGGCGCGGGTCTCTTCGAGCGCGGTCTCGGCGGACTTGTCCTCCCGCTCTGCGATGCGTGCGGCCCGCACCTCGATCGGCGCGTCCAGCCACAGTCGGAGGTCGGCGGCGTCGCCCGCGAGCCACCCGGCGAGTCGGGACTCCAAGAGAACGTCGTCGCGTTCGAGGGCGACCGACCGGAGCCGTCGATCCAGGTCCCGGTCGATCTGGTCGTCCTCCTCGGCGAGCCTGTTGAACTCGACGGCCGACATCCCGCGTTCCTCGGCGAGTTCGCGGAAGATGTCGCCGCCGCTGACGTGTTCGAGGTCGAAGGCGTCCGCGAGCGCACTCACGGTGGTACTCTTGCCGGCCCCCGGCGGGCCAGAGACGGTCAACAACATACTCTCCCTGCGGGAAGGCGGGTAAAAGAGGTTGTCTTTGCGCCCCGTCGGCGAGAGCGATCCGCCGACCGGATCGGAGTCTGGTTGGAGGACGGTTCGCCGATCAGCTCGTCGTCGGCGAGATGTCGATGTTCAGGCTCTTGCGGATGATCTGGGTGAACCCCATCGAGCAGAGGAAGTACCAGACGATCCACGCCTGGATCGGACCGATGACCGAATCGGTCCACCCGACCTGGCCGCGGAGCGGGAGCACCAGCGGGTCGAGCGGGACGTGCGCGGTCGCGTTCTGACCGACTCCGATCGCCCAGTACATCCACAGGAACACCGGAATGGTGAGGAACATAATCCACACCATCGGGCGGAACTGCTCTTTGAACATCCCGAGCTGGTCGCCCATCGCGTCCATCTGCTCTTCCTGGATCGCGTCGAGGGCGTCGTCGTCGCCGGCCTCCTTGGCCTCCTTGCGGCGCTCCTGGATGTCCTTCATTCGCTCCTGGTAGGCGGACATCTTGTCCATATTCATCAGGTTCGCCTGCAACAACGTCGAGTACAGCCCCGTCGCGAGCGCGAGGATCATCACGACGGCGTAGAAGGGAAGCATCTCTCCGAGCGGCCCGAGCGCGACGTCCATCACGGTCCCGATGAGGTCCCGGAGCGGCTTCCACGAGTAGCCCACGAAGAGGCCGACGGTGACGAGCGCCGCCCCCTTGTCGTACTTCGACCACGAGGACTCGTCGTCGTCGGGAACCTCGGTGACGCTCCCCGACGTCGCCGTCGCGCCGGTGCCCCCGCTCGATGCGGGTTCGAGGCCCGCCCGCGTCGCCTCGGCGTCGGCGACGCGGAACCCTTCCTCGCCCTCGACGAGCACTTCTTTCTCGATGAGGCGACCCCACTGGCCGGACGTGATGTCGCCCTTCACGTCGAGCCACCTGACCTCGTCCTCGCCGTCGTCGGTCCGGTCGAGGACCGTCTCGACGGCCTCACGCATCCCGTCGTCGTCGACGAGGGTGCGAACCTTCGATTCGATTCGTGGCATCTACCCCGAGGTAGCCCCCCATCGGTAATGAACCTTTTACTCTCCCCGCGGCAGCACGGGCTACGCGGCGCAGTAGCCAAAAACCTGATTCGGCCGTTTGCAGCGCGGTCCCAGCGTTTCGATGGCTGTCTACTCCGTGGTTCGCTATTGATCGACGACGTCGGCGATGGCCTCGAAGACCTCGTCCGGCGTGCCCTCGCCGTCGACCTCGACGAGGATCCCCTCCTCGCGGTAGTGTTCGACGACCGGCGCGGTGTTCTCCTCGTAGACGCGGAGGCGCTCGCGGACGGTCTCCTCGGTGTCGTCGTCGCGCTGGACGAGTTCGGCCCCGCACTCGTCGCAGACGCCGGACTCCTCCGGCGGTTCGAACTCGACGTGGTAGCTCGCGCCGCAGTCGGGACAGACGCGGCGGCCCGTCAGCCGGTCGACGAGTTCGTCGTTGTCGACCGAGAGGTAGACGACGGCGTCGAGGTCGGTCATGCCGGAGAGCTCCTCGGCCTGTTCGAGGTTGCGCGGGTAGCCGTCGAGGACGTAGCCGTCGGCGCTGGAGAGCGCCTCCTCGACGATGGCGTTGACGACCTCGTCGGGGACGAGCTCGCCGGCGTCCATGTACGCGCCCGGCGTGTCGTATTCGGTGTCCATCTCGCTGATGTCCATCTCCTTGTTGGCGCGGAGCGCGTCGCCGGTCGTCACGTGTTCGAGGTCGAACTCGTCGGCGAGTCGCTTCGACTGCGTTCCCTTCCCGGCGCCCGGCGGGCCCAGAAGCAGGATGTGCTTGCCCATATCGCACCAGTCTGCGTCCGCCCGTATAACGTTGAAGAAATGTGTCTACGCGCGCCGGATCCGCGGTTCGCGCGCGGCCGCTCGTCTCCGCGTCAGTCTCTTCCCCGTACTCGTCGTGTCCGGGTCGGTCTCTGCCTCGCAATCGGCGACTTTTCACCCGTGCGGGCTGAAACGGGCGGTATGACCAGATTCGACGCCGACGACCCTCGTGAGCGGCAGAAGCTGTTCGCGGACGCCATCGCCGCCCACCGGACGCGCGCGAGCGCCTTCCTGACCCTCGAAGCCGAACACGACCCCGAAATCGACGGCGAGGACTCGCCCGCACCGTGGGTGCAGTTCGCCGAGAGCACGTTCAACGTCGACGTCACTGACGACGAACTGGATCGGCTGAACGACGTCGTCGACGACTTCCCCGCGTTTCGGATCGACCAGTTAGAATCTCCCGAGGAGGCCGAGGCGACGAACGTCCGGATCACGGCGCGCTCGGACGCCAACCGACTGGCGGCGTTCGCCGATCGGATGTTCCGCGACGTGTACGGTCGCGAGGACGACTACCGGGCGTGGGTGGCGGCGATCTGATCGCGCCGGACGTCCCGGTGACCGGGCTGTCCGGAAGCCGTCGGTATTGGACATCAAACTGGTTTTAACCGAGGCCTGGGTAATGGCCGTTATGAATAGTACTCCAGCGGACGAACAACGCGAGTTGCTCGCCCACGTGCTCCTGCCGGTGGCGCACGAGGAGGACGCGCTGGCGACTGCGGCCGCGCTCGAACCGTACGGTCCGGATCGGGTGACGGCGCTTCACGTCGTCGAGAAGGCGGATGGAGCACCCGACAAGACGCCCGTCGAACAGTCCGAGGAGGTGGCCAGGGAATCGTATGCCGCGGTTCGGACGGTCTTCCCCGACGCCGAGGACCACACCGCGTACGCCCGGGACGTCGTCGGCGCGATCTTCGACGTGGCCGACGACGTGGGTGCAACCGCTATCGCGTACCGCGCTCGGGGCGGGAACCGACTCACGAGGTTCCTCTCGGGCGATCTCTCTATCAAATTGGTCTCGGATGCGGAGTGCCCCGTCATCGCGCTCCCGCGCGAGGATTCCGACGAATGAGCGAGGACGAACTCGCCAAGGACCTCGGTCTCGTCTCGGCGATGACGATCGGCATCGGGACGATGATCGGGGCCGGTATCTTCGTTCTGCCGGGCGTCGCGGCGAACGCGGCGGGGCCCATCGTCGTCGTCTCCTTCGTCGTCGGCGGAGTGATCGCGATGGTGAACGCGCTCTCGGTCTCCGAACTCGGCACGGCGATGCCGAAGGCCGGTGGCGGCTACTACTACATCAACAAGTCGCTGGGTCCGATGTTCGGATCGATCGCCGGAATGGGTGACTGGATGGGGCTGGCTTTCGCGTCCGCGTTCTACTGTATCGGATTCGGCCAGTATCTCGCCGTGTTCGTCGGGTTGCCCGAGATCGGGTTCCTCAACCCGATTCAGCTCGGTGCACTCATCGCGGGCCTTATTTTCGTGACCGTGAACTACATCGGAGCGAAGGAGACCGGCGGTATCCAAACCGTCATCGTCTTCGTGCTGCTCTCGATCCTCACCGTGTTCGCGCTTGCGGGCTTCTTCTCCTTCGACTATCAGACGCTGGCCGGTTCGGGTGGCCTCACCCCGCAGGGCTCCGGCGTCATCCTGCCCGCGACGGCGCTCGTGTTCGTCTCGTTCCTCGGCTACGCGAAGATCGCGACCGTCGCCGAGGAACTGAAGAACCCGGGGCGAAACCTCCCCATCGCCATCATCGGGAGCGTCGCCATCGTCACCGTGATATACGCCATCCTCGTGACGACGATGCTCGGGATCATCCCGTGGCCCGAACTCAGTCAGGACGCGCCGGTCGCGCAGGCGGCGGAGATCGCGTTCCCCTCCTCGATCGGACCGGTCGGCGGTGTCGCTGGAGCCGCGGCGGCCGTGATGACCGTCGGCGCGCTCCTGGCGACGGCGTCTTCGGCCAACGCGTCGATTCTCGCGTCGGCCCGGATCAACTTCGCGATGGGCCGTGACAAGATCGTCACGAACTGGCTCAACGAGATCCACCCGAACTACGCGACGCCCTACCGCTCGATCCTCGTGACCGGAGCGCTCATCATCGTCTTCATCGCGTTCCTCGGTCGCGACATCGAAGTGCTCGCGAAGGCGGCCAGCGTGCTCCACCTCATCGTGTACGCGCTGATGAACGTCGGGTTGATCGTCTTCCGGGAGGCCGACGTCCCCGAGTACGATCCGGACTTCAGGGTGCCGCTGTACCCGCTCACGCCGATACTCGGAGCGGTGCTGTCGCTCGGACTCGTCGCGTTCATGGACAGTCTGGAGATCGCGCTCTCCGGCGGATTCGTCGTCGTCGCCGTGGCCTGGTACTTCGTGTACGCTCGGAACAAAACGCCGCATCAGGGCGTGCTCTCGGACTACATTCGAACGCGCGAGGAGGAGCTTCCGGACCAGGTCGTCGAGGCCGCGAACGCGGTCGCGCCGACCGGGAACGAGGGACCGACGATCATGGTCGCGGTGGCGAATCCGCGAACCGAGAGCGACCTCATCACGCTCGCCGGCGCGCTCGCCCAGCACAAGGGCGGCCGCGTGCTCGCGACGCACATCGTCACCGTCCCGGACCAAACGGCGCTCGACACCGCCGCGGAGAACAGGGATCGGATCGACGCGTCCTCCTCGGAACTCCTCGCGGCAGCGAAGGCGGACGCCGAGACGTTCGACGTGCCCATCGAAACGAAGACGATCCTCTCACACCGCGGCGTCGAAGAGGTGTTCGACGCCGCGCGGTCGAACGACGCCGACACCGTCGTGATGGGCTACGGCGGAACGCAGTTCGCGGGCGGACGCGCCGAGGGGACCCTCGACGAACTCACCCACGACCTCCCCTGTGACTTCCTCGTGTTGGACGGAGAGGGGTTGGACCTCTCGGACGTGCTCGTTCCGACCGCCGGCGGTCCGTCGTCGGACCTCTCCGCGGAGGTCGCCCGCGGGCTCCGGGAGACTCTCGGGGTCGACGTGTCACTGCTACATATCGTCGACGCGGGTGAAGAGGACGCCGGACGGGAGTTCCTGACCGAGTGGGCGGGCGGTCACGGGTTGGCGGACGCGGACCTCCGCGTCGAGACGGGCGACGTCGAGACGTTGATCGGCGAGATCGGCTCCGAGTACAGCCTGGTGATCGTCGGGGCAACCGAACGGGGACTGCTGTCGCGCATCATCCGCGGCTCGCTCGTGTACGACACCATCCAGGCCCTCGACACGCCGGTGCTACTGACCGAGCGGCCGTCCGCACGCTCGCTGTGGGAGCGGCTGTTCGGCAGCGGTCGCTGACACGGATCGCCTACTTGTTTATATAGACGTCAGAACGGACGTGTCCGGTCAGGCCTCGTTCGCGTCGACGAACTGCGCTGCGCCCTCGTAGAACCAGTAGTCGTTCTCGCGCATCGCTCGGCCGACCGCCTGGTGGAACGCGACGAAGTCCTCGAACTCGTCGGGCTCGACGTGCTCGAAGATCTCCGCGACGGAGACGACGCGCTCGTAGTCCAGTCGAACGGGGTGGTCGCCGTACTCCTCGACGAACTCGTCGCGAGAGAGCGGGAAGTCCTCCTCCTCGTCGACCTTCTTTGCGATCACCGCGTGGCCGTACTTGCGTCTGCCCTCGGAGCCCGCTTCGCTGTCGGGGTCGTGTGGCCAGTCCATACCCGCGTGTTGTGGAGCCACGGCAAAGCCGTTACGCATCTGTCGGCAGCGACGTTCCCTGATTCAAATCCCATCGGACCGACAATCGCGCTCGCTGTCGCTCGCGCACTTGAGACGGTGGGACTGGGATTTGAACCGGAGCCAGACGTGCTCGCTCGTTCCTCGCTGCGCGCGACTGGCAGGGCTCAAATCCCAGCGTATCCGCGAGAGTCACTCACGGGTGGCGAGCACACGAGGTGCTCGCGGAAGTTCGTGACAATATGCGGTGGGACTGGGATTTGAACCCAGGAATCCGTGAGGATACCTGCTTTCAAGGCAGGCGCAATAGGCCGCTCTGCCATCCCACCGCGCCCGGTAGTTTCCGACCCGGCATCTAAGACTTGTCGGTCGCTTCCGACGCGACTACCGGATTACTCCCGGACGAGTCGCAGTCCGTCGCCCGCGTCGTCGGCGACGACCGCGAGCCCGTTGTCGACGACGAACTCCGCCGTCCGCTCGGGGACGACGCGCCCGGCCTGCCAGCGCGCGCGGATCGTCGAGACCAGCGTCGCGAGATCCGATCCCGTCCGGACCGTCGGCTGCATCCCCAAGAAGCCGACGTCGCGGTCGGCGTCGTTCGCGCGGTCGACGAGCGTCTCCGCCTCGGGCGCGGCGAAGGCCCCCTCGAAGTCGATCGGGGCTTTGAACCCGGCGTAGTAGACGCGGCCGTCCGTCGAGGGACCGAGGACAACGTCGTGGGATCGGAGCTTCATCGCCGCGGAATCGATCGTCGAGCGGAGCACGAACGGCGCGTCGCCGCGGAGCACCGCGGCCGACTGCACGCCCTCCTCGCCGAGCAGGTGACTCACCGTGTTGCCGGCGCGCGCGGAGAACGTCGAGCCGACCTGGACCTCGAAGCGCGCCGCCGCGGGATCGTCGAGGACGTCAGCGGCGATCGATTTGAGCGCGTCCTCGGAGGGTTCCTCGGGATCGACGGCGGACTCGGGAAGCAGGTCGTCCGGGCGGTAGTTCACGAGCAGGTCGCCCCCGGACCGCTCGACTGCGCGGAGGGTGTCACGGAGCATCGCCTCCGAGAGCTCCGCGGCTGCGACTTCCGAAAGCGGGCTCGTCTCCGCGAGTCGCGGCAGCGCGAGTCCCGGACGCGGCGGGTCGGCCAAAACGGCGACGACGGTCATACTTCCTCTCGGCCGCCGTCGCTCTTGAACCCGACGTTTTCGGACCCCGGAGCTCCCGCCGTCGCGGACGCGATACCTTCGTCGACTCGGATTCTCGTCGACTCGGGGCCGCGCGGCCGGGACCGACTGTCAGCGTCCGCGACGACCCTTCGTCTGGCGGTAGTCGCGAGCGAAGACGTTCTCCAGCAGGTGGTCGACGAACGCCGCGGTCTGCTCGTCGGTCTGAGACTCCAGTTCGAGCATCGGCACGAGTTCGAAACCCCGTCCCCTGACGGTCGTCGCGTGCGCCTCGGCGACCTCGACGTCGCCCGGCCGGTTCGTCGTGTAGTCCGTCGCGAGCGCGTCCAGCGTCCGCTGGCCGATCGGGACGATGATCTCGGGGTTGATCATCCGGATCTCCGCGTTGAGGTACGGTTCACAGGTCCGGACCTCCTCGTCGGTCGGCGGCCGCTCGGGGTGTCGACACCGCGTGAGATAGGTGAGAAAGGCGTTCTGTAACTCGGGGTCGTCGGCATCGGGCGGCGAGCGCGCGAAGCCGAGTTCCCCCAGGATCCGCTGAAGTCGTTCGCCCGCCGGGTCGCCGGTGAACGGGACGCCCGTCTCGTCGGCCCCGACGTGGGGACGTTCGGCGACGAAGAGGAACTCTCCGCCGACGTCGCCGTAGCCGTGGACGACGTTCGACCGGACGTCGCAGAGACCCTCGCAGTTCCGACACGCCTCGTCCATACTGAACGGGTTCGCCAGGGAGTCCTGTTCGGCGTCCATACTCACTCCCGCGGCGACCGGCCGGCCGAGGCGTTCCGACGCGACGCCTCACGGCGTCGGACCACGCCGGCCATATCGGCCGCGCTCTCGGTCATCACGCGGAACGCGTCGGCCGTCTCGCCGTCGTCGAGGACGATCGGTTCGCCGCCGTCGCCGCCGTCGCGAACCGACGGGTCGAGCGGGATGGATCCGAGGAAGGGGAGGTCGTTCTCGGCGGCGAACGCCTCGCCGCCGCCCGCCCCGAAGATGTCGTGCGTCGATCCGCAGTCGGGACACCGGAACGACGCCATGTTCTCGACGATGCCGAGGACGTTCGTGTCGTGCTTGCCGAACATCTCCAGACCCTTCCGCGCGTCGTCGACGGCGACGTCCTGGGGCGTCGTGACGATCACCGCGCCCGTGAGCGGCAGCGTCTGCAGGACGGTCAACTGGGTGTCGCCGGTCCCCGGCGGGAGGTCCAGAACGAGATAATCGAGGTCGCCCCACTCGACGTCCTCGACGAGTTGGGTGAGCAGCTGGTGGACCATCGGGCCGCGCCAGATGACCGGATCGTCCTCGCCGACGAGGAAGGCCATCGACATCAGCTTCACCCCGTACTTTTCGGGGGGAATAATCGTCTCCTCACCCGTCGCCTGCGGGGCCTCGTCTGCACCGACCATCCGCGGGACGTTCGGCCCGTAGACGTCCGCGTCGAACAGCCCGACGCGCGCGCCGAGCTCCGAGAGCCCCGCCGCGAGGTTGACCGCGACGGTCGACTTGCCGACGCCGCCCTTCCCGCTCGCGACCGCGATCACGTTCTCGACGCCCGGGAGCACGTCCTCGTCGGGGTCGACCTCGGATGGGATTCGCGCCGTGAGATCGATCTCGTAGCCGGTGTCTGCGAGCGCCTCGCGCACGTCGCTCGCGATCTCCGTCTCCGAAGGGGAGTAGGGCGCGCCGAGTGCCAGCGATATCCGCACGATTCCGGCGTCCTCGTCGACGTCGACGGCGTTGACGAGTCCGAGCGAGACGATGTCGTCGCCGAGATCGGGGTCCGAAACCGAGCGGAGACGCTCGCGGACGGCTTCGTCGTTCATACACCGAGGTCGGTGAGATCGGCGGATAAGGGTTTTGACCGGTTCCGTCGTCTTTTGCCGGGAAATCGCCGACAAATGTAATTACAAACGGTTACATAACGTCCGGGGACGACGGCGAATTTATCTGCGTCGCGACGAACTCTCGCCTAATGCTCGAAGACGACTTCGGGCGCGAGGTGTCCGGCGTTCGCGTTTCCCTGACGGATCGATGCAACTTCGACTGCGTCTACTGTCACAACGAGGGGCTCGGCGACACCCGCGGCCCGATGGACCCACAGGACGACGAGATGACTGCCGACGAGATCGTGCGGTTCCTCGAAGTGGTCTCGGAGTTCGGCGTCCGGAAGGTGAAGTTCACCGGGGGCGAACCGATGTTGCGGGGCGACCTCGAAGAGATCATCGAACGGACGCCGGACTCGATGGAAGTCTCGCTGACGACCAACGGGACGTTCCTCCCCGGCCGCGCCGAGGACCTCAAAGAGGCCGGCCTCGAACGGGTCAACGTTTCACAGGACGCTATCGACCCCGACGCGTTCGCGGAGATCACGAAATCCGGGGCGTACGAGAAGGTCATCGAGGGCGTCGAGGCCGCCCTCGACGCCGGTCTCGACCCGGTGAAGCTGAATATGGTCGTCTTCGAGCACACCGCCGGCTACGTCGAGGGGATGGTCGACCACGTCGCGGAGAACTCCGGACTCCAGCTCCAGCTCATCGAGTACATGCCGGAGCTGACGGGTCGCCCCGAGTGGAACATCGACATCGAGCGCGTGCACAACTGGCTCGAAGAGGAGGCCGACCGGGTCGAGATCAGAGAGATGCACAACCGCCGACGCTACTACGTCGGCGGGGAATCCGGAAGCGACGGCGCAGCCGACGGGTCAGAGGCCGGAATGGTCGAGATCGTCGACCCCGTCGAGAACCCAAACTTCTGTGCGAACTGCCACCGCGTGCGCGTCACCCACGAGGGGTATTTGAAAGGCTGTCTCAACCGCAACGACGACCTCCGCTCGATGGGCGAGATGTCGAAAGAAGAGATCCGAGAGACGTTCCGCGAGACGGTCGCGAACCGGGTTCCCTACTACGGCGAATATATGATCCAGGAGGACGGCGAGTGGGTCGTCAACGACGACTACATCGACGCGCCGGTCACCCCGTCCTGACATTCGGCCCGTGCCAACTGCCCGCCTGCCGGACACCTGACGCTCAGTCCGCCTCGCAGACGCTCGACACCCAGCCTGCCGTTTCGATTCTTGAGACGCCCGTCGTGTGTCCGCTGTATGCGGTGGCGATGGATCCCCGCCTCTACCGAACTACGGCTTCTCTCCCGCCCGGACTGTTCCGCTGACCGCGTCGTGCTCGATCCCGCATCGACGTCGAATGAACGGTTGTGCGTGAATTTGGACATTCTAAACAATATTAAAGCGTAGTCGGGCCGTACTGACGCGTATGAGTGTACCCCAAATCGCCCTGTTCGACGCCTCGGTGGGCGAGACGCCGGCCGAGCGCAACGTCCGGCGCGAACTCGACGCGGCGGTGTCGGCGTTCAAAGTGAGCGAAGGCGAGTTGCCTGAGTGGCCCGGCGCGGACGGGTCGTGGCCGTACGACGGCGTCGTCATCTCCGGGTCGCAGACGTCCGTCTACGACGGCGAGCCGTGGATGGAGACGCTCGGCGAACTGGTTCGGGATCTCCACGAACTCGGCGTCCCGATGCTCGGAATCTGCTGGGGCCACCAGTTCCTCGCGCAGGAACTCGGCGGCTGTGTCGACGATATGGGCGAGTACGAACTCGGCTACCGGAACATCGAGCGGTACGACGACTCGCCGCTCTTCGCGTCGATGCCCGGCGAGTTCGTCGGCTTCGAGACGCACTCCGACGAGGTGCTTCGGCTCCCGCCGGGCGCGGTCGAACTCGCGGGCAACGAGACGTCGTGTCAGGCCTTCTCGCTGGGACCGACGTTCGGCGTGCAGTTCCACCCGGAGTACGACCTGGAGACGGTGCGAAAGGTGGTCGAGGGCAAGCGCGAGGAGGGCGTGCCCGCGGAGCAGGTAGACGCGGTCCTGGCCGAGGCGACGCCGGAGCGACACGCCGAGACCGAGGCCGCGAAACGGGTCTTCGAGAATTTCTTGACGGTCGTCGAGAGCGAGCCGGTCGTCACGACCGCCGAGTGATCCGGCGACGGCCGGTCCAGCGACCGCCTCGGTGACGACCGAGTTCGCGAACGACCGCGTTTCGCAGACTGAGCGAACGCCGAATTTTTGCCGGGAGACGAGAGACGACGCGTATGTCCTCCGAGAAGGTCTGTCCGGACTGTGGGGAACCGCTAGAACGAATGGAGTTACAAGGGACCGACGTGCTCGGATCTCTATCGATCGTCTCTCCCGCTGACGACGACGGGCTTTTGAGCGGCATACGCGCGGACGAGATTCTCGCGCCGGTTCCGTACGTCTGCCCGACGTGTCGACGAACGCTCATCTACGCGGAGGAGTGAGGCCAGCGAGTCCGGAGCGCCGCGCCTCGTGCCACAGCGCGTGAACACGACGATTCAGGCGTCGATTACCGCCTATTCGTCGCCGCTCGGGTTTTCGAGGAACGCGTCGATAGCGTCGCCGCCCTGGAAGCCGCTGGCGAGGCGGCCCACGACCTCGCCGTCCTCGAAGAGCAGGAGCGTCGGCGCGCTCGTGATTCGGAACCGATCGATCAGCGGCGGGTCGTTTCGGGGGTTGATCGTCGCCACGGCGAGATCGTCGTGTGCGCGCGCGACGTTGCCGACGACGGGTTCGATGCTGGCACACAGCGTGCAGCCCTCGGTGTAGAAGTCGACGAGGACGCGGTCGTGCGCGGCGAGGAACTCGTCGAGGTCGGCTTCGCTGTCGAGGACCACCGGTCGCTCCGGTGTCGAACCGGCCGTGGATGCGTCAGTGCTCATACCCACCAGTTGGTCGCCGACCGTGATATACTATCGGCGCGCTGTCCGGAGCGGCGCACACCCGCCACGGTCTGTCGTGGGTGTCCGTCCCACGAATCGCCGCCGTGTGGGTCGCTCGCACTCACAGACCCTATCGTGACGTTTAAGTAGCGACCGCGGCTTGTTCAGCCTGCAATACGCTGTAGGGGGATCCGCTCCCGAGTCCGCAAGGGCGACAGTACGAGACCGCGCGTTGCGGTAGCCAAGCCTGGCCCAAGGCGCAGGGTTGCTAACTCTGTGGCGTTAATGCCTCCGGGGTTCGAATCCCCGCCGCAACGCTCACCAGACTGCCCACAAAGTCATGAGTGCAGAAGAACCACAGGACGACGCTCCCGAGGAGGAGGAAGACCTCCGTTACTTCGTCCGGATCGGACAGACCGATCTCGACGGGACGAAGACGGTAGAGCGAAGTCTAAGCGAGATGAAAGGAATCGGCAAGCGCACGGCGCGCATCGTTGCCGACGCCGCGGATGTGGACCGACACGCGACGTTCGGTCTGCTCGACGACGACGAGATCGACTCCGTCGTCGAGGTCGTCGAGAACTTCGACGAACACATCCCCGAGTGGATGGCCAACCGCCGAAGCGACTTCTTCAGCGGAGAGACCACCCACGAGACCGGCTCGGACCTCGAAGAGAAGCGCCGCCACGACATCAACCGCATGAAGATGATCAACTCCTACAGGGGCGTCCGACACAAGCGCGGACAGAAGGTCCGCGGACAGCGGACGAAGTCCACCGGACGCACCGAGGGGACGATCGGCGTCAACGTCGAGGCGATCAAAGAGGAGGCGGCCGCCGAAGAGGCCGCCGGCGAAGAAGAGGAAGGCGACGAACTATAACCAATGGCGACCGGAAACAACACCAAGCGGTACGAGACGCCGAATCACCCGTTCCAGGGCGAGCGAATCGTCCAGGAGGGTGACCTTCTCGGCCGCTACGGCCTGAAGAACAAAGAGGAGCTCTGGCGCGCCCAGTCCGAACTCCGGAACTACCGACGCGAGGCGCGACGCCTCATCGGCGAGGCGCAGGGCGACTTAGAGGCAGCCGAGGCGGCCGGCGAGGAGTTCCTCGCCCGGCTCCGCCGCTACGGCGTCCTCTCGGAGGACGACGACATCAGTCGCGTCCTCGGCCTCGACGTCACCGACATTCTCGAACGCCGACTGCAGACCGTCGCGTACCGGAAGGGCCTCGCGAGCACGCCCGAGCAGGCGCGACAGTTCATCGTCCACGGCCACGTCGTCGTCGACGACGCGCGCGTCACGCGCCCGTCGAAGACCGTCGAGGTCGTAGAGGAGGACAGCATCGCGTTCGACGAGACGAGCCCGCTCGCGGACGAGCTACACCCCGAGCGCGCGGAGGGTCAGGAGTAACCCATGAGCGAATCCGAGACAACCCGAGACAAGTGGGGGATCGCCCACGTCCACGCGTCGTTCAACAACACGCTCATCACGGTCACCGATCTGACCGGTGCCGAGACGATCGTGAAGTCGTCCGGCGGTGCCGTGGTGAAGCAGAACCGCGACGAGGCCTCGCCCTATGCGGCGATGCAGATGGCCGAGTCCGTCGCCGAGGAGATCAAAGCGGCGGGCATCGAGGGCCTGCACGTTCGCGTCCGCGGCCCGGGCGGGAACGACAACAAGAGCCCCGGTCCCGGCGCGCAGGCGACGATCCGCGCGCTGGCCCGCGCCGGACTCGAGATCGGCCGCATCGAGGACGTCACACCGATCCCGCACGACGGGACTCGCGCGCCGAAAAACAGCCGCCTCTGAGACACCAATGACGAACGATTTCGAGGTCGAGTTCATCGAACGCGGCGACCGGAAGGCCCGGTTCCTCGTCCGCGGCGCGTCGCCGGCCGTCGCCAACGGCATCCGCCGAGCGATGGTGGCCGACGTGCCGACGTTCAGTATCGACACCGTCCGGTTCGTCGAGAACTCCTCGGTGATGTTCGACGAGATGATCGGGCTCCGACTGGGGCTCGTCCCGTTGACGACGCCGCTCGACGACTTCGAGGTCGGCGACACCGTCACCCTCGCGCTCGACGTGCAGGGACCGGCGACGGCGTACTCCGGCGACATCGAGTCGTCGGACGTGCTCGTGCAGCCGGCGGACGAGAACGTCCCCATCGTCGAACTGAAAGAGGACCAGCATCTCGAGTTCGAGGCCGACGCGGTCCTCGACACCGGGAAGGCGCACGCCAAACACCAGGGCGGCGTCTCCGTCGGCTACCGGCACCTCCAGCGCGTGGAGGTCGTCGGCGACGCCGGCGAGTTCGCCTCACAGGAACCGAACATCCTGCGTGGCGTGATCGAAGAGGCGGCCGCAGAACACGCCGCCGACGAGACCGCCGAAGACGGCGATCTCGTTCCCACCGACGCGTTCGACAACGACCTCACGAACCGGTATCCGGGGAAAGAGGTCGAGGTCCACGACGTCCCCGAGGCGTTCGTCTTCCACGTGGAGACGGACGGGTCGTTCACCGTCGAGGAACTGGTGCTTCGCGCCGCCGGGTCGCTCGGCGACCGCGCAGCCGAACTCGAAGAGAAGGTCGCGGTATAGTATCATGTCTGTCCCTTCACTCCCATCCCGACGCCCGCCCGCCGCGCCGTCTGCGTCGTCTCAGACGACACAGACCGCCGGTAGCGCCGCGATCGACGCGGCACGGCGCGGCCGCGGTCGGCGTTGCCAGATCGAAAGGAGTTTGAAGGGGCACGCAGTAGAACGGAGTGCGAGCAGGGATAGCCAAGTCTGGCCAACGGCGCAGCGTTCAGGGCGCTGTCCCATAGGGGTCCGCAGGTTCAAATCCTGCTCCCTGCACTTCTCAGCTCGACCGAATGGGAGAGCTGTGGCTACCTGTTTCCGCTCCGTTTTCTCTCGTACGGCCGGCAGACGCCGTCCGTATCACTCTCAGGAGATAGATAATGAGTAAGACGAATCCGAGACTCAACAGTCTCATCGCCGAGCTGAAGGCGGTCTCTCGCGAGTCCGGTGCCAACATCTGGCAGGACGTCGCGGACCGTCTGGAGAAGCCGCGGCGCACCCACGCGGAGGTCAACCTCGGGCGTATCGAACGGTACGCTCAAGAAGAGGAGACCGTCGTCGTCCCCGGCAAGGTGCTGGGGAGTGGGGCGCTGCAAAAGAACGTTACAGTCGCGGCGGTCGACTTCTCGTCGTCCGCTCGAACAAAGATCGAACAGGTCGGGGAGACCGTGGCGCTCGAACGCGCCATCGAGGAGAACCCCGACGGAAGCAACGTGCGGGTGATCCGATGAGCCTCGCAGAGTTCGACGCCGACGTCGTCGTCGACGCGCGAAACTGCATCGTCGGTCGCGTCGCCAGCGAGGTCGCCCAGCGCGCCCTCGACGGCGAGACGGTCGCGATCGTCAACGCCGAGGACGCCGTGATCACCGGCTCCGAGGAGGACGTGATGGGGACCTACGAGAAGCGAGCGGAGGTCGGCTCCGACCGCGGACCGCACTACCCGACGCGTCCGGACGGGATCTTCAAGCGCGCCGTGCGCGGAATGATCCCCTACAAGACACAGCGCGGTCGCGAAGCGCTCTCGAACGTCCGCGTCTACGTGGGCAACCCGTTCGACGAGGACGGCGAGGCGCTCGACGACACCACGCTGGATCGACTCTCGAACATCAAGTTCCTCACGCTCGGAGAGATTTCCGAGAACCTGGGTGCGAAAGTCACATGGTAACGAATACCTCTGGCAAGAAGAAGACGGCCATCGCCCGCGCCACGGTGCGCGACGGCGAGGGTCGCGTCCGAATCGACTCCCAGCCCGTCGAACTCGTCGAGCCGGAGATGGCCCGCCTGAAGATGCTGGAACCGTTCCGCATCGCCGGCGAGGATCTCCGCTCGCAGGTCGACATCGACGTCAGTCTCTCCGGCGGCGGCTTCGCCGGGCAGGCCGACGCCGCGCGGACGGCCATCGCCCGCGGGCTGGTGCAGCATCTCAACGACGCCGAACTCCGTGACGCGTATATGGACTTCGACCGCTCGCTGCTCGTCAACGACGTGCGCCAGTCCGAACCCAAGAAGTGGGGCGGACCGGGCGCGCGGGCGCGCTACCAGAAGTCCTACCGCTGAGGTGATCCAACTATGATGATACCAGTTCGGTGTTTCACGTGCGGCAACGTCGTGGGTGAACACTGGGACGAATTCAAAGAGCGTGCCCGCGAGGGCGACGAGGACCCGGCGAAGGTGCTGGACGAACTCGGCGTCGAGCGGCACTGCTGCCGACGGATGATGGTTTCGCACAAGGACCTCGTCGACGTCGTCGCCCCCTACCAATGAGCGGGAAAACGCAGTACAACCGGTACGAGAAGGCCCGCATCCTCGGCGCGCGAGCGCTGCAGGTGTCCTACGGGGCACCCGTGCTCGTCGACACCGACCAGTCGGAACCGATCCTGGTCGCCGCCGAGGAGTACGACGCCGGCGTCCTCCCGTTCACGGTCAAGCGCGAGGGCAACTGACATGACGCTGATCACGAACGTCTCGCTCCGGCGAATCCTCGACTCCCGTGGCAACCCCACCGTCGAGGCCGACGTCTTGACCGAATCCGGCGGCTTCGGCCGTGCGGCGGCCCCGAGCGGGGCGAGCACGGGCGAATACGAGGCCCTCGAACTCCCGCCCAGCGAGGCCATCGCCGCGGCGCGAGAGCACGCGCTCCCGCGACTCCTCGGCGAGGTCTACGCCGGCAACCAGCGCGAGGTCGACGCCGCGCTCCACGCGGCGGACGGCACCGACGACTTCTCGGAGATCGGCGCGAACAGCGCCGTCGCCATCTCGATGGCGGCCGCGAAGGCCGGTGCCGACGTGCTCGGCGCGCCGCTGTACCAGCACCTCGGCGGGACGTTCCGCGGGGAGTCGTTCCCGACGCCCCTCGGCAACGTCGTCGGCGGCGGCGAGCACGCCAAGGAGGCGACCCACATCCAGGAGTTCCTCGCCGCGCCGGTCGGCGCGCCGAGCGTCTCCGAGGCCGTCTTCGCGAACGCGGCCGTCCACGCGCGCATCTCCGAGATCCTCGACGACCGTGGGGTTCCCGCGGCGAAGGGCGACGAGGGCGCGTGGGCACCCCCCATCTCGGACGCCGAGGCGTTCGAGGTCGTCGACGAGGCCGTCGCCGACGTCGCCGACGACCTCGGCTTCGAGATCGGCTTCGGCCTGGATATGGCCGCCGCCGAACTCTACGACGCCGACGAGGACGGCTACGTCTACGGCGACGAGGTCAAATCGACCGCCGAACAGGTCGACTACGTCGCCGAGATGGTCGACGAGTACGGTCTCGTCTACGTCGAGGACCCCCTCGACGAGGACGACTACGAGGGCTTCGCGGAGCTCACCGACCGCGTCGGCGAGCAGACGCTCGTCTGCGGCGACGACCTCTTCGTGACGAACGTCGAGCGCCTGCAGGCGGGTATCGACGCCGACGCGGGGAACTCGATCCTCATCAAGCCCAACCAGATCGGCACGCTCTCGGACGCCTTCGACGCGATCGAACTGGCGACCGAGAACGGCTACGAGACGGTCATCTCCCACCGCTCGGGCGAGACCGAGGACACGACGATCGCACACCTCGCTGTGGCGACCGACGCCGGCTTCATCAAGACCGGAACGGTCCAGGGCGAGCGCACCGCCAAACTCAACGAACTCATCCGCATCGCGGACGACGCAGTATGACAGAGAACGACAACGACGCGGTCGAAGTCGCCGCCGACGAGTCCGACGTGGCCGAGGAGGCCGCAGACGACGTCGAGGCGACCGAGGCCGACGCCGAGACGACCGAACCGGTCGCCGAGGCCGCCGAAGACGAGGTCGCCGCCGACGAGGGCGCGGCCGCCGACGAGGCTGCCGAGGCCGAAGCACCCGAGGAATCGGGCCCGACGTTCGACGAGGACGTGATGCCCGACGAGGAGGCCGACCTCCTCATCCCCGTCGAGGACTACCTCTCCGCAGGTGTCCACATCGGGACCCAGCAGAAGACCGAGGACATGGAGCGGTTCATCCACCGCGTCCGCGACGACGGCCTGTACGTGCTGGACGTCAGCCAGACCGACTCGCGGATCCGGACGGCCGCGGACTTCCTCGCGAACTACGACCCCGAGCAGATCCTGGTCACGAGTTCGCGCCAGTACGGCCGCTTCCCGGCGACGAAGTTCGCCGACGCGGTCGGCGCGCGCGCTCGCACCGGCCGGTTCATCCCGGGGACGCTGACGAACCCCGACTACGCCGGCTACATCGAACCCGACGTGGTCGTCGTCACCGACCCGATCGGCGACGCGCAGGCGGTGAAGGAGGCCATCACGGTCGGCATCCCCGTCATCGCGATGTGCGACTCCAACAACCAGACCAGCAACGTCGACCTCGTCGTCCCGACGAACAACAAGGGTCGACGCGCGCTGTCGGTCGTCTACTGGCTGCTCGCCAACGAGACGCTCGACCGCCGCGGCAGCGACACCGTCTACGGCCTCGACGACTTCGAGGACGAGATCTAACGCCGTCCGACTTTCGACGCCCGCAGAGACTTTTCGCGTTTCCTCGATCGCTGGCGACGCCACCGCGGAGCGACTGCGCTCGCCACGCCGGGCGTAGCGACGGCCGGCCAGAAACGATTATTCGCGTGTGTCCCATATCCGCACCTATGCCGGAACTCCTGGATCAGCTCACTGTGGACGAACTCGCGGCGGCGATCGACGCCGGCGATGACCTCACTGTCGTCGATACCCGGCCGCCGGAGAGCTTCGACGCCTGGCACGTGCCGGGCGCGGTGAACGTCCCGTACCACCCGGTCGAGGGCCTCGGGAACGGAATCGACTGGGACGACGTCGCCGAAATCGTCGAGGGGCGCTCGGTCGCGGTCATCTGCGGCAAGGGGCTGTCCTCGACGTCGTTCGGGTTCGAGCTCTCCACGCGCGGCTTCGACGTCCAGGTCGTCAAGGGCGGGATGGAAGACTGGAGCAAGCTCTACGACGTCGTCGAGGTCGAGACCGACGGCGACCTGTACCTCGCACAGATCCAGCGGCGCGCGAAGGGCTGTCTCGGTTACGTCGTGGGCGACCGCGAAGCGGGCGAAGCGCTGGTCGTCGACGCCACCCGCCAGCATCACGAGTTCGAGCTCGTCGCCGCGGACAACGGGATGGTGATCACGGGCGTCCTCGACACCCACGTCCACGCCGACCACGTCTCCGGCGGGCGCGCGCTGGCCGAGCGGCTCTCGGTCCCCTACTACCTGAGCGCCGACGCGGACGAACGCGGCGTCGCCTACGACTACGAACCGCTCGCCGACGGGGAGGCGCTCTCGGTCGGCGACGTCGACGCCGAGGTCCTCGCCGCGCCGGGTCACACCACCGAGCTCGTGAACCTCCTCGTCGACGACACCTACCTCCTGTCGGCCGACACGCTGTTCGTGGAGTCGGTCGGTCGAACGGAACTGGAGTTCGGCGAGGAGGGGGCCGAACACGGCGCGAGGCTGCTCTACGAGACGATCCACGACCGGTACGATCCCCTCGGCGACGACGTCGTCGTGCTCCCGGGACACGTCTCCGTCGACGCCGACGGCCGGTTCGGCGTCGGTGGGCCGGGCGAACTGATCGCGGCGACGCTCGGCGACCTTCGATCCGAACTCGACCTGTTCGCCCTCGACGAGGCGGCGTTCGTCGAGCGCCTGACCGGCGAGGGAACGGAGAAGCCGCCGAACTACGAGACGGTCATCGACGTGAACCGCGGGACGGCCGAACTCGACGAGAACGAGGCGACCGAGGTCGAGTTGGGGCCGAACAACTGCGCGGCGTGACGTCTCGCGGGATCCCGCACCGGAACAAGGGTTTTGCGCCCGGCTCACCACGTATCGGTATGAACCTCTATCGGAGCGTTCGCGCGATTGCGAGCGCGTCGGGCACGGGCGACGGTTCCGGGAGCATCGACTGGGACGCCGTCGCGACAGCCGCGAAGAGCGCGACCGACGCGGGACGGCTCGACCTGACGCCCGACGATCGCAGTGGATACGCCGCGGACGTCCGCGACGCTCGCGAGCGGTTGCGGTCGGTCGGCGGTCTCGACTTCGAGGTCCCCGAGACGATCGAGGTGCAGAACCGCCACCACTGGATCGACGCCAACGTTTCCACGTTCCGCCGAGTGATGCGCCCCGTCGAATCCGAACTGCAGGTGGCGTTCCCGAACGCGACCCGCGTGATCAACACCGGGTCGATGACCTTCGTCCTCTCGTTTCTGGGTTCGCACGTCCTCGGACAGTACGACCCGCTGCTGTTGGCCGACGGCGACGCGTCTGCGTCGGATGGCCCAGCGAATCCCGACGAGGCGGACCACAGCCTCTACTTCGTCCACCCGAACATCGTCGCTGCCGCCGACGCGCTCGACGTCGACTACCCCCGGTTCCGTCGGTGGATCGCCTTCCACGAGGTCGCCCACGCCGCGGAGTTCGGCGCCGCCCCGTGGCTGTCTGAGCACCTGGAGTCGCGGATGGAAGACGGCCTGGAGACGCTCACGAAGGGCGGGTTCGACCGCGAGGCGTTCCACGACCTCGACGTCGCGATGACGGCCGTCGAGGGGTACGCCGAGATGCTGATGGACCGGGCCTTCGACGACGAGTACGCCGACCTCCGTGCGAAACTCGACGAGCGACGTCGCGGCGGCGGTCCGCTCGCCCGCCTGGCGCGTCGGCTGCTCGGTCTGGGACTGAAGCGCCGACAGTACGAGCGCGGGGCGGAGTTCTTCCGGACGGTCGCAGATCGGCGCGGCGTCGCCGCGGCCGCGGCCGTCTGGGAACGCCCGGAGAACCTCCCGACGAGCGCCGAGTTGGACGACCCCGCGCAGTGGTTGAAGCGGGTCGATCCCTAGGTCGGGGGTGCGAGCGGACAACCCGCGGATCGCGACCGTCATACTCTTTCTCTCGGGGTGACAACGGGGCGTATGCGCGTCAGAGACTGGCAGGATATCCTCGCGGACGTGACCGAAGCGGACGTCGACCCCGACGGGTGGCGGGCCGTCGCCGGTGACAGACGCGGCGGCCTCGGAGAGGACCTCTTTCTCGGCCACCCCAACGCCGGCGTGTACGCGCTGAAGACGTACACCAAGAACCCGACCGAACTCCGCGGCGTCGGGAGTCGCGTCGCCCGACGGATCGACGACGACCTCGAACCGCTGCTGCCCAGCCAGGAGCGCGACGAGGGTGGACGCTTCGCGGTTCAGTCGCCCCCGGAGGACGAAGAGCACGCGAAGTCGATGGCGACGCGACTCGAAGAGACGGTGAAAGTCCACGCGGAGGCCCCGACGACGCCGGAGGACTTCTTCGAGGATATGATGGACGCCCTCGAAAGCCCCGCGTTCGGCCCGATGGAGTACGAGTTCGACGGCCGGCCCGACCGCCTCGACGATCTGAGCGAGGAGTTCGCCGACGCCGACGAATTGCTCTCGAAGGACCTCGACGACCTCGTCGAGGAGGACGGCGTCGGCCGCGGGTTCCAGTGACAGCCGATCGCTCGCCGCGCTTCGAGGCTGGGACAGATCGCACCGGCGGCGTCGCGAGGGCCCGCCCCCGAGCGGCGGGTATCCGTGGAGGACGCTGAATGGTCGGACCGAGTCTCACGCCGTCGGAGCGAGACGTCGCCAGCAGACGACTGCAGGCGGGGTTCGTCGGTCTCGTCGGGATTTCCGGGGCACTCATCGCGGTCCAAGCGGGCGGGTCGCTCTCGATCATCACCGCCGGGTTCGTCGCCGGCCTCGCACTCGGGATCGTCCTCCTGTGGTTTTTACTACGCTGGTGGGCGGAGTTTCTCCCCTCGCCCCGGAACGACCGCTGATTTTGACAGCGTCAGGTCGGGACGACCGATAGCGTCTTATTTCGCCGCCCGCAGGTACGCCACGTGAAACTGCGCGGCCGCATCGTCGACGTCGGCGACGAGCGCGAGGTGGACACGAAGTACGGGTCGCGGTCGCTCGCGGAGGTGACGCTCCGACCCGATGGGGGCGGGACGACTCTCGACGGCGGCCAGACCGACTCCGGCGGCCCTAACCACGGACAGCGGACGTTAGATGACGACACCGGACAGCGGACGTTGGGTGCCACCGACGAACAACCGACGCTGGACGACACCGACGACCAAACGGCGCAGTGCGAGGCCGACCCGGGGACGCTTCGACTCACGCTCTGGGGGAAGTGGACCCACACGGTCGAACACGCCGAGGAGGGAATGGAGCTGCTCGCGATCGACGTCGAGGAGTCCGAGTACCGCGGGGAGACGACCTACGCGACGAGCGGCGACTCCCGCGTCGTCCTCGAACCCGGGTTCCTCGTCGACGTGACGGACATCCGCTCGTGGGTACAGTGCCCGCGGATGTACTACCTGAACAAGCTCTCGGGGATTCCGCTGAACTACCCGGTCGTCAAGGGGACGATCGTCCACGAGGTGTTCGGCGATCTGCTGCGCGACCGCGACCTGGCCGATTCGATCGACGAGCGCGTCCGGGAGGCGGGGCTGGAACTGGGCCTCCTCGGGCACGACGCCGGGGAGGTGCGCGACGAGGTGCGGCGTAACGCCGCCGCGATCGAGGGGTGGCTCCAACAGGGGACGCTCACCGAGGAGGACGCCTGGCGCTCCGAATACACGCTCATCTCGCCGACGTTCGGGATCAAAGGGCGGGCGGACGCGCTCCGACGCGGGATGCCGGTCGAACTCAAGACGGGCAAGAACACCAACCGCGAGCCGCGGTTTCAGGACAAGATCCAGGCGGCCGCCTACGCCCTGGTGCTCGCAGAGCGGGGCGTTCCGGCCGACACGGGGACGCTCCTGTACACGAAGAACACGGCGCTGGAACGGAACGAGGAGACGGGCGACCTCTCGCCCGCCAAGGAGTTCTCGATCGGTGACGGCCTGCTCGACTTCGTCGTGCGGACGCGAAACGAAATCGCGGCGATGGAGTTCGACTCCTCGGTTCCGACGGGCTACGAGGCCGACGCCCGCTGTGAGTACTGCTTCGAGCAGGACACCTGTATGGTCGTCTCGGGGCGACTGGACCAGGAGTCGAAGGCGGGAGGGATCGGCGAGGCCGTCCCCGAGGGCGAACGGGAGTACTTCGATCGGTTCTATCGCGCGATCGAAGCCGAGCGACGGGAGGTCCACGCGGAGTACCGCAAGCTCTGGGAACAGTCCGTCGAGGAGCGCGCCGCCGACGACCGGGCGCTGATCGACCTGGAGCCGATCGATCGACGGGAACTCGAGGACGGCCGCTGGGAGATGCGCGCGAGAAAGTCCGGCGATGCGGTCTCGAAACTCCGACAGGGAGACGTCGCCTTGGCGAGCGACGGCGACCCGGTCTCGGGGCACGCCGAACTGTGCCGGATCGTCGAACTGGGCGAAGAGGTGGTCGTCACCGCCGACGAACCCGTGTCGGTACGTCGGCTCGACGTCTATCCCTCGGAGATCGGCGTCGATCGGATGCTCACGGCGCTCCACGACTTCGTTTTGAAGGGCGATCCCGACCGAAAGGACGTGCTGTTCGGACGGCGGGAACCCGAGTTCGCCGACGGTGCCGCGCCGGGGGACGACGGGGGAGACCGCGAGACCTACGTCGACAACAACGCGGCCCAGGACCGAGCAGTGCAGATGGCGATCGACGCCGAGGACCTCGCGCTCGTCCACGGGCCGCCGGGGACGGGCAAGACGTACACCATCGCTCAGATCGTCAACGCACTGGTCGACCGCGGCGAGCGCGTGCTGCTCTCGGCGTTCACGAACCGCGCGGTCGACAACGCGCTGGAAGCGATCCGCGAACAGGGCGTCGACGACGTCGCGCGCGTCGGGACCGAGAACGGCGTCCGCGAGGATATGCTGGACGTCCGGCTGGAACGCGACGGCGACCCGAACGAGCGCGCCGCGGCGCTTCGGAACGCCTCGGTCGTCGCGGCCACGACCGCCACCTGCGGATCGCGCGTGATGCGCGAGGACTCCTTCGACGTCGCGCTCGTCGACGAGGCCTCACAGCTCACGGAGCCGAGCACGGTCGCGGCCGTCGAGCTCGCGGACCGGTTCGTCCTCGTCGGCGACCACGAGCAACTGCCGCCGGTCGTGCGGGCCGGCGAGGCGCAGAGCGCCTCGGAGTCAGCGAGCGGCGGGGAGCCGCGAGCGGAGAACGACCTGGGAACCTCGCTGTTCGAGCGGCTGATCGAGACGTATCCGGACGCCTCGGTGCTCCTGGACAGGCAGTACCGGATGAGCCAGCGGATCCAGGCCTTCTCCTCTCGGGAGTTCTACGACGGCGCGCTCAGACCGGCGAACGGCGCGGTCGCCGCCCAGCGGCTCTCGGATCTCGGCGTCGACGAGGCGGCGCTCCCGCCGGAACTGCGCGACCCCGTCGCGTTCGTCGATCCCGACGGCGAGCGCGTCGGTAACACGAATCCGACGGAGGCCGACCGCGTGGCCGAGATCGTCGACGCGTACGTCGCCGCGGGGGTCGATCCCGACGACATCGGCGTCATCGCCCCGTTCCGCGCGCAGGTGGCCGAAATCGGCCGGCGGACGGACGTGACCGTCGATACGGTCGACCGGTTCCAGGGGTCGGCCAAGGAGGCGATTGTCGTCTCTTTCGTCGCCGCCGGCGCGCTCGACGGGCCGATATTCGAGGACTACCGACGCATCAACGTCGCGCTCACGCGGGCGAAGAAGGCGCTGGCGCTCGTCGGCGACGCCGACGCGCTCTCCACGGATCCGTTCTACGCGCGGTTGCTCGACTGGGCGCAGCGGTAGCTCGCTCTTCCCGTTACCAGAGGAACGCGGGCCAGACGAACCGGAACAGGAGCCAGAGTAGCCCGGTGAGAACGACTGTCATCACCAGATTCAGGACGACGCCAGCTCGCAGCATGTGCCGTTGCTCGACGTATCCGGATCCGAAGACGATCGCGTTCGGCGGCGTCGCCACGGGGAGCGCGAACGCGAAGCTCGCCGCGATCGCGCCCGAAACCGCGAGAAAGACCGCCGTCGAGACCTCGGTGACGCCGAGCCGCACCGCGAAGACGCTCCCCAAACTGAGCAGGATCGGGATGATGATCGTCGCGGTCGCGGTGTTCGAGGTCATCTCCGTCAGGAAGACGACGAGGAGCACGACCACGCCCACGACGAGAACGATCGGCGTTCCGGTGAGCGAGGTGAAGACCGTACTCGCGATCCAGTCGGTCGCGTCGGTGGCCGCGAGCGATTCGGCCAGCGAGATGCCGCCCCCGAACAGGAGGATCGTCCCCCAGTCGACGTCGGCTAGCTCCTCCCACTCCATCGTGTCCGCGAGCACGAGCGCGGGGATCGCAGCGAGGCCGACCATCACGTAGTAGAGCAGTCCTTGGTGTCCGTCGACGCCGAGGACCGTCGCTCCGTCCCCGCCGAAGATCATCGTCGCCCACGCCGTCGGCAGCGCGGGAGCGAAGAGCTCTCCGAGCCCGCCGAGGACCCACAGCGACGCCGTCGCGGTGAAGACGTACGCCACGCGCCGTCCGCGCGGACTCAGTTCGCCCTCCGCTTCGAGGACGTTCTTCGCTCCCGTCCTGGCCGCCTCGACGGACGTCATCCGCGGCGGGTAGAGGTGAAAGGTGAGCAGGTACCAGACGAGCGGGAGGGTGACGGCGACGATCGGAACGCCGACGAGCAGCCACCGCGCGAACCCGATCTCGTAGCCGAGGATCCCGTTCAACTGCGCGGCGAGAATCGCGTTCGGCGGCGTTCCGATGAGCGTGCCGACGCCGCCGATGCTGGCGGCGTAGGCCGTGCCGAGCAGCATCGAGACCTGTAGGTTGCCGAACGGCGTTTCGTCGCGTTCCTCCTCGCCGATGCCGCCCGCGACGTGCTGCTTCGGGACAGTCGCGACGGCGTCCCGGCCGAGCACCTGCGCGAGGATGCCGACGGCTATCGGGGTCATCATCGCGGCCGTCGCCGTGTTCGACACCCACATCGAGAGGAACGCGGTGGCGAGCATCACGGCGGCGACGAGTCGACGCGGCGAGGTTCCCATCCTCGACAGCAGCCACAACGCGATTCGACGGTCGATGTCGTACTTCTGCAGCGCGTTCGCCAGCATAAACCCGGCCAGAAACAGGAAGACGATGGGATCCGCGAACCCGGCGAGCGCGACGTCGAGTTCCGCGTACACCCCGAACGCGGTCAGCACGAACGGGATCGAGAGTGCCGTCACCGGCAGCGGCAGCGTTGCGGTCACCCACAGGAAGCCCGCGAAGAACATCGTCGCCAGCGCGTACTGCCCGGGGGTCGAGAGCCCGCTCGGCGACGGAGCGGCGGCAACGAACCCCGTACCGATGACGGCGACGCCGAACAGGACCGCCCGACGCTGGCTTCTGGAGTTTCCGAGGGGTCTCATCAGTAGAACGACCGTGTGAACTGAGTGACACCGCCACTGGACTAAAGTTCGAGGGTCCGAGACGGGAAGGCGGTCACGGATCGCGATCCTCGTCGGCGTCGCCGATCGACTCCAGCACCCGCTCGTGGAACTCCTGCAACACCGCGCTCTCGTCTTCGGCGAGGACGACGTCGCTGGCGAGCAGCGTCGCGAGGCCGAACGCCCGCGGCGTGGGGGAGTCTACCCGTTTCGTGACGACGTCGACGTCGCCTCCTCGGACCGCTCCGAGGACGTCTTCGACGGCCGCCAGGTTCAGTTTGTCCTCGACGATCTCGCGGTAGGTCTCCTCCATCACCGCGAACTCCTCGAGGCCTTCGGCGAACGAAAGCAGCATCTCCGCGGACACCTGCTGTTCGGCCGCGGACTTCTCGTAGCCCTTGTAGCGCTTCAGGATCATCAGCGAACGCGTCGCGTTGATCCGGAAGTAGCGCTTGAGGAGGTCGGTCCCCTCGAGCGCGTCCCGGAGATCCGAACGCACCGTCTCGGGGTCGAGGTCACCGAGGATCCCGCCGACGTCGACCTTCCGGTTCAGCGGCATCGAGAGCGAGAAGCCGTTGTCCGCGACGGCGATCTGGACGTTCGCGTTCGATCGGCTGGCACAGTGCGCGGCGACCAGCCGGGAGAGGCCGTCGTTGAACCGCCGGCCGTACGTCGAGTGGACGTAGAAGTGTCTGCGGTACGCCTCGCGATCGAGCGTCTCCTCGACGACGATCCGCTCGTCGGTGGCGACGCTGTCCGCGCCGGCGTAGCGGCGCTGCTCGTCGAACAGGCGCGTGATCGCCCGGACCGCGTTCTCGTCGATCGGGAACGACCGGAGCCACTCGCGGACTTGGGGGGGACCGCCGGCTTCGAGTCGGTCGATCAGATCGGACTGAAACGCGGCGATCTCGCGGCCGAGGTCGTACGACAGCGGCAGGCGTTCGGAGAACCACGAGGGAACCGTCGCCTGCTGGCTCGTCGGGTCGACGTACACCTTCGAGCCGCGGCGGTAACGGTAGGCGAAGCGGTTGCCGCCGAGGACGAACACGTCGCCCTTCTCTAAGGTGTCGAGGTAGTCCTCGTCGAGCGTCCCGACCCACTCGTCGCCCCGCCGAGTCACCACCTCGCAGGTGAACGAGTCGGGGATCGTCCCGAGGTTGGTCATGTAGATGACGCGAGCGAGACGCCCGCGCTTCCCGAGCAGCGGTTCGCCGACGTCGAACGCCTCGTAGTGGTGTTCGCCGTCCGGCGCGTCGTTGGTATCGCGCCAGACCTTCGCGTAGACGTTCTTCGATTCGAGGCCGTCGTAGTCGGCGGTGAGATACCGGAGCAGTCGCTCCCAGTCGGCGTCGGTGTAGTTCCGGTAGGGGTAGGCCCGGCGGAGCGTCCCCAGCACGTCGGCCTCTCGCCGGACGTCGTTGATGGCCATCCCGTAGACGTGCTGGGCGGCGACGTCGTGGGCGTTCTCCGGGACGAACACCCGGTCGACGAATCCCGCTTCGGCCTTCCGAACCATCACCGCGCACTCGACGAGTTCGTCGCGGTCGAGCGCGATCACGCGACCCTCGACCGTCTGTCCGAGGCTGTGCCCCGCGCGGCCGACGCGCTGGAGCAGCGACGCGACCGACTTCGGCGAGCCGACCTGGACGACCAGATCAAGGTGCGGCATATCGATCCCGAGTTCCAGGCTCGTCGAGGTCGTCACGACGTCCAGCGAGCCGTCTTTCAGCCCCTCCTCGACGGCCTGTCGACGCTCCTTCGAGAGGCTGCCGTGGTGACAGCCCGAGTTCGACTCGTCGTAGTCGTCGAAGCGCCCGCGGAGGTTCTCGAGGACGCGCTCCGCGCCCGATCGGGAGTTGGTGAACACGAGCGTGTTCTCGTGGGACTCGACGAGTTCGTGCAACCGGTCGTAGAACCCCGACTGGACCGCCGTCCGGGGCGTGTGAATCAGGTCGTCGGTCGGACACTCGACCCGCAGGTCGAAGTCGCGGACGAACCGGGTGTCGACGATCTCGTGTTCCCGTGGATTCCCCTCGCCGTCGTAGCCGACGAGGAACTCCGCCATCTCCGAGAGCGGTTCGACGGTCGCCGAACAGCCGATCCGCGTCGGCGACGCGTCGGCGAGGTCCTCCAAGCGCTCTAAGGAGACCGACAGGTGCGTTCCGCGCTTGTTCGCCGCGAGGCTGTGGATTTCGTCGACGACGACGTACTCGACGGAACGAAGCTTCTCTCTGAACTTCGGCGCGTTCAGCAGGATCGCGAGCGTCTCCGGCGTCGTGTTGAGGACGTGCGGCGTCTCCTCCAGCATCCGCTGTCGGGCCGCCGGGTCGGTGTCGCCGTGGCGAATCGCGTGACGCACTTCGACGTCCTCTCCGCGGTCCGCCATCCGCTCGCGGATTCCTTCGAGCGGCACGGTGAGGTTGCGGTGGATGTCGTTCGCGAGCGACTTCAGCGGCGACACGTACAGGCAGTAGACCGTGTTATCGAGGCCCTCTTCCTGCTCTCGTCCGCGACGAAACAGGTCGTTGAGGATCGCTGTAAAGGACGCCAACGTCTTTCCCGAACCAGTCGGCGCACAGACGAGCGCGTTCTCTCCCTCGTCGACGAGCGGGACGGCTTCCCGTTGCGGCGGCGTAAAGAACCCGCCGTTCTGTCCGACGTAGCGGCCGAACTCCTGGGCCCACCACTCTCGAACCGCCGGTTCGAGTCTATCGAGGACGTCCTCGTCGGCGATTTCGACCGATTCGGGGTCGAACTCGAACGGCCCGTTCCCGAGGGCGCGGTCCGAACCGATCGCGTCCTCGGCGTCCGAGCCGCCCGTTTCAGGGACGTCTGAATCGTCCGTTTCACCGGTTCCAGAGCCGCCACCACCGGTATCGACGTCGTCGACGCCCGCTTCTGCCTCGGCGGCGACTCGTCGGAGTAGTTCTCGCCCGGGCGTCGGCATCGTCCGTAGGTAGGAGCGAACGAATAAGTGGGTTCTGCCCGACCCCGCGAGAGGATTCATACCGCCAGACCGCCCACGACCATCGACCAGACGGCGATCCGTCGGCGTCGCTGGCACGTTCACCGTCCGGGGGGAGTGCGTGGCGAACAGTCGGCACACCGCCGGCGACGACGCCCCCGTCACGGCGTCGTCGCTCTCGTCCCCGCGCCGGCGTGCCGAGCAACCGCGGCCCGACGCGGGGTCAGGTTCAGATCACGGCGACGTTGGCCGCCCGTTCGCGTATAAACCTACGCCGGGTGGGAGTCGACGCTCGTTCCGAACGACTTTCGGCCGCCCCGCCGTACGCGACGGTATGCAATTGACGTTCCTCGGGACCGGCAGCGCGATGCCCCTCCCCGACCGAGTGCAGGCGGGGCTGCTCCTCCAGCGGGAGGACCGGTCCCTCCTCGTCGACTGCGGCAGCGGTGTCCTCCACCGGCTCGCCGGCACGGACGTCGGCTACGAGGGCGTATCGACGGTGCTCCTGACGCATCATCACCTCGACCACGTCGCCGACCTGCTCCCGCTGTTGAAGGCGCGCTGGCTGGCCGGCGAGGAACACCTCGAAGTCGTCGGTCCCGCGGGGACCAAATCGCTCGTCGACGACCTGCTCTCCGTCCACGAGTACCTCGACGGACGCGTCGACCTGAGCGTACGCGAGGTCGGCCCGACCGAGTTCTCGGTCGCCGGCTTCGACGTCTCCGCGACGGAGACGACCCACTCGGTGGACTGTCTGGCCTACCGGTTTTCCGCCGAGGGCTCCGACGGCGACGTCGTGGTTTCGGGTGACGGCGAGGCCGAGGTGCGTCTCGCGAGGTTCGCCGACGGCGCCGCCGTCCTCGCGCACGACTGCTCCTTCCCGGACGACGTCGACGTCTCGAACCACCCGACGCCGTCGCAACTCGGCGAGGCGCTCGCGGGCCGCGATATCGGGCGCGTCTACCTGACGCATCTCTACCCCCACACCGAGGGCCGCCACGAGGAGATGCTCGACTCGATCGGGGCGCGCTACGACGGCGACGTCCGGTTCGCCCGCGACGGCCTGCGCGTCGGGGTCGAGTGAACGGACCGCCGCGACCGGTCGGAATCGCTATTTCGACCGTTCTGATCCCAGTTTCGAGTCGTCGAGTTCCGAGACGGCGATCAGCAGCCTCCCGTCGTCGAGCGCCGTCACCATCTTCGACTCGGTGAACGTACTGCCGTCGGATCGCAGCCCTCGACTCCGACCGCTCCACTCCCCGCCGCGCCGGACGATCGGCAGGACGTGCGTGCGGATGTGCTCGACCTCCTCCTCGGGGTGCAGTTCTGTCCAGTGTTTGCCCTCGACGTCCTCGGAATCGTAGCCGTAGAACGACGCGTAGGTGTCGTCGGCCGCCTCGAAGCGTTCGTCGCTGCCGACGACGCCGACGCCGTCGAGTTCGGTCTCGGCCTCGGGATCGAACTGCCCGCCGCCTTCGACGGCGTGTTCGACCCGCCGGATCAGCATCGTGTACTGGCCGGTTCCCCTTCCCTTCCGGAGGTAGTCCGTGAGACCGGCGCGGATGATTTCGGCCGCGACGTCGTTCGTCTCCTCGCCCGAGAAGAGCAGGAGGGGGAGTTCGGGATGCGTCTCGCGGACGGCTTCGAGGAACTCGATCCCGTTCATCTCTGGCATATTGTAATCGCTGATCACGCAGTCGAACGCGGAATCCTCGGACCGGATTCGATCCAGCGCGTCGACCGGCGACGTCTCTGTCGTGACCGTGCAGTCGATGTCGTTCGAGTCACGTTCTAGGAACGTCTTCACGAGTCCTCCCAGATCCGGGTCGTCGTCGACGTGGAGGATCGAGAGGGGGTCGTCGGTCGAGGTCACAATCGGCGTACGGTCGCCGAAAAAAAGGATATTTCGGCCGGCTCGGTGTGCTGATCACGACGCACCCACACGCCGTTCGTCCCGCAGTGCGCCGTTCGATCCACAGCCCACCGTTCGGGTCACGACGCGGTGATCGTTCACCGACGCAGCGATCGTTCCGCGACGCGGCAACTGTTTACTCGCTCCGGACAGAAGGAACTGGTATGACCGACGTCATTTCCGGACTCGAGGGCGAACTCCGATCGAACGGGATCAGCGTCGAATCGATCGACCGGGGCGGCGAGACCGTCGATCTGGTCTACCTGACCGCGTTTCCCGACGTCACCGTGAACCACCAGGAGATGGGACGCGCGCTGCGGACGTTCATCGACGCCGCCGAACACGACGAGTGGGAACCGAAACGGGTGGAGGCGACGGTCATCCGCCACGAGGACGACGTCCAGGGAACCTGGTACGCCGAGCCCGAGTGGTTCCGGGGGTACCTCGAGTACGACATCAGCGGCGAGGAGTTCTCCGCGCGTGTGATCGAGACGCTCTCGGAGGACGGACAGTGACGATCCGCCGTCCCGAGTCCGACGGGAGCGACACGGGCCGCGACGCGCGGCGCGATACCGCTCGCCGGCGTCGACCCTCCCGCTACGACTTCTCGACGGTGAGGATGACGTTCCGCAGCGGCGACGAGCGGTGCGTGGGTCGGCTCTATCGACCGGACCAGCCCTCAGACCCGGCGCTGGTCGTCCTCGCCGGCGGCCCGATCGGTGCCTCGGGCGTCGGCCTCGACCGCTACGCCGAGCGCCTGGCTGCGGCCGGGTACGCGGTCTTCCACTTCGACGAGCGCTACACGGGCGACAGCGACGGCGAACCGCGGAACCTCGTCTCGCCGCCGCGGCAGCGCGCCGACTGGGAGGCGGCGCTCTCGGGACTGCGGGGACGCAGCGACGTCGCGACCGACCGGACCGTCCTCTGGGGGGTCGACCTCGCCGGCGGCACCGTCCTCGACGTCGCCGCCGACGATCCGCGGATTCGCGCGGTCGTCTCCCAGACTCCGATCCTCTCCGGGCGGGCGTTCCTCCGCGACCGCGGGCTCGGGTTCCTCGCGCGCGGCGTGCTCTCCGGCATCCGCGACGTGTTGCAGTCGCGGCTCTTCGGGTTCCACTCGATCCCCGTCGCCGACGACGGAGGCGGCGGCCGGCGCGGCCTCTCGCTCGTCTCGACGCCGAGCGCCCACCGCGGCTACCGCGACGTCGCCGGCGACGACTGGGACGGACGACTCCCCGCTCGGTCCCTGCTCGCGCTGGCCCGACACGTCGGCGACCCGGACCGGGAGCGACTCGCCCGTCCTGTCCTGTTCGTCGGCGGCACCCGCGACGACGTGGTCCCGATCGAATCGATCGAGGAGGCAAGCGAGGAGATCGCCGACGCGACGCTCGTTCGGCTCCCGTCGGGGCACTTCGACCTCTACGACGGAACCGGCTTCGAGCAGGCGGTCGGGCACGGACTGGCCTTCCTCGACGCCGCAGTCGAGGAGTGACGGACGCCATCGAGTCGACCTCGCTGATCGCCCGACGCGGTCGCCGCTTCTTCGCCGGACGCGCCTCCGGCGCAACCGTCTTTTAGCTCCCGGACGCACTTTCGCCGATGAACGCCACGCGAACCGTCGAACTCGACGGTCACATCATCGACTCGGGGACGATGCAGCGCGCCTTCGGGATCGTGATGGACCTCGGCGGCACCTTCGAGATCGAGACGTTCGACGTCGGCAGACACAAAGACGAGACCTCCTACTGCCGGATGGAGGTCGGTGCCGACGACGAGGAGACCCTCCGGGAGATCCTCCACGAGCTCCACCAGAACGGCGCGAACCTGGCGGACCCGGTCGACGCCCGTGTCGAACCCGCGCCCGCCGACCAGGTCGTCCCGGCGGGCTTCTACTCGACGACGAACCACCCGACCGAGATTAGATACGACGGGGAGTGGATCCCCGTCGAGCACATCGAGATGGACTGCGCGATCGTCGTCGAGCAAAGCTCGACGAGCAACCAGAACTCGGAGAGTTCTGGTGACGTTGTCGAGGAGGGCGGAGGCGAGGATTCCGTCCGCGCGCGGACGAAAGTCCTCAACGCCATCCGGGAGGGCGACCTCGTCGTCACCGACGAGGTCGGGATCCGCGTCAAGCCGCCCGACCGCCCGCGGGATTCCTCCGGCCCGTTCGGATTTATGCAGGGCGGCGTCTCCGCGGAGCGGCCCTCCGAATCGCTCATCGAGGAGGTCGCCGACGCGCTGGTCGAGACCAAAGCGCGGGGGGAGTCAGTCCTCGTCGTCGCCGGGCCGGCCGTCATCCACGCGGGCGGCGGCGACGACCTCGCGCGACTGGTCCGGGAGGGATACGTCGATATGCTCTCGGCGGGCAACGGCTTCGCGACCCACGACATCGAACGCGGCCTCTACGGGACGTCGCTGGGGATGGATATGGAGACGATGGAGCACCCGCGAAAGGGTCACAAACACCACATCTACACGATCAGCGAGGTCATCCGCGCCGGCGGCATCGAACCCGCCGTCGAGGACGGACTGATCACGGAGGGCGTGATGTACGAGTGTGTCGAGAACGACGTCCCCTACGTGCTCGCGGGGTCGATCCGCGACGACGGGCCGCTGCCAGATACGATCACCGACGCCGTGGAGGCTCAGGAGGCGATCCGCGAGCAGGCCAGGGAGGCCGACCTCGTCCTGATGCTGTCGACGCTGCTGCACTCGGTCGCCGTCGGCAACTGCCTGCCGTCGACGACGAAGGTCGTCTGCGTCGACATCAACCCGGCGACGGTGACGCAACTGCTCGATCGGGGGAGTTCCCAGGCGATCGGGATGGTGACGGACATCGGCACGTTCGTCCCGATGCTCGCCGACGCGGTGATCGAGGCGGACGAGTAGCGCGCGGGCGGCGGTGTCCGTTCTCGCCGGCCGGTCACTCGTCGACTTCGACGAGCGGGACGACCGCGATCGGTCGGTTCGAGTGGAGGAGAATCCGCTGTGCGGTGCTGCCGAAGACCACCTTCGCGGTCGGGTTTCGCTTGCGGATCCCCATCACGATCTCGTCGGCGTCGACGTCCTCGGCCTGTGCGAGGACGTCCTCGTAGGGGGCGTTGTCGCGGACGTACTGGTGGGTCTCGACGGTGGCGAACCCGCCGAGACGCGAGGAGACGACCGTCAGCGACTCCTCGCCGTCCCGGATGTCCTGGCTGTCCGTCTCGTCGCCGCCGCGGTGTGAGTTGACGGCGTGAATCTCGTCGCTCGTCGAGACGCGGTCGACCAGGTAATCACAGAGTCGCGCGCTCGTGTCGACGTGGTTCGTCGCGAGTACGTACGTCGTCATACTACGACCCCCGTGTGGTACCACCAAAAAGGCACCTCACGGCGGCTGAAATCGCGTCGCCGGGGATGTTATATACGTCAGTGCTGTGAACGTGTTGACAACCGATGGACTGGCACAGTCGAACCGCCGACGCGGTCTGTGAGGCGGTCGAGACGACGCCCGTAGGATTGACGCCTCAGGAAGCCGCCGAGCGGCTTGCCACGGGGGGCCCGAACGAGATCACGGGCGATCACGGCCGCGGTCCCCTGAAGATCTTCCTCGCGCAGTTCTCGAGCGCGCTCATTTGGGTGCTGATCGTCGCCGCCGCCCTCTCGTTCGCCATCGGACATCTGGTGGACGCCGTCCTCATCGCGATCATCCTGCTCGCGAACGGCCTCTTCGGGTTCGTCCAGGAGTACCGCGCCGAGCAGAGCCTCGACTCCCTCCGCGCGATGGCGGCTCCCGAGGTCCGGGTCCGCCGCGACGGCGAGGAGACGACAGTCGCCGCGACCGAACTCGTTCCCGGCGACGTGGTGCTCCTGACACAGGGCGACGTCGTTCCCGCCGACGCGCGCCTGCTGGAGGCGGGGAACCTCGAAGTCGACGAGGCGGCGCTGACCGGCGAGAGCGTCCCCGTCCCGAAGGAGACCGAGCCGATCGACGCGGAGACGCCCCTCGCCGAGCGGTCGAACATGGTGTACAAGGGGACGAACATCACGCGCGGGCACGCGGAGGCCGTCGTCGTCGAGACCGGGATGGACACCGAGATGGGCGAGATCGCGACGGCGCTCGTCGGGGCCGACGATCCCCAGACGCCGCTGCAGCGCGACTTAGATCGACTCGCGCGCCGGCTCGGGATCGGCGTCGTCGCGCTCTCGGCCGTGATCGTCCCGCTGCTCATCTTCCAGGGGCGCGGCATCGTTCAGGCGGGACTGACAGCCGTCTCGCTGGCCGTCGCGGCCGTTCCCGAGGGGCTTCCCGCGGTGGTGACGCTGACGCTCGCGCTGGGCGTCCGACGGATGGCCGACGAGAACGCCCTCGTACGGACCTTGCCCGCCGTCGAGGCGCTCGGCTCCGTCGACGTCGTCTGCACGGACAAGACGGGGACGCTGACCGAGGGCGAGATGCGCGTTCGGTCCGCGTGGCTCTACGACGAGACGTTCGACGTCGGCGGCGACGCGGCCGACGTTGACGCTGGTGACTCCGACGCCGGCGACCAGGCAACGGGGGTTGCGAACGGCAGCGGCGACAGCACCGCGACCGACGATCGATTCGATCTGCTGTTCGAGATCGGAGCCGTCTGCAACGACTCGACCGTCGAGGAGGGCGACCCGACCGAGCGCGCCCTCGTCGCGGCCGCGGCCGAGCAGGGCGTCGACGTCGAAGCGCTCCGGGAGGAACGCCCTCGCCGCGACGAGGTTCCGTTCTCCTCGGAGCGGAAGCGAATGGCGACGATCCACGACGACGTGGTCTACGTCAAGGGCGCACCGACGGTGGTGCTCGAACGATCGACCCGGGTGCTCGGTCCCGACGGCCCCACTGAACTCGACGCGGAGACGAGAGACCGGATCGCCGCGCAGGTCGAGGCGTTCGCCGGGGACGCCCTTCGCGTCCTGGGATTCGCGTACAAGGAGCGCACGGACGAGGGCGGCCCCGAGGAGAACCTCGTGTTCGTCGGCCTTCAGGGGATGCTCGACCCGCCGCGCGAGGAGGTGCGGTCGGCGATCGCGGACACTCACCGCGCGGGGATCGAGGTGAAGATGATCACCGGCGACAACGCGCTCACGGCGAGCGCCATCGCCGAGGGGATCGGCATCGATCCGACGGTGTTGACCGGCCAAGAGATCGAAGCGCTCGACGAGACGGCGCTCCGCGAGCGCGTCGACGAGGTCGACGTGTTCGCCAGAGCGGAACCGACCCACAAGGTCCGGATCCTCAAGGCGCTGCAGGCGAACGGCCACGCGGTCGCGATGACCGGCGACGGCGTCAACGACGCGCCCGCCCTGAAGAACGCCGACGTCGGCATCGCGATGGGGATCCGCGGCACGGACGTGGCGAAGCAGGCCAGCGACATCGTGCTGCTCGACGACAACTACGCGACGATCCGCAACGCGATCCGCCGCGGGCGGACGATATTCGACAACCTCTGGAAGTTCGTCGCGTACCTGTTGAGCGCCAACGCCGCGGAGGTCGCGGTAGTCTTCCTCGCGTCGCTGTTCGGCTACCTCGTCCTCCCGGCGGTTCAACTCCTCTGGATCAACCTCCTGACCGACGGGTTGCCGGCGCTTGCTATGGGCGCCGACCCCGGCGGCGACGTGATGGACCGGACGCCGCGGGAGCGATCCGCGGGGATCATCGACGGCGAGATGCTCGGGTTCATCGGCGGGGCCGGCCTGACCGCGACCGCCCTGTTCCTCGGGCTGCTGTGGTACACGCTCGACGGCGCGGCCTCGGTCACGCCGTACGCGATGACGATGGTGTTCACCGGGTTCGTCGCCTTCGAGTTCGTCAAACTGTACGTCGTCCGCTGGATGCGGGGCACGCCCGCCCTGACGAACCCCTGGCTCGCCGCGGCCGTCGGCGGCTCCCTGCTGCTTCAGCTGGCGGTACTCTACACGCCGCTGAACGAGTACTTCGGAACGGTCCCGCTCGGCCTCGGCGACTGGCTGCTGCTGGGAACCGTGTTCCTCGTCGGCGCGCCGGTGCTAATGCTCGTCGGCTGGCTCCTCAAGCGACGCCGTGGGGACGAGGCCGGGGCGGTCCCAGAGCGGGTCACCCGGGCAGGAACAGATTGATCACGGCGACGACGAGCCCCGCGAGCGCCATCCGGAGCGCCGAGACGTACCACTGCTGCCCTGCGATGGTGCTCATGTACGCGCCGAACACCGCGAGGACGCCGATACCGAGGGCGACGCCGATCACGCCCGCCTCGGCCATCGTCAGCACCCCTCCCTCGAACAGGAACGGGACGAGCGGGATCAGGACGCCGATGAGCGGTCCGAGGCCGCTGGCCGCCGCGTGGACGAACCGCGCGCCTCGCCGTTCGCGATGGACGCGCGTGTCGTCGAGGTCGATCAACATCGCGCGCTCGATGCGGAGGATCTCCGCCCGCGTTTCGGCGCGTTCGATCTCCCAGACGCTCCAGAGGGCCGAAGTTCCCAGCCCCACGGCGGCCCCGAGTCCGATCTTGACGACCGTCATCCCGTCGGGGATCCCCGACAGCACCGCGCCGACGATGACGCCGATGCTCGTCAGCGTCCCGTCGAACCCGTTCGAGACGAAGTATCGCCGGGAGATGGCGCGGACGTCCTCGCGTTCGAGGAGGCGTCGGAGCACCGCGAGCCTCGACGACACGGCGATCACCCGTCCTGCGTCGTTCGTCGCTCCTCGACGACGTGCTCGCCGTAGGCGACCTGGTCGACCGAGTGGACGGTTCCGCCGAGGCTGTCGATGGCAGCCTCGATGGCGTCGTAGTCCAGACCGGTCCCCTCGACCGTGATCTTGATATTCTGGACTTCCTGGTCGAGTTCGATGAGCGACGCCGTGACGCCGTCGACGCTTTCGACCTCCGCGACGCGTTCCGTGAACGCCAGTATCGACGGCTCGTGCGGCTTCAGCACGTCCAGCGTCACGCGTCGGAGTGTTGTCATTACGTGCCCTATCGCCGTGGGGTTTCATAATACCGCCGGCCGGTTTGGTGCCGGGTCGATTTCGACGTCACGTCGGGTCACACACTCAAGTCGCTCCTCACCGAACGAAGCGGTATGGACGCCAAGCGGTTTCTGTTCGTCTCCGCCGACGCCGCGTTGATCACGGACCTCGCGTGGCAGATTCACCGGGAGGGTCACGAGGTGCGGTACTACATCGAGGCCGAGAGCGACCGAGAGATCGGCGACGGGTTCGTCCCGAAGACCGACGACTGGCGGGGCGACGTCGACTGGGCGGACGTGATCGTCTTCGACGACGTCTGGGTGGGCGACGACGTCGGCACCGGCGCGCTCGCGCGGGAACTCCGGGAGCGGGGGAAGGCCGTCGTCGGCGGGACCCCCAACACCGATCGACTGGAGGAGGACCGGGGCTACGCGATGGATGTCCTCGAGGACCACGGCGTCGACACCATCGACCACCACGTGTTCTACGATTTCGACGCCGCCGTTCAGTACGTCCAAGCGAACCCCGCCCCGTACGTGATCAAGCCGCTCGGCGAGGTACAGAACGTCAAGCGGCTCCTGTACGTCGGCAACGAAGACGACGGCAGCGACGTCGTCGACGTCCTGAGAGCCTACAAGAAGGCGTGGGGCCATCGAATGAAGGGGTTCCAACTGCAGCGGAAGGTCGAGGGCGTCGAGGTGGCAGTCTGTGGGTTCTTCAACGGGGATGCGTTCATTGATAACGTCAATTTCAACTTCGAGCACAAGAAGCTCTTCCCCGGAAATATCGGCCCCTCGACCGGCGAGATGGGGACCTCGATGTTCTGGGCGGGTCAGAACAAATTGTTCGAAGAAACGCTCGGTAAAATCGAAGACTGGCTCGCCAATGAGGGCTACGTCGGGAGTATCGACCTGAACTGCATCGTGAACGAGAACGGGATCTACCCGCTGGAGTTCACGCCGCGGTTCGGGTATCCGACGATCGCGCTGCAGGAAGAGTCAATCGAGTCGTCCACTGGCGAGTTTTTCTACGACCTCGCACACGGCAACAACCCCGAGGTAGAAGTTCACAACGGCTACCAGATCGCCGTTCGGATCGTTCTCCCACCGTTCCCGTTCGACGACGAGAAGACGTACGATGAGAACTCCCGGAACGCCGCCGTCGTGTTCGAGACAGAGAGCCGCGAGGGCATTCACCTCGAAGACGCGAAGAAGATCGACGGCCAGTGGCGCGTCGCCGGCGACAACGGGATGCCCCTCGTCGCGACTGGCAAAGGCGACACGATGCACGCCGCACGTGAGCGGGCGTACGAGCGTATCGACGACATCGTGATGCCGAATATGTACTACCGAGACGACATCGGCGAACGGTGGATCGACGGCGACGGGGACCGCCTGCAGGCGTGGGGGTATCTCGGGCCCTGACCGGTTGTCGGAGCCTTTGCAACCGATTTCGCGTCCGATCGCACGCACTTGTGCGACCGTACGAGCGACGACTCGCAAACGCTACTATCGTATACGGACACCCCGACTGTCGGGGTTCGAACGCCCGAGTGGCACCACCGAGAAGCGACCCGAATTGCCGTTATGAGCGACCTGGGGAGGGTGTACGGACGGTTTTCACGTACCGATAACTGCACGAGGGTACTTTTAAGACCGATCGTCGAGACTCACCTGTAGAACAATGTCCTCTCAAGAAGTCAGACTCCGGAGCACGGTCGCCGGATTCACCGCAGACGGACGATTGCACACCCTGAGCGTCTGGTTCATCCTCGCGCTCAGGCTGATGATGGGTATCGCGTTCTTCCAGAGCGGCATCGACAAGGTGCTCTCCGGGAGCTTCAGCGCGGCGGGCTACCTCCAGAACGCACCGCCGTCCAACGGCAGTCCCGTCGCGGGGCTGTTCGTCGCGATGGGCGAGACGCCGTGGTTCGTGGACTTCGTCAACATCGCCGTCCCGTGGGGAGAGGTCCTCATCGGCCTCGGTCTCCTGTTCGGCGCGTTCTCCCGCCTCGCGGCGTTCTGGGGGGCGTTTATGATGTTGATGTTCTACCTCGGGAACTGGGAGATCTCACACGGGTACATCAACGGCGACTTCGCGTACATGCTCGTGTTCCTCTCGGTCGCCGCGTTCGGGGCCGGACGGATCCTCGGTCTCGACGCCTACATCGAGCAGTACGAGGTCGGCGGCCAACCGCTCATCGAGCGGTATCCGTGGATGCGCTACATCCTTGGTTAGATTGAGTAAGAATTGAGTAAAAAGTAGAAGCGGGCAGCCGGTTGGAACTTTTACATTTTTCCCATACGCAAATAGTAGGTGGCTTTCTCTCACAGATTGGTGAAATAGAGTCAGGTTTTCACCAAATGTTCACTCACATCACTGGTCTTTAAAATCTGAGTGATTTAAGGTATCTCACAAACCTCCTGGTGGTCTTTTTGGGCTTGTATGTGTCCTGGGACGTTTTAAATTCAAAACGATTCTAACCCTACTCACGGCGTTCTAAGAGCATACCGAAATGTCACTTAATCCGGCGGTTTTCAGACGTTTGGGGAATAGTCGAAGTGGATGAATAGATGTAAATGCCTTAGAAACTTTTTAATTTCTTCTAAGGCGGTTTAAACTCATAGAGCGAGAGAGGAATATCTTCCACTCGATGCACCGAAACTCTCCGAACCCGGATGTAAGTTTAACTCGGTGTTATCCTTCGGTGCTGTAGATAACCCTTCGAGTTACACTACTATGTTATCCTCGGGTAATGATAACACTTCAAGAGGGAAAGGAAAGGGGACTATAGGGGATAGGATAGGGAGTGATAGTACAGTTCAATCAAGACATCACTTTGACAAGTGCGATCAGTAGTAAACCGACCAGTCCCCACTTCACTGTCTTGTACGTATTCATTGCTATCTCCCTTGGTATTCCAATATCGTAAAGGAACCCGGCGATCCCGGATGCAACGCCATTGGCGACTTGGAACACGAGGCCGAGGACCAGTAGTGAACCGATGATGAGGCCCACGACAAGGAGCAGTAACTTTTCGTCTGAACTGATGGCGGCTTGATTTCTGGATGCCATCATCTACTATGTCGGCGCATTAGAATATAAATCTTAGGGAGGTCTGAATGAGGGCAATTCGCTCGAAATCTGGATTGTAATGGTTTGTTGAGCCATTTTCTGAAAAACCATTTTGCAAGATCCCATTTAAAAACGAGAGCCGTTATTTCCACTGCTTGTCATACTCGAAAAGTAAAATGTCAGTGTCTGAAACGGCGAGTTTTTGGGATTGCTATGACACGTTCAGAATCTTGCATAAAGGGGGGATTCTGAAAGCGGTTCTGGCACATTCATAACGATCCTTTGCCTTCTTTCCCAGATTTCCGTCCCGAAATCAGAGTCTGTCAGCTACTATGGGTGGAGTCTGAGACACTGGATAGATTATTGGCGACACTCTGCGGTGCGTAATGTCGCCCACACGGGAAGTGCGTGAAAGTGGTATCTCGATACGCAAAGTGTGGTTGGCCCTACGCTTCGGGGTTGAACAGGCGTGATTCCTCTTTCGCTTCGTCTTTCGACTGTTGAAGGTAGATTAGGGTTGTATCCAGATCGTCGTGACCCAAGAGCGATTGGAGCGTACGAACGTCAATATCGGATCGAATTGCCTGCATCGCAAACGAATGTCGCAATGTGTGCGCAGTTACTTTATGAATTTCACGTCCATCCGAATATTCGCTGATTGTTTCCTGAAGTCCTGCAGATTTAGCAGCTTTCTTTATCATTCCATTGATTGAATTGCCAGAAATATGGAGATTGTAATTAGTGGGAAACAAGTATTCAGAGTCCTCCGCATAGGTCATACTCTCCCGACCACCATAATCCAACCATTGTGATAGTTGAAATCCAAGATATTCTTCATTATAAGAAACTATACGGCTATTGTCGGATTTTCGTGGTGGAATAAATATAGACTTATCCTCTCTATCTACGTGTTTCAGCTTACAAGCAGCCAATTCTCCGCGTCTGAACCCGCAATTAAATAATAATCTTATAATCAATTCGTTCCGGATTCGTGGGGAAGGAACACTATCGATCAGGTCAGACACTTCGTCGGAGTTGAGGTACGGATATTCATCCTGTGTAATATCCTCAAGACCAGCCTTCTTTTTGGTATCACCTCGGAGCAACCGTTTATCCTCACCGTCAAGACCATCATACGGATTCTCTGGTACGTCGGGCATATCGTACCGTTCCGTCAGTTTCGCCAGATCCTGGTAGAACTTCGAGATCGCTGAGACACGTTGACTGATAGTTGACGGAGCCATCCCCTCGTCTGTAAGTTCCTCTATGAACACGAGTAAATCCACAGAATCCGCATCCCAAATCTGCTTACCCCGGGCGTCTGTAAGCCACTCACGCCAATTACGGACGTGATTGACATACCGATCAACCGTAGATTCAGCGGAGTTTCTGCCACGTCGTCGTCGGAACTTCGAGAGGACCGTATCGAAATCCATCAGTCAATCCTCTTGTAGTACGTCGGGCCATCCACGTCCGGCTTCCCAACCCGCTCGACCATACTCGTCTGTTCAGCTAATCGAGAGAGAGCGTTTCTCACCTCCTTTTCGTCTCGGTTGATCCGTTCGGCTACCTCAGTATCAGCGATATCTCCCGAGGGAGGCAGTACTTTGAATATCTCGTTTTTGAGGTTGGTCTTCTCAGACGCATTTACCTCCTGTTCCAGGGAGTTCACACGTGCATCTAAACTGTTGAGGGTTGATTCCATACGGGTGAGTGTTTCTGTAATTGCTTCCAATGCCTCTGTGTTGGCCCCTGCGTTGCTTGAGCCAACCTCTTTGGGACTTCCCCCGTTGCTGTCTGAAAGTTCGTGTGCGACGGAGGTACGGATTAGATCGGAGAGACTGGAATACTCCGGGGAATCAGATACAGCAGCGTCCCATTTCTCTTTCTGTGCCGGCGAGACTGTGAGATTGACGCGCTTTCTTTCTGCCACGGATCAACAGAAACAGTGTGGTTGAATAAATCTTATGTAATCAGGATGTGTAAGCGCTACATCCTCGGCTGACCGCTGCTGCCATCTCGGCTGACCGCTGCTGACATTTTTCACCGCCCGACGCCTCGCAGCCACAGGAAGACGGCCAGTCCGGCGACCGTCGCCATCCCGATCGACGGAACGAGCGCGACGACGGCTCCCACGCCGACGCCGATCAGCAGTCCGCCGAACGCGACGAGGAAGACGAACGCGAACGCGAGGAGCGCGGCGGCGAGCGGTCGCGATCCGTCGTCGGTCCCGAAACCGAAGAGGACTGCCGCGGCGACGACGACGCCTGCGACCAATCCGGCGGGGAGGCCGAGGAACACCGAGAACTCGATGCTGGGCGACAGCAGTTCGGTAACGGCGACGAAAGCCACGAGCGCGGCGACGATTCCCGCCGCGACGGCGGTGATTCCGCGACTGTTCATACGGAACGTACGAGGCGGGCGAGCAAAAGTGCACGTACGTGTGCGGATCGTCCTGGAAGCCCGTATCAGGCGACGACGAGCCACGCCAGCAGCACGACCAGCCCGCCGATCGACGTCGAGGCGACGGCGTGGAGGCGCAGTCGGTCCAGCAGCGCGTGCGCGTCGCCCGACACTGAGAGCAGATCGTGGATCTCGCTGCCGATCTCACAGCGGGGGAGGAAGTCCATCGCGACGTGGAGGAAGACGCCGGCCGCGAAGCCGAAGACCAGCCCCCGGATCGTCCCCGTCGCCGGGAGCGCGATCATCGAGGAGGCGATCCCGGCGATCCCGACGCCGGTCGCCGGGAGCAACAGCACCGAGGGATCGCGGCCGGCGTTCGCGAGGCGCCGCGCGGCCGCGTAGCCGGCGGGGCCCTTGTGCGAGACGATCGACAGCCCCAAGAGCAGGCCGAGTTCGGGCATATTTCCGTAAATGATGCCGATGATCGCACCCGCGGAGAAGGCGTGTGCGGTCAACTCGGCGATGGTACGGTCGATCGGGAGATCCATATGCGAGAGTCGGTGGCCGATCGAGTGTGACGCGAAACCGGAGAGCAGGCCGAAGGCGACGCCGAACCCGCCCCACTGCGGGTGCTGGCCGATGGCTTGCGGGACGAGGAAGACAGCAGCGCTCGTCACCATCGCGCCGGCGGCGAGGCCGTAGCCCCACACCAACGCCCCGGCGCTCTCGTCGCCGGTCCGCGCGCCCAGCGGGGCCGCCAACGCCATCGCGAAGAACGCGACCCACGAGATCCCGACGAGCTTGCTGCCCCCGGTCGTCCCGCTGACGATCGCGAGCACCGACAGCGCCGCGAGGACGAGCGTCGCGAACGCGCCGACCCGGGAGACGCCACGAGTCATATGAACGCCACGACTCCGGTTAATAATCCCACGTTGATAACGTGAGGTTTTATTTTAATAAGCCTGTCGGACCCGTCCGAACTCGATCTCACACCGGGTGTGACCGAGTGGGGGGACGTACGAGGGCGTGTGCGCAGCCTTGCCGCATCTGTGGCTCCACGGACGACCGAGGCTCGCAGACACGTGTCCTACCGCGACCGGGTCGCCCGCATCCAGGTCCGGAGATCGATCCGCTCGCCGTCGATCGAGTCTGGGTCCGCCTCCGCGGCCGCCCAGACGAACATCTCCGCCACGTCATCCGGGTCCCGACCGTCGCCGTCGCTCAGATCAGTGTTCACGAGCCCCGGATCGACGACCGCTGCGGTCTGCTCGGCGTCGACGGCGAGTTGACGGACCAGCGCCTCGGCCGCCGCCTTCGAGACGGCGTACGCGCCCATCCCCGCTCTGGCGTCGACCGCGATCGATCCGGACGGTACGAGGACCCGCCCCGTCTCGGGCATCCGACCGAGGGTCTCTTTGACGGCGGCGAAGACCCCCCGGAGGTTCGTCTCGACGGTGTCGTCGAATCGGTCGTAGGATTCCCCGTGGACCGGCATCGCTCCCGACGTCCCGTGTTTGACCCCCGCGTTGGCGACGAGGACGTCGATTCCGTCCTCCTCGCCCGCCGCGGCCGCAGCGTCGACGACGCGTTCGACGTCGGACTCGTCTCGAACGTCGGCGCGGATTCCCTCGACCGGCGCGTCACCCCGGATTTCGGCCGTCGTATCGCCTTCGGCCTGCCCTGTCGGATCATCCCCACCGGCGGCTGGGTGTGATTCGCGAGCGGCCGCGACGGCGTCGGCCAGCGTCTCCTCGGATCGGGCACAGCCGACGACCGCCGCTCCCTCCGCCGCGAACGCTTCGAGGAGCGCCCGACCGATCCCGCGACTAGCTCCCGTGACCACTACTGTCGCTTTCGTGAGGTCCATATCTCACGTTGGGACCGATCGCTCGTAAACGTACTCGCCGATGAGGCGGGGTACCTCTCTTCGGGACCCTCTCAGTGCGGTCCGTCGACGTCGCCTCGGTACGCTTCGACGGCGCTCGGCGTCGACAGGCACGCGCCGCCGACGCCGCCCCGGCCAGCCGATTTATACCCGCCACGGTCCACTGTACCCGTATGAACTCCCTCTCGGACTTCGACTCGCTCGACGGCGCGGACGTCGTCGTCGTCGGTGGCGGGTTCGGCGGCCTCTCGACCGCCTGTTATCTGGCCGACGCGGGTGCGGACGTGACGCTCCTCGAGAAGAACGAGCAACTCGGCGGACGCGCGAGCAGACTGGAGGTGGACGGCTTCCGCTTCGATATGGGTCCGTCGTGGTATCTGATGCCCGACGTCTTCGAGCGCTTCTTCGGTCACTTCGATCACGAGCCCTCGGATTACTACGACCTCACGCGACTGGACCCGCACTACCGCATCTTCTTCAAAGACGGCGACCGGGTGGATATGGTGCCGGACCTCGAACGGAACCGCGAGGTGTTCGAGTCGTACGAGCCCGGCGCGGGCGAGCGCTTCGACGAGTACCTCGAGAAGTCCAAACAGAACTACGAGGTCGGGATGGAGCACTTCGTCTACGAGGACCGGACCTCGATCTCGGACTTCCTCGATTGGAACGTCGCGAAGAACGCCCGCGGGCTCTCGCTCGTCGGATCGATGCAGCGCCACGTCGAGAAGTACTTCGACCACCCGAAGCTCCAGCAGATAATGCAGTACACGCTGGTGTTCCTCGGCGGCGCGCCGACGAACACGCCCGCGCTGTACAACCTGATGAGCCACGTCGATTTCAATATGGGCGTGTACTACCCAGAGAACGGCCTGGGCGGCGTCGTCGACGGTATCGTCGAACTCGGCGAAGAGCTCGGCGTCGACTTCCGAACGGACGCGCCCGTCACGGAGATCAGGGGGCGCGAGGGCGCGTTCGTCACGCGGACGGAGGGGGCCGGGGAGTTCTACTCGGACTACGTCGTCAGCGACGCCGACTACCGGCACACCGAGATGGAACTACTGCCTCCGGAAAAGCGGCAGTACGACGCCGACTACTGGGAGACCAGAACCTACGCCCCCTCGGCGTTCCTCCTGTATCTCGGCGTCGAGGGCGACGTCGACCCGCTCGAACACCACTCGCTCGTCCTCCCGACGGACTGGGACGAGCACTTCGAGCGGATCTTCGACGAGCCGGCGTGGCCGGAAGACCCGGCGTACTACCTCTGCGTGCCCTCCGAGACCGACGACGACGTCGCCCCAGACGGCCACTCGAACCTCTTCGCGCTCGTGCCGATCGCGGCCGGACTGGAGGACACCCCCGAACTGCGCGCGGAGTTCCGCGATCTCGTCCTCGACGACATCGAGGAGAACACCGGCGTCGACCTCCGGGATCGGATCGTCGTCGAGGAGTCTTTCTGCGTGAACGACTTCGCAGAGCGGTACAACAGCACGAACGGCACCGCGCTCGGCCTCGCACACACGCTCAGACAGACCGCGTTGTTCCGGCCGCCCCATCGGTCGGAGGCGGTCGAGGGGCTGTACTTCACCGGATCGTTCACGACGCCGGGGATCGGCGTCCCGATGTGTCTCATCAGCGGCCAGCTCACGGCCGAGGCGATGGCCGAACGGACGGCGTGACGAGAATGGCGCACCGATCCGAGCGAACGGGCGAGGCAGTGGGGCGGGTTCGATACCTGCTGACGCTGTCGCGACCGCGATTCTGGCTCTATCTGGCCGGCCCCGTCGCCGTCGGCGTGACGTTCGCCGCGGAGACGACGGGGGAGCTGTTCACGCCGGTGACACTCGTCCTCTTCGCGTACTTCCTGCTCCCGGCGAACGTCTTCCTCTACGGCGTCAACGACGTCTTCGACGCCGACGTCGACGCGGCGAACCCGAAGAAGGACGACCGAGAGGCGCGCTGGCAGGGTGATTCGGCCGTCGCCGTGGTAATCGCGGCCGCGACCGTCCTCGGGGTGGCGACGTTCGCGTTCACGCCACTCGTGGCGTGGCCGTACCTCGCCGCGTTCTTCGCCCTCGGATTCCAGTACTCGGCCCCGCCGCTGCGGTTCAAGACCACTCCGCTACTCGACTCGATCTCCAACGGCCTGTACATCCTTCCCGGGGCCGTCGGCTACGCCGCCGTCGCGGGGGCGCATCCCCCTCTCGCGGCGCTCGCGGGCGCGTGGCTCTGGACGATGGGGATGCACACGTTCTCTGCGATCCCCGACATCGAACCCGACAGGGCGGCCGGCATCCGCACGACGGCGACGTTCCTCGGCGAACGGCGGACGTTTCTGTACTGTCTCGCCTGCTGGCTCGCCGCCGCGGTCGTCTTCGCGCTCGTCGATATCCGTATCGGCCTCCTGCTCGTGGCCTATCCCGCCCTCGTCTTCGGAATCTACCGCTCGGACGTCGACGTCGAGCGCGCCTACTGGTGGTACCCGATCCTCAACACCGCCGTCGGGACGCTCCTGACCCTCGGGGCGCTCTGGAGGATCCTCTATGCGTGACGCCGGCGACGCCGACGCCAACACGGCCGGGTCCGGGTTCCTCGCTGATCGACTCCCGAAAACGCGCGCGGAGTTGGAGCGACGACTGGAACGGCTCGTGCGCGAGAACCGCTTCACCATCTCGGTGTTCTTCCCGCTGAACGGCATCGTCCTGCTCCTCGCCAGCGCCGAGGGCGTCCTCCCCGCGCCGCTGGCGTTCAACGGGCTGTTGATCCTCCTCGGCACGCTCGTGATGCGCTCGCCGCTCGCCGTCGGCGTCCTCCCGATCACCGACCGGCGCGCGGCGGCCGGGGTCGGAGCACTGACCCTGTACGCCTACGGGATCGAGTTCGTCGGCGTCCACACCGGCGTCCCCTACGGCGAGTTCCTCTACGGCGTCGACCTCGGGCCGGTCGTCGCCGGGGTCCCGCTCGGTCTTCCCGTCTTCTTCATCCCGCTGGTGATGAACTCCTATCTCCTCTGTCTGCTCCTCCTGGGCGAACGCGCCGCCCGGACCGCCGTCCGCCTCCTCGCCGTGATCGCGACGGTTCTGACGATGGACGTCGTCCTCGACCCCGGGGCCGTCGCGCTCGGCTTCTGGGTGTACCCCGGCGGCGGCGCGTTCTACGGCGTTCCGCTCTCGAATTACGCCGGCTGGATCCTCTCGGCGACGGTCGCCGTTCTCGCGCTCGACTGGGGCTACGACCGCCGCGCGCTCCTCGCGCGACTCGACGACTGCGAGTTCCTGCTCGACGACCTCGTCTCCTTCGTCATCCTCTGGGGCGGCATCAACGCGTGGTTCGGCAACTGGATCCCCGTCGCGTTCGCGGCGCTGTTCGGCGTCGGACTCCTGCGGACCGACCGGTTCGACGCGCCGCTGTCGGGTATCCCGCTGTTCGGCGGCCGAGACGCGACCTCGAAACGCTGACTCACCTACTCGCTCCGCGTGAAACTCCGCAGCCACCCCGAGACGCGTCGGCCGAGCCCTCCGGAGGGCCAGGGCAACCACGTCTTTCCCGACGCCCGGCCGGATCGACCCGCCTCGCGGGCGGCGTCGCTCTCGTCGGGGTACGGCACGACGCTGACCCGACGGAACACGGCCACAGGATCCCGATCGAACGCCCAGTAAAGTCGGGTCTTCGCGAGTAGGAACAGCTTCCGCGACGTCGACAGCGACGGCGTCGCCGAGAGGACGTCGCAGTCGCGTCGACGGATCTCGCGGTGGTGGTCCGCATACAGGACCGCCGCCAGCAGGACGGCGAACTGGCAGTCCTCGGGGAGGTACCGGATCCCCTCGACGCCCTCCCGATAGAGCGATTCCGCGCGCTCCAGCTCCTCGTGCATCGCCGCGCGGAAGTTCGCGTCGTACTCGAAGTCGAGGATCTGCTCCTCGGTGACGCCGTGTTTTCGGAGGGTCTCCCTGGGGAGGTAGATCCGGTCGCGCTCGACGACGTCCTCGCGCACGTCGCGGAGGAAGTTCGAAAGCTGGAACGCCTCGCCGAGCGCGGTCGCGTGCGGGAGGGCTTCCTCGGCCTGCGGTGTCTCCATAATCTCGGTCATCATTCGGCCGACCGCCGCCGCCGACCCGTCCATATACGCCTCTAGATCGGCGTACGTCTCGTAGCGATCCGTTTCGATGTCCGAGAGCATCGCGTCGATGAACACCTCGACGTCCGCGTCGGTGATGTCGTACCGGTCTCGTAACTCGGCGAAGGCGTCGAGCACGGGATCGTCGGTCTCCTCGCGACCGAGCGCCTGTCGGCGTAACTCCTCGAGTCGCCGGCGCTGTTCCTCGGGCGGGGCCGTCTCCGCGGCATCGACTACCTCGTCGGCGACGCGGAAGAACGCGTACAGCACGTACGTCGGGTGTCGAACGCGTTCCGGGAGCACGCGCGTGGCGAGGTGGAAGGTCTTGCCCGTCTGCCGCTGGATCGCCTTGCTCTGTCGGATCTGTTCCTGTTGAACCATCGTTACGTGTTGCGTTTCAGGGCGTCTCGTCGCGGTGCCGTCGAACCACACATCTGTCATCTAATGGACGGACCGGACTCATATAACGCTTCGTGCCGATTTGACACCGAATCGGACCAGTGCTGACGAAACGGCCAGTAGAGTCATATACCGGTTTTCCCCCGATCGCTCGCAAAGCGTATCAGATCACCAGAACGTATCGCTGCAGTCGTAGACCACGCCGTGTTCCGGACAGACGTACTTGCAGTGACGGCGGTGCATCGTCCGCTCACAGATCGGGCACGGGCGTCCCGGCGGCGTCTCGACGCCGTCGGAATCGTCCGACGGGTCCACCTCGTTCGCGTCGCTCACGTCCGATGGGGGATCGCAGTCGATAAGAAGGTTCGCGTTTCGCGAGGCGGGGACGACGTCGCGTCCGGTATCCGGAACGGGACAGTCCCGAAACCGTCGGTTCGATTACGTCGGGCGTTTCACACTGCCGGACGTCCGTCCCGCGGTATCAGCACTCCGACCAGCCGCAGGACTCGCAGGTCTTGCAGCCCTCGGAGTAGTACAGCGACATACTGCCACACTCGGGGCACTCGGGGCTCTCACCGGCCGCGAGCAGGTCGTCGGTCGCGTCGTCGCTGGGTCCACTCGGCTGTTCCGCGTCGGGGCCGACGTCGACGTCGTCGACGTCGACGGCCGCGCCGCCGTCGGTTTCGCGCCCCGTCGGGGCGTCGGCCGGGTCGGCCGACGACTCCTCGGAGAGTTCGGTGAGGTTCTGCTGCTGCGGGTAGCCCTTCTCGATCTCGCCGTCGAGGTAGCGCCGCATCGCCGTCCCGATGGCGTCCGGGATGGAGTTGATCTGCTCGCCCTTGTCCCAGGCGACCTTCGGGCTGCGGATGCCCTGCAGTTCGCTGGCGATCTCGCTCGGGTCGACGCCCGAGCGCAGGGCCGTCGAGATGGTCTTCGCGAGCGCCTCGGTGAAGGAGGCGGTGAACCCGCCGGAGTTACCGATGTTCGCGAAGAGCTCGAACGGCCGCCCGCGCTCGTCCTCGTTGATGTTGACGTACAGCTTCCCGTAGCCGGTGTCGATGCGCTGGGTCACGCCGTGGAGCACGTCCGGCCGCGGCCGCTTCTTGCCGAGGTCGGTCTCGCCGTCGGCGGCCGAGAGGAGCCGGTCGACCTCCTCGTCGAGCGCGGCCTGCACGTTCTCGTTCTCGAGGAAGCCCTCGACGCCGCCGAAGACCTCCTCGATCTGCTCGACGAGCGTCTCGGCGGCCTCGCCCTCGTCGGCGAAGTCGGCGTTCTTCGCGCGCGTCGTGAGGACCTGCTTCGAGCGCGTGCCGTCGCGGTAGACGGTCACGCCCTTGCCGCCGTTGCGGTAGATGTAGCGGTACACCTCGTCCATGTCCTCCTTCGACGCCGTGTTCGGGAAGTTACAGGTCTTCGAGATGGCGGAGTCGACGCCCTCCTGGGTGGCACACTGGACCGCCGCGTGCTGCTTGCCCGAGAGGTCGCCGGTGACGACGAACAGCTCCGAGATGGCGTCGGGAACCGTCGACAGCGACGAGACGCCGTCGAACTCGTTTGCGGCCATCTGCTCTTGGGCCTCCTTCTTTACGGCGTCGACGTCGATGTCGTTGGCCTCCAGGACTCGGAGGAAGTAGTCGTCGAACTCGACGAGCATCTCGTCGCCCTGGACGTCGTCGGAGACGTTCTTGTAGTAGGCGACGTTGTAGATCGGCTCGATCCCGCCGGTCGTGTTGCCGACCATCGACGTGGTGCCCGTCGGCGCGACGGTGGTCGTGTTGTGGTTCCGAATCGGGAACCCCTCGGCCCACTCGTCGGCGTCGAGCCCCGTGTGGTGCTCGAACCACTCTCGATACTCGGTCGGGTCGGCGTACTTCGAGTCGTCCCAGTCGTTGAACGCGCCGCGGTCCTCGGCGAGTTCGTGGCTGGTCCACTTCGAGGTGTGGTTGATGTGAGTCATCAGCTGGCGGGCGACCTCGTTGCCCGCCTCGGTGCCGTACTGGATGCCGAGCTGGATGTACAGCTGCGCCAGCCCCATCACGCCGAGCCCGATCTTCCGCATGTCGCGGACCTTCTGTTCGATCTCCGGCACGGGGAAGTCCGACATCGTGACGACGTTCTCGAGGAAGTGCGTTCCCCTGTCGATGCGGTAGTCGAACTCCTCCCAGTCGACGGCCTCATCGAGGAACGCGTCGACGGCGTCTTCGAACGCGTCGTACTCGTCGCCGTGGGCGTCGTACCAGACGCGCCAGTCAGGCGCGTCGAGGTCCACGAGCGTCGAGAGGTTGATGTGGCCGAGGTTGCAGGCCTCGTACTCCTCGAGCGGCTGCTCGCCGCAGGGGTTCGTCGCGAGGATCCGGTGGTCGGGGTGCTCCTCGACGTCGAAGGAGTGCTGCTTGTTGACGCGCTCGAGGTAGATGACGCCGGGTTCGCCGTTCTCGTGCGCGCCGTCGACGATCTGGTCCCACAGCTTCTGGGCGGGGACCGAGAGCACCTCGCCGACCTCGACGTGCTCGCCGAGGCCGAACATGTCGTACAGTTCCTTCGTCTCGGGCGTGGCGACGTGGGGCTCCTCCGTGCGCGGGTTGGTGAACGTGAACTCCTCGCCCTCGAACAGCGCCTCCATGAACTCGTCGGTGATCCCGACGGAGATGTTGAAGTTCGAGAGGTGGCCCTCGACGGCGTTTCGGAGGTGCTTGGGGACGCGCCCCTCGTCGTCGATGAGTTCGCGCGCCTCCTCGAGGGCGTCCGCGAAGGAGTTGTGCGTGAAGTCGTCGGGGTCGTTGAGCCGCAGCGTGTGCGCCAGGGAGACGTCCTTGTTCTTCGCGTGGAGGAACTGGATGACGTCCGGGTGGCTGACCCGCATCACGCCCATCTGTGCACCGCGGCGCGCGCCGCCCTGTGCGATCGTCTCACAGAGCTGGTCGTACGTCCGCATGAACGTGATCGGTCCCGAGGCGATGCCGCCGGTCGAGCCGACCGCGTCGCCGTAGGGACGGAGCCGCCAGAAGGCGTAGCCCATCCCGCCGCCGCTCTGGAAGACCTGTGCGGCCTCCTTTGCGGTCTGGTGGATGTCGTCGATGTCGTCCTCCGGTGAGTCGACGAAACACGCCGAGAGCTGCTGGAGTTCGTCGCCGGCGTTCATCAGCGTCGGCGAGTTCGGCATGAAGGAGAGGTCCTCCATCAGCGTCTCGAACTCCTCGCGTTTGGCCTCGACCTCGGAACGGATCTCGTCGGGGAGTTCGGGGACGACCGTGTCGTAGGCGAACTTGTTGACGTTGTACACCGACAGCGACGTCTCCATCTCCGAGTCTGCGGTGGCACCCTTGCCGAACACGTCCGCTGCGAGTTCGTCGCGCCGCGGGTGGTCGGGCTTCAACTGCTCGGGTGTGACGGTGATGTCGGCGTCGCGCTTCTCGGCCTCGAAGACCGCCTCCGCGAGCGCGACGTTCTTCGCGACGCGCGGGAAGAGTTCCTCTTGGGACTCCTTGGGGTCGCCGTTGGCGTCCTTTCGGAGATATCGCGCGGGCAGGATGTTGTGGTACGCGTTCGCGGTGAGGCGCTCTTCGAGGGTGTCGCCGTCGGTCCGCTTGACGGGCAGTTCGAGTTCGCCGGCTCTCACGTTCTTCTCGCTCATCTACTGTTCCTCCCGTCCTGTGTGGACACACGGGACGTTCTCGGATCGAGTGAGTGACTGAATTGCGGTCATTTGTAACGATGTCTTGTGAGTGTGGCGGGTCGGTTAAGGCTTCGGTATCCGGGCAGTCTCCCATTAAGTATCATAATCAGTACCCATCCACAACCGTGGTTCCCCCACACTCGACGTGGCGTAGCCGAGTAGGTACAGGAGGAATATGAAGGTTCCTAGACCGGAGCGAAAGTGAAATCTGAATCGGTTCATATCGACTCCGTCCGTTGATTATCCAGCAGAACCGAAGGGGGAGTCGATATCGCAACCGTCGGGGCATCGCCGACCGCCGGACCGCCGTACCACACGCGCGTCCCAGGTACGCGTCCGGACGAACAGACGGAATAGCCATTTTTCGTATACGTTCGTTTCCACCCGACCCCGTCCGTCGATTTTCTCCTAGAATCGATCCGCCAGTACCCCACAGACTTATTCGTCCGTCCGGTGATATCGTCGCGTATGTCGTCTCAACTCGTCTCGGCCGCGGCGCTCGTCCCTCTACAACTCGGCGGACTCCTCTCGGAACCGCTCGGACAGGCGCTCGCCGTGATCGTCGCGATCGCGGTCATCGTCGTCGTCGGCCGGATCGTGCTCAAGATCGCGTGGCGACTGGTCACGATCGCCGCCGTCGTCGTCGGGGCACTGCTGCTGCTCTCGTTCTTCGGGATCAGCGTCCTGTAGACGGTCGGCGTCGGCGCTTCGGAGGGGAGCGCGAGCGTCAGACCTTCGCGGCTTCCTCAGTCTCGGGGGGCGCGACGTACGCTTCGAGGAAATTTCGGACGACGTCGTGCCCGACGCCGGTGAGCACCGATTCGGGGTGGAACTGAACCGCCTCGATCGGAAACTCCCGGTGACGAACGCCCATCACGAGGTCCGTCGACCGCTCGGCGTCCATCTCCTTCTCGTTTGCCACCTCGTCAGTGTCCGTTCGTTCGCCGCCCGATACCGCGTGCGTCGTCGTCGCCGTCACCTCGAAGCAGTCGGGGACGCTCGTCGCGACGAGCGAGTGATAGCGCCCGGCCTGAAACCCCTGATCGAGGCCCGAAAAGACGCCGCGGCCGTCGTGGTCGACGGGGTAGGCCTTCCCGTGGATCGGTTCGGGGGCGTGGCCGATCTCACCGCCGTAGGCGTAGACGGCAGCCTCGAGGCCGAGACAGACGCCGAGCGTGGGGATCGTCTCAGAGAGCGTCGTGAGGACGTCGACGGTGACGCCGACGTCGCGCTCGTTCTTCGGGTGGCCCGGGCCGGGGCTGATGACGATGGCGTCCGGGTCGAGTCCGCGGAGTTCGTCGAGGCCGGCGGTGTTCTTGCGGACCAGTACCTCGACGCGCTCGCCGTCGATCCGCTGCTCGGAGAAGTACTCCACGAGGTTGTACGTGAACGAGTCGAAGTTGTCGACGACCAGCAGTCGGACCGTCATCGGCCGACCTCCCCGGAGACCGCCTGGTCCCCCGGCGTCGTGTCGGTACGGTCGTCCGAACCCCCGGTCTCGGGCTGTTCTTCGATGCGCTCGACCGCCGCGAGGACGCCGTCCATCTTCTGTTCGGTCTCCTCGTACTCCGCGGTCGGGTCGCTGTCGGCGACGATTCCAGCACCGGCGCGGACAGATATGAGGTCCTCCGCGCCGCGGCGGTCGATCGTCGCCGTCCGGATGACGATCGCGAAGTCGGCGTCGCCGGACCACGAGTAGTAGCCGACGCCGCCGCCGTAGACGCCTCTCGGAACCCGTTCGAGGTCGTCGACGATCTCCATCGCGCGGACCTTCGGCGCGCCGGTCAGTGTGCCGGCGGGAAAGGTCGCGCGGGTCGCATCGAACGCGTCGGCGTGCTCCGCGTCGGTCGCAGCTCCGGCGTCCGCGCCCTCGTCGTCGCCGTCGCTGCTCCCGGCCAGCGTTCCGGTCACGGTCGACTCGATGTGCTGGACGTGGCTGTACTTCAGGACGTTCATGAACTCCTCGACCCGGACGCTCCCCGGTTCGGAGACCCGTCGCACGTCGTTGCGCGCGAGGTCGACGAGCATCGTGTGCTCGGCGCGCTCCTTCCCGTCGGCGAGCATCTCGCCGGCGAGCCGACGATCCTCGACTGGGCTCGTTCCGCGCGGGCACGTGCCCGCGATCGGGTTCGACACGACGCGGTCCCCGCGAACCGAGACGAGCGTCTCGGGACTCGCGCCGACGATGTGTCGGTCGTCGTGGCGGAGCACGTACATGTACGGCGAGGGGTTGACCTCCCGCAGCGCCTCGTAGAGCCCGAGCGGGTCGATCTCTCCCCGAAGTTCGCGGACACGAGAGATGACGCCCTGGTAGATATCGCCGTCGAGGACGTGCTCTTTCGTCTTTCGCACTGCGGCCTCGTACTCCGCCTGCGGGCCGGCGGACTCGCCGCTCCGGACGAATCCGCCGGTCTCCGGCGGCGTCGCGTCTTCGAGCGTCGAGACGACGTCCGCGGCCTCCGCGCGGAGGTCGTCGTAGATCTCGCTCGGATCGTCGTCGGGACCGATAACGGGTGTGAGAACGAGCGAGACCGAATCTTCGGCGTGGTCGAACGAGAGCGTCTTGGTCGTGAGCACGAACTGCGCGTCCGGCGTGTCCGTCTCGGGGCGCTCGACGCCGACCTCCGAGAGCCAGAGGTCGTAGACGGCCTCGTAGGCCAGGAACCCCACGAGTCCGCCGCGGAGTTGCTGGCGGTCGCCCTCCGGAAAGCCGACTTGCGGCAGCGTCGGAAACGCGGCTCGAAGGCGGTCGAGGACGTCGGGGGTGTCGCCGTCGTCCGAGCCGGCGTCGTCGACGTCGTTCGAGCCGCCCTCCTCGTCAATGCCGCCGAGATCCGCGGCCGCGACGTACTCCGCCGCCCGTCCGCCCAGACGCTCGACGTCGACGCCGTCCGGGCCGACGGTGACGACGGCCTCGGGATCGTAGCCGACGAACGAGAACCGGGCGTGTCGGTCGGTCGTCGCGTGTTCCGGTGCGAACGCGCCGGCCGGGTCGCTCGAGGGCGTCTTCTCCGCGCTCTCTAAGAGGAACCCGTAGTCGCTCCGGTCCGCGAGAGCGGCGTACGCGGTCAGCGGCGTGACGTTCGGGAGTTCCGCGGTCACGTGCGCGACGACCGGGCCGTCGGCCGCCGCCGTGGCGGCCGCGACGTCCGCGGCGAACGACTCGCGGGATCTGGAGAGTTTCGGTCCACTCGCCGCATCGGAATTCACATCGGCGGCGTCGGTCACGAGGAGACCCCCTCGATTCCGGGCCCGTCGTCCGTTCGGCCGTCCTCGCCGTCAGTCCCCCTCCGCCGGGCGTTCGCGACGAACGTGCGGACGGCGTCGTGGTCTTTCTGTCCGCCCCTCCGTTCGACGCCGCTGGCGACGTCGACGGCGTACGGTCGAACGATTTCGACGGCCTCCGCGACGTTATCGGGCGTCAGTCCGCCCGCGAGGATCACCGGTGCGTCGAGCGTCGCCGCCACCTCGGCGGTCGCCGCCCAGTCGTGGGTCTCGCCGGTCCCGCCCGCGCCCGACTCGTCGACGGAGTCGACGAGAACGGCGTCCACCGCCGGCGCGACGGCCCGGGCGCGTTCGGGTTCGGCGGCGTCGACGACGGCGACGAGGTTCCCGGAGATATCCGCCCGGATCCCCCGTAGCGCCTCGGGAGCGAAGTCGCCGTGGAGCTGCAGGACGTCGGGCTCGACACGCTCTGCGGCCTCGATCGCTTCCCCGGCCGTCTCGGGCATCGTCACGAGCGTCGTCGTGAGAAACGGCGATGCGGCGTCGAGTAGTTCGCGCGCTCGGTCGAGAGACACCTCCCGCGGGGTGTCGACCGGAACGTCCGCGATGACGCCCACAGCGTCCGCGCCGGCCGCTTCGACGGTCCGTAGGTCCGACTCGTTCGTCAGGCCGCAGATCTTGGTCCGGACCATCGGCTCAGCGCTCCACCGGGGCGTCGATCGGCTCACAGAGCGCCTCGAACGTCGACGCGGCGCCGCCCTCGTCGATCGCGTTCGCGGCGACCTCGACGCCGTCCTCGATGCTGTCTGCGATACCCGCGACGTAGATCGCCGCGCCGGCGTTCGCGAGGATGATGTCCCGTTTGGGACCCGTCACGTCGCCGGTCACGATGCCGCGGAGGTCCGCCGCGTTCTCCTCCGGCGACCCGCCGGCGACGGCGTCGATCGGCGCGGCGTCCAGACCGATCTCCGCCGGCGTGAGCGTGTACTCCTCGATGCTGTCCCCGTCGACTTCCGCGACGGCGGTCTCGTCGTGCAGGGCGATCTCGTCCATTCCGGTGCCGTGGACGACGAGCGCGCGCTCGACGGACATGTGCGAGAGGGCACGGGCGAGGACGGGGACGAGGTCCTCGTCGTAGACGCCGACGACCTGGGCGTCCGCGCCCGCGGGGTTCGTCAGCGGGCCGAGGACGTTGAAAATCGTCCGCATTCCCAGCTCTTTCCGCGGGCCGATGACCGCTTTCATCGCCGGGTGGAAGACCGGGGCGAGCATGAAGCCGATCCCGTCGCGCTCGATAGCCTCCTCGACGGCCGGGGGTTCGGCCTCGACGTCCGCGCCGGCGACCTCCAGGACGTCCGCGCTCCCGGAGGAAGAGGAGACGGAGTAGTTGCCGTGCTTCGCCACCGCCGCGCCAGCCCCCGCGGCCACGATGGCGCTGGTCGTCGAGACGTTGATCGTGTTGTAGTCGTCGCCGCCGGTGCCGCAGGTGTCGACGAGCGGCTCGCGATCCGGTTGGATCGTCCGGGCCGCGTCCCTCATCCCCTGCGCGAATCCCGCGATCTCGGTCTCGGTCTCGCCTTTCGCCCTGAGCGCCGCCAGCAACGCGCCGATCTGGGCCTCCGTCGCCTCCTCGAAGACGAGACTGGCCGCCTCGCGTGATTCCTCCTGCGTCAGGTCCTCGCCGCCGGTCGTGCGTTGGATGTATTCTTGGAGCGTCATCGTGGTCACCGATGTACGTGTTCGGGTTATAGTGAACAAATCCGTTCATCATCATAAGGCTGTCGGAGCACTCGACGAGCGGGTGGCGGGGCTGGCCGGTGGAGTCGGAATCCAGGCGGCCGGCGAATCTCTCGGAGACCGATGCGCAGTCTCGGATACGTCACACGAGCGAAAATCGAACGACGGCACCCTGTCCCCGAAACGAAACCTTCAATTACGTCCCCGGGAAACGTGGTAATGCGCTCAGACGGGCGCAGGCAGAATGCGCAGCCAGGCGGGTTGGTGGTCTAGTCTGGTTATGACACCTCCTTGACATGGAGGAGGCCGGCGATTCAAATTCGCCCCAACCCACTTCCTTCTAAACGGGATCGACGCACGGAGCCACTTCGCAGGGCAAGTAGCGTCGCGGTCGATGTTTTCACGGTTCCGAGAACGAGGAGAGGACTTAACCCTCTCATCTCCTAAGACGCCCGCGTGGAGTCGCCGTACGACGTACTCGGGATCGATGCCGACGCTGACGAAGACGCGGTCGTCCGGGCGTATCGCAGACGTGTGAAGGACGCCCACCCGGACCACGGCGGGTCACTCGCGGAGTTCGAGCGCGTCCGGCGCGCGTACGAACATATCACAAACGGCCGTGATCCGTCGGCGTTCGAGGCCAACGTCGGGGATAGACGTCGCGATGGGAACGGACCACCGAACGACGGCAGTTCCGGTCCCCGGGGCGGCGATGACGTCCGACGTGGTTCGGGACGCTCGAAGCCGGACGGAGAGAACGCGGACGACTCCGCCGGCGACGACACCGACGAGCGGACGCTCGGTCCGACCGTCGAGTACCTGGACTACGAGGTGCTCGAAGCCAACGGCTGGGAGCTCACCGACGACGACCTCTTCGAGAAGGCGGAGGCCGCGGACCTCGACGTCGACCGCCACGGGCTCCTCGTCGTCGAGGACCGAGAGACGCTGCTGGAAGCGGCCGAGAGATACGGCTTCTCGTGGCCCTACGCGTGCCGGGGCGGCGCGTGTGCGAACTGCGCGGTCGCGGTCGTCGAGGGCGACGTCGAGATGCCGGTGAGCACCGTCCTGACCGACGAGATGAAAGAACAGGGGATCCGACTCTCCTGTATCGGCCAGCCGGTCACGGACAGTCTGAAGGTCGTGTTCAACATCGAGCGGCTGCCCGGACTGGCTGAGCTCCGGCTCCCGGCCGAGCAGTTCGAGAGCGCGCGAGCGGACGATTGATCGGGAACCGGTCCTCGATCGAGCCGGAATCCTGTCGCCGTCGCCAGCGTCCTGAGAACGGGACGAAGTTTCAAGACAGCAGCCGGCGTACACCCGGACGGAGGCTACTCCGACTATGGATATTACTGATATTGCCACTCCTGATTTCGTCGAAGTCGACGTCGACAAGCGCCTTGGGAAGATTCGCGCCATCTTCGAGCGCGAGAACCCCCGGGGAATCGTCGTCACGCAAGAGGGCGAGTACGCCGGCGTCATCGGCGAAAAGCAGCTCGTCCGATCCCGAATGGAGGACGACACGAAGGCCTCCGTCGTGATGAAGTCCGCGCCGGGGATCGACCGCCACGAGGACGTCCGCGAGACCGCCCGGATGCTCGTCGAGGGCGACGTACAGGTCGCCCCGGTGTTCGAAGGCGAGAAGCTGTACGGCGTCATCGCCAGCGACGCGATCCTCGAGGCCGTCCTCGACAGCCTCGACGCTATCTCCGTCGAGGACATCCTGACCGAGGACGTCGTCAGCGTCGGCGAGAAGTCCCACGTCGGTGGAGCGATCAACAAGCTCCGCGAGCACGGAATCTCCCGGCTTCCGGTGGTCGACGAGGACAGCGGCAAGCTCACCGGGATCGTCACCACCCACGACCTCGTCGAGTTCGTCGTCCGCGACGACAGCCGACAGGGCCGCGGCGACCGGCGCGGCGACCTCGACCGCATGTTGGATCTTCCCGTCTACGATCTGATGTCTTCCCCGGTGGTCACCGCGACGCCGTCGGAGACCGTCGAGGCCGCCGTCGAGCGGATGTTCGACAACGACATCTCGGGGCTCGTCGTGACCCCCGACGAGAGCGACGACCTGGTTCAGGGAATCGTGACGAAGACGGACGTCCTCCGCGCGCTCACGTTCACCGAAGAGGAGAGTATGGACGTTCAGATCACCAACGTCAGGCTGCTGGAGACGCTCTCCCGGGAGGAGGTCGTCGAGTCGATCACCTCGGTCGTGGACAAGTACCAGGAGATGCAGGTGCTCCACGCGCACGTCCGCTTCCACCAGCACAAGGAGAAGCTCCGCGGCACGCCGCTCATCCAGAGTCAGATTCGGCTGCGGACCAGCCACGGCCAGATCGCCGGCAGCGGCGAGGGCTACGGCGCTGAACACGCTTTCCACGTCGCGCTCGACAAGCTCGAACGCAACGTCCTCGAACTGAAGGGCGTCAACGCCGACGAGAAGTACCGCGGACAGCTCATCCGAAAGCTCGGCGAGCTCTAGATCGGACGCCCGGTTCGTTTTTTCGCTCGGAGATCACCGCCGGACAGCCTCGCGCCCCCCGACCCTTAGAGATCGACGCCGGACAGCCCCTCGCCCGTGATCTCGAACGCCGCCGACTCGCCGGCGGGCTTCGCCCGATGTTTCTCCAGCGTCGCGCGGCGGTTGCCGCCGCGGAACCGATCGAGTCTGAGCACCGCGCCCGTCCAGTGTTCGAGCGTGTGACCACCGAGCGCGCGCGAGCGGTCGCTGTCGGGATCGGTGAACACCTGGTTCGTGATCACTACCGCGAGGTCGTGCTTCCGCGCCAGGGAGAGCAGGTGCGTCACCTGACTGGCGACGCGGCGGAGCGAGTCGCCGGCGTCAGTGTCGCCGGTGCGTTCGAGCCGGTAGAAGCCCGTCGCGCTGTCGAGGACGACCAGCTCCGCGCGCTCGGCGAACTCCGCGGCGTCGCGGACGGCCTCCTCCTGCTCTTCGAAGTCGTGCGCCTCCGAGACGACGAGCCGCGAGGTGACGTCCTCGACGGACTGCTCGTCGTCGGTCGCGCCCTCGGCCAGCTGACGGAACCGGTCGATCGAGAGCCCCTCGGTGTCGATGTAGACGGCCGTTCCTCCGTCGGCGGCGACCTGCACGGCCGCCGAGAGCGCGACGTTCGTCTTGCCGGCCGCCGGCGGGCCGTAGAGCTGCGTGACGGTGCCGCGCTCGAAGCCGCCGCCCAGCAGGTCGTCGAGCGCTCGACACCCCGTGGTGAGTGCGTCGGACACGCGGGAGTCTCGGTCGGCTTCGGCGAAAAACCCCCCGGTCCGGCGACTCGGCGACGATGGCCCACCGCGGTCGAACCGGCTCGCCGAGCCTCTCGTTCCGGCCGTCCGCGACATCTTTTATACCGAGACGGCGCAAGATGGGTGCGTGATCGTCGTCGCGACAGACGACTTCGAGCTGTACCACGACGTCGTCGACGAACTGAGAGAGCGCGGGGTGGCGTTCACCACCCGGGAACCGGGCGCGGAGCTACCCGAGCGAACGCGGGTGGTGATCCGTTCGCCCGAGGACGGAGCGGTCGCCGAGAGCGATGGTCCCCCCGTCACTGACTCCGGCGACGGCGATCCGCCGGGTGCGAAGAGCGTCGACACGGTCGTCGCGACGGCCGAGGAAGCCCGCCGGGCGGTCGAGGAGGCGGTCTCGATCCTCCGGGGCGGCGGCGGTCGGACGGTCGTCGGTGTCGACCCCGGCACGCGTCCGGGGATCGCTGTCCTGACCGGCGAGACGGTCGTCGCCGCGTTCCAGGTCCCGCTCGCGGACGCCGTCGAGACGATCCGCGGGGAGGTCGCGGACGCCCCTGACCCGCTGGTCCGGGTCGGCGACGGGGCGCGGCTGCAGGGCTCGCAGTTGGTCAACGACCTCGACGACGTCACGGTCGAACTCGTCGACGAGACGGGGACGACGCCGTATCTCGGAACCGGCGCGCGCGGGATGGGCGACGTGCTCGCGGCGGTCAACATCGCGCGACTCTCCGGGGAGACGACGAGCTCGCGGGAGATCGATCCGACCCCGGGAGAGCTCCAGCGCATCAAGGACCGCTCGCGCGAGGCCTCCAGCGACGGTCGCACGATCGACGAGGGACTCGCCCGCCGGGTCGCCGCCGGCGAACTCACCGTCGAGGAGGCGCTGACGACCCACCGCGAGCGCGGCGACGGGGGACCGGAGGAATCGAGGGACCGGTAGCGACGAAACGGCCCGTACCGCCGGAACGACCAGTCACGACGAAACGGCCCGTACCGCCGGAAGGCGGCCTCACTCGGCGTCTCGAACGGCCTCCTCGGCGCGGCGGACGACCTCTCGGACGGGCAGGTCGGTCGCCTCGGCGACAGCGACGGCGTCGTCGTACTCGGCGCTGTGGTCGTAGACTTCCCCGTCGGCGTCGGTTGCGACCTTCACCGCGATTTCGTAGCGCTCGCCGTCGATGTCGAGTTCGGCCGTCTGGAACCCGCGGGCGGCCACCCAGCGGTGCCCCGCGCCGTGCTCGCGGACTCCCAGCGTCCCCGTCTCGACGGCGAGCCGATGGGCGACGCGCTCGGCGTCCTCGGGCTTGACGACGACCTTCACGAGGTGGCCCGGCCGAGACTTCTTCATCGTCGCCGGCAGGACGCTCACGTCGCGCGCGCCGGCCTCCCGGAGGGTCGACTGGAGGCTCCCGAGAATCTCGGGAGTGGCGTCGTCGAGGTTCGTCTCCAGGACGGTGATCTCCTCGCGGTCCAGGCGGTTTCCGCCGTCGCCGACCAGCGCGCGCAGTACGTTCGGCCGGTCCGGGAAGTCGTAGCCGCCCGCGCCGTAGCCCGCGGCGTCGACGTTCAGCGTGGGGAGCGTTTCGACGCCCTCGGCGACGTGCGCGAGGATCGCCGCGGCGGTGGGCGTGAGCAGCTCGGCGTCGACCGGACCGCCCTTCAGCGACCAGTCCGCCTCGGTCGCGATCTCGACGACGGCCGGGGCCGGGACCGGATACTCGCCGTGGGCCATCGACTGCGTGTCGCCGCCCGTCGCGAGCGGCGTCGTCACGACCCGCTCGACGTCGAGGTCATCGAGGAGAAGCACGACGCCGACGACGTCCGCGATGGCGTCGTCCGCGCCGACCTCGTGGAAGTGCGTCGCGTCGAGGTCGGTATCGTGGACCGTCGATTCGGCCTCGCCGAGACGACGGAATATGGCCTTCGCGTCGGATTCGACCGCCTCGGGAAGTTCCATCGACTCGACGATCTCGACGACCTCGGCGTACGTGCGGTGCGGGCCGTGACCCTCCGCGGGGGTCGCGTCCGAGCCGTCGTGACCGTGTGCGTGGCTGTCGCTGTGGGTATGGGAGTGGTCGTGATCGGCGGGGGAGTGATCGTGATCGGCGGGGGAGTGATCGTGATCGGCGGGGGAGTGATCGTGATCGGCGTGAGTGTGGCTGTGCGAATGGTCGTGCTCGTGGCCGTGGCTGAAGTGGTATTTGTGCCCGGGTTCGGCGTCTGGTTCGGCCCCGCGGTCGTCGCTTCCGCCGTCCCGTTCGTCGGTCTCCGGCTGCCGTCCGTCGTTCTCGTGGTCGATCAGCACCCGAACGCTCGTGGCCGCGATCCCGTTCTTGTCGACGGTCTCGACGTCGTAGCGGACGTCCAGTGCGTCCTCGACGGTGGAGAGCGCGCCCCGGTCCGCGCCGGCCGCCAGAAGCGCGCCGAGCAGCATATCGCCGCTGGCACCCATCCGGCCGTCGAAGGCGAGTGTGCGCATACGCGAGCACTCGATCCGGGGAGCCAAAGGTCCACGCATCGATGCCGCTGTCGGTAAGGATTTGTATCCCCGAGGACAACATTGTCATAGCGTGTCACGCCCGGGCGAGGGCTCCGCGTCCGAACCGACGCAGGAAAGGACTTAACCCCGGTCGTGACCGACTGGCGGGACGTATCCCCGCGACCCAATCATGAACGAAGTTCAACTCGAAGTGGCGAAGGCGTACCCGAACGACTCGGGCCGCGGCATCGCCCGTCTCGACCCGGACACGTTGCTCCACCTGAAGCTCTCTCCGGGCGACATCATCGAAATCGAGGGCGCCGAGACCACCGCGGCGAAGGTGTGGCGCGCGGACCGACAGGACTGGAACACCGACACGGTCCGTATCGACGGCTTCACGCGACAGAACGCCGACGTCAGCATCGGCGAGCGCGTGACGATCCGAAAGGCCGAGGAGACGAAGGCCGAGAAGCTCGTGCTCGCGCCGCCGGAGGAGGCGAGCGTGCAGTTCGGCTCCGACGCCGCCGGGATGGTCAAACGGCAGATCCTCAAGCGGCCGGTCGTCGAGCGCGACATCGTCCCGGTGATGTCGTCGACGAACCACCCCTTCATGCGATCGCCCGGCCAGGCGATCCCGCTCATCGCGGTCGAGACCGAACCCGACGGCGTCTGCCTCGTCACCGAGGACACCGAGGTCGAACTCCGCGAGGAGCCCATCTCGGGCTTCGAGAAGACGGGCGGCGGGATCACCTACGAGGACATCGGCGGCCTCCAGAGCGAGATCCAGCGCGTGCGGGAGATGGTCGAACTCCCGATGAAGCACCCGCAGATCTTCAAGAAACTCGGGATCGAACCGCCCCAGGGCGTGCTGCTCCACGGACCGCCGGGAACCGGGAAGACGCTCCTGGCGAAGGCCGTCGCCAACGAGACCTCCGCGAGTTTCTTCTCCATCGCGGGCCCGGAGATCATCTCGAAGTACTACGGCGAGTCCGAACAGCAGTTGCGCGAGATCTTCGAGGACGCCACCGAGGAGTCGCCGTCGATCATCTTCATCGACGAACTCGACTCGATCGCGCCGAAGCGCGACGACGTGACCGGCGAGGTCGAGCGCCGCGTCGTCGCCCAGTTGCTGACGATGATGGACGGCTTAGAGACCCGCGGGGAGGTCATCGTCATCGCGGCGACGAACCGCGTCGACAGCGTCGACCCGGCGCTCCGCCGACCCGGCCGGTTCGACCGCGAGATCGAGATCGGCGTCCCCGACGAGACGGGGCGAAAGGAGATCCTCCAGATCCACACCCGCGGGATGCCGCTGTCGGACGACGTCTCGCTCGATCACCTCGCCGACGAGACGCACGGCTTCGTCGGCGCCGACATCGAGTCGCTGACGAAGGAGGCGGCGATGAAGGCCCTCAGAAGATATCTCCCGGAGATCGACCTCGACGAGGAGGACATCCCGCCGAGCCTCATCGACCGGATGATCGTCAAGCGCCAGGACTTCCAGGGCGCGCTCGCGGACGTCGAACCCTCCGCGATGCGGGAGGTGCTCGTCGAACTCCCGAAGGTGTCCTGGGACGACGTCGGGGGACTCGAAGATCCGAAACAGACGGTCAAGGAGAGCGTCGAGTGGCCGCTGACCTCCCAGGACCGGTTCGAGCGGATGGGCATCGACCCGCCGAAGGGCGTGCTCCTCTACGGCCCGCCCGGCACCGGGAAGACCCTCATCGCGAAGGCCGTCGCCAACGAGACGAACGCGAACTTCATCTCGGTTCGAGGGCCGCAGCTGCTCTCGAAGTGGGTCGGCGAGTCCGAGAAGGCGATCCGGCAGACGTTCCGGAAGGCCCGACAGGTGAGCCCGACGATCATCTTCTTCGACGAACTGGACAGTCTCGCGCCCAGCCGCGGGGGCGAGACCGGCAACAACGTCTCCGAGCGGGTGGTCAACCAACTGCTCACCGAACTGGACGGGTTAGAGGAGAACGGCGACGTGATGGTGATCGCCGCGACCAACCGGCCGGACATGATCGACCCCGCCTTAATCCGCTCGGGCCGGTTCGATCGGTTGGTGCTCATCGGCCAGCCCGAGGAGGAGGGCCGCGAGCAGATCCTCAAGATCCACACCCGCGACTCGCCGCTCGCGCCCGACGTGAGCCTGCGCGAGATCGCCGAGATCACCGACGGCTACGTCGGCTCGGACCTCCAGACCATCGCCCGCGAGGCGGCCATCGAGGCGCTTCGCGAGGACGACGACGCCGAGGAGATCGAGATGCGGCACTTCCGACAGGCGATGGAGACCGTCCGGCCGACAATCACCGACGACCTGCTGGAGTACTACGAACAGATGCAGGACCAGTTTAAGGGCGGCACCCGCGAGGAGTTCGGCGGGCGTCGCGACGGCCGGATCGGGTTCCAGTAGGACCTCGGACTTTTCTCAGATTCCGCCCGGGTCGGTGTCGGACACTAGACAAGACGATAACGCCGGCGTAACCACCTGATGCCGGTGTCCGCGAGAGGTTAAGTGGCTCACGATCCTCTCGTCGGGTGTCGAAACCGACACGCCACAACAAATGTCCCAGCAAAAATCCGACTACGTAGACGACACCGAAATCGACGAAACGCTCGACGGACTCGCCGACGACGAAACCATCGAGGAGGCCGTAGCGAACCTCGAAGAAAACGGATTCGAGGTCATCGTCGTCGACTCCGCCGACGATGCCCTCGAAACGATCCAATCACAGATTCCCGCGGGCGCGTCCGTGATGAACGGTCACTCGACGACGCTCGAAGAGATCGGGTTCGACGACTACCTCTCGGAGGGCGACCACGAGTGGGAGAGCCTCCCGGATCAGATCTGGAGCATCGACGACGACGAGGAGCGCCAGGCCGCCCGTCGCGACTCCCAGACGGCCGACTACTTCCTCGGCGGCATCAACGCCGTCTCCCAGACCGGCGAACTCGTCGCCGCGGACCTCTCGGGCAGCCGGATCGGCGCGTACCCCTTCGCCGCGGGCAACGTCCTCATCGTCACTGGTGCGAACAAGATCGTGCCGACGCTGGAGGACGCGCTCGACCGACTCGAATCCGTCGCCTACCCGCTGGAGAACGAGCGGGCCCAGGAGGCCTACGGCGTCGAGTCCGCCATCGCGAAGCAACTCATCTTCCGCCAGGAAGTCGAAGAGGGCCGCACGACGGTCGTGCTCGTCCGCGAGCAGTTGGGTTACTGAACGACGCTGCCGTCTGCCGCCGGCGCTTCACCTGACGATCGTCACCGGCACCGGCGACCGCCGGGCGACGTGTTCGGCGACGCTCCCGAGCACTAATCGCGAGACACCGCGGCGGCCGTGACTCCCGACGACGACGTGGTCGACGTCGCGTTCGCGCGCCGCCTCGACGATGGTGGCCGCGGGCCGGCCGACCTCTATCGCCGTCTCGACGTCGCCGTCGGTCTCCAACCGGGCCCGGGCTTCCTCGAGTATCTCCTCGGACTCGGCCTTCGCCTCCTGGTACCACTCCTCGGAGCCGCTCGGAAGGACGCCGGCGCGGTATCCCGCCTGAACCGGGTTGATGACGTGCAGGAGCGTCACGGCCACGTCGTCCCACTCGGTGGAGACGAACCCGACCGCGTGCAGCGACTGCGGCGAGCCGTCGACCGGGACGAGCACGTGTTTCGGCATAAGTCCGGATACAGCGGCGGGGTACAAAAAACGGGCCCCGAGGATGGCTTCTGGTCTCCCAGACGCTGGCGGCCTCGAAGGGTGTTATAGATGAGTTGTTACGGTGTTTATTCCACGATCTCACAGCCGAATCTGTTGTGAGAACCTGCCTGCACACCCACCTTTTGCGCTGTGGGCTGCCTACGGCAGCCCTCGTCTACGGCGCGCCCAAGCGCGCCGTACGGCCAGCGAGACGGCTTTGCCGTCTCGCGCTGGCAAAAGCTGGACCAAAAGCACTGCGTCACCCCCTCAGCGCGGCGTTGCCGCGCTTCGAGGGTTCCTTGGCCCGCTCGCTCACTTCGTTCGCTCGCGGTACGTAGGTCCCCTGTACTGAGCGATTCCCGTGTAAATGTGGTAACTCTTCTATGACTCTCTCGGCCTCGGCCAACCCCTTACCGAGACGCCCGCTTCACTCGCCGTGACGGGTGAGACAGACCGGGAGGCCGACGAGCTCGACCGGTTCGGAGTTGTCCGGGGAGTAGACGACGAGTTGGCCCTTCTCCATATACGGGACCTTGTCCTCCAGCGCCGGCGGGATGTTCACGCTCTTGATCGCGTCCTCGTCGCCGAGGTTGAGCACCAGCCGGGTGTTGATCTGTTTGAACACCGACTCGGCGACGTCCTGGGGGTCCTGCGTGACCAGAAAGAGCCCCAGCCGCTCCTTGCGCCCCTGCTTGGCCGCCTCGGTGAACTTCGAGATGACCTTCCGCGCCTGCACGTTGTCGGCGTCCGCGAGGAAGTTGTGCGCCTCGTCCATCCCTAGGAGGAGCGGCGTCTCCTTGATCCGCTCGGAGTCGGGGGCGTTCGAGAGTTTGTCGTCGATCAGCATACTCGACACGGCGAGGACGAACAGCTCCTTCGCGCGGCTGGTCGAGAGGTGATACGTCGGGATCACCGTCAGCCCGCCGGGGCGGACGAGTTCGTGATCGAGTTCCGTGATCGGTCGCGCCGACTGGTCGAAGACCCCGTCGGGAACGCCGTGAACCCGACGCTTGACCGCGTCGAACGTCGCCTCGTGGACCCGACCCGATTCGTCGAGTTCCTCTCTCAGCGCGGGGTCGTCGAGGAACGTCAGAAACTCGTCGTAGGTGCCGCCGTTCCCGTACTCGCGGAAGAACCGGTTCAGCAGTTGCATCAGAGCGGGGTACTGGTTCTCGTTGAGGCTGCTCCCCGCGACGAGCCACGGGCGGTCCCGGGCCATCGAGAAGGGGACGGTGAACTCCAACTGCTCGGCGCGGTGGTTGTCGCCGCCGTACGGGACGCCGTCCTCCTTCGGCACCAGCGCCAGCGTGTCGTCGTGGCCGCCGTGGACGATGCCCTCGCGCTCGTAGCGCCGCGCGGTCGACTCGTCCATCGAGGGGTTGTCGTCGTGCATCTGGGCGTACTCGTCCTGCGGGTCGAACTGGACGACCGCCAGCCGCGCCGACCGGCCGTCGTCCATCTCGTAGGTCCGATCCTCGGCCAGCAGTTGCCGCAGGACGTTCTTCGTCGCGTGCGTCTTGCCCGAACCGGTCCCGCCGGCGACGAGCGTGTGCCGGAACACCAGCGGGTCGCCGTCGGCGTAGTCGTCCCTGAGCCGGTAGTCGATCGTGGGCGGCTGTGCCGCGGTTCGGACTTTTTCCCCGCCGACCGAGAGGTGACCGAGGAAGACTCCGTCGGAGGGGATCGCGAGCCCCGTCTTGATCTGCGCGGGGTCGGTCGCCTCGGCGACGACCGCGCCGGGCTTGGGGACCCGATCGACCATCCGGCGCTTCAGCGCCTCGACGGCGGAATCGCTGCCGGGTTCGTCGCCGTCGGTGTCGCTCCCGATCTCGGTGCCGCCGGCTTCGCTCTCGTCCTCGAACAGCACCGCCAGCGGCGCGAGCGACGCGACGAACTTGTAATCGCGCTCTTCGAACCCGTCGCGGCGCATCGCCCGCCGGGCGTGGATCTCGGTGGCGTCGTCGGTCTGGAACTCCTGGGCGTACTCCAGGGCGGTGATCCGCGAGAACAGCAGTTCGCCGTCCGGATAGGGGACGAGCAGGTACTTCCCCAGGCGGACGCTGTCGCGGTTGTCGGTGGTGACGTACGCCCGCAGCGTCGTCTCGTCGCCGTCCTCCGCGACCCGGAGCCCCTGTGAGACCGCGATCGCGCCGAGCCCGCGGTCCTCCCCGGCCGGAGAGACGTCGTAGCTCTCGAACGCGTCGTCGCTCGGGCCGGGCTCGGCGACGCCATCGCCGTCGGAAGCCCGGTCACCGTCGGCTCCGTCGACGTTCCCGCCGCCGTCGCGCTCGTCGCTCCCGCGGCTCGCGTCGTCTGCCCCGGACGCGGCGTCGCCGACGGCCGATCCTCCCCCGCCGCTTTGCCCCGAAGAACGGTCGTCGCCGCCGGGCTCGAAGTCACCGAGATCCATCTCGTCTCGGTACAGCGTCGGGAGCGACTAAAACGCCTCGCCCGGCGCCCCACCCGCAGATCCGCGTCAGCCGTTCGTCTGCCGCGCCGCTTTTCCCCGCCGGGATCCAAGTCCGGGTATGCTTTTAATACGCGGTCACGCCGGAGGGACCACGCTCACGGGAACGGTCTTCGAGCGGGGAGAGCGTGCGCCCTCCTACAAGGGCGCACCCGACGAGGACGCCCCGTACGTCTGGGTCTGCGACGAGTTCTACGAGGTCGAGAGCGGCGGCTCGGAGACGACGATCGACGGCGAGACGGTCAACGTCGCCTTCGAGTCGCCGATGCCCCGCGGCTTCGAGACGCGCGAACGGGCGATCGAGGCCGCCAAAGAACACGTCCGCACGCAGTTCGCCCGCGTCGGCGTCCCCGAGTCGGAGGTGCGGATCGAGGTGATAAAGGAAGAGCCGGGAGCGGAACACTCCTGATCGCGGAGGGCGGCCACTCGACCGAATGCTCCTCTACTGCTCGACGCCTCTCCACTGCGCCCTCTTGTTGATCGACGCCTCTCCACTGCACCCCCTCATTGATCGACGTCGCCCCATCGCACGTCGTCGTACCGCTTGACCTCGTCGGTGTCGAGGGTCTCCGCGAACTTCTGTCGTAGCGAGGACTTCTCGCGGGCGCTGATCTTCGCCAGTTCGTCGGCCTTCGCGACGGCCTCGGGCGGGCCGCGGTTGGCCGCGACGTCGCCGAGGATCTGTCGCGTGATGGCTTCCCTGATCTCCGCGTCCCGGGCGAAGGCGTAGGGCGTCTCCACGCGGTAGCAGACGTCCGTCCGCGGTTCGTATACCGCGAAGAAGCACTTCTCGTACAGCTTCGGGTCCAACTCCCGCTCGATGCCGTAGGCGTCGCCGTCGGCCGCGACGGTGGCGTCGACGCCGCCGCGGGAGACGAACCAGTTCGTGAACGTCAGTTCGTCGGTCCGTCGGCCCTCGACGCCGCGCGTGGATTCCCCGTGTGATCCGGAACTACCGTCCGACTCTCGCCGTTCGAGCAGTCGGGTGAAGAAGGCCGCGTCGTCGGTCCAGGGGACGTCGAACTCGGCGTCGCCCTCGCGGAGCGTGCCGACGATCCGCTTCGAGGCGGGGTTCTTGACGAACCCGCAGAGGGGGACCTCGCGCTCGACGAACGACTCGACGAGTCGGATGTAGTTCTCGACGATCGAGCGGGGTTTCAGCTCCTCTGTGAGCGCTCTGAGTTCCGCGTCGCGCTCGCGCCAGTTGAGCAGTTCGACGGGGTACAGCGGCCCGTCGAGCACGAGCAGGTCGGCGACCTCGTCGGCGTGTTCGAGCGCGTGGGAACTCTCGGCGAGGTAGAGCGCGAGCGCGTGGACGATTCCCTCCGCGTAGCGGTTCACCCGCGGCACCTGCAGCACGCGCCACCGGCAGTATCCCTCGTCGACCTTCCGCCAGGGCTCGTCGATCGCCGCCGTCTCGTCGGTGACGTGCGTCGCGGCGACGATGCTCCGGTGCCGGTGGAGGTCGAGGTCGGAGGGCACGGCCGCCATCGCGGCCTGCGCGAGGTCGAGGACCAGCCCGTTCTTGAACGTCGTGGGGTTGATCGTCCCCGAGTCGAGGCCGTGGACCGTCTCGAACGGCGGCGACGCCAGCGCGACGTCCTCGGTGTCGACCGCGCGCAACCGCTGCTCGCCGATCGGTTCGAGGACGGCCCGTCCGTCGGGACCGTACAGCGGGTCGAGGAAGTTTTCCCAGATCCGCGAGGCGACGTCGACGTGGTCGGTGTCGTCCACGCGGCTCGCGAGGTACGCCGCGAGGTCCGCGATGCTGTCGACGTGGACGGGATCCAGTGTCACGTCTCCCACCTCACGATGAGACGAGAAAAGTCATACGTCCTGGGCTCCTGCCTCCGGACGTGACGATAACCGCGGTGGGGTTCGACCTCGACGAGACGCTCGCCGTTCCGACCAGGGACCGAGCGGCGATCCTGTCCGACGCCACGGAGCGCGCAGACGCCCCGTCGCTGACGCGTGAGGCGTACCTCGACGTCCACGGCCGACACCTCACGAGCGACAGTCGAACGCCGATCTTCGCCGATCTGCTCTCGGAGCACGATACCGACGCCGATCCGGAATCGCTCGCGAACGCCTATCGGCGAGAGATCTCGAACGCGATCGCTCCGATCCCGGGTGCAGAGGCGTTTCTCGAGCGCCTGCGAGCGAAGTACCGAGTCGGCCTCCTCACCAACGGGCCGCGGGTGGCCCAGCGCGACAAACTGGCGACGCTCGGCTGGACGGACGCCTTCGATTCCGCGCTCGTGACCGGCGACCTCGAAGCCGGTAAGCCCGATTCCGCCGCCTTCGCCGCGCTGCTCGACGCGCTCGGAAGCGACGCCGAGGAGACGGCCTACGTCGGCGACGACGTCGACGCCGACATCGCGGGCGCCGACGCCGCCGGCCTCGTCCCGATACAGGTGCTCTACGAGGGCGGTCCGGAGCCGTCGCCGCGCGCCGCGGAACACGTTCCGCGAGAGCGCCTGATCGATCGGCTCCCCCGACTGCTCGAAGCGTTCTGAACGGCTCGGCCCCCGTGTTTCACCGCGACTGCCCGGAGCCGTCTCAGTCGTCGGGACCCGCCGCGACCGCCCGGAGCGCCGGGAGCAGCCACTTCACCTGCGCGCCGTCCTCGACGAACACGAGCGCCCGCGGCGGCTCCACCGCCTTCGGCCGGACGCGGAGCCCTTCCGCGCTGGCGACCTCCGCGACGGCGTCCGCGGCGGCCTGGAACTCGACGCGGACCCGCTCGGGCTGGACGAACACGCTCGCGACGCGCTCGCCGTCGCGGTCGATCGAATACGCGAACGCCCCGTCCGGCGTCGGTTCGACGTCCGGGTCGGCGTCGGTCACCGTCAGCGCGTCGAGGTCGTCGCCGTGGCCCGTGACCTCGCTCGCGAGAAACTGCGCGATCCGACGCCCGCTCGTGAGTCGCTCCTCGACCATACCGGCTGCTTCTCCGCGGGGAGAGAAGAGCGCTCCGTTCGCGGATCAGTCCCCGTTCTCGAGATCGGACTTCGCACTCCGTGCCGCGTCGCCGACGTCGACGCCCTGCTGGCGGGCGTACAGCGCCGCGGCCGCTTCGACGGAAACACCGAGCCGTCGCTGGCGCTCGTTCACGGCCGCGACCGCGTCCTGTTTGTCGTGACCGGCCGCGACGAGCGCGTCGAGAATCCGCTCGAACGCCGACTGCTCGCGGAGGATGGATTCGTCGGGTTCGTACTCCTCGGGCACGTCGACCGCGGGCGGGTCGAACTGCGCGACGACGTCGCCGTCCTCGCGGGCGAGCAGTCCGCGACCGGCCGCGATATCGATGAGCCGCTTCGCCTGATCCGGCGAGAACCAGCTCCGATCCAGCGAGAGCGCGACGACGAACTCCCCCTCGCCCAGTCGCGTCGTCCCCTGCTGTTTGAACGGGACGGCGACGGCGACTTCGAGGCTCATACCCAGTAGGCGAGCGTCGACCCCCAAGGACCCCTCGGTTTCCGCTCGACCGGCGGACGTTCTCCGTTCACTCCCGGGAGGAGCGGATCCGGTCTCGAGCGGCGGATTCCGATTTCAGCGGCGGATCCGTTCAGGACGACGCGTCGTCGTCGCCTCCGGAGCACCCGCCCTTGAGCGCCCACAGGACGAGGAATACCCCCTCGACGCGGGCGGCGGTGTAGACCCACGGACGGAGTTCCGCGTCGTCCGTCGTCGCCAGCCCCATCCAGAAGTCGACGAGTCGACGCGGAGCGATCAGTTCGACGATGCCGAGGACGAGGGCGATGGCTCTGAGTACCATATCTACATATTGTCCGCTATAGGTGATAGATCCTCGTCCGGTTTTCGACCCGTGGGAACGTCGAGCGCGTCACGTCCGGACAGAACCGGGCGGTCACTCGGTGAGCGTGATCGTCGCGCCCGCCGCGATCGGCTCGACGAGGCCGTCGATGACCACGTCGGGGTCCTCGAACGAGCCCTGGACGGCGACTCGCTCGCCCGCTTCCGGTCGCTCGCTCGCCTCGCCTCCGGATACCTTCGAGAGCGCGTCGACGTGCGAGTGGGTTCGATCGCCGACCGCCAAGAGCGGGTCGGTTCCCCCGACGCTCGTCGGATGGACGGCCGGGTTCTCGCTCCAGACCTCCGTCTCCCAGTGGGTCGTCGTCGCCGCCGTCGGCGGGTCGCCGTAGACGACGAGGTGGTGTCCGGGGGGCAGATCAACGGCCGCTTCGCGGTCCGCGGGCGCGACCACGACCCGGGGGTCGGTCGACGCGAGGGTGTCCGAAAAGCGCGTGACCGCACCGAGTTGGGCCGCACCGTAGAAGGTGAGAACCGGTTCGGGAAGCGGGTCCGGAACCACGAGGACCTCCGTTCCGCGACGGACGCCGAGGTGCCGAAGGACGTTGCCGATCTTGTACGTCGTCGTGACGAAGTTGTGGTAGCTGTACGTCCGGTCGACGTTCTCCGCGCGGAGTGCGACCCCCGAGGTTCGTCGATCGCGAGCGACGAGCTCACCGACCGTCTCGGGATCCGAGAGGGGCGGCGGGTACTCCTCACCGGCGTTGGACTCTCCGGTGGATCCGAGGTCAGACGATCCCTCCGGATCTGGATCGGGATTCATACCGGCACTCGGCCGGCGGGGGGCAAAACGGCGTCGGCCGAGCACGACGACCTGTGAAGGTCACCCCTCGTGAACGGGTGAACGTCCACTCCTACGTGGTGTATCTCGCCGCTGCGGGTCTCTGTGTGCCACGTTCCATCGCCGGCGATCCCGACGTCTCGCCCACTGTCGGTCAGGGAGCCCCCGCGACCACCAACGTGCTCGCCTCGTCGGCGGTCAGTTGTCGACTCGCGTCGCCCGCCACGCGGAGAGCGTCGCCGGCGCTCATCGTCACCTCGTCGCCGTCGACGTCCATCGTCGCCGCGCCCTCGACCAGATAGTACACCTCCTCCTGACCGTCGTCACCGTGGTCGTGTTCCATTCCGGTCCACCCGGCCTCGGCCTCGATGACGGTGAGTCCGAGGTTCTCGCAGTCGAGCTCCTCGCGGAGGAAGTACATTCCGGGTGCCTTCTCGTCGCCGTCGGTGTGGTTCGCTTTCGTGTACGACATCGACAGTCCATTCGGACGAGAGCGACGTGAAAGTGAGGGTCCCGGTGGTTCTCCGGGGGGGAGCGACTTCCCGCCGTATCTTTTTGTCCGCGGCGGTCGAAACCGACGTACGAGACCAGCCGATGACGGAGGGGTTCAACGTCGTCCACCCGGAGACCGTACCGAAAGAACAGTTCAATACCTGCGAGACGTCGGTCCGAAAACTGACCGAGCGGCTCGAAGCGAGCGAACTCAGGGTGAATCAGGTCCTCGTCGAACCGGGCGAGGTGACGGCCAGCCAGTGGTGAGTCGAGACGACATCAAAGCGCTCTACGGAGAGTGGAAAACCGCCTTCCCCGATCTGCGCGTGGAAGTCGAACACGGAGTAGTGGAGGGAGACACAGTGATGCAGTACATAACGATGCGTGGCACGCACGAGGGACCGTTCCGTGGCATCGAACCGACAGGCAACGAGATTGCAGTTCCGGGGGTCCATATGCGCCGAGTTCGGGACGGTGAAATCGTGGAGACGGCCTCCGTTGCAGGAATGGCGACGCTTCTGGGACAGATCGGAGTTGAACTTCCCATCGAGGCATAACGCGACTCCGAGTTCGGTAGTCCCTCGTGAGAGTCGCTACCCGTTCTCCGTACCGACGAAGCCCGATCCGACCTGTGACCGCTCATCTTCGACGCACTGAGTATATCCTCCGGAATCAGCCCACGTTTCTGCCAGAGTTGGTAGCGGTCTGGTCCACTCGGGGAGGGCGTCACGAGCAAACGCCTATCAGAGGAACTTCAGCGTAGGCCGGGAACGCGCCCGAAGAAGCGGAGGAGTCGGAGGAGTCGACGGGCAGAAGCCTCCGCGTCCTCTCCGGAGGGGACGAACGTCATTCCCCGGTTCCGTGCGATCGTCTGGGGAACCGTGTACTTCAGGAGCCCCTCAGGCCCGTGTCGGCGTCCGGTTCCAGATCCTTTCGTTCCGCCCATCGGTGCCGCGGGCGCGGCATACCCGACCGCGTAAGCGTCGTTGATGGCGACCATACCAGCATCGAGTCGGCGCGCGACCGATGCGCCCCGTCGTCGGTCGCTCGTCCAGACGCTCGCATTCAGTCCGTATGGCGTCTCGTTCGCCCGTTCGATCGCCTCCTCGGCATTTTCGGCCCGGTAAACGGCGACGACGGGGCCGAACGTCTCCTCGGTGTACAGCGTCATATCCTCTGTGACGTCCACGAGGACTGTCGGTTCGTATACCATCGGACCGACGTCGGGCCGGGCCTGGCCGCCCGTCAGGGCTGTCGCTCCCTTTGCCACGGCGTCATCGACGTGCGCCGCCACCTTCGCGAGGTGAGCCTCGGAGATGAGCGACCCGACCTCCACGTCGTAGTCGAACGACGCGCCGAGGGTGAGCCGTTCGATCCGTTCCGTGAATCGTGCGAGGAACTCGTCGTAGATGGCGGCTTCGATGTAGATCCGTTCTGGGGCCATACAGACCTGCCCGGAGTTCCCGAAACACCCCTGAACCATCCGTTCGAGCGTCGCGTCGAGGTCAACGTCAGCGAGGACGACCATCGGGTTCTTGCCGCCGAGTTCGAGCGAGTAGCCGATACCCCGTCGACTGGCCCGTTCGCCGATCTGTCGCGCCGTCCCCGTGCTCCCTGTGAACGAGACGAAGTCGACGGTATCGACGATTGCAGCGCCAGCCTCCTCGCCCGTTCCGGTCACGACGTGGAAGGCGTCCCGCGGAAGTCCCGCCTCGTAGAGTAGTTCCGCCCCGGCAAGGGCACTGAACGGCGTCTGCTCGGCCGGTTTGACGACGACCGCATTGCCCGCGAGGAGAGCCGGAAGCGCATCACCGACGGTCAGGTCGAACGGGACGTTCCACGGACCGATGATCCCGACGACGCCGACCGGGCGGTGTCGGACCCGGACGGCGGTCACTCCGGGAATCGGCCCGGCGCGACGGACTTCCCCGAGGACGTCTTCGCCGTGTCGAGCGTAGTATCGCGCTATCTCGGCGAGGACGTATATCTCAGAGAAGCAGTGATATCGGGGTTTACCGCCCTCAAGTCCGATGAGGTCACAGAGGAACGCCTCACGGTCAAGAACGAGTTCGCGGAACCGCCGAAGGACGGCCGCCCGGTCGCGGATGCTCTGCTCGGCCCACGCGGACTGGGCCGTCCGTGCCCGGTCAACGGCGGCTTCGACGTCGGCGGCGGTTCCAGCCGGAACGGTCGCCAACTCCTCGCCGGTGAACGGCGCGACGACCGGGAGACGCTCGCGGTCGGTTTCGTCGGCGAGCGTGATGAGCGTCTCAAGTCGGGAGAGCGTCTCCGGTCGAACCCGTGTGGTCCACGGTAAACGCTGCGTGGAGCTGTCCGGGTTCGGTTGGGACGATGCGAACGAAGGCATAACAGTAGATATTCGACTCCTGACAGCATAAATACCACTTAGCACGGCACAGCGTTTGACTGAGCGTCGGGTAGAGCGGGTCTTCCCTCGTCCTTGAGGCGGTTAGGACGCCGGGCGCGGGACGTCCGCTCGGAGTTCCTCGTCATACAGAAGGTAGTACATCCGTGCGAGGCTGAACACGCCAGGGACCGCGACGAAGGCCCACGTGAACGGTGGCGCCCCTCCGAAGAGGACCTCGTACGCAGCGACGAGGAAAATAAGCGTTCCAACGGTCTGCTCGAAGAGGAGATACGTGCGGACCTCTGCGTACGTCCGAACGCGACTTGCGAGGAGCGAGCCGACGGTAGTCGCGAGGAGGGCACCACCGAGGAGCCGAGCGAGCGTTACGTCGACCGCCGCCCAGCCGACCAGTTCTGCCCACACGACCGGGATGAAGATGAGCGGAAGCGTCGCTCCGGCCACGACGAGCGCATGGAGTCTGAAGACCGTACGGAGTCCGGCTGGTAAGACGTGTTCGTTCGAAGTCATCTCCAATCAACACGTACAGGCGTAGAGCGGATAAACACTCCTACGGTCGTACTCACCCGAGAACGGATCCGGGCGCTTGGCCGTGGGCAAAAGGTCCTTACGATGGTCCGTGTCTCGTGTCCGGTAGTTGAGTTACGAACGATCCGGCGACGGTCACATCGTCTGCCGCCTGTCGTTCAGTGAGCCACGGAGAGTGACGAGCATCTCAGCCGAAAATTCGGAGCAGTCCCAACGCCCAGCGGACGACCTCGGAGAGGGCGAAGACCCCGCCTTCGAGGCGTGAGAGCTTTCGTCCAGACCACAGAGCGGCGACCATAACGACCGTGACCACCGTCAGCCAGAGGAGGCTCTCTATGGCCGCGCCGCCGACAGAGAGCCGACGGAGGACTGCCGCGAATCCGAGGATTCCGAGCGTGTTGAAAATATTGCTGCCGACGACGTTCCCGACAGACATCCCGATGTGCCCTCGCCGGAGTGCAACGAGCGACACCGCGAACTCCGGCGTCGACGTTCCCGCCGAAACGATTGTCCCACCGATGACCCAATCCGAGATTCCCGCACTGCGGGCGATCACCGACGCGGCTTCGACCATATAGTGCCCGCTAATCAACACGATGGCTAACCCCCCACCAAGTACGAGGGCCTCCCGTCCCCGGAATGACACTGCCTTCACGACCGCTTCAGATACGCGTGACTCCGGATACTCGGTGTCGAGAGCAGGCGTTGTTCGCTCGTCTCGGATCATATAGACCGTGTAGACAACAAACAGTCCGACGAGTACAAGCCCCTCAGCACCGGTCACGGTCTGATCGAACAGAACTGCGAAGCCGGCCAAGGTCGCAAGAATCAGTGCGATCCCGTCCCGATGGAGGAGTGACCGCTCGACCGGAATGACCCGGAGGAGCGACACGACGCCGAGAATGAATGCGAGGTTGTAGATGTTCGACCCGACAACGTTGCCGACAGCGATGTCCCCGAATCCGGAGAGAGCAGCGTCGCTTGTCACGACGATTTCCGGCATCGAAGTCCCGATCGCAACGATTGTTAGTGCGATGGTCGTCTCAGAAACGCCGAGTCGTTGAGCCAGCTTGACGACCGCGTCTACGAGTGCCCGAGCGCCGATCCACAACCCGAAGACGGCCCCGACGATGATCGCGAATTGAACGACGATTCCGCCTTGTGCCATGTCACCGCACGGTTCTGAGGGGAGGACATTAAATTTCGATGTGCACGTGGCTTTCTCGCGCTCTCTGTTTGCGCTGCACGCTCACCTTTTGCTGCGGGCAGCTTAGCCGCCCGCAGCAAAAACTGGACCAAAAGAACTGCGAGCCTCCCGCTGGTCGGCTCTTGACCTCGTCTTCGGCGAGTGAGCCGGCTACCGGGAACTCGAAGAGCCCACCGGGTCGCCGGATTCTGATCTCTCGATTCGCTCAATGGTTGACTTTCATTGAGCATCCGCGAGCCGGGCGAGACTGCTGGCCTCGCTGAAAGCCAGCGCGGTGCGGTGGCGGGGGAGCGACTATTCTCCCCGCCGACGAGCGGCCGAAGGCCGTGACGTCGGCGGTCTTTTTCCCTCTAGGTTTTTGCACGGTGGGTTCCCGCAGCGAACGCAGTGAGCGAGGAAACCCACCGCACAAAAAGGTAGAGTTAGAAGGAATTCTTGATCTTCTCGAAGAAGCCCTCGTTGACGTCGACGTCCTCGCCTCCGGCCTCGGCGAAGGCCTCCAAGGCCTCCTTCTGCTCCGTGTTGAGGTTGTCGGGGGTCACCACCTGCACATGGACGTAGAGGTCGCCGTGGCCGCGCCCGCGGAGGTGCGGCATCCCCTCGTCACGGATCCGGAACTCCTCGCCGCTCTGGGTGCCCGCCGGGATTTCCAGTGCCGTCGTCCCGTCGACCGTCGGGACTTCGATCGTCGCGCCGAAGACCGCCTTCGGGAACGAGATCGGGTGGCGGTGATAGAGGTCGTCGCCGTCGCGCTCGAAGTCGTCGTGGTCGCGCACGGAGACGTCGATGAGGAGGTCGCCCTTCGGACCGCCGTTCTCGCCGGGCGCGCCCTCCCGTTCCATCCGGAGCGTCTGGCCGTCGCGGATCCCGGCGGGGATGTCGACCGAGAGTGTCGCCTCCTCGCGGGTGACGCCGTCGCCGCCGCAGATCGAACACGTCTCGCTGTAGGTCTCGCCGGTACCTTCGCAACGACGGCACGTCTGGGTCTGTTGCACGCGCCCGAGCGGCGTGTCCCGGACGGTCGTGGTCTGTCCCTGCCCGTTACACTCCGGACAGGTGTTGACGTCGGCGTCAGCGGGGTGGCCGCGGCCGCCACACTCCGAACACTCCTCCGGGCGGGTGATCGTGAACTGCTTTTCGACGCCCTCGTAGACCTCTTCGAGGTCGAGGGTGACCTGAGTGCGCAGATCCTGCCCCTGTCGCGGGCGGTTGCGCCCCCTGCCGCCGCCCCCGCCGCGACCGCCGCCGAAGAACTGGTTGAAAATGTCCTCGAAGGGACTTCCCTGGCCGCCACCGCCGCCCATCCCGCCGAAGGGGTTGCCCTGGCCGCGGCCGCCGCCGGCACCGCCGCCGACGCCGCCGCGCTTTTCGGCCTGTTCGAAGCGCTCGTGGCCCAGTTGATCGTACATCTGGCGCTTCTCGTCGTCGGTGAGGACCTCTTTGGCCTTCTTGACCTTCTTGAACTTCTCCTCGGCGTCGGCCTCCTCGGAGACGTCGGGGTGATACTCCGCGGCCTTCTTCCGGTAGGCCTGCTTGATCTCGTCCTCGGTGGCGTCTCGGGAGACACCGAGAACGTCGTAGAAGTCCTCGCTCATTCGTTGTGAGAGTCGTAAACGATTGAGCTACTTCAACTGAACGGGTCGGAGACGACGGGGAACCGGATCCACAACCGCGACGTCCTCCCACGCACCTGTCGCGACGTCCTCCCTCGCACCTGTCGCGACGTCCGCCCCCGGGCTTTTGTACTCGCCGGAAGAGAAGCCGGTATGAAAGCCGTCCAGTTCTCGGAGCACGGCGACCGCGACGTCATCGAGTACGGCGAGTTTCCCGGCCCCGAAATCGGTCGCGACGAGGCCCTCGTCGACGTGAAGGCCGGCGCGCTGAACCACCTCGACGTCTGGACCCGACGCGGGCTTCCGGGGCTCGACCTGTCGTTACCCCATATCCCCGGCAGCGACATGGCCGGGGTCGTCACGGAAGTCGGCGAAGACGTGTCGCGCGTGGCCCCCGGCGATCGAGTCGCACTCCTCGCCGGTGTCCGCGGCGACGGCCGAGACGTCGAAGCGGGCGGGGGGACCGCGTCCCGGCGGCGGGACGACCCGACGCTCTCGCCCGACTTCCACATCATCGGCGAGCACGCCCGCGGCGTCCACTCGGAATACGCCGCCGTCCCCGCCGAGAACCTCGTTCCCGTCCCCGAGCACGTCGCGTGGGAAGTCGCCGCGGCGGCACCGCTCGTCTTCCAGACCGCCTGGCGGATGCTGATCCACCGCGCGGACGTGCAGGCCGGCGAACGCGTTCTGGTGCACGGCGCGTCCGGCGGCGTCGGCCACGCGGCGGTGCAGATCGCCGACCACGCCGGCTGTGAGGTGTACGCGACCGCCTCGTCGGCCGAGAAACTCGAACACGCGGCCGACTGCGGCGCGGACCACGGCATCGACTACGAGGCGGTGGACTTCGCCGGGGAGATCTACGACCTGACCGACGGGCGCGGCGTCGACGTCGTCGTCGACCACGTCGGCGAAGCCACCTACGAGGATTCGCTGAAGAGCCTCCGGAAGGGCGGCCGGTTCGTCACCTGCGGGGCGACCACGGGGCCGAACCCCGACGCCGCGCTGAACCGCATCTTCTTCAATCAACTGGAGATCATCGGCTCGACGATGGCGACGCCAGAGCAGGCCGAAGAAGTCCTCGAACTCGTCTGGGACGGCGTCCTCGAGCCGCGGATCCGAGAGACGCTACCGATGAGCGAGACCGCCCGCGCCCACGAGCTGATCGAGAACCGGGAGGGCTTTGGCAAGGTAGTCGTAATCCCAGACAGTGAACTCTGACGACGGGGGATACGTCCATCGGCCGGGTGAGACCGAGACGGCCGCCGGGGCCCGGGAATCGGAATCGGAGGCGGACACCGACGGCTTCGGCGGGCGCGGCTGGGTTCTCGTCGCCGTCCTCGTCGTCTGTCTGTTGATCGTCCCGGGGATCATCTACGTCCGACCCGGGATCCTCTCGGCGATCGGAATCCCCTACATCGCCTCCTTGCTCGTTCTCCCGCTGCTTCCCGCCGCGGCCCTCGGTCTCACCGCCGTCTGGGCGATGACGGCGGCGACGAACGACGAGTGACGTGGGTCGTCGTGGTCGAGTAAGTCCCCCTGGGTCGACCCCGCTGATTGCGCTTCGACTTGTAGTTTGCCGGAAAGACTTATTATCGTGTATGTGTGACAACCTCTCGCACAGATGTTCGAAACGTTCTCCACCGGCTACTACCTGGGACGGCTGTACGTCGAACCGGCCGACCGGGACGTCCCCGCGATCCAGCGGGCGGATCACGAACGGGTGAACGAGCACCTCTACGGCGACGAGGGGCTCTTCCGCACCGACGCGCCGCTGGTGATGAAACTCGACAGCGGCCACATTCCGGTGCTCGGCGACGACGACGTTCCCTCCGGAACGCTCGTCGTTCCCGAGTCGGTCACCGGCGGCGATCTCCCCGCAGAGCGCGACGTGCTGTTGGCGAAATCCGACCGCGCCGCGGAACTGCTCAAATATTCGGGCTATCGGTTCGGCGACGACAGCGCCGTGGCGTGATCTGCCGCCGCGGCGGGATTCGTCCCGACGGTGTCGTAGATCGCTCGCCTTCGTCCCCGCCAGGACCGCGACTCATTCACCTCCGTCCCGCCAGGACCGCGACTCACTCGCCCTCGGCGCTCACCAGTTCGTCGTACCGCGCGCCGGTCTGCTTCAGCGTCTCCGTCGAGTAGAGCCGCTCGTGGTCGACCGGGAGATACTCCGCCGCGAGTTCGTCGATCTTCTCGTCGACGGCGTCGCCCTCGCGGCCGTGGATCATCGTGAAGAGGTTGTAAGGCCACTCCTGGTCGGGCCGGCGGGGTCGGTGATAACAGAGCGTGACGTACGGCAGTTCGCCGACCGCCTCCCCGCGAGCGTCGAGTTCGTCGTCGGGCACGTCCCAGACGACCATACAGTTCGCGTCGAAGCCGGTGACGACGTGGTTGACGATACAGCCGATCCGTTTGATGCACCCGTTTTCGAGCAGTCGATCGACGGCGCCGATCACGTCGTCGACGTCGGCGTCGAGACCGCCGGCGTCGAGCGCCGCGGCGACGTCCCGATACGGTGTCGCCGACAGGGGGAATCCGTCCTGGATCTCGACGAGGAGGTCGGCCTCCAGTTCGGTCAGGTCCCCGGCGGCCTCCTCGGAGATCCGCGTCGCCGACGCGTCCGTCGAGGAGAGGCTCTCGCGGGCGAAGGAGTCGTCGTTGACGACCGGAAACTCCAGATCGATGTAGTAGTCCGTGAGCATCGGGAGGTTCAGCACCGCACACCCCGTTCGCTCCTCTATCTCGTCGAGGATCGCGTCGCGCTTCTCCCGGGAGGCCGCGGTGACGACGAACCACATGTTCCACTCGTGGTCGCGGCGGTAGTTGTGGTTCACCTGCCGGTAGCCGTTGATCACCGTCGCGATCTCGTCGAATCGCTCTTCGGGGGCCGAGACGGCCGCCAGCGTCGAACTGCCGATGACGGGGGGGTTCAGGACGGCACCGAACCGGCGGAAGATCCCCCGCTCGCGCAGCCGACGCACGCGGTCGAGGGCCTCGTCCTCCCCGATTCCGAGGTCGTCGCCGACGACGCGAAACGGCCGCTCGACGACGGGAAAGCCGCTCTGGTACTCGTCGACGAGCGCGGCGTCGACGTCGTCGAGGTCGGCGCGCCAGTCGTCCTCCAGTGCACTCATTACTCCCCACTTGGACCGGACGAACGTACCTATTTCGGCCGCGGTCCGCACCGGTCGTTCCGTGCCACTCCGGGCCGTCGCTTCGACTGTGGAGAATCGGACCGCCGCTTCGACGCCGTGAGAACCGGATCGCCGCTCCGACGCCGTGAGAATCGAACCGATCACTTTTGACCGTCGGACACCAACTCCGGTCTATATGGCGCAAGCGCCGGAGACCGCCGAATTCGGGGAGTGGCCGTTGAAACGACTGATGACCGAAGTCGTCGGAACGGGCGTCAAGTCCGCCGAGGATATGACGCGCGAACAGGCGACAGAGGCGATGGAGCGGATCCTCGCCGGCGAGCCCGATCACACGACGCTCGGGGCGTTCTGGCTGGCGAACCGCTGGAAACACAACGTCGCCGAGGAACTCGCCGCCTACGCCGACGTCATCGCCGAGGACGTCGTCTACGCCGAACCCGACGCCGATCCCGTCGACTGCGGCGCGAACTACGACGGCAAGGGCGACACGGCCATTCTGGGGGCCGCGGCGGGCATCGTCGCCGCCGGCGCGGGCACGCCCGTCGTCGTCCACTCGGGCGACCGCGTGCCGACGCAGAAACAGGACGCCTACAAGCACGTCCTCGACGAACTCGGGGTCCGAACGGAACTCGTGCCCACCGAAAGCGCGGACATGGTCGACGAGACCGGGTTCGGCTTCTACTACCAGCCCGAGTTCGCCCCGAGGGTCCACGCGCTGTGGGACCGCCGCGACCGGATGGGCGTCCGCACGTTCGTCAACACCGTCGAGACGATCGCCAACCCCGCGAAGGCCGACGTCCACCTCGGCTCCTTCTACCACCTCGCGTTCGCGAAGAAGATCACCGACACGTTCGAGCAGATGGAGAGCCAGAGCCCCCACCGCGTCGTGATGTTCCAGGGAATGGAGGGGTACGACGACATCCGCCCGGGCTACACGAAGGTCGGCGAGTGGACCGACGGCGAGTTCGACGATTACGAGATCGAGACCCCCGAGTACGGGATGGACTTCGAGTACGAGGACCTGGAGGTCGACCCCGACGACGTCGCGGGCGACTCCGCCCGACTGACCGAGGAGGTCGTCGCCGGCGACCGCGACGATCACTTTACCGATGCGGTCGCGCTCAACGCCGCCTTCCGGATCTACGCCCGCGAGGACGCCGGATCCCTCGACGAGGGGCTGGAGATGGCTCGCGAGAGCATCGATTCGGGTGCGGCAGCGGCCGTGCTCGACGACCTGCGCGCGTTCTGATCGGCGGGAACGCGACACCGGCCGATCGGGGCGCGCTCTGATCGGCTGGCATACGAACCCCGGCCGATCGGGGGCGTCGCCGACAGGCGTTTCCTCCTCGCGGCCGCTGTGGGATATATGACCGACGCCTCCGCCACATCGACTGCCGAGGGCCGCATCCGCGAGTACTACGAGACGCTCCGAGACGAGGAGCCGCTGTACCCGTTCTTCGCCGAGGATCAAACGGTCGTGAAGTTCGGCATCACGGAGAAACTGACGGGCTACGAGGAGATCGAGACCGGGCTTCGCGAGCAGACGGCGACGACCGAGGACTGGACGGTCGACAGCCGCGACCTCCGGGTCGTCGAGCGCGGCGACCACGCGTGGTTCTCCGACGACGTACGAATGGAGTGGCACGACATCGACGAGGACCGCGGGCGCGCGTTCGACAGTCGGTGGAGCGGGACGCTCGAACGACGCGAGGGCGAGGAAAGCGACACGAGCGCGGAGTGGCTCTTCGTCGGAATGCACGTCAGCGCGGTGCCGGAGTGAGCGCTCAGGCCGCCGCGGCACACGAGTGGACACCGTTTTGTATCTGACCGCCCTCCTCCACCTATGGTCGACGACTCCGAACTCGAGAACCCCGAGAACCCCGTCGTGACGCTGCAGACCACCGAAGGCGACATCACGCTCGAACTGTTCGAGCAGCGCGCCCCGCGCACGGTCGAGAACTTCCTCGGCCTCGCGACCGGCGAGAAGGAGTGGAGCGATCCCGAGACGGGCGAGACCCGGACGGACTCCCTCTATGAGGGCACGGTCTTCCACCGGATCATCGACGACTTCATGATCCAGGGCGGCGACCCCGAGGGGACCGGCCGCGGCGGTCCCGGCTACACCTTCGACGACGAGTTCCACGAGGACCTGAACCACGACGGCGCGGGCGTCCTCTCGATGGCCAACCGCGGCCCCAACACGAACGGCTCGCAGTTCTTCATCACGCTCGGCGCGCAGCCCCACCTCGACGGCCGCCACGCGGTCTTCGGTCACGTCGTCGACGGGATGGACGTCGTCGAAAAGATCGGCGACGTGCCGACCGACAGCGACGACAAACCCCTGAACGACATCGAGATCGAATCGATCGACGTCGACGCCGAGTAGCCGCCGATTTCTCTTCCGGCCCGTCCGCGCTCTGAACCGACCACGGCCAGGGCGTCGCTCTCGGTTTCACTTTCACCCCACTCCCGAACCCTTCTTAACCGTTCGTCGGGTAGGAGCGCGCACAGAATGACCTCGATTCAGTCGACGCTCGGCGAGGAAGAGGGAGGGGGGATCGCCGAGGAGCTGGCGGAGGGCCAGCGCGCGATCTCCATCGCCGAGTTCTTCGAGAAGAACAAGCACATGCTCGGCTTCGACTCCGGGGCCCGGGGGCTCGTCACCGCCGTCAAGGAGGCGGTCGACAACGCCCTCGACGCCACCGAGGAGGCCGGGATCAAACCCGACATCTCGATCGAGATCAGGGAGTCCGGGGACTACTACACGCTGATCGTCGAGGACAACGGGCCGGGCATCACTCGCGAGCAGATCCCGAAGGTCTTCGGGAAGCTGCTCTACGGCTCGCGGTTTCACGCCAGAGAGCAGAGTAGAGGGCAACAAGGAATCGGGATCTCAGCGGCCGTCCTCTACTCACAGCTCACCTCCGGGAAACCCGCCAAGATCACGTCGCGGACCCAGCGTTCCGAGCGCGCCCAGTACTTCGAGCTCATCATCGACACCGACACGAACGAGCCGGAGATCCAGGTCGAAGAGGAGCGCGCCCCGGGGGAATCGGACCTCTCGCCGACCCACGGGACCCGGATCGAGATGGAGATGGAGGCGAATATGCGGGCGCGCCAGCAGCTCCACGACTACGTCAAGCACACCGCGGTCGTCAACCCCCACGCGCGCCTGGTGCTCTCGGAGCCCGGACTCGACGAACCCCGCCACTACGAACGCGTCGAGGGCGCGGGCCTGCCGGCCGAGACCGAGGAGATCCGCCCGCACCCCCACGGCGTCGAACTCGGGACGCTCATCAAGATGCTCGCTGCGACGGAGTCCTACTCGGTTTCGGGCTTCCTCCAGGAGGAATTCACCCGCGTCGGCGCGAAGACGAGCAAGAAGGTACTGGACAGTTTCCGGGATCGGCACTTCGGCCGCGAGATGGGCTGGGCGGTTCCACAGAACACAGAGACGCCGCTCGGCACAGCCGTCGAAAACGCCGTGGTCAACAAAGGCGCGGACGCGACCGAAGCGTTCGCCGGACGGGTCTCGAACACGCTCTCCTCGCGGGAGCGGACCACGCACTCGGAGTTACGGGACATCGTCGACACCGTCGCCGACGACGTCGAAGAGGAGTTCGAGGCGAACTTCGGCGACACCGTTCGGGAGAACGCCGTCGAAGCGGCCTGGACGGTCCTGACGAGCGACCGTGCGACGGACCTGTACTCGCTCGTCGACGACGCGACGAGCACTCGAAAGGACGACGCGACCGTTTCGGGGCTGGCGGACCGGCTGGCGGATAAGTTCGACGAGGGCGACGTCCTGAACCGCGTGACCCGTGCGGAACTGCGCGGGTACGTCGACCGCTCGGCGGATCGGCTCGTCTCCGAGGACGTCTCCTTCGGCGACACCGCTCGCGAGAACGTCGCCGACGCGCTCTGGGAGACGATGCGGACCGTTCCCGACGACGTCCCGAAAGTCAAGGAAATCGCCGGGGACCGCGACGTCGCCTCCGAACTGCTGGAGGCGATGCGAGAGACCGACATCCTCGCGCCCCCGACGAACTGTCTCTCGCCGATCACGGCCGAACTCGTGGAGGCCGGATTACGAAAGGAGTTCGACGCCGACTTCTACGCGGCGGCGACACGCGATGCGGAGGTCCACGGCGGCGATCCGTTCATCGTCGAGGCCGGCATCGCCTACGGGGGCGAACTCCAGGACGGCACCGTCGACCTCCTCCGGTTCGCGAACCGCGTTCCGCTCGTCTACCAGCGTGGGGCGTGTGCGACGACGGACGTCGTCAAGAGCATCGGTTGGCGGAACTACGGCCTCGACCAGCCCGGCGGTTCCGGGATGCCCAACGGCCCGGCGGTGATTATGATCCACGTCGCCTCGACGAACGTGCCGTTCACGAGCGAGTCGAAGGACGCACTCGCGAACATCCCCGAGATCGAAGACGAGATCGAACTGGCGATCCGCGAGGCCGCCCGCGAGCTCAAATCGTATCTGAACAAGCGGCGCTCCATGCAGAAGCGCCGGAAGAAACAGGACGTCCTCGGACGGATCCTCCCGGAGATGGCCGACAAGCTCTCGGAAGTGACCGGGCGTCCCCGACCCAACATCGACGGCGCGCTCGCCCGCATTATGAACAACGTGAGCGTCGAGCGCGAGGTCGACGGCGACACCGTCACCCTGACCGTCGAGAACCACTCCGACCGGAGCGAGAACCCCGAAATCACGGACATCGTCTCGTCGGAACCCTCGGATCTGCCGGAGGACGCGAGCGTCGTCGACCTCGACGGCGAGTGGTTCATCTCCTGGGAACCGTCGGTGCCGGCGGGCGAGTCGGCCGAACTGACCTACACGATCGCGGACGACGCCACCTTCGACGTCGACGTCGACGGCGTCGAAGCCGAGAAGCTGACCATCGACGCAGACTAACACAATGAGCACGAAACAGGACGACGAACTCGCGAAGGAGCGCCTCGTCGATCTCGCCGTGGAGTTCTACGACCAGTTCGCGGCGGGCGAGGTGCCGCGGATGAACATCCCCACGCGGACGAAGTCGAACATCGTCTTCGACGAGGACTCGAAGGTGTGGGTGTACGGCGACCGGACCTCGACGCGGTCGGCCAACAGCGTCCGCGGCGCGCGGAAACTGCTGAAGGCCTCTTACGCCATCGAGTTCCTCGTGAATCAACTGGAGGAGGACCGCTCCTCGACGCTGCGTGAACTGTACTACCTCTCGGAGTCGTGGGACAACGAGGAGGCGCAGTTCAACAGCCAGGACGAGTCGAATCAACTCATCGAGGATCTCGAGATCGTCTCGAAGGTCACCCGTGAAGACTTCCACATGCGGCCCGAGGAGTCGGGGGCGACGCTGATGGGACCGCTGGAACTCCGCGAGCAGACCCGCCGCGGCGAGCGGGAGATCCACTGTCAGAAGGACGTCGGCGAGGGCGGCTACCAGATCCCGAACAACCCCGACACGATCGACTTTCTGGATCACGACATCGACTTCGTGCTCTGCGTCGAGACCGGCGGGATGCGCGACCGCCTGGTCGAAAACGGCTTCGATACCGACTACAACTGCCTGGTCGTCCACCTGAAGGGCCAGCCCGCGCGGGCGACGCGTCGGATCACGAAACGCCTCCACGACGAACTCGACCTGCCGGTCGTGGTGTTCACTGACGGCGACCCGTGGTCCTACCGGATCTACGGCTCGGTCGCCTACGGATCCATCAAGTCCGCGCACCTCTCAGAGTACCTCGCGACGCCGGAGGCGCGTTTCGTCGGCATTCAGCCCGAAGACATCGTCGAGTACGACCTCCCGACCGACCCGCTCGCTGACTCCGACATCAACGCCCTGGAGTCGGAACTGGAGGACCCCCGCTTCGAGACCGACTACTGGACCGAACAGATCGAACTCCAGCTCGACCTCGAAAAGAAGGCCGAACAGCAGGCGCTGGCCGCTCGCGGGCTGGACTTCGTCACCGAGACGTACCTGCCCGACCGGCTCTCGACGATGGGCGTGCTGTAGCGCGATTCGTCGCGACCGGCTATCCGCGGGACCTCGTCACCACTCGCAACCGTCTCACCGCTCGTCGACCAGCCGCTCGATCCTCGCGAGGCTGTCGGCGTCGGACGGCGACTTGTCCTCGCGGACGGTGACGTATCTGGGGAACCGAAGCGCGTACCCCGATTCGTACGTCGGCGACGCCTGGATCTCCTCGTAGCCGACCTCGAAGACGACCTTCGGAGCGAGCGAGACGGTCTGGCCCTCCTGGTGTTCGACGTGCGGTTCGAGCCGCTCTGTCAGCGCTTCGAGCTCCTCGTCGGTGATCCCGGTGGCGACCTTGCCGATGGTAGCGTGGGCGTCGCTGTCTGCGGCCGCGCCGTCGACGGAGGACGCGTCGCGGCCGGCGTTCGCCTCGTCGACGCGCGCCGAGAGGAGGAACGTCCCGAGGAGGTTCGCGCGTCGCCCCTCGCCCCACTCCGCACCGGTGACGACGAGATCCAGCGTCTCGACGTCCGGCTTTCGCTTCAGCCAGTTACGGCCGCGCTTGCCGGGCGCGTACGTCGACGCGGGGTCTTTCAGCATAATCCCCTCGTGGCCGGCGTCGAGCGCCTCCTCTTCGATCGCGGCGATCTCGTCGGGATCGTCGGAGACGACGGAAGCCGACACCGCGTCGGTATCGCCGAGCAGGTCTCGAAGCCGTTCGTGACGCTCGGTCAGTGGGGCGTCGAGCAGATCTTCGCCGTCGACGTGGAGACAGTCGAAGGCGCGGAGTTCGACGCGGACTTCCTCGCGCACCTGCTCGACGTCGTACTTCCGGCGGAACCGCCTGAGAACCTCCTGAAACGGCAGCGGCGAACCGTCGTCGTCGACGGCCACGACCTCACCATCTAGGACGACCGGCGCGTCGACCGCCCGCTCGACGAACTCGACCACCTCGGGGAGCGGGTCGGTGACGTCGTCCATGTTCCGCGAGAACAGCGCGGTCTCCTCGCCGTCGAAGTGGACCTGCACGCGCGCGCCGTCGAACTTCGTCTCGACGACCGCCTCGCCCCACTCCTCGACTGCTTCGGTGGCGCTGCCGGCCTGTGCGAGCATCGCCTGGACGGGTCTGCCGACTTCCAGACCGACCCTGTCGAGTCCCTCACGTCCCTCGTCCCGGGCGACGCGCGCCACCATTCCGTAGTCGTTCGAGACCTGAAGCGCGCGCTCGACGGCGTCGATCGCGTCGGTGTTCGGGGAGTCGACGGCGTCCTCGTCCTCGATGTCGTCGACTTCCTCGTCCTCGATGTCGTCGACCTCCTCGTCCTCGATGTCGTCGACCTCCTCGTCCTCGATGTCGTCGACCTCCTCGTCCTCGATGTCGTCGACCTCCTCGTCCTCGATGTCGTCGACCTCCTCGTCGTCGACCTCGTCGCCGTTCGACGCTCGGTCGGCTTCGCCTGTGCCGTCCGTCGATTTGGGATCCTCGCACCCATCGGGCGACGCTTCGAGATCCCCGCTCGCGACGCCCTCGTCGAGAAACGCCGCCGCGATCGCGTCCCTGACGGTCCCCTCGCCGACGCCGATCCGCATCTCGCCGAGGACGAGTCGCGCGAGAAACTTCGCTTCCGGGGGGGAAGCCCGGTTGAACAGCCCGAAGAGGGTGTCGAGCCGGCGACCCTCGCTTCCCTCGCCCGTCATCGTCGCGATCTCGCGAAGTCGGTCGTCGACCGCCGCCACGGTGAGACCGTTGCCGTCCTCGCCGGATGTGTCAGCCGCTCCGCCGCCGAACGCGCCGAGTCCGCGCTGACCGCCGAACTCGTAGGTCGCCGCGACGGCACCGATCTCGCCGACGTCGGCCAGTTTCGACTCGACGTCGTCGCTGTCGACGTTCGGGCCCGCGGCGCGGGCGATCGCCTCGTGGAGGAGCGCGGGACCGATATCGAGCGTCGTCGCGTCCCACGCCGGATACACGCGACCCTGGAGGAACCGGACGACGACCGAGAGGTCCTCCGACGCGTCGCGGAGCAGGTCACAGACGTGGTCGGTCGTCGCCAGATCGCCGGACTCCCCGGCCATCTCCTCGGCGCGCGCAGCGAACTCGGCGAACTCCATTTGCCGGGAGTACCGGTCGGTTCGATAAGAGTCCGCCGACTCTCGATCGGAGCTCGACGCGTTCCGATCTGGGCGTACAGTCGGCACTCGTTCGACGGAGGGGACCGCCGTCCCCTCGCTTTCCCCGCACCGGGGTGCCGAACAACCGCGGAGCGGCGCGGGGCGCTGCTCAGCGCATACGCCCGCTGGCCGCCCGATCGCAGATAAACGCTCGGCGGTCGATCGTCCCCGCATCGATCGAATCACGGGATTGAAGCCGCCCGATGTCTCAAAGACGGCTATGACTGAGGATCTGGCGGCGTCGGTTCGGGACGCGCTGGCCGTCGACGTCGAGGAGTTCGAGGCACAGGCGCGGACGGACGCTGAGGTGGTGAAGTCCGAACTCCGGGAAGGGACGTTCGACAACCACCAGTCCATCGTCGGCCTCGAGTACGAGTTCTACGCCGTCGCCGACGGGCGGTGGGCCGCCTCCGACGACGCCGACGTCTACGCGCTGATGCGCGTCCCGCGCCGCCTCCTCGAACTCATCGGCTTCGAGAAGGAACTCGGTCTCCACAACGCGGAGATGACGACCAGCCCGCAGCCGCTGAACCCCGACGGCCTGCGGGCGCAGGAGTCCGAGGTTCGCGCGCGCCTTGGCGCGGCCCTCGACTGCACCGGTGCCGAGGGGATCCGCCTCGTGAGCGACGGGATGTGGACGATACCGCCGGCCGGCGAGACGGCTCGGGAGTACCTCAGTGACAGCGTCGAGGCCGACGGAATCCGGATCGCGACGAACATGAGCGGGTCCGAACGCTACCACGCGATGGCGAACGGACCGACCGCGCCCGAGGAGATGACCGTCGACGCGCCGAACATCAGCCTCTCGGCGGATACGGTGATGCCCGAGTCACTCATCACCTCGATCCAGCCGCACTACCAGGTCGCTCACGCCGCCGACCTCCCGACGCGTTTCAACTACGCCCTCCGGATCGCCGGGCCGCTTCTCGCCCTCGGCGTCAACTCGCCGTTCTTTCCGCCGGATCTGTACGACGACGTCGGCGCGGCGAAAATTCTGGAAGAGGGCTACGCCGAACACCGGATCGGCGTCTTCGAGTCGGTTCTCAACTCCGGGGAGACGGAGAAAGTCAGGTTCCCCAGAGACCTCGACGACATCGAGCAGGCGGTCGACCGCGTCGCTAACGACGCGACGATGGTCCCGATGCCCGTTCCAGAGGGGAACCGCTTCGACGACGAGTTCGCCACGCTTCGACGGAAGCACGGCACCTACTGGCGATGGGTCCGTCCGGTGTTCGACGGGGCCTCGCGCTCCTCGGCGAACGCCCGGATCGAGTTCCGGCCGATCGCGGCCCAGCCGACCGTCCGGGACTCGGTCGCCTTCCAGGCGACGTTCGCGGGCCTGATGGAGAGCCTCCCGCGCCGACAACACCCGGCGACCGATCAGCAGTGGTCGACTGCTCGGGAGAACTTCTACGCCGCGATGCGCGAGGGACTCGACAGCGGTCAGCGCTGGATCTGTAACGACGGCGCGGAGACCATCGACACCGAGACCGTCTACGACGACATCTTCGCACACGCGGTCGACGGGCTCACTGCCGCGGGGTGTTCGGACGACGAGGCGGAAAAGTACGTCCGGCCGCTCCGTGCCCGCGTCGAACACGGAACGACGCCCGCCTCCTGGAAGGTCGACCGCACGCGGGAGTATCTCGCCGACGGCGACGACTTCGCGGACGCCGTGATGGAGATGCAGCGCGATTACGTGCGGAAGCAACGAGAGACGCTGCTGGACGGGTCGTTCGCGGACTGGCTGTAGCGGTCCGTCCGTCGATTCGAGTACAGGAGAAGACGCAACGGGCGCCGAGTGAGTCTCGACTTACTCGTGGGCCGACTTACAGGACCTCGGCGAAGTCCTTGTGCTGGGTGATCTCGACGCCCTCTTCGGTGACGACACAGACGTTGATGCCGTTACCGGAAGCGAGGTCGCGCTCGACGGCGCTCTCGATCGCGCGCGCGGCGACCGTTTTCGCCTCCTCGATCGACAGTTCGTCGTCGTACTCCTGTTCGAGGACACCGAGGGCGTACTGGCTGCCGGAGCCGGTGACGGTGTACTCCTCTTCGAGGATCGATCCCGCGGGGTCGATGCTGTAGATGTGGGGCCCCTCCTCGTCGACGCCGCCGAGGATGGGCTGGACGATGAAGAACGCGCCCGAGCGCAGGAAGTTGCCGAGGAGCGTCGAGAGCGCCTGCATACTCATATCCTCGCCGCGTCGCGCCTCGTAGAGGCGGACCTCCGCGCGGATCGAACTGATGAGCGACTGCGCGGCCGAGACGGACCCGGCGATCGTCAGCGCTCCGGTCGGGTGGATCTCCTCGACCTTCTGGACGTTCTTCGAGGAGACCATCCGGCCGAGACTGGCCCGCATGTCCGTCGCGAGGACGACTCCCTCGCTCGTTTTCAGGCCGACGGTCGTCGTTCCGGTCTTGGTCTCTTTGTCGCCCATCTGTTCGGCGCGCTGTTCCGCGTTCGAGAATTCGCCGAGTTCAGGCGAGAAGACGCCCGAGTGCTCGCCGTTCAGTGGGTCGAGACGCCCCGAGGCGTCATCGCTCGTGGGAGTACGCATTACCTGGCGTTGTCGCCCGTCGCTGATAAATGCCACCCTTCCCACCGCTGTTGCCCGTACCGACGGGCTTCGCCCGTTCGATAACGTGCGCGCTCCGAGGTCGGGACTCCCGAGTGTGTCCTGTGAGCGCCTCCGAGAAATCGCGTCCGTCCCTAGCGGTGCCCGCGGTGGCCGTCCGCTCGTTCGTAGGTCCGTTCCGCGGATTCGATCAGCGATCGGACCGGGAGCGTCAGCCCCAGTCGCCGCGCGAACAGCGCGATCGGCATCGCCAGGATCCCGAAGAGCAGCGTCGTCTGGTACAGTAGGAATGCCGCGCTCCGGTGCAGGTCTGTCATCATCGCCTTGACCGACCCGGGGCGACGGTAGTATATAAACTTTCTCTGTCGGTCGTGCGGTGGATGTCGACGCTGTCTGCCGGTTCAAGACGGTTTGTACTGTATCCAATCCCACTTGTCAATCGTCGCGATCACCCCGTACGAACCTCGTCATCAGTCCCGTTCGTCGGCATAAGTTATGGGCAGTATTGGCGTCGCGTACGCGGTCGGTTCCACCCCGCTACGTCCACTCTGCCAAGGGTTCACACCAGCACGGGCGAACCACAAGACACGAAACCCCACAGAACGTCTTCGGTGTATGAGCAACTATCTCGTCGCGATGGAGGCCGCGTGGCTGGTCCGCGACGTCGACGACATCGACGACGCGATCGGCGTCGCCGTCAGCGAGGCCGGCAAGCGACTCAACGACCAGGACAAGGAGTACGTCGAGGTCGAAGTGGGCGCGACGCCGTGTCCGGCCTGCGGGGAGCCGTTCGACTCCGCGTTCATCGCCGCCAACACCGCGCTCGTCGGACTCCTGCTGGAGATCGACGTCTTCAACGCCGACAGCGAGGAGCACGCCTCCCGGATCGCAAAGAGCGAGGTCGGCGGCGCGCTTCGCGACGTGCCACTGTCCGTGATCGAAATCGTGGAGACCGAAGAGGACGCGCACGAACGCGACGAGTAGCGGGCGGGACGTCTCCGGGACCACCCCGAAACACTTTCGTATAACTTCGGGTAATTAGGGACATGGAACTCCCGACACCGCAGGATCTGCGACAGCGCCGCACGGGATTGGATCTCACCCAGAGTCGGCTCGCGGAGATGGCCGGCGTCTCCCAGCCGCTCATCGCTCGGATCGAGGGCGGCGACGTCGACCCCCGGCTGTCGACGCTCCGGCGCATCGTCAACGCGCTCGAAGAGGCCGAGGGCAGCGTCGTGCGCGCCGCCGATCTGATGAACGAGAACGTCGTGAGCGTCGCTCCCGACGACTCCGTCAGATTCGCCCGCGACGTGATGCTCGACGAGGGGTTCTCGCAACTGCCCGTGATCCGGGACGGCCGTCCGGTCGGAATCATCTCCAACAGCGATATCCGACACGCTCAGGAGGAAGACGACGTCGGCACGCTCCCCGTCGCCGACGTGATGCGCGAGTCCGTCACGACGGTGGAACCGTCGGCGACGCTCGAAGAGATAGACGCCGCGCTCGACCACCACTCGGCCGTGCTCGTCGTCGAGGGCGGCGAGACGACCGGCATCGTGACCGAGGCCGACGTCGCGGCGCACCTGTAACCGGGACGAAGGCCGCTCGGCTACCGCCGACGGACCGTCATCGGGACGTCGCCCTCGGGCTGGTTCGTCATCTCCGGCGAGAGCGACAGATCGCCGTCGTCGGCGTACTCGAAGCGATACCGGCGGAGGAGTTCCGCCAGCACGACGCGCGCCTCCACGCTCGCGAACGCCGCGCCGATACACCGCCGCGGTCCCGCGCCGAACGGGAGGTACGCGCCGGCCGAGCGGTCCCGCTCTTTCCACCGCGTCGGATCGAACGTCTCGGGGTCGTCCCAGAACCGCTCGTCGCGGTGCATCGCGAAGACCGAAACGAGGAGTTCCGCGCCCGCCGGAATCTCGCTGCCGCCGAACTCCACGGCCCGCGTCGCCTCCCGCGGTAGCGCGTGTACCGGCGGATACAGCCGAAGACTCTCGTCGACGGCGCGTTCGAGCGCCGGCAGATCGTCGAGGTGCTCCCACCGGACCGGTTCCTCGCCGAGCGCGTCATCGACTTCGGCCTCCACCCGCTCGTACGTCTCGGGGTGCTCTGCGAGACAGTAGAGCGTGTACGTCAGCGCGAGCGCGGTCGTCTCGTGGCCGGCGAAGACCAGGCCGATCAACTGATCGACCGCGGCGTCCGTATCGCGGGGATAGTCCCCATCACGGGGTTCGTCGGCGGCGTCGAGACCGCCCGCACTACCAGTAGCCGCCGCGAGCGACGCGACCAGACTTTCGTCGTCGGTGTTGCTGGCGTCCTGGAGGTGGGTTCGGAGCTCCGTCCGGAGCGTCGCTTTCGCAGCGTCGAACCGACGGCCGCTCGGGGTGGGGATCCAGTCCGGAAGCGCCCACGTGACAGGGTCGAAATAGCCGTTCAAGTCGTCGGCCGCGCGTCTGAGGTCCGCGCGGTTCGAGTCGGGGTCGAGCCCGAGAAGCGTCGCGGCGAGGACGTCGAACGTCAGCGCCTTCATCTCCGGAACCGTCGCGATGGACTCGCCGTCTTCCCAGGACTCGGCTCGGTCGACGACCTGCTCGCGCATCGCCGGGAGGAACGACCGGATCCGCGAGGCGAAAAAGAACGGGTCGAGGAACTCCCGCTGTTCGCGCCAGTCATCGCCGTCGACGGCGACGACGCTGTTGCCGAACGCGAGCGCGAAGTCGTCGGTCTTCACGAAGGCGTCGCGCTCGGAGACGAGAACGCGCTCGGCGTACTCCGGGTGGGCGACGACGTACCGGTCGCCGACGGGGAGATCGATCCGGAACACGTCGCCGACGCCGTCGACGGCGTCGGTGGTGAACGTCAGTGGGTCGCGACCGAAGCCGATCGCGTTTCCGAGCAGGGGAAGTCCGTCGGGCGCCGGCGGGTGTGCGTCTGCCATCCGTCGACTCCTCAGAGTTCCAGGCCCCTGATAGCGACGCCTTCGCCCGGCTCGACGCGGCCGATCACGCGCCCGTCGGTCGCGTCCGCGAGCGCCTCGGCGTCCTCGGGCGCGAGCGCGCAGACGAATCCCGTCCCCATATTGAACGTCCGGTGCATCTCCTCGTCTGCGACGTTCCCCGCCGCCTGGACGAACTCGAAGACGGGTTGGGGCTCGAACGCGTTCTCGACGACGTAGCGGTGGTCTCCGAGCCGTTCGAGGTTCGTCCAGCCCCCGCCCGTGACGTGGGCCGCCGCCCGGACGCCGTGCTCGCGCATCGGATCGAGCAGGTGCGTGTAGAGACGCGTCGGTTCGAGGAGGGCGTCGCCGAGGGTCTCGTAGTCGCCGAACGGGCAGGGATCGGTGTACTCGCGTTCGCGCGTGACCGCGGTCCGGGCGAGCGTCAGCCCGTTCGAGTGGATACCCGACGACGGGAAGCCGACCAGAGCGTCGCCGGGTTCCGCCTCCCCGGGGAAGATGGCGTCCTTGGCGGCGAGTCCGGCGCAGGTGCCCGCGAGGTCGAGCCCGCGGATCACCTCGGGCATCACCGCCGTCTCGCCGCCGACCAGTTCCAGATCCGCCTCCTCGGCTCCCGCGCTGAGCCCCTCGCCGACCTGCTCGGCGAACGTCTCGTCCGGTTCCTCGACCGCGAGGTAGTCGACGAACGCGACCGGGCGGACGCCGGCGGCGACGAGGTCGTTCGCGTTCATCGCGATGCAGTCGATGCCGACCGTCGAGTAGTCCGAGAGCGCCTCCGCGACGAGGAGTTTCGTCCCGACGCCGTCCGTCGCCAGCGCGAGGTAGCGATCGCCGATGTCGAGCAGTCCCGCGTAGTCGCCCTCGCTCTCGCCGACCGCGCCGATCAGCGCGGCGGTCGCGGCCTCGCTCGCGCCGATGTCGACGCCTGCCTCGGCGTACGTCAGTTCGTCGGCCGACTCGTCGGCTTCCCCCTCCGCGTTCGGTTCCCCGTCTGCGCCCGCGTCGTCAGTCATACGCGAATGCCCGTTTCGGGGGGAGAAAATACGTCCGGTCTCCGGCTGGCCCATCGGACCTACCGAACCAGAGATATTCTCCGCTTATTCACGAAATGTCCTCAAAATCTTTTTTGAACTTTCTACGGGCTTCTAAACGATCCGTAAAACGTCGATGAAACGTCCGCGTGATCCGTAAAGCGTCGCGAAACGACTGAACGCTCGTCGCGTTATATGGGGGTGGACCCCCTACGAACGTGTGAGGCGAAACAGATGTCAAGTGTCCCCCACACCCCCGATCTCCCTCTCGAACGCGACTCCCTCCGTCGCGGACTCGGCGTCGCAAGCGCCGCGGCCCGCTCGGCCCTTCACAACCTGCGGGCCGCGAGCTTCTGGGCCGCGATCGTCCTCCCGTTCACCTACCTGCCGCTGTTGACCGGCGGCCTGACCGGCGGAGAACCCCTCCTCTTCGCCGCGCTCGTCGCCGCCAACGCGCTCGCGTTCGTCGTCGGTCACGGCTACGAGCCCGCGGAGGCGTAAGTCCTCCACTACGCCGTGGCCCGCCCCTCCCCGAGCTACGGCGGCTTCTGTCTCGATGTCGCGAGAAGCGCGAACGGCGACATCGTTCCCTGGTCTACTCGATTCGGCGCAGTAGCCGGGGCATAACGCGAACGGAGGCGATAGCCGGTCCGCCGCCGCCGACGTTCAGAATCCGAGCCCGAGGACGAACGCGCCGACCGTCAGCAGCAGTGCGGGAACGAAGAACGCCACGAAGACCGTCTTGCTCCACCCCAGGACGGTCTTGCCGTCGAGGGGACCGAACGGGAGCATATTGAACGCCGCCAGGAAGAGGTTGATCATCAGGCCGCGGGAGCCGGCGAGCGCGACGAAGTCGGATCCGAGGAGAGAGCCGACGACGAACACCGGGACGAACACCACCGCGAGCGCGACGTTCGTCGCGGGGCCGGCGAGCGCGATGAGACCGTGTTCTCGTCGGGTCAGTCGTCCGCGGTGGTAGACCGCGCCGGGGGCCGCGAAGATGAACCCCGCGAGCGAACTCACCACGGCCAGAAACAGCATCCCGTAGTCGGCGCGGAACTCCGCGACCTGCCCGTATCGGACCGCGACGACCTTGTGTGCGACCTCGTGGAGGAGGAACCCGACGCCCGCGGTCAGCAGGCTGAGCAGAACGGGACCGAAGACGCCGCCTTCGAGGATTCCGACGACGGCGCGCTGGCCGCCGCCGGCGAAGAAGATGGCGAACGCGACGCCGAGCGCGACCCACGCGACGGCGAGGTCCTGGAGCTCCTTCGAGCTGAACGAGAGCCGCGAGACGCTCATCCCGCCACCGCCCCCCAGAGGATCTCCCAGCCGTTTTCGGCGCCCTCGAAGAGCAGTCGGGTGACGCCCGCCGCGCCGCCGAGGTCCAGTGCGAACAGCGGGAGCAGGTACGCCACGAACAGCGCCGATGCGATCACGCTCCCGATGTTCGTCGCGGCCACGACGACGATGAGACGGAACAGCGGTACCGCGAACATCTCGTTTACCAGGTCTCCGATCGGCTTCTCCTCGTCGGCCAACAGCTCGTTCAGCGTGCCGATGTCGGAGACGTTCACCGGATCGTACTGCAGTTCGACGTAGCCCGTGAACCACCCCGGCGCGAGGAACGGGTTGATCGAGGTCATCCACGCGACCGCGCCGCCGACGAGGGAGGAGGTCCACCGCGCGCCCGCCGCCTTCGCCAGCCCCGCCGCGAACAGGCCGTTGACGAGGAACCACGCGCCGAACAGTCGCAGGAGCGTGTCGTCGCCGGCCGAGGAGAGCGCCAGGAGGACGAAGAAGCCGATCACGACGAGCGAGATCCCCGTGCCGACGATCTTCGCCCACGGGAGCCCGCCGCTGTCCGTCCCCGTCAGCGACTCCATCGGCGGGAGTTCCTCGGGGTGGGCGAGGTAGCGTTCGATCCCCTCGCGGTGGCCCGCGCCGACCACGGCGACGACGTCCGCGCCGCTCTGCCGGAGCGCGACCAGTTTGTGCGCGATGAACGCGTCGCGCTCGTCGATGAGCGCTGCGGCACCGCCGGGGGAGAACTGCCGGAACTCCTCCATCATCGCGCTCACGACGTCGGTGTCGGTCATCTGCGACATATCGAACTCCTCGACGTCCTCGACCTCGCCGTAGCCGAACATCGATCCGAACTGTCCGAGGACCCCGCCGACGAGCACGCCGCCGACGAGTCCGAGCGTCATACTCCCGACCACGCGAACCGCGAAGTCGCCGAGTCGCTCGACGATCGGCGCGGCGAGTCCGAGGCCGACGCCCGCGACGCCGCCGACGGCGATACCCGCCGCGGCCGCCGCGACGAGGCGGTCCTCCGTCGAGAGCAGGGACGCGCCGAAGATCCAGATCGCGGCCGCGACGCCGATAGCGAGGACGACACCGCCCGTGATCCGCCCGAGAACCGGGAGTCCGATTCCGACGCTGCCGCCGAATATCGCGACGAGCGGGCCGAAAAGCAGCCCGAGCACCGCGCCGGCCGCGAGGCCGACGCCGCGGCTGTCCGCGACGCCGAACGCGAGGCCGCCGACCATCCGGAACTTCTCGACGATCCCCATCTGCGACCAGAACCGCCGCATCGTCTCGTTGATGTCGCGGTCGACGAGCGCGACGTCGATGCCGTGCTCCTCCGCGGTCTCGACGGCCGCGAGCATATCCGCGCCGGGGGTCACGTCGAACTCGTCGCCGAGGCGCGCCTGCACGTACGAGAGCATCCAGTAGGCGATGAACTGAAACACCGTGTTGCCGCGGAGCAGGTCCCCGGGCTCGATGTCGTCCGGTTCGCCGCCCTTCAGCTGCCGGTATCGTCCCTCGTCGAGCTCGACGGCGACGACGTCGGGGCGCTCGTCCGCGATGGTCGCTTCGACCTCCCGGACGCTCTCCTCGGAGACGTGCGCCGTGCCGACGACCCGGACGCGACCCGATTCGGCCGCTTCCTGACTCATTGTCTTCCATATCGCACGGTGGTTTTTACCCCTGTCGGAGGATTCGTTGCCCTCCTCAGTCGGTCCAGTGCTCGGGGCGACCCCTACGACCGCTGAAACTATTACCCAGCCGACGTGTGTGGTGTGTATGGGAGGGAACGCGGCGCGTCCGGACGGAGGGGCGAACGTGCTGTACGGGAACGCGGTCAGAACGCCGCTGCCGGATCGACGGGCCGAGCGGCTCTTCCACGAGAATATGACGGCCATCGCGGACGGACGCGAGCGGAAAGCGGAGTTGCTTGGGGATCCGTCCGTCTCGGTGGCGAAGGCGTACGAGACGGAGTTCGAACGCGTCGCCGAGACGTTCGAGCGGCGGTTACGTCGCATCGCCGGCGACGACTACGAAGCGGTCGCGCGGGCCTACCTCCGCGGGGAGCGTGAGGACCGAGCGGGGGAACTGGCGGCGTACTACATCGAGGGGCTCTGGCGGATCCAGCAACGATCGACGATCTCAGAGATGCTGTTCTTCCCGCTCATCCTCAGGTATCCCGACAGCTTCACTGTGAACCTCCGGTTCGCCGGCGAGCACACGACGACGGAGTCGGTCCCCTTCGAGTCGCCGCAGCACGGAGCGGCCGACTCCGAGGGGCCGCACACCCAGCAGTACTTCGACGAGAGCCAGTACGAGCAAGAGCGGGCGGCGGCGTACCTCCGCGAGACCGCCGGGATCATCCGCGAGCAATTCCCCCACCCCGACGACGTTCCCTTCGACGAGCGGAAATACGGCGGGATCGTCTCCGCCGGCGGGCGCTACGAGTCGATGTTCACGGAGATGCTCACCGCTGTCTCGCCGGATCCGGACCGGTTCTCGGAACCGGTCTCCGAGTCGACGTTGGTACCAGCAGGCGAGGAAGCTAAGCGAACGGAGGACGAGTACCTCCCCTCGGCGAAGGTGATCATCTGAACACGGGCGGTCGGTGCATCGCGTGTTCGGCGTCGCTACCGCCGGTTCTGCGTCGCACGCGGCTGCTCGATCTGCGGCTCGTTCGAGAATCGAACCGTTCGCTGTCGCTCACGGATTCGGATGTGAGGGATGGGACGTCGAAACGAGGTCGTAAGGCGGATTTCCCACTTCACTGTATTCCGGGTAAACCACCTTCGGAGGTGATGAGTACCGCATCTAGTGGATTGTCCGACAGCGTCTCCGATCGTGGCGTTTGCCACTCCTTACGCATCCGACCGCACGACAGCGTGCGATTGATACTGATTACACTCACTTGGTACCGCCGAGCACCACTCTCGTTGACGGCGCTCGGTGGTGAGGTGCGAGCGTACGAGAAGAGTTGAGCAACGTCTCAGAATAGCTCGATTCAGTCACTCAGGAACTCGTTCAGTTCCTGGAACTGCTCGGGCGAGAGAATGATCTCGGTGTCGAACGCATCGAATCGCTCGAAGTCGTCGTCGATCGTCACTATCGTGTTCACTCCCTCGTTGATCGCTATCTGTGCGTAGTAGCCGTCCCACCCATCGACGTTGACGTCGCTCGCCTGGGAAAACCCGTCCCGAACGAGATCCTGGGAGACGTCGTCGCACCAGTGGATTCGCTTGGCGTCCAAGAAGTTCTGTAGCAGCCGAGACGCTTCCGCAGTCGAACGGCCGTAGTACGTCGTCAGGACGTTGTGCGCCCCGATCACGGCAGGGTATGGAACGGTAGCGTCGATCTCGCCAGTGATTCCGGCTTTCACGTATTCGAGTGCAGCGTCGCGGACGGGCGCATCGGTGTGAGCGAGTGCGATCACCCCGACGTCGAACAGATACGATCCACCAGTCTCACGCATCGGATTCCTGCTCCGCTCCGTCTCGAACAGCCTCTCGATGCTTCCAGGCGATTGGATCGACGTCGGCGTCTAGTGGCTTCATCTCTCCGCTCGCCGGTGACGTCTCGTCGATGAGCGCTTCCATTCGTTCGATGATCGCTTCCGGGTCGTCTTCCGGCTCGACAACGGCCTTCCCGTCTTCTTCGTGTACCTCCACCTCGGTACCGGGCTCGATCCCGAGACGTTCCCGAACGCGCTTCGGGAGGACGATCCGCCCCTTCGAATCGACTGTAGCCATATTCCCACCTAGAGTGGGAATGGATATAACCGCTTTGCTCGAGAGGGGTACGATCAGCCGTCGTCGCTCCGGTACGGATCCCGCCGTTCGTCGGTGATGATCTCCTCGAGATTGGTGACGATCCGATCACGGGTGTGCTCGTCGAGCTGCTCGAAATCGCGTCGTGCCGTGCCGGTGAGTTCCCGGTCCCGTTCACTCGTCACCAGCCGAGTCCGAATCGTCGGTGTCGAGCGACGCCTCGATCTCGTCACTGGAGTGCGTGCGTCCTTCCTGGATCTCCACCTCGCCGGTAAGCGTCGCTTTCAGATCGGCGCGATTGAAGTCCGGGTGCTTGAGCGCATCACGGAGCACAGCGCGGATGTACTCGCTTCACGCCGTCGACCGTGTCCTCGCTGTCGCTCGGACATCGAGTGCGGGGGATGGGATGTTGAACCGAAACCAGACGTGCTCGCTCGTTCCTCGCTGCGCGCGACTGGTAGGGTTCAAATCCATCTGTATCTTTCGAGTCCTCGCTGTCGCTCGGACATCGAGTGCGGGGGATGGGATTTGAACCCACGAACCCCTACGGGAGCGGATCTTAAGTCCGCCGCCTTTGGCCTGGCTCAGCCACCCCCGCGCAGGCCACAGTTCCTCGGACGCCCGGTTAGTGGTTTCGTTTTCGGAGACGGCCGACTACCAGTCGACGCTCAGCGTCCCGTCGCCGTGCGGGTCGGGCGCGATCTCCTCGTCCGTCCGCCGATCCACGACGTGGATGACGCCGCTGTCTTTCTTCGCGGGACAGACCTCCGCCGCGCGGACGTTCTCGTCGAGTTCGTCTTCGCCGATGAAGTACGACTTCGGCCGGGCGAGCCCGGATTTGATGTCCATCTCCCAGTTGTCCGCGACCTCCGCGCACCGGCCCGCGCCGATGCACTTGTTCCCCTCGAAGATGATCTTGTAGGGCTTCTCGGAGACGGGCGGGGCGTTCGCCTCGTCGCCGACGTCGCTCGGCTTCGGGGCCTCGTCGCGTTCGGCGTCGCTCATACCTCACGGTAACGGTGGCGGCGTCTTTGTGCTGTCGGTTCCGGGGCGTGGGAGCCCGGTCGGCGGCCGATGGGGACTCCACCAACCGCGACGCAGTCGGTCGAAATCGGTGGGAGAATACCCCAGGAGTGGTTTATACGTACTTTCGCGCCCGCGCGTGCGAGGGTTTTAAGAACCGAGGAGGCTTAACGGAGATACGATCAATGTCACGCGAAACTGAGTACGGGGCCGGGCAGATCCAGGTCCTCGAAGGCTTAGAAGCCGTCCGGAAGCGCCCGGCGATGTACATCGGGTCGACGGACTCGCGAGGCTTACACCACCTCGTCTACGAGGTCGTCGACAACGCGATCGACGAGGCGCTCGCGGGGTACTGCGACCGCATCGAGGTCGCGATCCACGACGATGGCTCGGTGTCGGTCTCGGACAACGGCCGCGGCATCCCGGTCGACACGCACGAACAGTACGACCGGCCCGCCGTCGAGGTCATTATGACCGTCCTCCACGCCGGCGGTAAGTTCGATAACAAGTCCTATCAGGTCTCCGGCGGCCTCCACGGCGTCGGCGTGAGCGTCGTCAACGCGCTTTCGGAACGTCTCGACGTCGAGATCAAGCGCGACGGGGCGCTGTGGCGCGATAGCTTCGACCACGGCGAGCCAACGGAAGGTGCGTTCGAGCGCGTCCGCGATCTCGAGGAAGACGAGGAGACGGGGACGACGGTCCGCTTCTGGCCCGACGGCGACATCTTCGAGACCGACGAGTTCGAGTTCTCCACGCTCGAAACTCGTCTTCGGGAGCTCGCCTTCCTCAACTCCGGTGTCGAGATCCAACTCGTCGACGAGGGCACCGCAGCCGACGCGGACGACGTCGAGCCCGGCGCCGACCGCCGCGAACGCACGTTCTACTACGAGGGCGGCATCCGCGAGTTCGTCCGCTACCTCGACGAGACGAAGACCGTCCTCCACGACGACGTCATCTACTACAGCGACAGCGAGCAGGACATCGAGATCGAGGTGGCCCTGCAGGCGACAGAGGAGCTTCAGGGTTCGATCCACGCCTTCGCGAACAACATCAATACCCGCGAGGGCGGCACACACCTCACCGGGTTCAAGACGGCGCTCACCCGGGTCGTCAACGACTACGCGCGCGAACACAGCCTCCTCGGCGACCTCGACTCGCTGAAGGGCGAGGACGTCCGCGAGGGGCTCACGGCCGTGATCTCGGTCAAGCACCCCGACCCGCAGTTCGAGGGGCAGACGAAGACCAAGCTCGGCAACAGCGAGGTCCGGGGCATCGTCGAGTCGATCACTCACGAGAAGCTCGGGACCTACCTCGAAGAGAACCCGGATATCGCCGAGGCCATCGTCGGCAAAGCCGTCGAGGCCGCGAAGGCGCGGAAGGCCGCGAAGCAGGCCGAAGAGCTCACCCGCCGGAAGTCCGCCTTAGAGTCGACGTCGCTGCCGGGCAAGCTCGCGGACTGTCAGAGCCGCGACCCGAGCGAGTCGGAGCTGTTCGTCGTCGAGGGCGACAGCGCCGGGGGGAGTGCAAAACAGGGCCGCGACCGACGCTTCCAGGCGATCCTCCCGCTCAAGGGGAAGATCCTGAACGTCGAGAAGCACCGGCTCGATCGGATCCTCCAGAACGACGAGGTCCGCGCGCTCATCACCGCGATCGGCGCGGGAATCGGCGAGGAGTTCGACATCGACGACGTCCGTTACGAGCGGATCATCATTCTCTCTGACGCCGACGTCGACGGCGCGCACATCCGGACGCTGCTACTGACGCTCCTCTATCGACACATGCGTCCGCTCGTCGAGGCGGGGTACGTCTACGCGGCGAAACCGCCGCTGTACCGGATCCGGTACCGGGGCGAGACCTACGACGCGATGACCGAGGCCGAACGCGACCGGATCATCGAAGAGAAGTGCGACGGCAACCCCACGCAGGTCCAGCGGTTCAAGGGTCTCGGGGAGATGAACCCCGATCAGCTCTGGGAGACGACGATGAATCCTGAAAATCGAATCCTCAAGCAGATCACCGTCGAGGACGCCGCCGCCGCGGACAAGATGTTCTCCGTGCTCATGGGCGACGCCGTCGAACCGCGCAAGCAGTTCATCAAGGAGCGAGCGACCGACGCCGAATGGGTGGATATCTAATGAGTTTCGACGCACACGAGGTGGCCGATAGATGAGTTCTGACGCACCAGACGTCTTCGATCCCGGGACGGGCATCGCCGCGGAGGTAGAGACCGCACGCATCGAACAGGAGATGGAGCAGTCCTACATCGACTACGCGATGTCCGTCATCGCGGGTCGGGCGCTGCCGGACGTCCGCGACGGCCTCAAGCCGGTCCACCGGCGCATCCTCTATGCGATGCACGAGGCGGGCGTCACCGCCCGCTCCTCCCACCGGAAGTCCTCCTCGATCGTCGGGGAGACGATGGGTGATTACCACCCGCACGGTGACAGCGCGATCTACGACACGCTCGCGCGGATGGCCCAGGACTTCTCGATGCGGTACCCGCTCGTCGACGGGCAGGGCAACTTCGGCTCCGTCGACGGCGACCCGCCGGCCGCGATGCGCTACACGGAGGCCCGAATGGCCCCCATCGCCGAGGAACTGCTCGACGACATCGAGATGGACACCGTCGACTTCCAGGCGAACTACGACGACCGTCTCGAAGAGCCCGAAGTGCTGCCGTCGGCGTTCCCGAACCTCCTGGTCAACGGCTCCTCCGGCATCGCCGTCGGGATGTCGACGAACATCCCGCCGCACAATTTGGGAGAGGTGATCGACGCGACGGTCCACCTCATCGAGGATCCCGAGGCGACGATCGAAGACCTGATGGAGCACGTCAAGGGACCGGACTTCCCGACGGGCGCGAACATCGTCGGCCGCAACGCCATCCACAAGGCGTACAAGACGGGGCGCGGGCGGATCCGCGTCCGCGCGGAGTTCGAAGTCGAAGACGACGACCGGATCGTCATCACCGAACTCCCCTTCCAGCAGAACAAGGCGCGGCTCGTCGAGCGCATCGCCGACGACGTCAACGAGGGGAAGATCGAGGGCATCCGCGACCTTCGCGACGAGTCCGACCGCGACGGCATCCGGGTCGTCGTCGAACTCAAGCGCGGCGCGAACGCCGAGGTGGTGAAGAACCAACTGCTCGAACATCACCTCGAATCGACGTTCGGCGTTATCAACCTGGCCCTCGTGGACGGTCAGCCGCGAGTGCTCACGCTGAAGGAGACGCTCGTCGAGTACCTCGAACACCGACGGGAGGTCGTCCGACGGCGCTCGCAGTCCGAACTCGAAGAGAAGGAGGATCGAGCCCACATCCTCGAAGGCCGGCTGACGGCCTTAGAGCACGTCGACGACGTCGTCGAGGTCATTCGGAACTCCGAGAGTCGTGACGACGCGAAGGCCGCGCTGCGCGGCGAGCACGTCGTCGAGGCCGACGGCGAGACGCTGCCGTCGTTCGACTTCTCCGAGGCCCAGGCCGACCACATCGTCGCGATGCAGCTCGGCTCGCTCACCGCGATGGAGGCCGGCGAGATCAAAGACGAGTACGAGGACGTCCAGGCTCGAATCCGGAGGTTAGGGGCGATTCTGGACGATCCCGACGAACTCGACGCGGTCGTCGAAGACGAACTGCTGGAGATCAAAGACGAGTACGACGACGACCGCCGGACGTCGATCATCGAGGACACCGGGACGGTCACCCACGAGGACCTCATCGCCGAGGAGGACGTCGTCGTCGTCGTCACCGAGGACGACTACATCAAGCGGATGCCGCTGGACCGATTCCGCGCGCAACACCGCGGCGGGAAGGGGATCATCGGTACAGAATTAAAGGAGGGCGATCGCGTCTCCTCCGTCTACGTCGCGAGCACGCACGACTACTTGCTGTATTTCACCAACCACGGACAGGTCTATCAGCTGAAGACCTACCAGGTGCCGGAGATGTCCCGGACCGCCCGCGGGAAGTCGGCGGTCAACCTGCTCGACCTCGACGACGGCGAGGAGATCACCGCCGTGGTCAACACCGCGGAGATGGAGTCCGAGGAGGAGCAGTTCCTCACGATGACGACCCGCCACGGGTATATCAAGCGCACGAGCGTCGAGAGGTTCCAGAACATCCGATCGACGGGGATCATCGCGACGAAACTCGACGAGGGCGACGCGCTCGCCGACGTCGAAGTCACAGACGGGACCCGGGATCTGCTCCTCGCGAGTCGCGGCGGCATGGCGATCCGCTTCGCGGAGGACGAGGTCCGCGCGATGGGCCGCTCCGCCCGCGGCGTCCGCGGTATCGACCTCGAAGCCGACGACGAGGTGGCCGCCGTCGCCGCCGTCGATCCCGACAGACACCAGTGGGTGTTGACCGTCACGGAGAACGGCTACGGCAAGCGGACCGACATCGACCAGTACCGCCGCCAGTCCCGGAACGGCAAGGGGCTCATCGACATCAAGACGAACGAGCGCAACGGTCGCGTCTGCGAACTGGAGACCGTCGGTCCCGGCGATCACCTGTTCGTGATGAGCGGCGCGGGACAGATCCTTCGAACGCCGGTCGAGGACCTCTCGACGGTCGGGCGCAACACGATGGGCGTCATCGTGATGGAACTGGACGCGGGCGACAGCGTCGCCAGCGTCGACGTCCACTTCCCGTCCGACGACGACGGAGCGGACCCCGCTGACGGAGAGGAGACCGACGGGGACACGGACGTCGACGGGGACGTGGACGTCACTGACGGGGACACGGACGACGCCGACGCCGCCGACAGCGACGTGGACGGCACCGGCGACGCCGAGTAAGACTGGCAGATCGAACTGGCGAGTTTCACCGGAAACGTGGTGTGCGGCGGCGTCGCACGCGCCGCATTTCGATCGTTCTGAGGGCTCTCGCACCCGGACGTTCGCTATGGCCGCTACAGGATCTGTTTTCCCAGCGCGCTCGCAGCCAGTTCCGTCGCGAGTGAGGCGGTTTCGTTCCGGTCGTCGAGGATCGGGTTGACCTCGACCAGTTCCAGGGAGCGGAGACAGCCGCGTTCGGCGACGGCTTCCATCGCCGAATGGGCCTCCCGGTAGGTGGCACCGCCGCGAACGGGCGTCCCGACGCCCGGGGCTTCCCGGGGGTCCAACCAGTCGAGGTCGAGGCTGACGTGGACTCCCTCGGTTCCGGCGGTTGCCACGTCGAGAGCGTCCTCGGCGACGCTTGTGATCCCCTGCTCGTCGATGTCGGACATCGTGAAGGTCGTCACGTCGCTGTCCGCGATCGCGGGGCGTTCGCTGGGGTCGACCGACCGGAGGCCGACGATCGCGACGTTCTCCGCGCGGAGCCCGGCGGCGTTCGCCCACTCGACGTCCGCGAAGTCGCCGACGCCGAGGACGGCCGCCAGCGGCATCCCGTGAACGTTGCCGGAGGGCGACGTCTCGGGCGTGTTGAAGTCGCCGTGGGCGTCGAACCAGATCGCGCCGATGTCGGCGTTCCGCGCCGATCCGGTGACCGATCCGATGGCGACCGAGTGGTCGCCGCCGAGGACGAGCGGAAGTTCGTCGCCGACGAGCGCGCCGGCGACGCGGTCGGCGAGTCGCGTCGCGACCTCCCGCGTCTCGCGGAGGAACTTGGCTCGGCCCGATGCGGGACGTTCTGCCTCGGGGTCGCGCTCCTCTGCGCGAGGGGCGCGCACGTCGCCGTCGTCGACGACGTCTATGTCCGCACGCTCGAGTTCTTGGGCGAGCCCGGCGTAGCGGATGGCCGACGGCCCCATATCGACGCCGCGGCGGTTCGCCCCGTAGTCGGTCGGCGCGCCGACGACGCGAACCGTCGGAGTCATCGCTTCACTCCTCGTACGGCGCACAGACGCGCTCGACGCCCTCTTCGAAGGAGATCTCCGGCTCCCAGCCGGTCGCCTCCCGCATCTTCGTGCTGTCGGCCATCGTGTCGTGGACGTACACCTCCAGGGGGTTCTCGACGTACTCGGGTTCGACGTCGGTTCCCAACTCCTCGTTGATCATCCCGATCATCTCGTTGAACGTGTAGCTCTCGCCGGTGCCGAGGTTGTAGACGCCCTGTAACCGGTGGTCGGCGGCGAGTTCGATCCCGCGGACGATGTCGTCGACGTGCGTGAAATCCCGCGTCTGCGAGCCGTCGCCGAACACCTTCGGTCGCTCGCCGTTGGCGATCTTGTGGGTGAACTGCGCGATCGTGTTGGCGTACTCGCCCTTGTGCCCCTCCGCGCCGCCGTAGCCCTGGTACACCGAGAAGAAGCGGAGGCCGGCGAGCGTCATCTCGTAGTGGTGATGGAAGTACTCGCCGTACTGCTCTCTGGCGAGTTTCGAGGCCTCATAGCACGTTCGCGCCTCGACCGGGAGGTCCTCGGGGGAGGGCTCGGTTCTGGAGCCGTAGATCGAGGAGGTCGACGCGTAGACGACCGTCTCGCAGCCGTCCTCGCGGGCCTGTTCGACCGCGTTGACGAACCCCTCGACGTTCACGCGCGTGGCCTCGCGCTTGTGCTCCTCGGCCATCGTGTAAGAGGAGTACGCCGCGAGGTGAAACAGTACGTCGACGCCCTCGGTCGGGAGATCGTCGTCGAGGACGCTCGCGTCGACGAACTCGACGTCGTCAGCGAGGTTCTCGGGGGTTCCGAGGTGGAGGTCGTCGACGGCGACGACGTCGTTGTCCGCCGCGAGGTGGTTCGCGAGGTTCGATCCGATGAATCCCGCGCCGCCAGTGACGAGGACTCGTCGATTCTTCATACAATGTACACGAACGAGGACTCACTAAGCGGTACCGGATGCGATCGACGCCCGCCGCGAGCGATCCGGCGTGCGGGCCCGGACCGGTGCCGACCCCAGCGAGTGCGCGCGACTTTCGATCGCGAACCGGACGGCGATAGCCGATCTCACGGATGGTATCCGATAACACTCATTCCCGCTGCTTCTGAAAGAAAGGAAACGAACGTCGTCAGATCTCCAAAAAATCGGGACAGTCTTTCACAGTGTGTGTATCCATCCACCGGATTTAAGGCCGTATGCGGCGAACGACTCGCTATGTCATCCATCGAGCTGACGTCCAGTCAGAAAACTATCTTGACTGCGCTGATCAATCTCCACCGCGAGAGCGAAGACGCGGTAAAGGGCGAGGACATCGCCGCGGAAGTCGATCGGAACCCCGGGACGATCCGAAACCAGATGCAGAGCCTGAAAGCGCTCCAGCTCGTCGAGGGCGTCCCCGGCCCGAAGGGCGGCTACAAGCCGACGGCCAACGCCTACGAGGCTCTCGACGTGAACCAGATGGACGAACCGGCGTTCGTTCCCCTGTTCCACGACGGCGAGGAAGTCGAGAACGTCAACGTCGACGAGATCGACCTCTCGTCGGTGCACCACCCAGAGCTGTGCCGCGCGGAGATCCACATCCAGGGGTCCGTCCGCGACTTCCACGAGGGCGACGACGTGACGGTCGGGCCGACACCCCTCTCGAAACTCGTCATCGAGGGCACCGTCGACGGCAAAGACGACACGGGCAACATTCTCATCCTCCGGATCAAGGACATGCGCGCGCCCGTCGGCGACGCGTCGCACTGATCCGCGGGTCGACTACTACTCGGTTTCTTCTCGCGCTCTCGTCGGCTTCGAATCGCTAGAACGGAGTCCGCACTGAGTCACCTCGGTCGATCCGTACCGTTTCCTACGTTCCCGGCCCGACCCGGTTTCCTCCACTCCCGAACTCGTCTGTCTTTCCGCGTCTCCGGATCGATTCCGTACTTCTAGGGGCCAGGCCAGGTTCGCCGATTAGACGGCGTCTTCCGGACCGCTACAGGCTTTCCCACGCGTCGAGGGCGTCTTTCGGCGACGCCACGTCGGCGATCCAGCGCGCGGCGATCGCCTTCTTCAGATTGCGCGCGGCCGGGCCGCCGAAGACGTTCATCGGGAAGGATCCGAAGACGGGCAGTTTGACGTCGTGAGCGACGGCGTCGTCACCGACGGAGACGACCGTCCCCTTGTCGTCGTGCCGCCACGTCTTCAGCGGCTTGCCCGCGGCCGCGCGAGCGAGGTTCTCTCCGGCGACGTCCGCGGCCTGCCAAGCGGCCTGGGCCGTCGGCGGCGCGACCGAGTCCGGGCCCTGCTCGACCAGCGCGGTGTCGCCGAGGGTGAACACGCGCTCGTCGGACGTCTGGAAGTCGGCGTCGGCGAAGACGCGGTGCGAGCGGTCGTCCTGGTCGAGGTCCATCCCGTGGACCTCCTCGTGACCGGTGATGCCGCCGGTCCAGACGAGCGTGTCGTATGCGAGCTCCGCGTCGTCCTCGTCGTCCCCGAGGTACACCGTCTCCTCGTCGACCTTCGAGATGAAGTCGCCGGTGAGAATCTCGATATCGAGCGCCTCGAGCCGCTTGCGGAGCGCCCCCTGCAGTTCGGGGTCGTTGTTCGGGAAGACCTCGTCGAGACCCTCGACGAGCGTCACGTCGATCGGCGCGCGGTGTTCGTCGCGGTACTCGGCGATCTCGCCGGCGGTCTGAATACCCGAGAGGCCCGCTCCGCCGATGATGACTTGCGCCGGGTCGTCGCGGGAGGCCGCCTCGGCGGCTTCCTTGACGTCCGCGTGGATCGCGCGGGCGTCGTCGAGACCCTTCAGTTCGTGGGCGTACTCCCGGAGGCCCTCGATGCCGAAGAAGGCCGTACCCGAGCCGATCGCCAGGAGGAGGTAATCGTACTCGACGTCGTCGTCTTCGAGTTCGACGACCCGCTCGTCGACGTCGACGTCGGTGACGTGGCCTTTGATGAACTCCGTGGCGTCGGATTTGATGTCGTCGATCGGAATCGTGATCTTCGACTCGACGCTCGGGTCGCGGATACAGCGGTGGACCTCGTGGAGAACCAGGTGGTAGTCGTTCTCGGAGATCCAGGTGAGTTCCATACCCGCATCGAGTTCCTCTTCGAGCCGGTTGACGGCGCCGGCACCCGCGTAGCCGGAGCCGACGACGACGATCTGTGTACTCATACGTGTATCTGCCACCGCATCGGATAAAGGAACTGCGAAACGTCACTGACGCGTCCTCGTTTCCCGATCGGACGCTCCCGAGCAGACGCGGTCGACGCCGTCAGTCGATCGAGAGTCCCGGATGCCAGTGGTCGACCCCGGCCTCGCGTTTCACCTCGTCCATCTTCGCGAGCAGATGCACGGCCAGACTCGCCGTCTCTGCCGCGCGGGACTCGCCCTCCGTCCGGAACTCGCCGGTGGTCCGGTTCGCGTAGACCGAACAGACCGCGCCGGCGCGCAGTCCGTACACGTTCGCGACTGTCAACAGTGCGGCCGCCTCCATCTCGATGTTCTTCACGTTGGCCTCGCGCAACTCGTCGACGAGCGACTCCGAGCCGGCCGCGCGGAAGTCCCCGAAGCCCGGGCGGCCCTGGCCGGCGTAGAACGAATCGGCGCTCATCGTCAGTCCGACGTGGTAGTCGTGATCGAGTCGCTCGGCCGCCGCGACCAGTGCAGCGACGACCTCGTGGTCCGCGACGGCCGGGTAGTCCTCGCGGACGTACTCCTTCGAGGTGCCCTCCTGGCGGACGGCCCCCGAGGTGATCACCAGGTCGCCGACGTCCATCTCGGGCTGGATCGCGCCGCAGGAGCCGACTCTGATGAACGTGTCGGCGTCGACGCGAGCGAGTTCCTCGATCGCGATGGCGGCCGACGGGCTCCCGATCCCCGTCGAGGTGACCGAAATGGGCGTTCCCTCGTAAGACCCGGTCGCGGTCCGGTACTCGCGGTGGTGCGCCTGCTCGTCGTGCTCGTCCCAGAGCGCGGTGATCTTGTCGACGCGCTCGGGGTTGCCCGGCAGGAGGACGCTGTCGGCGACGTCCTCGGGACCGACACCGATGTGGTACTGCACGTCGTCGTTGGGGTCTTCGCTGTCGCTCATACCTCTCCTCGCGCACGCAGCGAAAATACACTGTCGGCTGGACGGACCGTTCGCCGCCTGCCGGTCTGTCCTCGACCTACCGGTCCGACTCCACCGCGTCGCCGTCGGACTCGGCCTCGGAGTCGCGCTGCTTCTCGGCCGCCGAGAGCGTCTCCAGCGAGATCGTGTTCGGCAGGAGTTCGCCGAGCGTGTAGGTCGTCGTCTCCCCGTCGCCCTCGTCGCAGACGACCGTCAGGGCCGCTCCCGCGAACTCCGCGAGGGTCTGGCGGCACATCCCGCAGGGCGTCACGCCGTCTTTCGCCCCGGAAGAGACCGCGATACTGTCGAACTCGCGATGCCCGTCCCGCACCGCCGATGCGATGGCGACCTCCTCGGCGTGGAGGCTGTTCGAGTAGTTCGCGTTCTCGATGTTGCAACCGGTGTACACTGTGCCGTCCGCGGTTCGGAGTGCCGCGCCGACGCGGTACTCCGAGTACGGAACGTAGGCGTCCCCGAGCGCGTCGCGGGCGCGCTCGACGAGACTTCCGGTCGTCGAGCGCGAGTCATCCTCTGTCATCACTCGCGATTCGGCCGGCGGCGGTTTGTACGTTGTCGTCGACGAGTTGCCTCGTTACCGCCGAGGTCCGCTCCGTTCCCGCTGCTGACCCTCGAACGCTCTCCGATCGGAAGGGTAAGTGCAAAGCCGCTCGCCCCCGTACTCCCCCTGTGCACTCCGACGCCGAAGCGGGCCGCGCGGGTCTGGGACGGAAGATTATGCTGGGAGTCGGTGCGACGGTCGTGCTCCTGTCCGGCGGGATCGGGTGGCTCGTCGGGAGCAACGGCGCGGTCGAACTCTCCGAGGCGGCGGTCCTCGGCACCGAGGTGACGGTTCCGGTGACGCCCGCGGCGGTCGCGCTGTACGGGATCGCCGTCTCGACGCTGCTCTTGGGGCTCCTCTTCGCCCTCGTCGAACTCGCCTCGCGGCTGGAAGGCGACGGCGGGAACTCGAACGCGGGGCGGTGAATCAGCGGCCGTAGTCACTCGGCAGTATCCCGAGAGAAACGACAGCGCGGCGCTTTTATCGCTCCGCTTCGAAGGCCGCCTATGGCCTCGTCCACGTCGGCCGACGACCGCGCGGACCCCGCGTCGACCGCCGACGAGTTCGATCCGAACGACCCGCTGGAGTCCGGAACGGGGGGCAAGAACCGAAAGCGGGCGGCGCTGGCGGTCGCTCCGTTCCTCGTGATCGGTCTCGCAAACGTCGTCTTGCTGCTCGGTTGGGGAATCGAACCGCTCTGGGCGTTCGCGCTCCTCCCACCGATCCTCTTCTGTAGCGTCCTCGCCTACATCGTCTTCAGTACGGACTTCCTCGAAGACCGAACGTAGGCGGCACGGGCCTTAGATTCGAGAGCCATCGAGACCGACGCCTAGTTCCCGGTGTCGTACTTGTACGTCGCCTCCGAGGGGTCGATTCCGAAGTCCTCGGGCGTCTCCTCGACGCCGCCGCCCTCGGGGTTGTCCGCCGGCGAGGCCTCCTTGAACCGCTCGCGGAACGACTCCGGGACCGCGAAGTCGTCGCCGTGAACGCTCATCGCGATGACCTCGTCGCCGCGCTCCTCGCGGACCGTTTCGAGGCGGTTTCGCACGGGCTCGGGTAACTCGCCGGTCTCCCGCGGCTCGAACCCGAAGGGCGTGAAATACGAGGGCTGTCGCGTGAACGTGTACACCGTCTCGTACCCCTCGTCGCTCGCCTCCGCGACGAGGCGCTCGATGACGTGCGCGCCGACGCCCTGCTGTCGCCACGGCGGGAGCGTGTAGACGAACGCGAGTTCACAGAAGTTTCCCGCCTCGGTCTTGTGAACCCGGATCCGGCCGAACCCGGCCTTTCTCGACGTCTCCTCGTCGAGGGCGATGACGTAGTCGCGAGACCGGAACGCGGGGTCGTCGATGTCCGCCTCCTCGATCCTGTCGAGTAACCAGACCTCGTCGCGGTTTTTGGCGTCCCGGACGTACATACGGTACCGTACGAAACCGGGACGCAAGTGTATTGCGGAGCCGTCGGTCGGGACGCGACGTCTTTCTGAGGTCCGTCGGTCGAACGCGCTCGACGAAGCGGGACTCCGAACAACAGGTTTGTATCGGTCTGTGTCCTACGGCTCGACGATGGCTCGCCTCTTGCCCTCCCAGTCCGAGCCCGACGTCGACGCCTCGCCGCGCGTCGTCGGCCTCGAGGACGAGGACGCCGACGACCTGCTGTCGGCGCTGTCGTCGTCGACCGCCCGCCGCGTCCTCGCAACGCTCCACGACGAACCCGCGAACCCGGCCGCCCTCGCCGACTCCGTCGACACGTCGTTACAGAACGTCCAGTACCACCTCGAACGCCTGGAGTCCGCCGGTGCTGTCGAAGTAGTCGACACGGTTTACTCCGAGAAGGGCCGCGAGATGAAGGTGTACGCCCCCGCGGATCGCCCGCTGGTCGTCGTCGCCACCGCCGACGACGAGACGACGGGGCTCTCGGACGCGCTCAAGCGACTCCTCGCCGGCGTCGGCGTCGTCGGCCTCGTGAGCCTGCTGGCGCAGTTCGCGATCGAGGGACTCCCGTTCGTCGGGCAGACCGGCGGCGCTGACGGCGGCTACGAAACACAGACGGAGTCCGTACAGGTCGCCGCCGACACGGCCGCCACGACCGCCGCGTCGGGACCGCCGCCGGGACTGCTGGTGTTCCTCGGCGGACTGACCGTCCTCCTCCTGTGGTTCGGGGTCTGGTTCGTCCGGCAGCGGTAGTCGCCCCACACATCCGCGTGCCCGAACGTCATCCCGCGTCGCGACACCCGATGGTTTTCCCGCGTCGCGACACCCGATGGTTTTCCCGCGTCGCGACACCCGATGGTTTATCTCCGAACGGGCGGCCAGGCCCCCCGTGACGTAGGTGATATCCCGCGCCGCTCCGCGGTTGCTCGGCACATCGGCGTGGGAAGTGACGGCGGCGCCGGCGAGGACGTCGTCGCCGGCGGGTGCCGACTGTTCGCCAACACGGATCGGGGGAGTCGAGCGGGGGATTCCGGAAGACGCTACCGGTGCGATCACTCGATCCGTCGCGATCGCTCGTCCCGTAAGTATTCGTACCCGGGCGGAGTAGAGTGCGATATGAATCACCCGGGCGAGGTCGAGGGCATCGCCGTCGGCGTCGACGCGGACGGCGAGAACATCCCCGCGGTCGTGGTCGCGGCGCGGTCGGAACTGCTCCCGATCGTCGTCACGACCGATCAGGCCCGGGCGATCCAACTCGCGATCACCGGCGAGGCCTTCGAGCGGCCGCTGACGCACGACCTCCTCGTGGAGATGCTCACCGAGTTCGGCGGCGCGATCGACAAGGTCCGAATCGACGACGTCGCCGACGGCACCTTCTACGCGAAGATCGACGCCGAGCGGTACGAGAACGGCGAACCACAGCGGTTCGTCTTCGACGCCCGCCCGAGTGACGCCATCGCGCTGGCGGTCCGCGTCGACTGCCCGATCGAGGTGTCCGACGTCGTCCTCGATACGGCGGGGCAACCGCCGGAGCGATTCGACTTCGGCGACGACCCCGGCTCCGACGGGAGCGAGCCCCCGGGGGACCTCGACGACTTCGGGGAGTTCGGCGACGAGAGGTAACCCGACAGCGTCGGCCGTCGCCGACTGCCGACGTCCGCGACCGCACATCGCTTATACCCGCGGCACCCGAACGGTACGGATATGACTCTGGACGTCGAGACGCCGCCGGTTCCCGAACTGGAAGACGTGGTCGATCCCAACGAGTACGACGACGCCGAGGTCATCGGCGACACCGACTACCGGCGCGATCAACTCGAGGGACTCCTCCGCGACGGCGCGTGGGAAGACGCCTTCGAGCAGTGGCGAGCGACGACGGACGTGACGGCCGAGGAGTGGCAGATCGTCCTCGAACTGGATCTGCTCGCCCAGTTCGACTTCTTCTGGGACGACTTCGCCGACCGGGTCGGCTACCACGCGCCGGGGATCCCCGAAGACTGGAAAGAGCGGAAGATCCATCCGGACGTCGAGTCCTGGAAGACGGTTTCGAGTATCAACGCCGGCCTGACCGAACTCGGACAGACCGCCTGTGAGGTGCTGAAAGACGACTACATCGCCTGGGAGTCCGAGTACGAGGCCCCCGAGGACCTGCCCGACTTCTAAACATCCACCTTTTTATTCGAGGGTCCTCGGCCGCGCGAAGCGCGGCCTCGAACCCCCGACAAAAACCTGGAGGGAAAAACATCCCGCGAGGCTCGCTCTGCTCGCCTCGCGGTACAATCGCTCGCCGACCCGCACCGCGGCCGCAACAGCCCAACCACTTCGACTGCTCCACGCCGCCACCGCGACCGCTTCACTCTGTCACCGCCCGTCCCCCTAGTCGCGACGACGCGCACGCGGCGCTTCCACGGATTTCATATACGTTCGCTGGTACTCCACGGGTATGGACGAAGTCGACGACCAGTACACGCCCGCGGACGTCGAGTCCGCGGTCGAATCGTACTGGGACGATACCGACGCCTACGAGGCGACGAAGGAGGCGCACGCCGACGATCCCGCCTTCTTCTTCGTCGACGGGCCGCCGTACACCTCCGGGCAGATGCACCTCGGAACGGCGTGGAACAAGACGCTGAAGGACGCCGTCATCCGGTACAAGCGGATGTCCGGCCACCGGGTCACCGACCGGCCGGGGTACGACATGCACGGCCTCCCGATCGAGGTGAAAGTCGAGGAGGAACTCGGGTTCGAGTCGAAGCGCGACATCGAGGAGTACGGGATGGAGGCGTTCATCGACGAGTGCAAGGAGTTCGCCGAGCGGAACCGCGAGGCGATGGACGAGGACTTCCAGTCGATCGGCGTCTGGATGGACTGGGACGACCCCTACGAGACCATCTCGCCCGAGTACATGGAGGCCGCGTGGTGGGCCTTCCAGCAGGTCGACGAGCGCGGCCTCGTCGAGCAGGGCAAGCGCTCGGTCAACTACTGCCCGCGGTGTCAGACCGCCATCGCCGCCAACGAGGTCGAGTACGACGAGATCACCTCGCCCTCGATCTACGTGAAGTTCCCGCTCGAAGAGAGAGAGGGCAGCCTCGTCATCTGGACGACGACGCCGTGGACCATCCCGGCGAACACCTTCGTCGCCGTCGACGGCGAGATGACCTATCAGGCCGTTCGCGCGGAGAAGGGTGGTGAGGAAGAAGTCCTCTACATCGCTGAACCGTGCGTCGAGGACGTCCTGAAGAAGGGCCGCTACGAGGACTACAAGGTCGTCGGGGAACTCGCGGGCGAGGACCTCGTCGGCTGGTCGTACGACCACCCGCTCGAGTCCCACCTGAACGAGGTCGCCGACTTCGAGGGCGCGGGCGAGGTCTACACCGCCGACTACGTCGAGGCCGACCGCACGGGGCTGGTCCACTCCGCGCCCGGACACGGGCAGGAGGACTTCGCCCGCGGGGAGGAACTCGGACTCGACGTGTACGTGCCGGTCGACGGCCGCGGCGAGTTCACTGAAGCGGCCGGCGACTACGCCGGCACCTTCGTCCGCGACGCCAACGATCCGATCATCGAGGACCTCGACGCGTCGGGTGCACTGCTCGCGTCGGGAACCCACGAGCACCGGTACGGCCACTGCTGGCGCTGCGACACCGATATCATCTTCCTCGCGACGGACCAGTGGTTCATCACGGTCACCGACATCAAGCAGGAACTGCTCGACAACATCGACGAGACCGAGTGGTTCCCCCAGTGGGCCCGCGACAACCGCTTCCGCGACTTCGTCTCCGATGCGCCCGACTGGAACATCTCCCGACAGCGCTACTGGGGCATCCCGCTCCCGATCTGGCAGGCCGAGGACGGCGAGTGGATCGTCGTCGGCACGCGCGAGGGACTCGCAGAGCGCGTCGACCAGGACGTCGACCCAGAGGAGATCGACCTCCACCGGCCGTCGGTCGACCCGCTGACGATCACCGAGGACGGCAAGACCTACGAGCGCGTCCCGGACGTCTTCGACGTCTGGATCGACTCCTCGGTCGCGACGTGGGGGACGATCGACTACCCGAGCGAGACCGACGCCCACGAGGAACTGTGGCCCGCCGACTGGATCGTCGAGGCGCACGACCAGACGCGGGGCTGGTTCTGGTCCCAGCTCGGGATGGGGACCGCCGCGGTCGGACAGGCCCCCTACGAACAGGTGATGATGCACGGCTTCGTCAACGACGAGGACGGGCGAAAGATGTCGAAGTCGCTGGGCAACATCGTCACGCCCGAGGAGGCGATCGACCGCGCCGGTCGCGACCCGCTTCGAGCCTATCTCCTCAGCCACGACCAGCAGGGCGTCGACCTCTCCTTCGAGTGGGACGGACTGGGAGAGATGCAGTCGACGCTCAACATCTTCTGGAACGTCTTCCGGTTCCCGCTTTCGTATATGGAACTGGACGGCTACGACCCCGCCGAGGCCGACCTGGCCGACGGCGAGCTCACGGTCGTCGACGAGTGGGTGCTCTCGCGCCTGCAGACCGTCGAGGCCGAGGCGGTCGAGGCCTGGGAGAGCTACGAGGTCAGTACCGCGCTGAACACGGTGCTGGGCTTTCTCACCGAGGACGTCTCGCGCTTCTACGTGAAGGCGATCCGAGAGCGGATGTGGGAGGAAGAGGATTCGGCGTCAAAGCGCGGTGCGTACGCGACGCTCGCGACGGTGCTCGAGGAGACGATCAGGCTCCTCGCGCCCGTCACGCCGTACCTCGCAGAGCAGATGTACCAGCACCTCGACGGGAGCGAGACGACGGTGCACGCGCTGTCGTACCCCGCTGCCAACGAGGACCTCCGCGACGAGGAACTCGAACGGGAGATGGCGGTCCTCCGCGACGTCGAGGAGGCGGCCGCGAACGCGCGCCAGCAGGGCGGCCGAAAGCTCCGCTGGCCCGTCCAGCGCGTCGTCGTCGCCACCGAGGACGACGGCGTCGCCGACGCGGTCGAGTCGCTCTCGGATCTCTTGGGTGAACGCGTCAACGCCCGCTCGATCGAGGTCGTCGAGGAGTTCGACGAACTGATCGAGCGCGCGAACCCGGAGATGGGCGTCATCGGGCCGGCGTTCGGCGGCGAAGCCCAGAAAGTGATGGAGACCGTCAAAGGCAAGACGCGCGCCGAAGTCGAGGGCGGCGTCGAGGTCGACGGCGAGACGTACGACCTCGACGACGAGATGGTGAGCTACGAGGCCGAGCCGCCGGAGCACATCTATGGAACTCACTTCGAGGGCGGCACCGTCTACGTCGACACCGAACTGACCGAGGAAATCGAGGCCGAGGGCTACGCCCGCGACGTGATTCGACGGATCCAGGAGATGCGCAAGCGTCTCGATCTCGACGTCGACGCGGAGATCGACACGTACGTCGACGTCGCCGACGCGAGGGTCGAAGCGTTCGTCGACCGCCACCGCGATGTCGTCGCCGAGGAGACGCGGACCCGCGAGTTCGTCGCCGGCGACGAACTCGCCACAGAAGGCGAGTGGGCGTTGGTCGAGGAGTGGGACGTCGAGGGCGTGACCGTCACGATCGGCGTCGAACCGGTCGGGGAGTAGCGGACGGAGCGCGGTCGCGGATTCCGGCTCGGGTCTTCTAACAGAGGGCCTCTTCGAGCAGTTGCAGCGGGTGCTTGATCTCGTAGCCCGTGCCGTGCTCCATCTGCATCGCGCAGGTGGGACACTCGGTCATCCCGACGTCGCCGGCGGCGTCGTGCATATGCTCGAACATATCCTCGCCGATCTTCATCGAGTTCTCGTATTTCTCCTCCTTCCAGCCGTAGGTGCCCGAGATCCCCGAACAGGAGTCGCCGACGTCCTCCATTGCGACGCCGTCGAGCTCGCGGAACAGTTCGAGCGCCTGTCTGTCGAGACCCTGGTTGCGAGCGTGACACGGTGCGTGGTAGGCGAACGCCTGTTCCTCGACGCTCGCGTCGGCGATCGCCCCCTCCAGGTCCTCCTGAATACGGAGGTATTCGAGCGCCTCGAAGGTGTTCTCGGCGACGTCATCGATGCCGTCGATGTCGAACAGTTCGGGGTACTCCTGTTTGAGCGCCATCGAACAGGAGGTGCAGGAGGCGACGGCGTCGTAGCCCTCCTCGACGAGGTCGGCGAAGGAGGAGACGTTCACTTCCGCCGCGCGCTCGGCGTCTGCGAGCATCCCGTTGGCGAACATCGGCGTCCCCGAGCAGCGCTGCTCCGGGGCGACGATCTCGTAGCCGAACGACTCGAACACGTGGACGAGCGCCTTCCCCACCTCGGGGGTGTTGTAGTTCGAGTAACAGCCGTGGAAGTACGCGATCTTCTTGTCGGCGTCGGCGGGGTCGCCGCGGCGCTCGCGGGCCTCGCGCGCGTTCCGCCGGGAGGCGTCCGCGCCGCCCCGCTTTCGCCACCACTCCCGGAACGTCTGGGTCGCGAAGGCGGGGAACTCGCGCTCGCTCGTGACGCCCATCGCCTTTTCCATCACCCAACGCGTCGGTCCGAAACTCATCACGGCGTTCGCGAGCCGCGGGACCTTGCTGGCGAACCACGCGGAGGTGCGGTAGTTCGCGAGGATCCGGTTTCTGACGTACTCGACCGACAGCTTGTCCATCTGCTCGTCGACGTACTCGCCTCTCGCGGTGTTGTGCATCTGCGAGAGCGGCACGCTCGACGGACAGGCGTCGTCGCAGCGCATACAGTTCGAGCAGGACATGATCGAGTCGTCGATCTCCGAGCCCTCCTTGCGCTTGAGCCGCCACTGCTCGGGGCCCTGGAACTTCGGGCCGGGGAAGTCGTCGTCGACCTCCGCGACCGGGCAGGAGGTATCACAGACCGAGCACTTGTAGCAGTTGTCCGCGCCGGGGCGGAGGTCCATCGTCGTTTCGCTGTCCCCGAACACCGAGACCGGCTCGAAGTCCGAGCCGGGTTCGGGACCGCCCTGTGACGGGGAATCGATCGGTTCTGTCGGTGGGGAGTTCTCCGCGTCGCTCATCTGGTAACTCGCTCCTGTGTGCTCGTCGTGGTCGTGTCGTTTCTGGTCATGTTACGCTCGTCTCCTCCGCTCATCGCGTCGCCTCCTCGCCCGCTCGCCGGCCCGCGTGCGCGCCGGTCGCGAGCGAGACGCCGGCCGCGGACTTCTCGCGGGCCGTATCGGCTCCGCCGAGGACGCCGCCGGCCGCGCGGAGATTTTCGAATTCCTCGCTCCCGGACCCGTCCGTCGGGCGCAGGTCGCCGTCGGGGACGACGCCGAACCGCGCGAAGGCGTGCGCGCCGAACGCCGCCGGTTCGGACCAGTCGTACCGGTCCTCTGGGTGGGGAACGTGACACCCGAACACCGGCTCCGTGACCGACTCGCGGTCGGAGTCGATCCCCTTGCCGACGAGACCTCCCGTCGCGAGGACGAACTCCTCGGCCGCGTAGGGGACCTCGTTCCCCCGTTGGTCGACGAGAACCGACTCGATCCGGCCGTCGTTCGCCTCGTACCCGACGGCGAGGTTACCTGAAGAGATGCGGACGCCCGCGGCATCCAACGCGTCGAACAGCAGGTCCTCGAGTTGCATCCCGAGCAGGCTCGGCGGCCCGGTCGGGATCTGAAAGACGGCTGCACCGAGTCGGTCTTCGAGGTCCGCGCGGACTTCTTCCCCCGCGTCGTCGCCGAGCATCGCCGGGAAGCCGACCCGCTCGTGGTCGTCGAGTTGCTCCGAAACGACGTCGGCGAGTCGCTTTCTGACTCCCGACTGGTCTTTGTCGAGCGCCTTCGCGAAGCGCGTTGTCAGCGCGTCGTCGCGGAACTGGATCGGGAACGTGACGGTCGCGCCGTCGACGTCGAACGGGACGCCCGCCGCGTCGAGGTGCGCCGCGGCCGCGGGCGCGTCGAAGTCCGTCAGCCCCGCGAAGCCGACGAGCAGCGTCTTCTTTTCGGCGCTCGCCAGCCCCGGCGCGACCGACTGCGGATACCGCGCGGTCGGTTTGACCGTCCCGCCGTGGGTGAGCACGAGCGCGTTGCGGTCGGTGTGGCCCCCCTCGTAGGCGTCGCCGACGACGTCGTCGAAGATTTCCAGTCCGTTTCGAATCCCGTCCGCGCCGACGACCCGGTACGGATGATCCTCCGGCAGCCGCTCGATGGCCGCAAGCGGGTCGGCGACCAGTTCGGACTGATCGGTCGAGCCCTCGTCGGCCGGTGCGGCGCCGTCTGAAACGGCGCCGCTACCGTCGGTAGATCCGCCGCGGGGGATCGCACCGAGCACGTCGACGAGACCGCTGGCCTGCCGGAGCGTGCTCTTCTTGTGCGAGAGCAGTCGGACTTTCGCATCCGACTCGGCCGCGGCGAGCGCCGCCGTCGCGCCGGCGATGCCGCCGCCGACGACGAGGACGTCCTCACGAATCGCCATCTGCGTCCCCCTCGGTTTCGTCGGTTCGGGTCCGACGGCCGCCGTCGGCGACGGCGTCGCCCGAGCGGTCACCGCCGCTGGTGTCGGAGAGTTCGCCTTCTGATTCGCCGGCGTCGAACGCCCCGAAGTCGATCTCCTCCCCCGTAGCCGCGGGGTCGCCGTCGCGGTTCATCGTCGTCGCGTGTAGGTGGTGCTTCAGCATCGCCTGGGAGAGCTGTTCGCCCCACAACGCGTGGCGCTCGCCCTTCCAGCGCTCCTGGTAGAGGTCGTCGAGCGCGTCGCGGGCGGTGGGTTCGTCGTATTCCGGAACCAACTCGTTCGCCATTCGGTGACAGCAGAACGCGCCCTGACAGTTCCCCATCGAGGCGCGGGTACGGATGCGAACGGCGTTGAGTTCCGTTCCGGACTGCGAGATCGCGTCCTGGATCTCCGCGCGCGTGACGGCCTCGCACTCGCAGACCGTCGGATTCGGGCCGTCCCACTCGCCGAGCACCTCGTCTATGCGGGAACCGAGCCGTTCCGCACTTCTGAGCCCCACGGGCGACCGGAGGCCGAACTCGTCCATCCAGTCGCGCAGGACCGAGAAGTCCTCCGATCCGGGCAGCGGCTCTTCCGCCGTGCGGCACTCGGCGTCGACGCCGAGTCTCTCGCAGACGTGGTCGGCGATGTCCTCGGCCATCATTCGGTACGTCGTGAGCTTCCCGCCGACGATCGAGGCCATCCCGGGCAGGCCGTCGCGCTCGTCGTGATCGAGCAGGAAGAAGTCCCGCGTGATGTCGGTCGGGTCCTCGCTGCCGACCTCCGGGGGCTCGTAGAGCGGCCGGACTCCCCAGAACGACCGAATCGTCCTGGCTTCGGAAAGCATCGGGACGAGTTCCGAGAGGGTGTCGATCATCAGATCGACCTCCCACCCCTCCTCGGGGTAGTCCTCGGGGTCTTCGACCTCCTCGTCGGTCGTCCCGAGGATGCAGGTCGTCTCGTGAGGGACGACGATGTCGGCGTCGCCCTTCGGCCGGCAGCGGTTGATGACGGTGTCGACCTGGCGGACGTTCATAATCGTCATCACGCCCTTCGAGGGGCGGACGGCGACCTCGACGTCGGCCATCTCGCCGATCTGGCCGGCCCACGCGCCGGTGGCGTTGACGACGTAGTCGGCGTACAGCTCCTCGGTCGTCCCCGGCTCACCGTGGACGAACGAATCGAGACCGTCCGCGGAGCCGCCGTCTGAAGCGTGTTCGACCTCGACGCCGACGACCTCGCCGTCCTCGACGAGGACGTCCGTCACCTCCGCGTGCGTCTCCACGCGCGCGCCGTGTTCGATCGCGTCGGCCGCGTTGGCGACGCAGAGCCGGAACGGATCGACGGCCCCGTCGGGCACCCGGATGGCGCGCTCGATGTCTTCCGCGAGGTACGGTTCCATCTCGCGGGCCTCTTCGGCGGAGAGGGCCTCCGCGGGGATGCCGCACTCGCGACAGCCCTGGAGCTTCTCCTCGAAGTACTCGTCGTCGTCCTCGGGGCGCTGGACGAACAGCCCCCCCGTCATCTCGACGCAGTGGCTCGCGATCCGCCGGAGGACGCGGTTCTCCTCGATGCACTCCGTCGCCGACTTCTGATCGGAGACGGCGTAGCGACCGCCGCTGTGGAGGAGGCCGTGCATCCGCCCGGTCGTCCCGTGGGTCAGGTTCCCCTTCTCGACGAGGGTGACGTCGACGCCGCGCATCGCGAGGTCCCGCGCGATGCCGCAGCCGGTCGATCCCCCGCCGAGGACGAGAGCGCTCGGCGTTTTACTCATTTCACAGTAGTAGGTTGGCCAGCACGTACTTTATTGTAGCGTCTGGGAGTGTCAATCACGATCGGTCGGGACGGCTGTCCACCGGTCGTCACGATTCCGTTCTGGTCGTCACGATTCCGTTCTGGTCGTCACGACCCCCCGAAATCGCGATCGACGGCGGGGGCGTACAACAGTTCTTATGACGCCTCGCTTCCAAGCCGCGCCGATGACCACCGAGACGCCGCCGCTCGCACTCGACATCGACGGGACGCTCACGGACGGGATGGGCCGGCTCGACCCCCGCGCGTTCGAATACCTGCAGGCGTGGGACGCGACCGTCGTCCTCGCGACGGGCAAGGCGTTCCCCTACCCGGTGAGTCTCTCGCACTACCTCGGCCTCGAACTGACCGTGATCGCCGAGAACGGCGGGGTCGTCCTCGCCGACGACACGGTCTCGTATCAGGGCGACCGCGAGCGCGCCCAGGCCGCCGCCGACGCGTTCGTCGACCGCGGCGGCGACATCGGGTGGGGGTCGTTCGACGCCATCAACGAGTGGCGACGGACCGAGATCGCGGTGAACCGATCGGCCGACGAGGAACTCCTCCGGTCGGTCGCCGCCGAGTTCGACCTCGAAGTGTTCGACACGGGCTACGCGTATCACGTGAAGACGCCGGGCGTCGAGAAGGGAACGGGACTGAAAGCCGTCGCCGAGACGCTCGGTCGCGACCCCCGCGACTTCGTCGCCATCGGCGACAGCGAGAACGACGTCTCCACCTTCGACGTCGCCGGCCGCTCCTTCGCCGTCGCGAACGCCGACGCCGCTGCCAAGGAGGCGGCGGACGTCGTCGTCGAGGGGTCGTACTTCGACGGGACGGCCGCCGTACTGGAGTCGCTCGCCGGGGAATAGGACGTCTTCGTCGAGAAGTGTCAGTCACCGTCGAGCGACGGCGACTGCCCGTCTCAGGCCTCGGCGGCGTCGCTCTCGAAGGGCGCGAACGTGCCGTTGATGTCCCACTCGTGAATACAGTACGGACTGCCCACCGCGTGCGGATCTCCCGCTTCGTCGACCGCGAGACGCCACGTTCCAATGCCCTCCGCCCAGACCTCGATGCGGCCGCAACGCTCACAGGTCCGTTCGCTCGGAGTTCGGAGTGTCGGTGCCATCGTTCGAAACTCGCCGGCGCCCCTGTTAACGTTGTCTGCTGCGGCAGCGTCGGCGGCCCAGTGGCTCTCGGTCGTTGCCCCTCTGCCTCCGCGGTCCCGAGCGGGCTGCCGACGAACACACCTTTAGGTCCGTATCGTCCCTACCACGCGTATGGGATTTCACACGTTCGACGCCGAACGGGCCGACGCGCTCGAAGACGCCGAGCGGTATCGCTTCTGCTCCCGCGAGGAACTGCTGGCCGCGGTCGATCCGGCCCCCGACGCCGTCGTCGCCGACATCGGCAGCGGGACCGGGTTTTACACCGACGAGATCGCGCCGTTCGTCGGCCATCTCTACGCCGTCGACGTGCAGTCCGAGATGCACGAGCACTACCGGGAGAAGGGTGCGCCGGACACCGTCGAGTTCGTGACCGCAGAGGCGTCGTCGCTGCCGTTCGACGACGACGAACTCGACGCGGCCTTCTCGACGATGACGTACCACGAGTTCGCCGAGGACGCGTCACTCGCCGAACTCGCGCGGGTAGTCCGTCCCGGCGGTCGCGTGGTCACGCTGGACTGGTCGAGTGCGGGAGCGGGCTCCGACGGGCCGCCGATGGACGAGCGCTTCGGTCTCGGCGACGCGGTGGGGGCGTTCGAGGACGCTGGATTTACGACTGTTGAAGCGAGGAGTCGTGGAGAAACGTTCGTCCATATATGCACCAGATAGCCAGCTATTATTTCGTATAACCGTACAATATAATTTGATTATACATCTTTATCCTCTATTTCCTTGTATCAGGACAACCGTTATCCGTGTGTGAGTGTCCCACACGAGTATGGTGATATACAACGGCGATGTCGATCCATACCATCCGGAAAGGAGCCGGTACGAGTGTCGCGCCTGTGGCACCCGCACCGACAGCGGCGGCGTCTGCGAGGCGTGTGGCAGCGAGTCGCTGATCAACATTTCGGTCCCACGGGAGTGAGACGTCAGGCGAACACAACGAGGTCGGCGAAGCCGGTGGTGGCGTCACGTCGTCGGTCGAGAGACGCCGTATGCCGCCGAATCGCCGACCATCCACGATCTCGAAGATACCATTCCCCGACCGTGCGGAGGCCCGAGGCGGCCGGACTCCGGGCCGACACCTGCGTTCGACCGCCGTCGCGGTCGGGACCCGTCGTTGCGGCCGGCCGTCGCCAGTTCTGATCCGGCCCCGCCGTTCGCTTTTCGTCTCCCACGTCCTGTCGAATCGCCGCCGACAGTGCCGACAGCAGTCCCCTACTCGTCGCCGTCGATCTCGCCGATGCCGGTGTAGTGATCCAGGAGTACCACGAGCACCGCCCCGACGACGGCGGCGGCCGCAAACGTTGCGATCGCCGTCGGGGTCCAGGAACGGCCGAGTTCGGCCAGCTGGTCGCCGGTCCGGACGACCGGCGCGCGCAGCGCTCCGACGATCAGCGCGACGAGGAACGCGAGCGTCGCCGTGCGGGCGCGTTCGAGCGCCGCTCGAACGGCGTGAGCGATCGTGAACAGGCCGACTACCGCTCCGGCGACGAACGCGACGACGACGACGCCGTGCTCCCGCAGCGGTCCGATCGGGCCGCCGGTCGCGAGCGCCAGCGACGCGTCCACGAACGCCGACAGCGTCCCCGTCATGTACTCGTACTGGCCCAGAATGATGAGCAGCAGCGACCCGGAGATCCCCGGGAGGATCATCGCGCTGACCGCGATCGCGCCGGCGGCGACGGTGACGGGAAGCCCGTCGCCGAGCGTCGCGGCCGCTTGCCCGGAGACGACGAACGCGAGGACGAAGCCGGCGACTGCGGCGACCGCTCGCGGCGGCGTGTCGACGGCGACCTCCGAGAACAGCACCCACGCCGAGGCGGCGATGAGGCCGAAGAAGAACCCGAACGTGAGGACGGGGAGATTCTGGATGCCGGCGTGGACGACGCGGGTGATCGTCACGATCGCGGTGAGAATCCCCGTGCCGAGCACCAGCAGAAAGCCGGCGTCGACCGCGCGGAGCGCGTCGACGGCGTCCTCTCGCCGACCGGGGAGTAATCCGAGGAGCACGGCGCGGATCCGCGCGGGCGAGACGGCCGTGATCGCGGCGATCAACCGCTCGTAGATCCCGGTCACGAGCGCGATCGTTCCGCCCGAGACGCCCGGAACGGCGTCGGCCGCGCCCATACAGATCCCCTTCAGATAGACGATCAGCCACGACGTGCCGGGTGTTCCCGATCGGGTCGCCGCGGCGTCCCGGGACGCCTCCGCCGTCCCGCGTGAGCCGTCTCGGTCTTTCGGCATACCCGTCCGTTCTCTCCCACCCTACTCCGGGCTTTCGCTTCCGTCCGTTGCGTTCGGATACTCGTGAGGGGGGTCGAACGCGAAATTTGAAACGGTCGGGCAGCGTCGATTCGGGTATGCAACTGAGCATCGTCGGCAGCGGCTACGTCGGGACGACGATCGCAGCCTGTTTCGCCGAGGTCGGCCACGACGTGGTCAACGTCGATATCGACGAGGAGACCGTCGCGACGCTCAACGACGGCGACGCGCCGATCCACGAACCCGGCCTCGACGACCTCGTCGCCGAGCACGCGGGGGACCGGCTCCGCGCGACGACCGACTACGCGGCCGTCCGCGACACCGACGTCACGTTCCTCGCGCTCCCGACGCCCTCCGAGGACGACGGGCACATCGACCTCTCGATTATGAAGGCGGGGGCGCGTTCGCTCGGCGCGACGCTCGCCGAGAAGGACGAACCCCACCTCGTCGTGACGAAGAGCACGGTCGTGCCGACCACGACCGAGGAGGTCATCGCGCCGATCCTCGAAGAAGAGTCGGGCAAGACGCTCGGCGAGGACCTCGACATCGGGATGAATCCCGAGTTCCTGCGCGAGGGCAGCGCCGTCGAGGACTTCCTCTCACCCGACAAGGTCGTCCTCGGCTCGGAGACCGAGCGCGCGGCCGGAACGCTTCGGGCGGTGTTCGATCCCCTCGTCGCGCGGGCCGAGGACCCGCCGGTCGTCGAGACGGGCGTCGCCGAGGCCGAGATGATCAAGTACGCCAACAACGGCTTCCTGGCGGCGAAGATCTCGCTGGCGAACGACATCGCGAACATCTGCAAGGAGTACGACATCGACTCCGAGGAAGTCCTCTCGGCCATCGGCCTCGACCACCGGATCGGCTCGGCGTTCCTCGGCGCGGGCGTCGGCTGGGGCGGCAGCTGCTTCCCGAAGGACGTCGCCGCGATCATCGCGGCCGCTCGCGACGTCGGCTACGACCCCGCGATGCTCGAAGCCGCCGTCGAGGTGAACGACAGACAACCCGTCCGCCTGCTGGGCCGCCTCCGCGAGCACGTCGATCCCGACGGTGCGCGCGTGGCGGTGCTCGGCCTCGCGTTCAAGCCCGGCACCGACGACGTCCGCAACTCCCGGGCCATCCCGCTCGTGGAGGCGCTGCTCGACGCGAACGCGGACGTCGTCGGCTACGATCCGGTCGCGACGGAGAACTTTCGAGACGAGTTCCCGGACATCGAGTACGCCGACTCCGCGGGCGAGGCACTCGACGGGGCGGACGCGGCGCTCGTCGTCACCGACTGGCCGGAGTTCGCCGATCTCGACACCGAGTTCGACGCGATGGCCACACCGGTCGTCGTCGACGGTCGCCGGATCGTGACGCGGCGCGATGGCATCGTCTACGAGTCGCTGGTGTGATTCACCAGCAGGCTTTTCCAGATTGCCATTCAATTCTCGTTTATGAGCCTCACGACGGATGATTTCAGGGATTTCCTCGATCCGGACCCCGAGGATGACGACACCGTTCCGCTCGGTGATGCGCTTTCGGAGTTAGCCGTCGACGTGGAAGTCGACTCCGTCGAGGCCGTTCGTGACGTCCGAGAGCGGATATGAATCTGCTCCTCGACACGAATATTCTCGTCGCCGCTGTTACTCACGATACTGAACGATCCGATGACGCGATCGAACTACTCAACGAAGCCGACAATACGTACGTCTCTGTCCTGAGCCTGATGGAACTTCGGAGCGTTCTCACAAAAAAGAAGCAGTTCGAGCGAGATCGTATCGACCAAATCGAGAATCGGATCACGTCACGCGCGACGATTACGTTTCCCGACGCGTCCGATATGATGGCGGCCAACCGGCTCCAGTCCGAGACGCTTCTGTATCCAATGGACGCCCTTATTCTCGCAGCCGCTGATGCCGTGGACGCGACACTCGTCTCGTTCGACAACGAACTCGTCGAACACGGCGCAGCGCATCCAGGCGACGTTCTGTAGGTGCAACTGTACACGGAAACCTACTTCCGGCCGTCGTTCGTCTCGCAGGTATGCTCTCGCTCGCGCTCGCCGGCAAGCCCAACGCCGGCAAGTCTACCTTCTACAAGGCCGCGACGATGGCCGACGTCGACGTCGGCAACTACCCGTTCACGACGATCGATCCGAACCGCGGCGTGACCCACGCCCGGACGCGCTGTCCCTGTCTCGACCGCGAGGAGCGCTGCGGCAACTGCGAGGGCGGCGTCCGCTACGTCCCCGTCGAACTGCTCGACGTGGCCGGCCTCGTTCCCGGGGCACACGAGGGGCGCGGTCTCGGAAATCAGTTCCTCGACGCGCTCACCGATTCCGACGCCATCCTCGCGGTCCTCGACGCCGCCGGCGGCACCGACGCGGAGGGGGAACCCGTCGAGATCGGAACGTACGATCCCGTCGAGGAGGCCGACTTCGTCGAGGCGGAGCTCGAACAGTGGCTCGCGGGGATCATCGAGCGGAACTGGGAGTCGATCGTCCGGAAGTCGCGCTCGCCCGATTTCGACATCGACGAGGCCCTGACAGAGATGCTGACGGGGTTCGGCGCGACCGAGTACGACGTGGCGGCGTCGCTGCGGGCGGTCGAGTACCCCGACGACCCCCAGCAGTGGAGCGACGGCGACCGCGAACGGCTGGCGCGGGACGTCCGCGAGCGGACGAAGCCGATCGTACTCGTCGCCAACAAGGCCGACGTCGCCCCGCCGGAGAACCTCGACCGACTCGCGGAGTCCGACAAGCCCGTCGTGTCGTCGACCGCCGACGGCGAACTCGCGCTGCGGACGGCCGCGGAGGCGGGCGTCGTCGAGTACCTCCCGGGCGACGAGGACTTCGACGTCGTCGGCGACGTCTCCGACGCGCAGCGGGAGGGCCTGGAGACGATCCGCGAGGTGATGGCCGACCACGGCGGGACCGGCGTCCAGCGGGCCATCGACACCGCCGTCTACGACGTCCTCGATATGGTGACGGCCTACCCCGTCCAGAACGAGACGAGGTGGACCGACGGCACGGGGGAGACGCTCCCCGACGCGTTCCTCCTGCCCCGCGGGTCGACCCCGAAGGACCTCGCGTACGCCGTTCACTCGGACATCGGCGAGGGCTACCTCCACGCGGTCGACGCGCGGTCGAAGCGTCGAATCGCCGAGGATTACGAACTGGAGGAGGGCGACGTGATCAAGATCGTGAGTACGGCGTCCTGACGCGCCCCGGCGCTTAACGCGCCGTCAGCGGATCACCGCGTCACCACATCACCGCGTCACCGCGTCGTACGCCTCGCCCATTATATCGAGCGCCTCGTGCAGCGACTCCTCGTCGGTCGCATACGACAGCCGCGCGTAGCCTCGCCCGTGCTCGCCGAACGCCTCGCCCGGGACGACGATGACTCCACGGTCCAGGCACTCGTCGACGAAGCCCTCCGGGATCTCCGGCATACAGTAGAACGCGCCCCCGGGCGTCGGGACGTCGAGGCCGATGTCCGTGAGGCCGTCGACGACGATGTCGCGGCGGCGTTCGAAGGACTCGGTCATCTCGTCGACCTGGTCCTGCGGGCCGGTGAGCGCCGCCTCGGCGGCGAACTGCGAGGGGGCGGCGGCGCACGCCTGGGCGTACTGATGGACGCGGAGCATCCGCTCGATCCGGCGCGTCGAGGAGACGACCCAGCCGAGTCGCCACCCGGTCATCGAGTAGAGCTTGGAGGCCGAGTTGACGACGACGACGTTGTCGCTGTCGGCGAACTCCAGCGGCGAGCGGAACTCGCCGTCGAAGACGGTGTACTCGTAGACCTCGTCGGAGATGCAGAGGACGTCGTGCTCGTCGGCGATGCGGGCGAATTCTCTGACATCTTCTGGCGGCGAGACGGCGCCCGTGGGATTGCCGGGGCTGTTGACGACGAACGCGGCGGTGTCGTCGGTGATCGCCGCCTCGATCGCGTCGGGGTCGATCGTCAGATCGTCGCGGAGCGGGACGGGAACGGGGGTCCCGCCCGTGAGTCGGGTGAGGGCGTCGTAGGAGACGAACCCCGGATCCGGGATGACGACCTCGTCGCCGGCGTCGACGTGGGCCTCCAGGGCGATGTGCAGCGCCTCCGACCCGCCGGCGGTGGCGATCACGTCACTCGGATCGACGTCGACCCCCTGATCGCGGGCGTGTTTGTCCGCGATCGCCTCGCGGAGCGAGTTCAGCCCCTTGTTTTCGGTGTAGCCGTCGGCGCGTCCCTCGCGAATCGCGTCGGCGGCGGCCTCGCGGGCGTGGGTGGGAGCCGAGAAGTCCGGCTGTCCCAGTCCGAGGTTGATCGCGTCCTCGCCCGCGGCCTCGAAGACCTCGCGGATCCCGCTGATCGACACCTGCTCGACTCGCTCCGAAAAGTGCGTCATACACTGGGACGGGAGGGCCACCGAGTTAGGTTTTCCTTCCTCCGTCGAGCTTTCGCGACATCGGGACAATCAGCAATCCGGGTACGAGCAATACTATCTGGTATCTCTGACGCGATCCGGATCCACCGAGACCAGACTGTGCGGGAGGCTACGTCCACTAACTCTTCCGATATCGGGTTTCAGAGGCGTCGAGCGTCGGAGCGACGTTCGCCGCGTGCACGCTGTAAATACGTGTAGGGCGCTAAAGCCGGTCAAATGAAGAGAGACTCGACACACGACCGATCGGGCATTTCGCGACGGCGGTTCCTTCAGGCGACCGCCGCGACTTCGGCAGCCGGACTCGGGGGCGCCGCCGGATGCCTCGGCGGGACCGGCGGGTCGAACGGCGGCCTCGACGAGATCCGCGTCGCGTATATGCCCATCTACCCGGATATGCAGTACTTCATTATGCAGGAGGAGGGGTACTTCGACGAGCTTTCGGCGACGGTTTCCGGAGAGGTGTTCTCAGACGGCCCGAGTATCGTCCAGGCCTCCGCGACGGGCGACTTCGACGTGATGCTGTTCGGCATCGTTCCCGCGATGATCGTGATGGACAAGGACATCCCCGCGAAGATCACCGCCGCGAACATCCAGAACGCGATGCAGGTCCTGGCGCACGACGACTTCGCGGCGGTCTGGGCGGACGCCGAATCGGGCGCGGACGCCTTCGACCGGTTCGAGGAGGAACAGGGTCGGAAGTTCACCTTCGGGACGTTCCCGCCCGGGTCGGTGCCGGACATCCTCCTTCGCTACTGGCTGTCGGAGGTCGTCGGCGTCGACCCCGAATCCGACGTGAACATCACCTCGCTCGGCGGTGCAGGGCCGGTTCGGCAGGCCCTCCTGGCCGGTGAGATCGATGGCACGTCGATTATGGAGCCGGTGCCGACGGTCATCGAGATGCGCGGTGCCCCCTACCAGCCGATCGCCTGGGCGGGCGACTTTATGCCCGGTCAGCCCGCGGCTGTCGCGCTGATGCACGACCGACTCCGCGAGGACAACCCCGAGCAGGCGGCGGCCTTCGTCGAGCAGCACCAGCGCGCGACGACGTTCGCCAACGACAACCCCGACGGGGCCGCCCAACACGCCAGCACCGTCATCGGCGAGTCGTCGCTGCCGGTCGAAACGGCCCGGCGGGCGATGGACTCGCCAGCCTCGGACTTCATCACCGACCCGCACAAGATCGAGGACGGCGCGCAGATCTTCTCGGAGTACGCGGCGAACGCGGGACGGATCGACGAGGTGCTCTCGAACGACGATCTGTTCGACTTCGGGGTGTACGACTCCCTATGAGCGTCGAGACCGGGACCGAATCCGAGACGGGCGCGACGACGGACCCCGGATCCACCCACGAGAGCCCCGGCGATTCGTCGATCGGATCGCTCTCGGACCTCGACACGGCCGGTCTCGCGTACGGCGCGGCCGGGACGGGGATCTTCCTCGCGGTCTGGCAGGCCGCCGCGATGGCGGTCGGACGGACGTATCTGCTCCCGTCTCCGGTCGAGGTCGCGACCGCGTTCGTCGTCGAACTCACCGCACCGACGACGTTCACGGTCCCGTTCGCGGAGGTTTCGATCCCGGCCACGCGCCTCGTCGCGAACCTGCTCCAGAGCCTGTTGCACTACCTGCCGGGCCTGGCGGTCGGAAGCGTTCTCGGCATCTCGCTGGGCGTCGCGATGGGCTGGAGCGGTCGCCTCGACGACGCGCTCACGCCGGTCACGCGCTTTCTCCGCCCGATCCCGCCGCTGGCGTGGATCGTCTTCGCCATCGTCTGGATCGGCATCGGCCACGGCGGCGCGGCGTTCATCGTCGGGATCGGCGCGTTCTGGATCAACTTCTACAACGCGTACGCGGGCGTCGAGGGCGTCTCGACGCACCTCCGTGAAGTCGCGGAGACGCTCGGCGTCGACGACGATCTGACGATGATCCGCAAGGTGATCCTCCCGGCGGCGACGCCGTCGATCGCGACCGGGGTCCGGACGAGCATCGGTCAGTGTTGGATGATCGTCGTGGCCGCCGAACTGTTCGGCGCGCCCGGCGTCGGCTTCCAGATCATCAACGCGGCACAGAACCTCGCGACCGACGTGAGCGTGGCGTACATGGCCGTCATCAGCCTCGTCTTCCTCGTGAGCGACGGGGCGTTCCGGCGGGTCGAACGGAGGGCACTGGCGTGGCGGGACTGAGCGACTCCCCCGGGGACGGGTCAAATCTCGACCGGAACTCCAAGGTCGTCGTCGACGGCGTGAGCAAGGTCTACGAGTCCGAGCGCCAGCGGGTCGAGGCGCTCTCGGACGTCAACTTCTCCGTGTCGGACGGGGAGTTCGTCTGCCTGGTCGGCCCCTCCGGCTGCGGGAAGACGACGCTCTTCCGCACGATCGCCGGGCTGGAGGTCCCGACCGGCGGCGAGATCCGACTCGACGGCGAGCCGGTCACGGGGCCGGGCACGGACCGCGGGATGGTCTTTCAGGAGTACGGGCTGTTCCCCTGGCGCACCGTCCGCGACAACGTCGCCTTCGGTCTCGAAGAACAGGGCGTCAAAGAACCCGAGCGGAGCCGACGTGTCGGCGAGATGCTCGACCTAGTCGGGCTCGGGGAGTTCGCCGACGCCTACCCGAAGGAGCTCTCCGGCGGGATGAAACAGCGCGTCGGCATCGCCCGCGCGCTGGCGGTCGATCCGGAGATCCTCCTCGCGGACGAGCCGTTCGGGAGCGTCGACGCCCAGACGCGGGATATGCTCCACGAGGAACTGCTGCGGATCTGGGCGGAGACGGGAAAGACGGTGCTCTTCGTCACCCACGACGTCGAGGAGGCGGTGAAGCTCTCCGACCGCGTCGTCGTGATGGCCGCCGATCCGGGGCGCGTCCGCGAGGTCGTCACGGTCGACATCGACCGGCCGCGGGATCGGACGGACCCGGCCTTCGGCGAGTACGTCGATCGGGTCCGCTCGCTCATCGGGGAGTGACTGCCCCCGCGAGCTCACTCCCGCCGAGTTCACTCTCGCTGTTCGCGTGCCGCCCGCAGTTCCTCGACGTGCGTCATAACCACCGAGAGCGTCGCGTCGGCGTCGACGTAGCCCCGGTCGTAGTCGTCGTGGGCCGCGTCGACGTCGCGGAGGAACTGTGCGACGGTCTCGTCCAGATCGCCCGCCGTCGCGTCGTCCCCGTCCATCGAGCCCCCTGTCGCCGCATCGGATTCGTCGGTCATACCTCGTTCTCGCGCGCCGACGGACAAAAGCGGCGCGTCACGGAACGCGGGGCGATTAAACGTCGGGGCAACTGGGCGGCGGGCGACGGGGCGATCGGACGATAGGGCCGCGGGCGGGGGACGCCGCGATCCGCGGCACGACGCGACCTGCGGTGAGACTGCCCGCGGACCGCGGCCGACAGTATATATACGATCGCGACGCAGGACCGTGTGTGATCACGCTGCGGTTCGAGGACGGCACGATCCGCGTCGGCGGCCTCGACGAGTCGGATCCGGCGGTCGAGTCGCTGCCGGGAGTGACGTGGGACGACCGGGGCCTCGTCGCACGCGCGCCAGCCCACCGGTACGCCGAGTTGCGAGCGGCGCTCGACGAGACCGACGTCCGGTTCGAGGACCGCGTCCTCCCCGAGGAACGGCTGTCGCTGTCGCACGCCTACGACCTCCGCCCGTATCAGCGCGAGGCGCTCGACGCGTGGCGCGCGAACGGCGACCGGGGCGTCGTGGAACTGCCGACCGGGGCCGGGAAGACCGTCCTCGCGATCGACGCCATCGCCGCGCTCGGCGTCCCGACGCTGGTGGTCGTGCCGACGATCGACCTCCTCGAACAGTGGCGACGCGAACTCGAAACGGAGTTCGACGTCCCGGTGGGCCAGTTCGGCGGGGGCGAGCAGGTCCAGGAGTCGATCACGGTGTCGACGTACGATTCGGCGTACCTGCGCGCGGAGGACGTCGGCGGCGACTTCGGCCTCGTCGTCTTCGACGAGGTGCATCACCTCGGCGGCGAGGGCTACCGCGACGCCGCGCGCCTGCTCGCCGCGCCCGCCCGGCTCGGACTGACGGCGACGTTCGAGCGCCCCGACGGCGCGCACGAGGCCATCGCCGATCTCGTGGGACCGAAGGTGTACGAGGCGGACGTCGACGACCTCGCGGGCGAACACCTCGCCGACTACGAGGTGCGGAGAGTCGAGGTCGCGCTCGGCCCCGCGGAGCGGGAGGCATACGAGGAGGCCCAGGGCACGTTCGTCGACTACCTGAAGCGCTCGGACCTCTCGTTGCGGAGCGGTTCGGACTACCGAAAGCTCGTGATGCGTTCTGGGACCGACCCGAAGGCGCGGGAGGCGCTGCTGGCGAAGCAGCGCGCGCGGCGGATTATGATGAACGCGGACGCGAAGGTCGACACCCTGGGGAGGCTGCTCGACCGCCACCGCGAGGACCGCGTCATCGTCTTCACCGCCCACACCGACCTCGTGTACCGACTCTCCGAGCGGTACCTGCTGCCGGCGATCACGAGCGAGACCGGAGCGGCGGAGCGACGGGAGATCCTCGATCGCTTCCGCGAGGGCACGTACTCGCGGGTCGTGACCGCGAACGTCCTCGACGAGGGCGTCGACGTTCCCGACGCCAACGTCGCGGTCGTCCTCGCCGGGTCGGGCTCAGAGCGGGAGTTCACCCAGCGGCTCGGCCGGGTCCTCCGCCCGAAGGCCGACGGCGGACGGGCCCTGCTCTACGAGGTCGTGAGCGAGGAGACCGCGGAGGAGCGAGTGGCGGACAGGCGGCGGTGATCCGGGACGGGCCGCGTCCCGCCGGTCACCCGACGTCGACGCTGAGGGTGCCGCCGCTCGCGAACTCCTCGTAGGGGAGGTCGAAGGTGACCGACCACTCGGCGGTCTCGCCGGGGTCGGCAGCGAGAGACGTCTCTCGGACGAACGGCTCCCCGTCGATCCGCGCGGTGACGGTCACCGTCGCCGTGCGCTGAGCGTCGCCGCGGTTCTCGACCGTACCGAACACGCGGAGTGCTCCCTCCTCGCCGGCCTCGAAGTCGAACGTTCCGACGACGAGATCCGACTGTTCGGGCGTCCGCCGCGGCTGATCGGCCGGCGCGTCGGGCGGGTTCCGGGGCCCCGTCGCGCTCGGAAACGCGCCCAGACAGCCGCCGAGGAGCGCCGTAATCGAGACACCGGCCCCTCCGAGGACGGTTCGCCGTTCCATCGTCCGGTCTACGACCGGCCGCGAGTATCGGTCTTTCGGTGGAACCGGATCCCCGTTCGAGGGCGGCAGTCTCTTGACCCGCCGTCCCGAAGCCGTCGCCGTGCTGAGGAAGGACCTCCTCCGGGTCTCCCGAGCGGGCGGCGGCTACCACCCCCAGTTCGCGGGGCGAGCGGACCGGCCGCTCGCCGCCCGAGTCATCGGCGTTTTCCAGGGACACCTCGGGGAGCCGCGACACCGCCTCGACGACGCGCTCGACGAGTTAGAGCGGGAGGCCGACGACTTCAAACTCGTCCGGGGGTTCGCCGCGTTACTCGAACGGGAGGCGGTCTTCGAGACGCGCGCGCCCCTCCCGCCCGAACGCGTCCGTCGCGCCGCCTTCGAGTCGGCCGAGGCGATCGGCGGCGTCGTCGACGGCGGGGATCGACGGGCGGCGATCGCCTCCGCGGCCGATCGGCTCGGAACCGAAGCCGGGGCGATCGAACAGTCGCTGTACGCCGACCGCGACGTCAACGCGGTGCTCTCGTCGTTCGAGCCGCGCTGGGGTCCCGACGGACTCGTCGAGCAGTACAACCTCTCGCTGGCCCAGACGGCGCTGTTCGACGCGACCGAGGTCCGAATTCGGAGTTCGGATCCGAAGCGGCTCGTCTCGGCGGTCAAGCGACTGGGGCTCCTCTACGAGATTCGGCGGCGTGGCAGCGGTGAGGACGACGGAAAAAGCGCCGGTCCGAGCGAAGAGCGAGTCCTCGTCGTCACCGGTCCCGACGCGCTGTTCCGGCGGACGCGACGCTACGGAACCGCCTTCGCCCGCCTGCTCCGCAGCGTCGCGGCCACCGCCGAGTGGTCGCTGTCGGCGACGATCGACGACCGCGGGACCGATCGCGAGCTGCACCTCGGTCCCGACGACGTCTCGGTTCCGGACGTCGAACCGGTCGCCGAACCGACCTACGACAGCGGCGTCGAGGCCGACTTCGCCGCGCGCTTTTCGAACCTCGATCTGGACTGGGAACTGTCCAGAGAGCCCGAACCGCTCGCGGCCGGCGCGCGGGCGATGATCCCCGATTTCGCGTTCGACTACCGGCCGGCCGGATCGCGGGAGTCGGGGGAACGCGACGCGGACGACACGAGCGCACCCGCGTTCCGCGTCTACTTCGAGGTGATGGGCTTTTGGACGCCCGAGTACGTCGAGAAGAAGCTCGACCAGTTCGGCAGCGTCGACGACGACGTGGAACTGCTCGTCGCCGTCGACGAGTCCCTCGGCGTCGGCGAGGAGATCGAGTCGCTGGATCACCGGGTCGTCACGTACTCGGGGCGCGTGCGCGTGAAAGACGTCGTCGACGCGCTCCGGAGGTACGAGGAGGGACTGGTCGACGCTGCGGCCGCGTCGCTGCCGGCGGAGTACGTTCCCGATTCCGACGTGATCGAGCCCGAGGCGCTCGCGGCCGAGTGGGGCGTGGGCATCGACGCGCTCGACGCAGTGGCGTTCCCCGAGCACGAGCGCGTCGGCGGGACGCTGATCCGTCCCGCGACCCTCGACGCGCTGGATGCGGAGATCGACGCCGGGATGTCGCTGTCGGACGCCGAGGCGGTTCTCGAAGAGTACGGCGTCGACGACGCTTCAGCGGCACTTTCGCGGCTCGGCTATCGCGTCGCGTGGGAGGGGCTCTCCGGCGGGACCGTCGAGGAGAAGTGAGCGGCGAGGTGACGACAGGCGGGTCCGACTGCGACCCGCATCGTCCTACGACAGGTCCTCGCGACGCCCCTTCGGAACGGTCGATCGCAGTTCGCCGTGGAGGTAGAGGCCGACGCCGATCGGTTCGACGTCACCGGCTTCGCCGGTTGCCCGAGGCGTCTCTGACGCCTCGCTGTCACCGGCGATCTCGTGAGCGGCGATGACGTACCCCCAGTCGCCGTCCCAGCGCGGAAGCTCCTGGTCCTCGCCCTTCGCGAACCGCGTCGCTTCCTCGCTATCGAGCACGACGACGTTCCTCGTCGCGTCCGTCCCGAAGCGCTGGACGGCGTTCGTCGAGGGTTTCCAGTGCTCCTGGCGGGCGCGCAGGATCCGGAGGCCGAGCCCCTCGACGGGGATCGGCGAGACCACGTCGGCGGCGAACGCCCACAGCTTCCCGTTTCCTTTCTCCCAGAACGTGTGGCCGTCCCACGTCTCCGGGGGGATCCCGTAGCGCTGTTCCCACCACTCGAGGAGTTCCTCGCGGGTGGGTCGGCCGGGAACGACGCGCTCGTCGGCGGTCGCCGGCAGGCGATCGAACCGCTGGCCGTCGTTCTCCGGCGGATCGGCGGTATCGCCGGTTCCCGCGTCTGCGTCGGAAACGCCGTCGACAGCCTCAGCGTCGGTCAGGTCGTCGCTCGCGTCCCCGTCGCTCATGCCGTCACCTCCAGTTTGGCGCAGAAGAACCCGCCCGTGTCGTTGCGGTGCGGGTACACCCGGTGTGCCAGTTCGACAGCGGGATCGTACTCCTCGCCGTTCCACTCGGTGACTCCCGGATCGGTCTCGAAGCCCTCCGGGGCGTCCCACTCGCGGATCTCGCAGTCCGCCTCCTCGAGCGCGTGATCGAGGACGGCCTCGTTCTCCTCGGGCGCGAACGTGCAGGTGGAGTAGACGACGGTCCCGCCGGGGCGCGTCGCCTGGATCGCGCGCCGGAGGATTCCCTTCTGGATGCCCACGATCCCTTTGATGTGGTCCATCGACCACCGCTCTAAGGCGTCGGGGTTCTTCCGGATCGTCCCCTCGCAGGAACAGGGTGCATCGACGAGCGCGCGGTCGAACGCCTCGATCCGTTTCTCGTCTTCGGACCGATCGCCGAACGGCTTGAAGGAGAAGTTGCGGGCGTCCTGGTTCGTCACCGCGAGGTTCGTGATGCCCAGTCGCTCGGCGTTGTGCCGCAGCGCCGAGAGCCGTCCGAGGTTGTTGTCGTTGCCGACGAGGAGCCCCTCGTCGTCCATCAGGTCCGCGATCTGGGTCGTCTTGCTCCCCGGGGCGGCGCAGGCGTCCCAGACGACCTCGCCGGGTTGGGGGTCGAGCGCCAGCGCGGGAAGCGCGGAGACCTCCTCCTGGCCGTGGAGCCAGCCGTGGAAGTACGGCCAGGAGGTTCCGGGGCCTCGCTCCTCGAGACGGAGCACGCCGGGGTGCCAGTCCGTCGCCTCGTAGGCGACGCTCGCCGCGTCGAGCGCGTCGCGGGCGCGTTCGATCGACGCCTTCAGCGTGTTGACGCGCACGACCGACGGCAGCGGCCGCTCGCACGCCGCCTGGAACGCGTCGTAGTCCGCGAGGAGCGACGCGTACCGCTCCAGTGGTTGCATAGGGTGAGAGATTCGCCGCGCCCGCTTGTGGGTGTCGGTTCCGGACGTTTGACGCGCCTCTGCTGTCACTGGTTGCTCATTTCCGCGCTCTCCATAACTGCGATCTCCATCACTGCGGTCCTTCGTCGCGTTACCGAAACACGGCATCGCCCGCAGTTTTACCACTGGTCCGCTCGTACCGCGGTCTATGGCGCGAATCTCCGTACTCGCCGACGATGTATCGCTCTCGAATCCGTCGCTCGTAGAGGGGTTCCCCGGCATCGGACTCGTCGGCAAGATCGCCGCCGACCACCTGGTCGAGGAGTTCGAGATGACCCACTACGGCAACGTCCACTGCGACAGCCTCCCCAAGGTCGCGGTGTACCAGGAGAACGACACCGCACTCCAGCCGCCCGTTCGGCTGTACGCCGACGGGGAGCGCGATCTCCTCGTGCTCCAGAGCGACGTTCCGGTCCAGCCGAAGGCCGCCTCGGAGTTGGCGGACTGCCTCGCCGGCTGGTTCGACGACAACGCGGTGACGCCGATCTACCTCTCGGGGATTCCCACGGAGAAGAGCGACGACGCGCCGTCGCTGTACGGCCTCGGCGTCGCCGGGGGCGTCGACCTCGTCGCCGACGTCGGCATCGACGCGCCCAGCGAGACCGGGCTCGTCTCCGGGCCGACCGGCGTCCTGCTGAACGCCGCCGTGGAAGCCGACCGCACGGCCGTCGGTCTCGTCGTCGAATCCGACCCGCGGTTCCCCGACCCCGAGGCCGCCCGGGTCCTGATCAAGCGGGGGATCGAGCCCCTCGCGGACGTCGAGGTCTCGGTCGACGACCTGGTCGACCGCGCCGAACAGATCCGCGAGGCGAAGGAACGCCTCGCGAAGCGGATGCAAGAGGCCAGCCAGGAAGAGAGCACGCAGGCCCGGCCGATCGGGATGTATCAGTAGGCCCGGCTCGGCGTTCTTGTCCCCGTCGATCAGCCGCTGCCTCTCCCCTCCCCGTCGACCAACCGTCTCTACTTCTCTCCCCGTCGACCAGCCGTTGCTTCTCGCCCCACCGATCGAACGCCCGTTCGACCCGCCCGGAGGCCGAAACCGTCCGGGTCGTTTCTACACCCTTAAGGCTCGTCGCCCACTCCCTGCAGGTATGAGCGAGGAGTCCCCCGAGAGCACCGCGGCGGCCGCGTCCGCCGACGCGGACGTCGAAGACGTCGAGAACGGTGAGAGCGGCGCAGCCGTCGAAAACGGCGTCGCGGACGCCGAGAGCGACGCGAAGAACGCCGAGGGAGACACCGTCGACGCCGAGAGCGACGACGCGTCCGCGAAAGCGGACGTTCCGGACGTCGCCGACCGCGTCGCCGAGTACGACGAGGAGCTCGCCGCCGAGGTGTCGGAACTCGAGTCGCGGGTCGAAACCGCGGAGTCGGAACTCGACGCCAGAGACGAGCGGATCGAAGAGCTCGACGCCGCGCTGAAGCGCTCGAAGGCGGACTTCAAGAACTACAAGAAGCGCGCGAAGAAGCGACAGGACGAGATCCGAGAGCGCGCGACCGAGGACTTCGTCGAGCGCGTCGTCAGCGTCCGCGACAACCTCGTGCGCGCGCTCGATCAGGACGAGGACGCCGACATCCGCCCGGGCGTCGAGTCGACGCTCGAAGAGTTCGACCGCGTCTTAGCGGAGGAGAACGTCGATCCGATCGATCCCGAGCCGGGGACGGACGTCGACCCGACGCGTCACGAGGTCCTGATGCGCGTCGACGACGAGAAACCGGCGGGCACGGTCGTCGACGTCTACCGGCCGGGATACGAGATGGCCGGTTCGGTGCTCCGCGAGGCGCAGGTGACCGTCAGCACCGGCGAGGGTGCGGACGGAGACGAGTAAGACGAAGCGTAGCGTCGACGACCCGAATTTCGGCTCCGATTACTCGCTGGCTCTGAACCGCCGTGCGACCCGCCAGAGGACGGCACCCACGACGACGACCGGCAGCGCGAACGCGAGGAGGTACGGCAGCGCGTACGCGAAGCCGACGACGAACGCTCGGGCGACGACGACGACGCCGTCGACCGACTGCATGAACGCCAAGAGGACCGGCGTGTCGTACCAGCGGTCCGGAGCGACGCGATTCGGCGTCGGTCGGGGCTCCTCCAACCGAACCGTCAGCGTCGAGTAGGCGACCTGATTCTCCAGCGACTGCTGTCTGGCCTCCAGCCGCTCGATTTCCCCCTGCACGTCAGAGAGTTCGCGCTGGACGGCCAGGACGTCTTCGGTGGTGTTCGCCTGGTCGTAGAGTTCTCGCAGACGGTCTCGCTCGGCGCGGAGGTTCTCCAGGCGCGCCTCGATGTCGACGAGCTGATCGGTCACGTCGCGGGAGTTCACCTCGACGGTCTGGACCTCGCCGAGGCCCCGGGTGTCGTTGACGAGCGCGTCGAAGTGCTCGCTCGGGACCCGCAGCACCAACTCGCCCCGGACCCAGGTATCGTTGCCGATCTGTCTGCGGTCCTGTCGGCTGTCGCTGACGTAGCCGCCGTAGCCCTCGACGGTCGAGGTGAGCGCCGACTGCGCCGACTCGTAGTCGTCGACCTCGACGGCGACGGTGCCGGTTCGAATGATCGCGCGTTCGTCCGTGTTGACGACGTCGCCTGACGCGTCGCCCGCACCTCCGGAGCCGCCGTCGCTGGCCTGTTCGCGCGGTTCACCCGTCGGTGCCGGTGTCGCCTCCTGGGCGCGGTCGGCCTCGACGCCGGTCGCCTGCTCGTACCCGCCCGCGGCACCGCCGTCGCCGCCGCTCCCGGTGGCTCCGCAGCCGGCGAGCGTGACGAGCGCAGCGACCGCGAGGAGTCCGAGTGTGCGTCTCGATACCATTTCGTCTCCGACTACACGAGACGGACGGAAAGACGCGCCGGTGACACAAAGGGGTATTTGAGTTACAGCGGACGCAACGCGAAAGCCGTCATTTGGTGCTCATTCGCTGCTCATCCGGAGTTCACTCCGCGTCTCGACTCGCCTTCGAACGGACGAGTCGCATATCGCCAGAGGCGCGGATCGTCCCCTCGACGTCGGCGTCGTCGTGGAGTTCGAGGTCCGCACAGGAGACGTCGCCGAGGACCTCCGCCCCGTCGGCGATGGTGACGGTGCCGTCGCGGGTCGTCACGTCGCCGTGGACGCGCGTCCCCTCGCCGACCTCGATGTCGCCGCGGGCGCGGAGGCTCCCGAAGATGTTGTTGTCCCGGCCGACGGTGATCGTCTCGGCGCGGACGTTGCCGTGAAGTCGACACTCGTCGCCGATCGTCGCGGGCGTCGAGGCCTGCCAGGCGTCGTCGGAGACGGTCGACCCGCGCGGGATCACGAGCGGGGCGTCCTCGCTCTCGCCGGAGAGCGCGTTCGCGAGTTCCTCGGCGCTCTCGTTCTCGCCGATGTGGAGGAGTTGCGAGAGGACGACGAAGTAGAAGACGAGCGTCGGCACCGGGTTCCGGATGACGATCCAGCCGTTGGCCTCGAAGCCCTCCTCGATGTCGACGTCGTCGCCGATGTCCAGATCGCCGGAGACCATCAGCCGACCGCCGATGTGGACGCGCTCGCCGAGGTAGGCGTCCTCGCCCACGAGGACGTTGCCGGCGACGTCGCACCAGACGTCGAGGCGGCAGTCCCCCTCGGCCTCGATGTCGCCGCCGAAGGTGACGCGCTCGCCGGCGAGGACGTTCCGCCCGCGGACGCCGAACTCGACGGTGCTCTGCCCGCCGACGACGATGTCCCCGTCGGTCACGAGGTCGTGCTCCTCGGCGGTCGTCCCGTCGGGGATTTCTAAAGTATCCAGTCGGTCCTGACCGAGTGCCACACTCCCGAGCAACACGTGGGGCCTAATAAACGACGCGTCAGACGATCGTCGGACGCGCCGGTGGTCCGCTGCGGTCGCGCTCTCGGCGCGCAGTCGACGCTATCGGCACCGGGGCGTCGTCTCGTGTCTATCAGAACGAGAGCGTCGTCTCGTGTTCCCCGGCGAGTCTAGAAATCGCGCTCGGCCCGTCCATCGAGGCCCACTCGCGGAGGTCAGCTTCGTCGATACCGCGGGATTCACAACAGGGTCGCAAGGCGACGGCGTCCGCGAGCGCTCCGCGGTCCCGGAGCGCCTCGACCGCCGCCGCGACGGTCGGCAGTCCCGACGCTTCCAGCGCGTGGAGATCGACGTCCCGCCGCAGCAGCGAGACGCCGTCGGCCATCGTTACGATCGAGACCTCGTCCCCGTCCTCCATCGCCCCCTTCGCGGCGACGAAGGGAAGCGGGGCCGCCGAATCGTCGGGACCGTCCGTTATCAGGAGAAACATCTCTCGCACCTCCGGGTCGGTCGGGTCTGGTGCCGGGTCGGTCGCCTCTCTTGCTGTACCGATCGTCTCTCGTTTCGAGCCGGTCGTCTCTCGTGAGTCGCGAGTGTCGTGATCATCGGTCTGTGGTGGTTAGGCTGCCAGGACGTTCAGTTCGGGGAAGACGAAGAACAGGACGAGTATCGAGGTCAACACGAAGAAGTACGGGAGTGCGCCCCACGCGATCCGCATATAGTCGATGTCGGTGATGCTGCTGATGATGTAGAGGTTCAGCCCGTAGGGCGGCGTGATGAACCCGATCGCGTCGCTGATCATGAAGATCACGCCCCACATCAGCGGCGAGATCCCCAGCGCGAACGCGGCGGGGGCCAAGAGCGGCGCGACCAAGATCATGTTCGGAATCGAGGCGAGGACCGAGCCGCTCAGGAGCATCACGACGATCAGCACCGACCCGATCAGAATCGGGGCGTCGAGCGCCAGGATGGCGTTCGAGAGGAGATCCTGGAGATCGAGGAACGACAGGCTCTGCTGGATCATGATCGACGTGACCAACACGGGGATGATGATGCCCACGAGGTAGATCGTCAGCCGGACCGATTCGACGAGGAACGCCGTCCCGCGGATGTTCCCCGACAGGAACTCGGCGGTGACGACGAACAGGATCGCGATTGAGGCCGACTCCGACGGGGTGAACACGCCGGTGAAGATGCCGCCCAGGAGGACGACGATGGCCAGGAGGGAGTTCCGTGCTTTGAGGACCGACCGGAGGACCTCCCGGACGTCGAACGCGTACTCGTCGGTCCCGTAGTCGTTGCGATAGGAGATGACCGTCGCGGTCGTGATCAGTCCGATCAACATCAACAGCCCGGGGAGCGTGCCGGCGACGAACAGATCTGAGACCGGGAGGTTGAACGTCACCCCGTAGAGGATGAAGAGGACGCTCGGCGGGATGACGATCCCGAGCGTTCCCCCGGCAGCGATCGTCGCCGCGCTGAACACCGGATCGTAGCCCTCCTCGCGGAGCTCGTCGGTGAACGCCTCCCCGACGGAGGCCGTCGTCGCGGCGTTCGATCCCGTGATCGCGGAGAACACGCCGGAGGTGAGGAGGGCGGTGTTCGCCGCGCTCCCCGGCAGCCAGCCCGCCAGCGACCGCGAGAGACCGATGATGTCGCGGGCGATCTGCAGCTGGTTGATGAGCGCTCCCACGAGGATGAAGAGCGGGACCGCCGTCAGCGGGAACGTCCAGAGCTGATAGTACGCCGCGACGGACGTGTTCTGCAGTCCGAACGCGGGGAAGAGCACGGCGAAGCCGAGCACCCACGTCGAGAAGACGAGTAGTATCGGAACTCCGAGGACGAACAGGACGCCGACGGCGAGCGTGAGCAACGCGAGCGCCGTCCCGGGGGCGAAGCCGAGCGCGCTCGCGAGAACGGTCGCGCCCGTCATTCCGCGACCACCTCCCCCTCGGAGTGCGTGACGTCGTCCCCGCGGCGGAACGCCAGCGTCACCGAGACCGCCTGCTGTGCGACCCGCAGGAGCACGAGCCCGAAGCCGACCGTGATTGCCAGATACGTGACCGCGTCCGGGATCGACGTCCCGGTGATCGTCGCCTGCCGTGCGATAAAGTCGCCGAGCACCGGGACGGAGTAGACGAACACGGTCCCGGCGAAGCCGACCCAGAGCGCCCATTCGACCCAGTAGAGGAGGTAGCGACCGCGATTCGAGAGCCGCGAGAGGACGAGCGTGAACCGCAGGTGGTCCTCGTTGCGGATCACGTAGGCCACAGAGAGCCACGCGACCCAGACGAACATCCCGATCGTGATCTCTTGGACCCAGAGGGCCTGCTCTCCGGTCAGCGTCCGCTGGATCACGGAGAGACCGATGAGCAGCCCGTATATCACGAGGAGTGACCCCCCGACGTAGAGCTCGAGGTCACGCTCGATCCGTCCGAGCCGCGTCTCCGGCTCTCGATCCGGATCCAGGGCGACACGCGCCGTTCGCAGGAGTTTCGGAACCATCGGCACCGACGAGATCACATCCGCTCCAGGTAGTCGTCCCACCACGCGTCGAGCGAGAAGTCCGCGGACCGGCTCGGAACGCCCGGTTCGCGGGCGACCTCGTACAGGTGGTCGTAGAACCCGTCGGTGAACTCCTCGTGGACCCTGTCGATCGCGTCCCGGTAGAGGTCCCGGTTGGACGCCGGATCGATCGGCTCTCGCCACGCCGCGAGCTGGTCGTCGTCCAGCCAGTTCACGCGGACCGGCTCCCCGTCGGGGCCCTGGGTGTAGTAGTTCGACCCCTCAACGGGTGCCTCCGGGCTCAGTCCCTGGAACGTCTCGTAGACGTCGTCCGAGCGGCGGATGCTCTCCTCGGCGAGTTCGGCCGTCACCGACGCGAACGTCTCGCGCTCCGCCTCCGAGAGGCTCTTCAGGAAGTCCACGCGACACCAGATCGGATCGATCCCGGGCGCCCACTGCGTCAGCGTCGCCTGCGCGGTCACGTCCGTGATCTGCGCGGAGACGGCGTACTGCGGGATGATCTCCATCCCGTCGACCACGCCCGATTGCATCCCCTGAAGCGTGTCCGCGAACGAGACCGTCGTCGGGTTCATCCCGAGCTCGTCGAAGGCGACGGATATCACGTCGCTCTGGGTGGTTCTGATCTTCAGCCCCGCGAAGTCCTCCGGCGACGTCAACGCCTCGTCCGGGTCGTTCCCGACGCCGACGAAGTGGGCTCGGTACCCCGGCGGATCGAACCCGATCGGAATCGCGTTGTACTTGCGTCCGAAGGGCACCCAGTACTCCTCCCAGACGGTCGGATGCGTGAACGAGTACCCGATCGACGCCCGACTGTGCGCCGGGATCGTGTACGGGACGCTCCAGATCTCGTTCTCCGGCCAGATCTTCGCCGAGTTCGCCACGGAACTGCTGCCGAGGTGGATGACCTCCGAATCCATCTTCGTCATACAGGACTGCTCGCTGCACAGCTCCTTGCTGTCGATCAACGACAGCTCGAGCCCCGACGACCGCTCTTCGAGACGTCGTTCGAGCTCGAAGACGGGATACACCAGCCCGCACTCGTCGGACGCGTCCTCGTAGTCCCAGCACGACGTGTCCGGGTTCTGCGTGCCAGCCCACCGGATCGTCGTCGTGCCGCCGTCGCCGCCCTCGGAGGCGGACGCGCCGCCGCCGAGACAGCCCGTCAGGCCGCCGAGGGCCGTACCGGCCGTCAGCCCGAGCACCGCCCGCCGGCTCCTGGCTGTCGACGCGTCGGCGTTCGAGTCGCGTTCGGACGTCATCGTCGGTCGGGATCCTCGCTTCCGCGGTCGCGTTCGTCTGTTCCTCGGCCGGAGTGAAGGGGCGAGAGTCTCATTGATTCGGGTACGTAGACCGTCTATCCCCCGGATAATTCCCCCTGTTCCTCACGACAGGAATTTCCGAGGTCCGTGACGCCCGACGGTCGGGATACCTGGACCTTGACGCGGTCGTCGCCGGCGAGGAGCCGGTCGCAGTAACGGCTCGCACACGTTTCGGACCCGGAGGTGACGGTTTCTAACCACTCGATCCGTCGTTCCGGTAGTCACGGCTATCGGCAATTCTACCGTGGGGCGAAACTGTTGATACGCCCGTTTGATTCGCTCGTAGGAGATACCGACGTTCGATTCGCCGGTGGATGAGTCGAAGTTTCGGGGCGTTCGCCCGCCGGTCTACGTCTCTTCAGATCGAAAGCCGATACTGATGCGTTTTTACTCCGTGATCGATTACGGCTGCGTATGACTGCGCTTTCGTTCGACGAGGACGGCGTCGACGTCGTCTACGAGGGAACCGAATTCAGACTCGAGAAGTCGCTCATCGAGGAGGCCACCGAGAAGTCCTACCCGGACGTCACCGACCACGAGGTGCTGAAAATCGTCGAGGAGGACCCATCGCTGAGCGGCGAGCCGCGTCGGATCGCGGACATCCTCCGCTAGCGGCCGGGAGCGACCTCCCTCGCTCGACTCCCTGAACCGCACGCTACACGGCCTACCCGAACCGCTCTTCGAGACACACCTTCACGATCGACTTCGCGATCGCCGCTCCGCCCTCGAACGGATCGAGTTTGGTCTCGCCGGCGCGCTCCCGGTAGGGGATCGGCTCCTCGCGGATCTCGTAGCCGCGCATCAGCGGCCGGATCAGGAGTTCCGCGGACAGCCCCGTGTTCTCGGTCCACTCGATATCGTGGAGGAGTTCCCGCCGGTACGCCCGCATTCCGGTCGTCGTGTCGTGGACGCGCTCGCCCATCAGTCCGGACGCCAGCAGCGCGAAGGCGGCGTTGCCCAGTCGGTTCAGCGTCGGCATCGCCTCGGCACCGTGGTAGAGCCGGTCGCCGGAGACGACGTCGTAGCCCTCGTTGATCAGTTCGAGGAACTGCGGGAGCCTCTCCATCGGGTACGTGTCGTCGCAGTCGGTCGTGACGACGACCGGGCGGTCGGGCGCGAGAACGGCCTCCCGAACGGCGTAGCCGTAGCCCATCGGCGGCTGTTCGATCACGGTCGCTCCGTGTTCGCGGGCGATCTCCGGCGTTCGATCGTTCGAACTGTCGACGCAGACGACCTCCGCGCGGCCGTCGGTCGCGTCGTCGATGTCGGACAGCACCGTCTCGATGGCGGCCGCCTCGTTGTAGGTGCCCATCACGACCGCGAGGTCGTCGAAGGTGTACTCGGTCATCACCTGTCGTTTCCGCCGGGGGGTACTTGTGTTTTTAGGTTCACCAAAAGTAGCGGCAGACGCGGAGTAACGCCGGCTACGAAAGCGGATCCGGGATTCCCGGAGACGCGCCGGCGACGGATCCCAACGAGTCCTCGTGAAGCCGTCGGGCGACGACGTCGGCGAGGTTCTGCAAGTTCTCGGTGTCGTCGCGGTTGTACGAGACCAGCGTGTCGAGGGCGTCCTCGTCGCCGTCGCGGGCGTAGCGGTACCAGAGTCGCACGGCGTCCCGTCCCGAGAGGTCCGGGCGGTCCCGATCGATCCCGACCTGCTTCTCGATCGACTTCAGTCCGCCCGTCAGATCGGTCCGCCGGCACGGGTACATCAGGTCGAGGTGCGGCGCGTCGACGGAGATGTCGAAGTTGTCCTCGAGGAACGGGACGTCGAACTGCTTGCCGTTGAACGAGACGACGAGCGGCGCGTCGCGGAACTGTTCGCGGAGCGCCTCGTCGGTCAGGTCCTCGCCGCGGATCAGCGTCGTCGTCTCGCCGTCCCGCGTGAACGAGACCGTCGTGACGTTCTCCCGATCCGAGTCGAGGCCGGTCGTCTCGATGTCGAAAAAGAGGGCCTCGTCCCGGAAGTTCTCGTAGAAGCGCCAGGTCTCACCCGAAGGGAACCGCTCGCCGAAGTACCGGGTGTCGCCGTCGTCGAGGCGTTCCAGCGCCTCCGCGACGAACGATTCCACCCGCTCGCCGGTCTTCGGCCCCAGCGGCGCGCGTCCGGGGTCGAACTCCTCCCAGGTGAGGATGCCCGCCTCCCACAGCGAGCGCTCGCGGCCCTCGCCGACGCCCTCGGCCGGGACGAAACTGTTCTCGATGCGCATATCCGAGTAGGAGAGCGGAGCGGGCCTAAACCCTTCGAGGCGAAGCCGCCGCCGAGGCCCCGACTCCTACCGGCCCCTGCGGCCGGGGTCGTTTTGCGTCTCCGGCACCACCGCGGGAGTATGTGCGGCCGTTACACGCTCTTCACCCCCGCCGACGAACTGGAGTCCCGGTTCGACGCCACCTTCGCGGAGCCGCCGGAGCCGCGGTACAACTGCGCGCCGGGGCAGTCGCTGCCGGTGATCGCGAACGACGACCCCGACACGTTCCGTCGGCTCAAGTGGGGCTTGATCCCGTCGTGGGCCGACGACGAGTCGGCGGGGAACGACCGCATCAACGCCCGCGCGGAGACGGTCGACGAGAGGGCGAGCTTTCGCGAGGCCTACGAGCGACGGCGGTGTCTGGTCCCCGCCGACGGGTTCTACGAGTGGGTCCGAGACGGGGAGACGAAACGGCCGTACCGGGTCGCGTTCGACGACGATCGCCCCTTCGCGATGGCCGGCCTCTGGGAGCGCTGGGAGCCGACGCACACGCAGACGGGGCTCGGTGACTTCGGCGGTGGCGTCGGCGACGAGAGCGGCGACGAAAGTGAGGGCGAATCGACCGTCGTCGAGTCGTTCGCCATCGTCACCACCGAACCGAACGACGTCGTCTCTGACCTCCACCACCGGATGGCGGTCGTCCTCGACCCCGACGAGGAGTCCACCTGGCTCCACGGTGACGGAGCGGACGTCGCGGACCTGCTCGAACCGCACGCCGGCGACGACTGGCGGACGTACCCGGTTTCGACGCGCGTGAACAGCCCCGCGAACGACGCGCCGGACCTGATCGAGCCGGTCGAGGCCCGATAGCGCTCACTCCTCACTCGTGTCGTTTCCCGTCGTATCCTCACTCGTGCCCTTCTCCGTCGTGTCGACCTCGGCGGACTCGGATCCAACGGAGCCGCCGTGTTCGGGAGCGAGCACTCCCCGTGCCGCGGTCGCCTTGAACGATGCGACGACCGTCTCTCCCGGCTCGAGAGCGAGCGTCTCGCGGCTGGTTTCCGTCAGGAGCGCCCGAAGCGGAGCGTCGACGCCGACGTCGACGGTCACTCGCGCGATACCGCCCTCCGACTCGACGCTCTCGACGGTTCCCGCGAACCGGTTTCGGACGCTCGTCTCCGACGGTTTGGGGGCTTCCTCGGGCGTCGTGAGCACCACGGCGTCGGAGCGAACGCTGACCTGAACGATCTCGTTCGTATCGTCGGGAGATTCGGTATCGTCTCCCGCCTCCGCAGTAGCGTCCCCCTCGGAACCCGCCCCGGCGACGATCGCTCTGATCGTCCCTGCGGGCGTTTCGACGGTACCGAGGAGGCCGTCGCGGTCGACGAGCGTCCCCGAGAACACCGACTCCTCGGTCCGCGCCAGCCCCGAGAACTCCGCGCGCAAACGGTCGAATCGCCCGAGGAGGTCGCGGGCGTTCGCCGTGAGCGTGCTCCCGCCGCCTCCCGTTCCGCCTCGCTGACGGGTCAAGAGCGGCCCGAACGTCTCCTCGAGTTCGGAGACGCGCCGCTGGATCCGGGCGTAGGAACGCCCGAGTTCCTCGGCCGCCCGGTACATCGAGCCGTACTCGTCGACCCCGCGGAGCGCTTCGACGTCCCGCGCGTCGACGCGGACGCCGTCGGCCTCGATGAACGGTTCCCCCTGCGGTTGTATCGATCCCATCTGTCACCTCGGCGCTGTCGAGTACGCGTCGTGACTCTCGCTCGATTCGTCCCGTTCTCCGGTTTCCTCGACGTCGTACATCAATTCACCGTCGACGAAGCGCTTCGTTCGCCGGTCCTCGGGCTCCTCGAAAATCTGCGCCGCCGGTCCCCGCTCGACGAGTTCGCCGGCGAGGAGGACGGCCACGCGGTCGGAAATCCGCTCGGCCTGATGCATATCGTGCGTCGCGACCACGACGCCGACCCCCCGGTCTCGCGCACGGAGGACGGCCTCCTCCAAGACGGCCGTGTTCCGCGGATCGAGGTTCGACGTCGGTTCGTCGAGCAACAGCACCGAGGGGTCGACCGCCATCGCCCGGGCGAACGCGACGCGCTGGCCCTCCCCGCCGGACAGCGAGAGCGCGTTCTGGTCGGCTTTCCCCGTCAATCCGACCACTTCGAGCGCGCTTCGCGCGCCTTCCGAGAGCGACGAGTCGCCGACGAGTCCGTCGAGTTGGGCCCGGATCCGATCCCTCCAGGAGCGCCGGATGCGGCTCCCGTACGTGACGTTCCGGGCGACGGTCGCGTTGAACAGGCTCGGTTCCTGAAACACCATACTGATCCCCCGACGGATCGACAGCCGTTCGGATTCCGAGAGGGCCCACACGTCGGTCCCGTCCCAGGCGATCGTTCCCGCGTCCGGCGGGTGGAACCCGGCGAGGAGACGCAGCAGTGTGGTCTTGCCGGTCCCCGAGGGACCGACGACGGTGAGCACTTCGCCGGCGTCGACGTCGATCGAGACGCCCTCCAAGACGAGTTCCCCGTCGAACCCCATCGAGAGGCCGTCACCAGACAACGTCATCGGACGCGACACCTCCCAGATCCCGTCTCGACGGTCATCCCGATCCCCCCCGGCCTTTGCCTCTGATCCACGAGCCGAGACCGTTGACAGCGAAGACGAGGGCGAGGAGAATGGCCCCGAGGACGAGACCGATCTCGTAGCGCCCCTGCCGCGCCTCGACCGTAATGGCGGTGGTCAGCGTTCTGGTGTAGGACTGCCCGTCGCTGAAGACGATGTTGCCGCCGACGATCAGGATCGAGCCGACCTCGCTGATCGCGCGGCCGAACCCCGCGAGGATCGCGGTCACGATCCCGTATCTCGCCTCTTTGATCACGACGAGCGCGACGTCGACTCTCGTTCCGCCGAGCGCGAACGCGGCGTCCCGGACGGGCTTTTCCACTCCCTCGACCGCCGAGAGGCTGACGCTCGTGAGGACGGGCGTCGCGAGGACGAACTGCGAGGCGATCATCGCCTCCGGGGTGAACGCGAGGTCCAGCGAGCCGAGCGGACCGCTGTTCGAGAGCGCGATGAGCACGGCGAGCCCGACGACCACGCTCGGAAATCCCATCCCGGTGTTGATGATCGCCGTCACGACTCGCTTGCCGGGGAAGTCGGTGAAGCCGACGAAGAGCGCGACAGGGAGGCTAACGAGCGTGCTCAGGGCGATCGCGGTCAGGCTCACTTGGAGAGAGACGAGAACGATGCTCACGACGTACGACCAGCCGCCGTCCGGGAGCTGAAACTGCAGCGCGGCCGGCGGAGCCGCGGCCGACGACGTTGCGGTGGCGACGAGGAGTTCCGTCGGTGACATCTGTTTTCAGTAGTCGTCAGGCACTTCGGACTCTACCCACGATACGTATTCTCTGTCCGGTCGCGACAGACGCTGTGCTTCTCGGGCCGTGTATCCCTGCGGCACGTACTGATCGAAGTTCGGCTCTCCGGCGATCGCGTTCGGGAAGAACAACTGCGATCCGTTCGAGGTGTAGTTCTCGATCATCGTCTGGCCCCGTGGGCCGGTCAGAAAGCCGATGTACGCCATCGCGGCCTGGTAGTTCACGTCGTCGTACGTGGCCGGGTTCACCGCCATCACGCCGTAGGGGTTCTTCAGGATGACCGGACCGCCTTCGAGCGGTCCCTGGACCCGAATCCCGAGATCGATTTCGTCTCTCATCGAGAGAAACGTCCCGCGGTCCGCGAGCGTGTACGCGCCGGTCTGGCTCGCCTGGACGAGCGTGTCGCCCATTCCCTTCCCGATCTCGCGGTACCACTGGCCGCTCGGGTCGACGCCCGCCTCATCCCAGACGAGGAGTTCTTTCTTGTTCGTGCCCGAGTCGTCGCCGCGGGAGACGAACGTCGATTCGGTATCCGAAATCGTCCGGAACGCTCCGGTCGCGCTCTCTATCCCGTCGATTCCGGCCGGATCGTCCTCGGGACCGACGACGACGAAGTCGTTGAACATCACGTCGCGCCGGTTGACGCCGAACCCGTCCCGCATAAACTCGTCCTCGGCGGTCCGCGCGTGGACGAGGATGACGTCAGCGTCGCCGTCGCGGGCGGTCCGGAGACTCGCACCGGTCCCCTTCGGGATCGTCTTCATCGTGATCCCGAAGCTCTCCTCGAACGTCGGGTTGAGGTGGCCGAGCAGACCCGTATCGTAGGTGCTCGTCGTCGTCGCCAGCACGAGTTCGCCGTCGCCGACCTGTCCGGTTCCGGACGCGCGGGCCGACGTTCCGTCCGCGGTCTGTCCGACCGTCCCGCCGGTCTCCGAACCGGTACGATCCGCCTGGCTCGTACAGCCGGCAAGTGCGACGAGGCCGCCGACTCCCCCCGCCCGGATGAACTGCCGTCGTTGCATCAATATAGATACAACGACTGTCGGACGTCGCAAAAAGGTTCTGATCGGGCTGTAACTATAAATGGTTACTCAGGGCTGGCGAGGGAACCACCTCTTCGACGCTGTTCCGCCGTCACAAAGGGATTAAATGGCTCCGAGATGGTGTTGTACTGTGGTCTCATCGACCGGTATCGTCGCAGGGAATCGAATCTCTCTGTCCCGTACCGAGCTCACGGGAGCGTTAGGGGATTCGGTTACAGTCCTGCCGATCGTCGTCGCCGTCGCCGCCCTCACGGAGCTGTCGCTGGCGCATCTGCTCTTGGGGTTCGCAGCGTTTCAGATCGTTTGGGGCGTTCACTACGGACTGCCGATCTCGGTGGAGCCGATGAAGGCGCTCGCCGCGCTGGTCATTGCGGGTACCCTGACGACCGGCGGACTCGTCGTCGCGGGACTTCTCGCCGGCCTCGTTCTGTTGCTCGTCGGTACCACTGGCGCACTGGCCCGGATCGAACGCCACGTCGGCCAGCCGGTGATCCGCGGCGTCCAACTCGCGGTCGGCCTCGTGCTGCTGGAGACGGGAATTCAGTTGAGTCTCGACGGCGTCGGCTACGCCCTTCTCGCACTCGCGGCCGTCGCAGTCAGCGTCGCCGTCGGCCGTCCCCGGGCGAGTACGCTCCTCGTCGTCGCACTCGGCGTCGTCGTCGCGGTTACACAGACGGGGCTCCCCGATCCGCGACTCCCCTCGATCGGTGTGACGCTTCCGACGGCGGCGGACGCGTCGTCGGCGTCCCTCGGCGCGACCGTCGGTCAGTTGGCGATGACCGTCGGAAACGCGGCAGTCGCGACCTCGTTGCTCCTCTCGGACTACTTCGACGCCGACGTCTCTCCCGACGAACTCGCGACCAGTATGGGCGCGATGAACCTCCTCGCGGTCCCCCTTGGGGCGATGCCGATGTGCCACGGCAGCGGCGGCGTCGCCGGCAAGTACGCCTTCGGCGCGCGAACGGCGGGCGCGAACCTGATTCTCGGCGTCCTCTACGCGCTGGCGGCGGTGCTGGCGGTCGGCGTCGTGGCCGCGTTCCCGCTCGCGATGCTCGGTGTCGTTCTCGCCGTCATCGCCGTCGAGCTCGGACGCGCCGGCCTCGACACCGCCGATCTACCGCTCACCGTCGGTATCGGGATTCTGGGCGTCCTGACGAACGTCGGGGCCGCGTTCGTCGTGGGCGTCGCCGTCCAGCGTGTCCGTCTGTGGCTCGGATCGGAACCCGATCAGAGGGCTGGATAGGGGCGCTTCACCGGGTGAACGGAATCGATATACGGGCCAACTGACTATCTATCCACCAGTGTCAAAGGCGATCTACATTCTCGATTCGCCCGGGAGTCTCTGTGACCCCGTCACCGACGTCGAGACCATACTCGCGGAGGGACGATGAGCGGCGGCCCCGGTTCGAGACGCGCGGTGAACCTCACGGACGGCGCGCTGCTGAAACCGCTCTTCGTCCTCTCGATACCGATCGTTCTCACCAATATGCTGCAGGTGGCGTACAACCTGGCGGATACGTTCTGGGTCGGTCGGCTCGGACAGGAGGCCGTCAGCGCCATCTCCTTCTCGTGGGCGATCGTCTTTCTCGTCATCACGCTGGCGGCCGGCTTCACCGTCGCCGGCACGGTGCTCGTCGCCCAGAACAAGGGAGCCGGCAACCTCGATCGCATCAACGCGGTCGCGGGACAGACCATCGCGTTCGTTATCGGACTCTCGGTCCTCTTTTCGGTTCTCGGCTACGCGCTGTCGCCGTGGCTACTCCAATTGATCGGTGCGACTCCCGAAACTGTCGTTTTCGACCTCTCCGTGACCTATACCCGAACGATGTTTCTGGGCATCCCCTTCGTGTTCGGCTTCTTCATCTTTCAGTCGTTACTCCAGGGCTGGGGCGACACGAGGACACCGCTGTATCTGATGCTGCTCGGCGTCGTCCTCAACGTCGTCATCGACCCGTTCCTCATATTGGGATTTCAGGACAACCTCCTGTTCGAGGTGTCGGGCCTCGCGGCGCTCCAAGCGAAGCTCTACGCGTCGACGGGGTTCGGCGGATTCGGAGTACAGGGTGCCGCGATCGCGACGATCGCTTCTCGGGGCGTCGGCGCGATAATCGCGTTCGGTCTCCTCCTCTCCGGACGGGTCGGCATCCACCTCGCCCCGCGAGACTTCCTGCCGACGCGAGAGACTGTCGAGAAAATCTTCCGGATCGGGGCGCCGGCCAGCGTCGAGATGAGCACCCAGTCACTGGGGGTGACAGTCATTACGGCCCTCGTCGCACTCGCGGGCGCGGAGTCGGTCGCCGCGTACGGAATCGGAACACGCGTCACCTCGCTTGTCGTTCTGCCGGCGCTCGGGCTCGCCCGCGGGACCGAGACGGTAGTCGGCCAGAATCTCGGTGCCAGACAACCCGAACGTGCGAAACGCGCCGTCCTGGCGAGTGCAGGCATCGTTGCAGCCGTTCTCGTCGGCGTCTCGGCCGTCATCTATCTCAATGCGGCCGCTATCGTCGGTGTCTTCATCACTGGAACGGATGCAGCGTCCGTCGTCGCGATCGGGGCCGAGTACCTCCGAATCGTCGGTGCGACCTACGTCTTCCTCGGCGTGTTCTACGTCATCCAGGGGGCCTACCGCGGAAGCGGGAGCACCAGACTGGCGATGATCTTCGGAATCCTGGGCCTCATTTTGCTCCGTATCCCGCCCGCGTACGCACTCCTGACGTGGTTCGATCTGGGTGCGACGGGGATCTGGTACGGGATCGCCGCGGCCAACGTACTGATCGTGGTGCTCTCCGGGGCGTACTTCTTGCGCGGAACGTGGACCGACGGCGTCGTCGATCCGGGCCGACCGGGGGCCGAGACGATAACCGGGGACGACTAGGTCCATATAGCGATATAAGATATACGTGTCTGTGTGGAACCACCAGTTTTACTGAACGAACCGATTACGCCGCCGGCCTGTTCTAGCAATTCGGAGGTAAACGACCTCCAGATGGGTCGGGTGACAATCGAATGGAAGTAATACTTATTATTCTTCATACTCATCTGACAAGACGGAATGGGAGACAATCGGGACGAATCGGTCCCCTTCGATCGAAGCACGCGACTCGAAAAGCCACAGCAATTGTCCAACGATAAGATCTACCAGGGACTCGCGTCGACGCGCCGACGGCGGCTTCTATATGTACTTCGCGAAGAAACGGAGTGCACCGTCGACCATCTCGCAGATATCCTAACCGAGTGGGAAGACGCGAACGGGAATCCATCCCCAGACGATCATAAGAAGGTACGAATCAAGTTGGTACATTCGGACCTCCCGTTGCTCGCGGATGCGGAGCTCATCGCGTACGACCGCGAAAACGAATTGGTGAGAGCAGAGCCACTCCACCCGCTATTCGATGCGGTGATTTCGCGGAGCATCGATGCCGAGGCGGCCCCGTAACGGCGTTCGGTACTGTCTGTTACGCCAGTCACTGATTCCTCCCTCACCGATGGGCAGAGTGTCGTACTCGGAGACTCCCTGTCGAACGAACTCGCCTCACGCTTGAAAACATAGCGTGCCCTCCGACCGCGGACACATAATCGAAAACAAGAACCTCAGCTTCGTCAGCGCGCCTTCAACAGAACGCGTCTCCCGCCGTTCATCGTCGACAGATTACGCGGTGTCTACAACTGATTGCTCAGCCACCGCACGCGGTTGCCGGGCGGGTGCGCGAAGACACAGAAATCGCCGAGCGTTACGCACGAATCCTAGAGGTGCGCTCGCAACTGTTTCGCACGAATTTCAGCTCCCTGCCGACAACCTGATTCCCGACATCGTATCCCGATAGCTCACGACGAAGCAACAGTCGATTTGAGACGTTTCAGGACGACATCCACCATCGGCACACGGCCCGTCCCCAGGGACCGACCAGAGACGAGATATCGTTTTCACCGACCAGCCGTTCCTCGGAAATCCAAACGGTCAACTGCTGGCTTACCGATTCGAAGCGAAGAGTCTCCTTCGACCTGAATCGCTTCGACGAGATGCCCCACTCTTTTCGAAGGAGCAGTCCGATAGTCGGTGCCGGTAACCGGCAACCACCTGCAAAACAGAGTCCGCGATTCGATGATGCTGCGTGTGTTACAAACGTTATTCATAACACTTTTGATAATCTATTATTTGTATTCCTACATCCAGATCTGGAGATAGTACATTCATATTCCAGGAATAACTATTTCTCCGGTGCTATTTTTGAGTGCAGATAAACGCCTAAACCACCTTATTCTGATTTCTGCAGTAAAGTGAAGTGAATGGACATACACGGACAGGTATGGCCGTCAACGAAGACACCGAACGGAAGACGGTGATGACGTACGTCCCGGCGTATCAGAAAGACCGCTGGATCGAACACGCCGAAGCGATGGGAATGAGCCAGAGCGAGTTCGTCCGGACGATGGTACAGGCCGGTCGGCGGGACTTCGAGATCCCGTCCACTACGGGACGTGACACCGAAGAGACGACCACGGAACCGGCTGATGGAGGCCCGAACCCTGGGGGTCAGACAGCGGAAAAGGGGTTCCGGAACCGCGTCCTCGACGTACTCGAGGAGGCGGAGTACCAGTCGTGGGACGACCTGCTCGCAGCACTGACCGACGATATCGAAAGCCGCCTCGACGAGACGCTACAAGAACTTCAGGCCTCGGACGCGGTTCGATATAGCGGGCGACACGGCGGGTACGCACTGACTCCCGACACTACGGAGGAGCAATGAGCGTCGGCGCGGCGGACGAAAGTGACCTGGAGGATCCCATCGGATACTTCCTTCAGGATATGACGTACCACGGAAAGTCCGATCGAACCCGCGAGGCGTACAAACGGGTGCTTCGACGCTTCGAGGATTTCCTCGCGGATTCGTCGCGGAATCCCCGCGGTATCGGGATCGAACCGGACGACGCCACCCATCGCGACTGTATGGCCTGGATTCACTCGCTTCGACACGGAGACTTAGCAGACAGCACCGTCGCGACGTACGCGTCGTATCTACATCGGTTCTACGCGTACCTGGCTCAAGTCGGTGCGTTCGATTCCAATCCGATGACACTCGTGATGGAGGAGATGGACGAACGGATCGACACGAACCCGTCCCGTCGGGACGTGTCGGTTCCGGCGATGCGCGAGTTCCTCGCCGAAATCGCTCATCCGATGGATCACGCCGTCGTCGTGACCCTCCTGAAGACCGGTATCCGCGTCGGCGAACTCTGTAACCTCGATCTCCGAGACATCGTCCTCTCCGAGGGGACGAGTAACGCACGCGATACAGCTCTCGCTGCTGTATCGAGCGCGGAGGTTTCCCCTCGGGCGCAACTCGAAAACCGGGGTCCGTCGCTGTACGTCTCTGCGGAACCAGCCGCGGGCGAGGTACTCGCGGGCGAGGAGCGTACGGCGTCGAACAAGCGCAAACGCTCGACGATCGTCCCCGTGGACGAGGAACTCGCGACGGCGTTGCGCCGATGGCTCGCGATCCGCCCGGAGACACGCTCGCCCGCGGAGCCCCTCTTTTGCAGCACGTCGGGGAGTTGGGGCAGTCGGCTCACCCCGGATATGGTCCATCACCTCGTCGAACGCCACGCGACCGATTCCGGCTGGTACCGTTCCGGCGGTGGCGCAGAAGAGAACGTCACGCCGCATTACTTCCGGCACTTCTTCACCACACACCTCAGGGATCGGACCGGCGACCGCGGGATCGTCAAATACCTCCGCGGCGACGTCGGGGGCGACATCATCGATACCTACACCCATAATTGGGGCGATAGGGTCCGTCAGACCTACGAATCCCATATCTACTCCCTATATTGAACCGGTCGAGGTCGGACAAATAAATCTTATATCGCTATATCATTACTCTCGGCGGTGCCTGTCTCGAATCACTCACTCCGACCTATCCCGGACCCGTCCCGTTTAAGTCCCGGGAGGTCCTCGGCCGGGTATGCACGTCGCGCTGGGCGGGACGTTCGACCCGGTACACGACGGTCACCTCGCGCTCTTCGAGCGAGCCTTCGAGTTGGGGGACGTCACTGTCGGACTCACCAGCGACGAACTCGCCCCGAAGACCCGCCACGTGGACCGCTACGTCAGGTCTTTCGAGGACCGAAAGCAGGATCTCGTCGACGAACTCGAACCGCTCGCGGCGAAACACGACCGCGAGTTCACCGTCCGGCAGTTGGACGAGCCGACTGGCATCGCCACCGAACCGCAGTTCGACGCACTCATCGTCTCACCGGAGACCCGCGACGGGGGCGAGCGGATCAACGAAATCCGCCGAGAGCGCGGGCACGAGCCGCTCGACATCGAAGTCGTCGATCACGTCACTGCGGCGGACGGAGACCGGATATCGTCGACCCGGATCGTTCGCGGCGAGATCGATCGGCACGGGAACGTGACGCCGGATCGCGAGGGACGCGGTCCCGAGCGTCCGGCCGAAGATACGTCCTGAGGGGCATCGAAGTCTCCCCCGCGACCATCGGATCCCGGTCAGACCGATACGGATCTGGCTGTCTGTGCTTCCGACCTACCACGAAGGCGGGCGAAACCCCGCAGCCTCGAGTATCGGTTTCCAGTGTTGCTGGACGCTGAGCCGACTCACTTCCATCGCGTCGGCGACCCGGGATTGCGCCCGTTCCTCGCCCGCGATGAGGGCACCGGCGTAGAGGCTCGCCGCCGCCACGGCACGCTTCGACCGGTCCTCGGCGGGTACTTCGGAGAGGAACATATCGGTCGCATAAGAGCGGGCCTCGGAGCCGAGACCTAGCCGATCCGCAGCGCGCTCGATTCGGGTCAGCCACTCCTCGTTTTCGACTCGGTCCCGGGCGCTGTACATACTGTAGAGTGGACCGCGGTGCACAAGAACCCTCCGTGCGGAGCGACAGGTTGATTTAGGAGTTGGCAGTAGGATGGCTTGCGCGCGGGTAGCCAAGCGGTCAAAGGCGCAGCGCTTAGGACGCTGTCCCATAGGGGTCCGCAGGTTCGAATCCTGTCCCGCGCATCTGACCTCGATGCAGTCTGTCGGTTTTGCTTCGGTAGGACCAGAAAATGAAGATCGACCTACCGATAACGCTGAATAACTGCGACATAGGGGTTGACCCCGATCTCGACCCCGGAAGAAGCATCGTAGTCGTCCCAAAAACGCACGACGGCGTGCTGTCCGAGAAACAGCTCGTAGACTACAAAGAGCAGAGAATCCAATTCCTGTCGTGGCTGCTGAATGTCGGGAAGAACCCCAATAGGGCGGAAGGATACGCCGAATACACCGTCTACAGCGACTCATACCGTACTGCACGATTTGACAAATGGCTGTGGGAACGGAATGGTGATTACAAGTATCCACCCGAGGAAGCCGACGCGCAAGCGTTCATAGAACACCTTGCGTTCTCCGACACCGGCCAAGTCGAAAAGGGCAAGCTGCAAGAAGCGATCAACCACCTCTCGAAGTGGCTCCACTACACGCGGGGAGAACCCGAGTGGGAGTTCGAGTACACCTTCCGAAGTCGGGGATCGAGCCTTGAGCCGCGCGACTATCTCTCAGAACCAGAGCGCAGAAAGATCCGACAAGCCGCGCTCAACGAGGGGAATATCCCTGCGTACGATTCTCTGACTCCCCAAGAGCGGAGCGGATGGAAACACCACGTCGCTACCGTCCTCGGCAAGCCCTATGAAGAGGTCACCAAAGACGATTGGGACGAGATCGACGGATGGGAAATAACGTCACTGGTGTGGACGAGCCTCGACGCGGGGCTTCGACCTGACGAGGTGAGCAACGCGACGACAAAATGGGTAGACTACAAGAACGGCGTACTTCGTATCCCCTACGAAGAGTCGTCCAAGAACGAGGGTAATTGGACGGTCTCGCTCACGAACCGGACGGCGACGGCACTACAGCGGTGGCTCACTGAACGAGAACAGATACCTCGATACGAGGGAACTGACGCGCTTTGGTTGACGACCCACGGGAACCCGTTCGGATCGAAAAGCCTCGCCCGGCTCCTTCGGCGGCTCTGTGATCAAGCGGAGATCGACTACGAGAACCGCCAAATGTCGTGGTACACCATTCGTCACTCTGTTGGGACGTATATGACCCATCATCGTGACCTGAAAGCCGCGAAGGATCAACTACGACACAAGAGTCCGAAGACGACAATGAAGTACGATCAGGTATCGGTAGAAGCCCGCCGAGACGTGCTTGACAAGATGGGTTGAAACATACAAGCGTCCAAACCTCGCACGTCTGAGGGGATTCTGACGGCGTTTTCCAACCACGATTCAATGGCCCTTGGTCACTCTGAAAAACTCGTCCTGAGTCAATCTGAGGGACACCGGTGAATTCAGGAGGCAGTTGTAGATCGTGAATTCGTTCAGATGGACGTATTTAGGCAAAAAGCAGGCTGTTGAGGCTAAGGCCCGGGGAGAATACCAGTGGGTCTTGGGTTCTCACAAGCTATTGAGCTGATCGTTGAATCATAGTGCGTAGATTGGTACTACCACTTAGTTTATATACTCTCACTGCCATTAATTAGTGAGGAGAAAAAGCAGGCGGCTTCTGCAGACTAATTGAATCCTGAGCCGGCGGCATCTCCTGTAGACAATGTCTTTTAGAAATTTCTACTCCCGAAGCAGTGCTGTAATTGAGCAAGCATTTGAGTCTGACAAACCCGTCCTTGTCGACGTACTCCCGGCACTTGGCAAGAGTACAGGCGTTATTAAGTGGGTTGCAAACAGCGGCGAGCAGATCGTTATCTTCACCGAACGACACGACCTGTACGAGCAGCTCAAGGACAACTGCCGTGAGTTTGGCGTGAGTTATCAAACACTCCCCTCGCATCTCCTTGACTGTCCGACTGCATCAAAAAGCGAAGCGGACAGAAAACACGGTGACGAATGGAAACGAAGGTTTGACGAGAAAATAGAAGCCGGATTTTCAGGCCGAGCACTTCACGAACACGCTCACAGGATCTTCGGCGAGGAGCTTCCCTGCCAAACTGAGGGGGAGTGTCCGTATCTCTCTCAACTCAACAAACAGGCGGAGGATTTTGAGGAGATAGACGTTCTTATCGGGAACTACCGGCATATGTTCAAACCGGCGTACAGTAACTCCCGTCAGGTTGTTATTGATGAGTCTCCCGGTGACAGCGTTCTAACTGAACTCACAGCAGACGACGTAAACGACACGATTAACCGGTATCTGAGTAATTGCCCTGTACTACCCTTCCTGAACACAGAAGACATTCTCAGGTTCCGATTGAGTAGAGAGGAAAACCCGCAGGTCCGCACGTGGCTTGATTCTCCTGAAGGAAACAGTATCAAATCCGCAGGATGGAATTACGATGCTCAGAATCCGGGGCCACACGCATATGGTGCAATTCTCGTCCGTGCTGCCCTTGATTCCACAGTGTTACCCGAGGGTTGGCATCAAACTGAGTTGGGGGACGGAACGATTGTTGTAAAATCTCCCAAAGGGACAGTGTTCATCCAACCTCCATTCCCATTTGAACACTCCAATGTTGTCGCTCTTGATGGGACTCCGTCAGTTGCGATGTGGCGGGTTCTTCTCGGTGATGAATTGGAGCCTCTTGCCGTCCTGACCGATGAAGAAAAAGCCGAATGGGTCGGACATCTCGGGATACGGATCATCCAAACAACTCGTAAGTCTGTCCCGGCGAGAGCCGGTTCCAACAATACACAAGAAGCTCACGCGGTTGTTGAAGAGGTCTACCGGCGAGAGGACTCTAAACCGTTTGTTGTGACCTCTAAACAGGGACTTAAAAACCTGCGTCGTCAGTACAAAGACTTTGAGGACCTAATTCAAGGTTCAGAGAATTTCTCCAACCTGAAGGGTAGGAATGATCTCGATCAGATAAGCCCGGTTCTCATCATCGGCTGTCCGCAACTAAGTGACGAACATATTCAGAAGTGGGTCGCACTTGGTGGACACAAGCCATACCTCGCGAGAGATACCAACGGAATTAGACTTCCTGGTGAAAAGTCGGACTTCGGCCCGGTCGGAAACGACGTACTCCACGGTACTCGTGAGAATGAGTTGCTTCAAGCAGCGATGCGCTTCAGTCGAAAACCGGGACGTGAGAGTGAAATCCGTGTCTACGTTCATTCATCTGCTATTCCGGAATGGGTACAACCCGAGCCGTGTCTGTTGACGGTAAAGAAAATAGAGGGAAGCCAGGGCTTCAGACAAGTATACAACGCATTGACTCACGGCGAAGATTGGCAGGACGCAGAACGATCCACCAAAGAGATTGAGAGTATCGTGGAAAAGCTACATAAAAATCCGATAGGTTATCATCAGATTCGTAAGCACTTGAACACGCTCAATGAGGATGATACGATTGGCAAGGAACGTCGAGGTTCCTGCGACTATTGGTGGAACATCTCTCTTGAACGTAGGGGAAAAGATACTATCGTTCTCTGTGAGTGCTAATGATCTGAGTTGATGTTTCGTATAATATAATATACAAAAAGTCAACTTGCGAAATGAAGATCTTAGATCACCTTCTAAGATGGTGGGGTTAGATAGTCGAGTTGAACAGAAAGGCCCCGCAAGGAGGCGGAGATCTCGGTACAACCCGACGGTAAGTAAGAATGTCTCAAGGCCCGTGTTGAGTAATCCGTAAATTCGTCAGAACCGTCTATGCTTCCGGTTCTGAGACTCCTACCAGATCCGAATTCAGGCGGCCTCTGAGTGAGTGCGAAGGTCCCTGTACCGTGATAGAGTAAGGCATAGAGTAGATCTTATAGAAATAAGAGACTCAGTTCTATGTTGATAAGTAGAGAATCTACCTTAGTAGAAGGGAGATCAGTAGTATCTAACTCAGTCTTAGTTAGTCGAGAAGCCAGGCAAGACAGGGGGTTACTACGGAGATCGAAGAAAGACTATACTCGGTAGAAGATGCCCACTCTACGGCTAATCACTCAACAGACTACTACAATTTGACAGAGGGGGACAAGGTGATGGGCTTCTCAGCTTGCCCACTTATCTACCGACACTGAGGAGGTTTGTTTCGTGCACCGCTTTTCGTCTGTACCAGGGATTATTCTCACGGGAGATTAGAATGCTGACGCCCGTTCAGCTTAATATGAACTGCCGAAAATTCCAAAAAATTCTGAGCAGCTTACCTCCATTCGGACCACACCCGGACTGACCGTGTCACAACCTATCTCTCACTCCATCTCGGGAGGATCAGGCCGCCACCAAACCACAGCCAAGCCCCCGATCTTCTTCTTCCGAATATCGCCGCGGTCTGTCAACGTCTCAAGCTTGTTGTACGCTGTCTTCTGTGCTATATCAAGGGCTTCTGCGACCTCGTTCGTTGTCCGGGGTTCCGTGTCGGTAAATAGCTCAAGGACGGCGTCGACGGACACAGTCTCCTGATACCGACCACCCTCGCCGCGTTTTCGTCCCATAACACCAGATTCGACGCACGAAACATTACCTCTTTCCCACTACGCACGTGGGGAACCGATACAGCTATATCCTATCCTTACGTGGGTAATGGTGAGAAGGCAGGTTCCCTCAGGGCGTTGAAACGCCGGGTGGTAGGAACACCCGGAGTCGGCTTCTCAGGGAAGAGAAAGCCAATGGAAATTAAAACAGCGGAAAGAAATAAGAGTGCTGTTGAGTACCTGAACTTCGGCGCGAAGACGTCCAAGCGCGTCACGTGGGAGTCGTGGGAGTTTACGATTGAAGCGCCGCATCTCGTCCGTGTCACGAACGCATCCTACGGGGTTGAGAAAGACGACCACAGTTACCTCGTCGGCGTTGAAGATCGTGACGGCGTCCTCGTTCCGGCTGAGTGCGAGTGCCCGGCAGATATGTACAACGAAGAGTACGACTGCAAGCACAAGGTTGCACTCGCTGCGGTCGGCGGGGCGGTGGTGTTGGATGCTGCGGCGGGCTTCTCGACTCAATCAGTAGAGAGTGATAAGTCAGCCTTGGCCGGCGAGTGTGACTGTACTACTCTATCAGATCTCCCGTGCTGGCCCTGCTATCGCAAGGGAGTACGGGTCTGAGCGGTACAATTATATCGACAAATATCGAATAAATACTATTCTAAGCAAATGACATTCTGAAAGAGATCCGATATTGAGGTGATTATTCCTTCAGCTTAGCTAAATAGCCTTTCAACATCACAGCGGTCAGGTTCCTTCTCATTAGCGTGAGCACAATTGGCTCGAATGGATGCTAAGTGTTTCAATTGGCTGTGAGTCGTGTCATCAATTTCACCAGCGATAAAATCAGCCACTCACGTTAGAGAGAAGGGGTTATGAGTCACTCAGTACAGTATCTAGTTGTAGTTGTCGTGATGTCCAAATTGGATTCCCTTTCTTTTTCACCTGTAGAGATTAAACCGCTGAAAGATCGCCCCAAGCAGCACCGCAACCGGGATGATTTCTAGACGTCCGACCCACATATTGATTATCAACATCGCTTTTGCAGTGTCGGGCATCGTCGGACCAGTAATACCGGAGTCCAACCCGACGTTACTCTGAGCACTCATCACGTCGAAGATCACATACTCCAGCGGGTGAGCCGGAGAGAGAACACGCAGGAGCACGGCAACGCCGATGGCGAGGAACGTGACCCAGAGGACGAACACGACCGTCGCTTCAGTATACTCCTGTTGCGTCTGTTCTTCGCTAAGTTTACGCTCGCCGATCCGGAGGTACCGAATGGCGCTTGACGGCCGGAAGACCTCTCGGATCTGCCACTCGGTCCCCTTGATCAGCGTAATCACCCGGATAAGTTTGAGTCCACTAGTTGTCGAGCCAGCCGCGCCGCCGGTAAGCATCCCTAGACACGTCAACAGTGTTGCACCAGCACTCCAGACTTGTTCCGTTCCCCCACCAATAGTGGCCGTCCCGAATCCGGTATTCGACGTGGCGGAGACGAATTGGAACAAGCCCACTCGGAACGTCTCTTCGAGTGTGGCGTACTGCCCGTTCGCATAGAGGACCGCCGTCAGCGCAAGTGACCCGATAGTGAACCAAAGGAACACCCATCGCGTCTGCAGGTCCGCGTAGAAGTTTCGCACCTCTCCTTTGAATATTAAATAGTGAATAGGGAATGCGATACTGCCGGCGACCATTACTGGCACAACTGCATATTCGATCAGCGGACTGCCGTAGTGACCGATCGATGCCCCGTGGACGGAGAACCCTCCTGTCGCTATCCCCGTCATCGCGTGGTTGATCGCATCCCACAGCGGCATCCCGACTAGCACAAATAGGATAATCGAGCCGATCGTCAGGCCAACGAAGATTTTCCAAATTTCTTGGACTGTCGTTACGATGCTCGGATGAATCTTCTCGGATCGGGCTTCACTTTCATACAGAGTGTACGATCCACTGCTCCCGTCGCCGCGCCGGAGAATTGCGACAGTCAACACGATCACCCCGACGCCGCCGACCCATTCGATGAACGACCGCCACCAGTGGATCGACCGTGGCAACTTTTCCTCGACAGCAGCCATCGTCAGCCCCGTCCCGGTGAAACCGCTCATACTCTCGAAGACCGAGTCCAATGGATGGAGGAAGATAACTGTCGTCGAATCCATCGGTGGCGTATTTGTCCAGACCGGGAAAGGATCAATTTGTATTGTCCAGGCGATGAACAAGAACGGGAGTCCACCGAGGACGCCGATGACAGCCCACGCGGTGGCCGCAGTGACCATCGCATCGCGTTTTTCGGGCGGATCGGCGTCCTGATACCGACGGACGAGTCCGGTCCCGACTCCGCCGATGATAACCGCTGTGACACCGAAGGCAGGTATTGCGTAGAACTCTCCGTTGAGGGCTGCCACGATGATAGATGCCACAGACATCAACGCTATCGCTTGTACGATCCGACCAACGTCGTGCCCGACAGCGCTCCTGTTTACCCTCATCATAGCCAGTTGTTTACTATCTCAAATCCACACATTCAGCTTGTAGACCCATTCTCGTCGTCTATTGTCTCGATGCCTCGTTTCCAACGGTAGTAGAGTGAGTGCGGCGACGATCATCGCGTGGTGGCGTTTTGGTTCAGGGGCATCTTCACACCGCTTGTACGAAGCTCCGCCAACGAGCGCCGTGACTACTGCCGCACTCAGGAAGGCAATCGCGCTGTACCACTCCTGATAGATTAAGGAGATAAGCAGTGGTACCAACATCAGTCCGCTGATGAGGATTTTTAGTGCACCGATGTCCCTGACAACTGCTTTTGCGGCGGTTAGCGCATCAGAACGGCCGACAAGTGTAGTGGACATACTAATTATGTTTGTTCCTGATGATCACACAGTCTGGTCTTCGTAATGGCCAAAGATGTCCGTGAGTTCCGGGTCCGCTCCGGACGCCGAATAGACGGTCAGTAGGTCGTCAGCCTTGATTCGGGTGTTTCCCCGGGGTGTCAGTGGCTTGTCTTCGCTGTCACGTCCGATAGCAACGATCAAGACGTCGTCCGAGAGGATGCCCTCCTCGCCCGCTTCCGTGAGTGTCTTGCCAGCGATGGGTGCATCTTCCGTAACCGTGATTTCGAAGACTTCCGCCTCCTCGCCAATTCGCATATAATCGACGATCGCCGGTCTGGCGACCGCTCGATAGAGATGTCCCGCGATGAGCTGCTGCGGATTTTCGATCGTATTCACTCCGATCTGCCGGAAGAGATTCATATGCTCTGCGCTGTGCACGACCGACGTGATCACCGGAATCTCGAACTCCTGTGCGAGCAGACAGACCATCACATTGGTGGCGTCCTGATCAGTCGTCGAGATGATCGCGTCGGCCCGTTCTGCGCCGGCCTCGCCTAGCGTTTCCTTGGTCGTGGCATCCGCATTCAGCACGAGACAGTCGTATTCGCTGGCGACTGCGTCGGCCCGCTGTGTGTCCCGCTCGATAACTACGATTTCGTTCCCAGCACGGGTCGAAATCTCGATCAGTGGCGTTCCGATATCGCCTGCTCCAACGATGATGATGTACATATGAAATTGAATTATTAGCTCGCTGCCTGTCCGGACATTCGATGTCTAATCGCACTCACGCTTCGCTCACCCCTTCGTCGGAGATGACCACAATCGGAATATCGCTGTTCTCGATGAGGTTGTGAGAAACATCTCCGGTCAACAGTTTGCGCCAGCGACTCCCACCACGAGGAGTAAACACGATAGCGCTGGCGTTGAGTTCCTGAGCCGCATCGATGAGTGTCGATGCAACATCAGTGCCGTAACGGATCTCCGTTTCGAGGGTAATATCGGTGTCAGCGAGGCCCTCAGTCAGTACCTCGAATACGTCCTGCGCAAACAGCTTACGCTGCTCAACGGAGGCCTTATCCATTCCTCCATCAGCCTTTTCGATAACGTGGACGGCAATCACGGTACTATCCGAATCGTCGATGTTCTCGACGAGTGCGGTCGCGGTCGCGGCGGCATCTTCACGGTTTGCAACCGGCACGACAGCCCGTTCGAAAAACAACTCAGTCATCTCAGCCACCTCCCGTATCGCCGTGAACTTTCCCGAGGTAGTGCCACCGATATTGCCCCTCCTCCCCGTCGACAGTGGATTCCCATTTGACCCGGTAGGCGAACGGCCCGCGCGCTTCGCCCGTTTCGTCCGGACGTTCGACGATGACAATCGTGTACTCACCGTAGTCCTCTATCCGAACGAGGTCCTCTCCGAGGCGTGATTCGATAGCGTCCGTAAGAGACGGGTGGTCTTCGAGGAGTTGTTGCGCGTAGTGGATGATCTCCCTCAGTTGATTATCGCTGCTGTCTTTGAGTGCGGTAATAACCCCCTGAGGGATACCTTCGGGGGGATCAATATCAGATCGAGTCATACTCTGTGGATCACTGTTGTTTCCGGTCTGTCGACGTGGCTCCGGTAGCCGACGAACCAGCCTTTCCGACGCGATGCTTTTTGTCACGGGATTCGCCACTCGATCCATACTTACTCTATTATATAAAGATTGGGATAGAATTTCGGTATAGAGCAATATATCCTGCTCAAATTTTCCCCAACCGAAATATAGTCACTTTATTGTGAAGAGTGCTGTATTAGGTGGACCCTCCTAGCCCTAACGACCACGGCGTGTCAATCCAAACAATCCTGTGTCTGGCGTAGAAGTATCTAAGTAGGTGTGTACCACTCTCAGACAACTTCTCAATTTCACTAAACCACTAGTCGTGCCCCTGATTAGCGGAATCTGGGGTCGATTGACGCCAAAAGCGGTTCAGACGAGTGTTGTAGAGGATCTTCGAGGGAGTGTTGTGGGATGTAGGCAACCGTCCGAGGAACTGGAACTCGTCACGATCACAAATAGAGAAGACCCTTTATTTATCCTGATCTAATGGCCGGTATGGCCCATCGTATCGATGAGATCGATAAACGCATTCTCTATTACTTGGCAGTAGATGCACGAAACACGGCAACATCGGATATCGCCGAGGATGTAGAAGTGACGCCAGCGACGATCCGTAATCGGATCAAACAGCTCGAAGAGTGTGGTATTCTGCAAGGATATCTGGCTGATGTTGATTATAAATCGATAAACGGATACGTCACCTACCAATTTCGGTGTACAGCATCTATTCCGGACCGTCCCCGCCTCGCTCAGTCAGCATTGGACATCTCCGGAGTAATCTCCGTCCGAGAGTTGATGGCCGGCTCTGAGAACTTGGCGATTACCGTTGTTGGAGCGGACACTAGTGATATCAATCAGGTGGCGGGTGAACTCTCTGATCTGGGGTTAGAAATCAATGACGAGAGTGTTGTCGAAGGAGATTACCACACACCGTACAGTCCGTTCGGCCCTGAAGACTTGCCGAAAGGGCCGTCATTGACGGACTTTATGAGCCTCGCCGGCGACGCAGAGGTCGTCGAATTCACCGTCTCGGAGGGTGCGGAGATTGCAGAGAGGACAATCGAGCAGGCAGTTGATGAAGGCCTACTGGCCGACGAAATGCTCGTCGTGGGTGTCGAACGAGACGGCGATGTACTCACCCCAAAAGGTGAAACCGTCATCCAAACCGGGGACATCGTGTCGCTCTTCTCCAAGGCACCATTAGAAAAAGATTCGTTAGAGGTATTCGGGACGTAGTTCAGGAAAGGAAGACGAACAACCTGTCACAAATAGCCATACCGGCACAATTCCGAGAAGAGAATTTCAGTTGTTAATAGCTGGTGATAGAACGCTGTTGAGAGCCGGGGGTTATTCACTGGCTTGGATTTTGTCCCATTTGTCCCGGCACTCATCACAGAGATAGCCGGTGAATCCGTCAACGTCGTAGCGTTCAACGCGTGTGTCCGAGTCACACCGTTCACACTTCATCATAACCTTATTTTCTCCCCCTGCGTTTCAACTCTGCGGTCACTGCGCTTCGAGAACTTTAGTCCGGTTCTTACTCTGACACTCAACATAATAGGACGATACAAAATCAATAACTATACCCGTTCAAATATATGGTCCTCAGAGAAAAATCTGTGAAAACAATACGGTCGAAGAGTCTCGTGGTGCCAATTATACAATAAAAAATACAAAACAGATTCTAAGTATCTCTCAGATAACCTCTCGTTTGCCCTGCTTTCTCCGCTGCCGACCCTTTGTCAGAGTGTTTATCCAACCCCCTGCCGCTCATATTCGCCCGCTCTCCCGTCACGTCTTTAGGCTGACCAGCGTTCCGAGCCGCGGTCACATATCCACGGCGAAGCGCGTGGGGAGACACTGAAGCCGGACACCCGTAGGCGGTGTTCCAACCAGTGTGCTCGCACGTCTCGGAATGCTTTTCGACCAGACAGGTGCCTGTGTAGAAGCACGGTTTTACGTCTGTACCTCCCCGTCAAATGGCGGCAGTCTGTGTAGCTGTCCCGCAGACGTATTTATAAAGAGGCACTCCTTAATGTACGATACCGAAGCGAAATCCGGCGCGCGCTTAAATACCAAGAGATATTCCGCCGAAGGCGGAGCGCAGCGCTTAGGACGCTGTCCCATAGGGGTCCGCAGGTTCGAATCCTGTCCCGCGCATATTCTGTCCGAGCGAAAGCGAGGACGAATATCGTTCCTGTCCCGCGCACCACGAGGGCGAACGGAGTCGAAGGCCGAGGTGGAGTCCTGCCTTTTCGGCGGGAGAACGTCAGCGGTCTCGTCGTACTCCCACACAACGACCTGTGAACGGCCGTCTCGATCCACCAACCGACAGTCAGGGGCTGTTCTGACAGCCCACCGCAGACGCAGGGTTCCGCGGGGGAATCAACGGCGTTTCGTGCCGTCGTTTCGCTGCCAGAGCAGTCGGACCGTGACTAACGCTGGCGAGTGCGACCCCCGAAGGTCCGGGTTCGGCTTCGATTCGTCGTCAGTCGCGAGGATGAAACCGCTTGACGGCCTCTTCGACGGCGGCGGCGTCACCGAGGAACGTGAGGTGATCGCCATATTCGAGGACCTCGTCGGGGTCGGGAACGTGGGCGTCCTCGTTCTGGCCGATCTCGGCGATGAGGCACCCGCCGGGGATCCGATCGTTGAGGTCTCTGATCGACTCTCCGACCAGCTCCTCGGCGGTCATCTCGATCTCCTGGATGTCGTGGCCGTCGCTGGCGTCGTACATCCAGTTGGCCAGTTCCGGCCGCTCGATCTCGTTGTCGATCGCGAAGGCGGTCGACATCGGGCCGTCGATGGCGGTGACCGAGAGCGCCTCGAAGGCGGCCATATTCTGCGGTTCGTTGACCCGAGCGTACACGTCCTCGACGCCGAACTTCGTGCGCGCAGTCTGGCAGACCAGGAGGTTGACGTTGTCGTCCTCCGTCGCCGCGACGACGATCTTCGCGTCGTCGATGCCCGCTCCACGGAGCGTGTCGTTCTCCGTTCCGTCGCCCTCGTAGACCGTGATTCCGGCCTCTCGCGCCGATTGCTTCTGTTTCTCGTCCTCCTCGATCAGGACGACGAACTCTCCTCTCCGTTCCAGTCTGGTGGCGAGCGCCAGGCCGACCCGGCCCCCACCGACGATTATCGTGCGCATTGGTGTCACTCCTAGGGTGTCGCCGATCTGCCGTGCCAATCCCGCTTCGATCGCGTCCGTGGTCGCGATGACGACGAAGACGGTCCCGAGGAGGACCTGGCTCGCCGCCTGGTTGCCCGCCGTCGCCAGTTCGATCGCGAAGAGCGTCGCCACGCTTGCGGGGATGATACCCCGAGGCCCCATCGCGGCCAGAAACAGGCGTTCGGAGGCGTTGAACTGCCTGACGCCGAACGTCGCGATCCCGGCCACCAGCGGCCGCAGGACGAGCATCACCACGGCGACCAGGAGAATCCCGCCGATACCGAGCCGCAGGATCGCGCCGACGTCGATCAGGGCTGCCAGCGAGACGAAGACGAACGCCAGTACGATCAGCGTCGCGTCGCGGGCGAACTCCTCGATGGTCTCGCGGTGGGGTATATCCAGGTTCCCGAGCGCGATGCCGGCGGTCGCCGCGGCGGCGATGCCCGCCTCGGCGGCGACGGTCTCCGCGAGCGCGAACGAGCCGATCGCCGCACTGAAGACCAGAAACCGGGCGGTCTGCGGCCCGCCTTCGGGCGTGAGTTCGTGCGTGAGGAGGAAGTAGATGAGCCCGGTCGCGAGGAGCCCCGCCGCGACCCCGACGCCCGCTCGTTCCAGAAACGCGACGATGGTCCCCGAGATGCCGATGTCGTCGAGCAGCATCGTCTCGAAGATGACGACCGCGGCGATCGCCGCGGTCACGTCGTTGATGATTCCCTCCGTCTCCAGGGCCGCGGCGACGTGTTCTCTGACGCGGACGACCTCCAGAATCGGCGTGATGACCGTCGGCCCGGTCGCGACGAGGAGCGCGCCGACGACGAGTGAGATCTCCCAGGTGGCGCCCTCGAGCACGCGGACCGCCCCGGCCGTCCCGAGGAACGTCACGAGTGCGCCGACCGTGACCAGTCGCAACGACGTCGTCGACGCCTCTCGAATCCGGTCGAACTGCAGCGCGAACGCGCCGTCGAAGACGATGATCGCGACGCTGAGGCCGACGATTGTCTCCAGTCCGTCACCGAAGGTGTCGATCGTGACGAGACCGAGCGCCTCCGGACCCAGGAGGAGCCCCAGCGCGAGGTAGAAGACGACGCTCGGGATCTTGATCCGCCGAGCGAGTAACTGGACGCCGATTCCGGAGACGAGGATCAGCGCGACGACGGGGAGGAGGCTGCTGGCCACTGTTCGACGTAGTTGTGGCGTTCGAGGGCAGCGTATTCATTCTGTCGTTCGGTCCCGAAATATCCATTCTGCGTTCGGAACCGCGAAGACGACCGCTCGGCGTACGCGAACGTTTATTCGGTTGCTGACACAACTGTTGGATATGTCTGCCACGCGGATCTGCGGGGGAATCTGAGAGTGGCGGGACTCCTCTTCTGGGCCCTCGTCGTACTCGCGACGCTCACGAGTCTCGTCACGGCGTGGGCGCTCGGCGCTAACAGCAACTCGCCGCCGTTCGCCCCCGCGATCGGTGCGAACGCGATCTCGACGATGCGGGCGGCCTTCCTCATCGGCATTCTCGCCGCGCTCGGCGCGCTGACCCAGGGCGGAGCCATCTCCGAGACGGTCGGGGCGGGGCTCATCGAGGGCGTCCAGATCACGTCGCTGGCGGCCACGGCTGGCCTACTGACTGCTGCCGGATTTATGGCCTTCGGCGTCTACAGCGGCTATCCCGTCCCCGCGGCGTTCGCGACCACCGGGGCGATGGTGGGGGTCGGCCTCTCGCTCGGCGGCGATCCCGCGATCGACACCTACCGCCGTATCGTCACCTTCTGGGCGCTCGTCCCGCCCGTGTCGGGCGGCCTCGCGTACCTCACCGCGACGATCCTCCGGCGCGACGACATCCCCGAGACCGTCGGCGTCCCGCTGTTGGCCGCCGTCGTCGGCGGGATCATCGCCAACGTCCAGCTGGCGATCGTCCCCTCACCGCCCGATGTCGCACAGAGCTCTCTCGCCGGATTCATCGCGAGACAGATCCCGATCCCGCCTGTCGCCGGGATCGACCCCGCGGTGATCGTGGTGACGTTCATCGCCGCCACAGTGAGTTTCCGGTTCATTCGCCGGCGCACCCAGGAGTCGGTCGACAAGGGGATCCGGACGTTCTTGGTCCTACTCGGGAGCGTCGTCGCCTTCTCCAGCGGCGGCAGTCAGGTCGGGCTGGCCACCGGTCCCCTCGAAAACCTCTACGGTGCCGAACTGGGTCTCCCGGGATTCGTCCTGCTCGCGCTCGGGGCGGTCGGGATCCTCGGTGGTGCGTGGATGGGCGCACCCAGACTGCTCCAGGCTACCTCCCGAGAGTACGCGCAACTGGGGGTCAGACGCTCGATCGCCGCGCTGGTCCCCGGGTTCATCATTGCCCAACTGGCCATCGCGCTTGGCATCCCCATCTCGTTCAACAACATCATCATCTCGGGCGTCATCGGCGGCGGTCTGGCCGGCGGCTCCGCCGGCGTCTCTCGTCGGAAAATCGGCGTGACGATCGCCTTCTGGCTCGTCACGCTCGTCGCCTCGATCACGATCGGGTTCGGCCTCTACCGGTTGCTGGCCGCGGTGCTCGGGGGGTGACCGCACTCAGCGGACGACGGTCACCGTCACGGGTGCCTCGCTGACGACGCTCGTCGCCACCGTCCCGAGTAACCGGCTGACGACACCGCTTCGCTCGCCCCCGTGTCCGCCCATCACGACGTGATCGACGTCGTGTTCGTCGAGGTACGCGAGGATGGTCTCGGCGGGATCGCCGGTCTCGACCGCCGTCTCGACGGGTCGGTCGACCGCCTGGGCCTCATCGCGCGCCAGGTCGACGACGCGTTCGGCCCGCTCGTGAGCGCTCTCGCGTCGATCTTCGTCCGGTTCGAGGACTCCGCCTTCGATCATTCCCGCGTCGGCTGGCGTCACCACGTTCAGGACGGTCACCGGACAGTCGAACACGTCGAGGGCGTGCGCGAGCGCGTCGCCCGCGAGCGGCGAGCCGTCGAGCGGGACGAGTACGTGTGAGGGGTGCATAGGCGGGTTACGATCGGTGCACACATATCCTCGGGGGTTGCTCGGTGCGCGGCCCGCCGGTAGTGCCCGAGTCCAGTCGGGTGACCGACGGGAGGGAGTCCGAGTACGGGAACACCCGGCGATCGACTGCTCCGCTAGCTGCCGTTGCCGCTCTCGGAGCTGTCGACGCCCATCGCTTGGAAGAGCTTCTTTCGGACAGCCTCTTCCGTGAGTTGCAGGAGGGTATCGCGGTTGTCGTCGCTCGTCTCGATCCCGGTGAAGATCCCGAGCGGGATCTCGACGTCGCCCTGCGTGGAGTGGCCACCGGTCTCGCCGATCCCGGAGAAGGCGTCCTGGAGGATCTTCCCGATGTTCATCCGGATGTCCTTCGAGCGCGCCGAGAGGAAGATCCGGTCGTCGGCGATTCCGAAGACGGCCGTCGTCGTGATGCCCTCCAGTTTGAGGAGGTGCTGGGCGGCCTGTCCCAGCGCGTCGCGGTCGCGGATGAAGCCCGCGTTCGAGACGAGATGGCTGCCCTGGACCTCCCTGTTCTGGATGGCCTCCGCGAGCACGTCGAGCGTCTCCGGCGACATCGACGGCGACTCCACCTGTTCGAGGGTGTCGTGGTCGGCGAACGGGTAGAGATACGCCGCCGCGGTGAGGTCCGCGGGCGTGGTCTCACGCTTGAAGTCCAGCGTCTCCGAACGGATCCCGTACAGAAGCGCCGTCGCGACCGCCTCGCTCGGCGAGAGGTCGAACTCCTGAAGGTACTTCGTGAGGATCGTCGACGTCGAGGAGACGTTCGGACGGACGTCGGTGAACGCCGCCTCGATCCCCTCCTCCGGCTCGTAGTGGTCGATGAAGATGTCGACCTCGACGTCGATGTCGGGGTCGCCGGATTTCATGTGGTCCACCAGCGCGACCGCGCCGTACTCCGAGAGCGGTTTCCCCTCGGAAAGCGGAACGAGTTCGATCCCCAGGAGGTTGACGAACGCGCGGTTCTCCTGGTGGCCGATCTCGCCGTCGTAGTTGATCACGGCGTCGACGCCGTGTTCCCTGGCGATCGCCTGGAGCGCGACCGCCGAGGCGATCGAGTCCGGGTCGGGGTTGTCGTGGGTGAGAACGGCCAGTCCCTCGGATGCCCCTTCGAGCACCTCCGCGAGCTGTCGCGCCTTGTACTCCAGTTCGCCGGACTCCAGCGAGCGCAACGCGGAGTCCGCGATGACCTCCGAGGGGTTGATGACGACGTCGGCGCCCAACTCGGCGAGTTCGTCCTCCGAGACGGGGTCGGACGCTCGGACCACGATGAATTGATCGCCGCCCCGACCGCGGATCGCGGAGACGGCCGCCTTGTTGGCCTCGACGTCCGAAGCGAGGATCAGCACGACGTCCCGATCCGCGACGGCGTCGGCGACGTCGGTGTCGGATATGTCCGTCTGCTGGGCGTTTAGATCCTGATCGCGAAGGGATTCGACGCGGCTCTCGTCTTTGTCGAGGATGAGGACGTCTTTCCCCTCCTCGACGAGGTCTTCGGCCACCGCGTAGCCGACGCTCCCGCACCCGAGGATAGCGTAGGTGGACATCGAAGAGATTGTGACCCCAGCGCTCATTCTTGCCCTACCTCGCATCGGACGACACTTAACAGCACTCGTTTGGATGGCGGGCGTTCCCGTCCGCGGTGGGCGTTCGCACCGTTGGCCGGTGTCGCTTCGTTCGTGGGAGTCGGTGACTCCCGCCCCAGCGAAAGGAAACATCTTTAATCGCGCCACCGAAACGATCGGATGCAGTGGGCCGGTAGCTCAGTCCGGCAGAGCGTCTGACTCTTAATCAGACGGTCGCGCGTTCAAATCGCGTCCGGCCCGTCTTCTCGTCGCGAGCGGTGAGTCTCGAACTCGGCTGGATTTGAATCGCAGGGAGGTCGCGCACAGCATAGCGAGCACGTCCGACCGCGCGTTCAAATCACGTCCGGCCCGTTTCTTCGAGAACTGAGACGGAGTCAGGCTGTTAGCGGCCGAGTTAGAAACGCTCCCACGAGGTCGGTTTCCGTCCAAACCCGCGGACGCGGAACTCGGACTCCCCGGTCTCGCTCTCCCGCAACTCCACGATACCGTCGAACAGGCCGATCATCGTGTTGACGACCTGTGGATCGTGGCTGTCGGTGTTCAGTGTGTAGATGCCGAGCGCTCCCGTCGAACTGATGCGTTTGGTGTAGACGTGAAGGAACTTGAAGACCTTCTTGCTGCTCATATACTGCAACAACGTCGAGATCGAGATCAGCCCGTAGCGGAGGTCCGTAACCCCTCGGCTTTTGAACTGTTGGGACAGTTTCGCCGCGCCGATGCTGATACCCGTTAGATCGCTCGGCGAGGAGACGTTCTCCGTCATCGCGTTCAACAGTTCCTGCCCGTCGTTGCCGGACGTGTCAATGATGCCGACACGGCCACGGTCCAGCGCATCGACGTGCCGTTCGAGTTCGTTACAGATCGTCACTGCGCTGTCCGTCGTGATACAGAGAATCCCCTCGTCGGTTTCGTACCCGGTCGCGAGCAACTGCAGCGCGACGTCGCGCTTCCCGCTCATCGTCGGCCCGATGACGGCCACGTTCGTTCCCGGCGGTAGTTCGTCCAGCACGCCGCCCGGTAGGGGACCGCTCACGTCGTACGTGTCATTCATTCGTCATCCTCCGCTTCGTCGAACGCCGACTCGTCGTCCAGTTCGATGTCGTCGAAGTCGTCGGCGGCGTCCAGTCCGGTATCCCCAAAGTCGTCGTCCTCGAGATCGCGGATCGCACTCACAAACCCGATGTCCGAGCCCATATCTCCGAGGTTCTCGTCGGCGGCGGCGCGTTTCGTCTCGATCCGTTCGAGCAGATTCTGATACGCGTTGCTCCCCGCCAGTTCTTCCTCGGTCTTCTGCGTCTGAAGTGCGCCTTTCCGCGCCATCAGCGAGTGATACTCCTGCAGGGTGTCGCTGGCCGTCGTCCGGTCGAGCAACTGCTCGATGGTGTCGAGTAACTCCTGACGCTCCGGCGGTTTGGTAATGTATGCGTCGAACCCCATCTCGATCACGTCGAAGTCCGGTTCGACGGCTGTCACCATCACGACCGGACAGTCGATTCCCCGCTCCCGAATCACCCCCAGTACTTGCTCTCCGGACAGTTTGGGCATCATCCGGTCGAGCAACACGACGTCGACCGAGTCATCGATCGTCTCCAGGGCCTCCCGTCCGTCGTAGGCGAGGCGGACCTCGTACTGGCCCCCGAGCCAGAGTTCGTATCCCTCGGCAACGGACCGTTCGTCCTCAGCGACGAGGATGACCGGCTTGTCGTGATCCGTCATTCTCTCCCCGATTCGCACGGGCGACGGATTAGCGTTGCCGTCATCAGTGTTCACCCGCCAGCGACAGTTCGACGACGAAACAGGCGCCGCCAGCGCCGCTGTCTTCGATCCGAACCTCGCCGCCGTACTTCTCGATCATCACGTCGACGAAAAAGAGCCCGAATCCGGAGCCGGTCTCCTTCGCGTGAGACGTCTCCCCGCGCCGAAAGACCGATCTCTTTCGGTCGTCCTCGATCCCGACCCCGTCGTCGGCGATGCGTATCTGGACGGTGTCCGCCGCGGTCTCGACGGCGGTCTCGATCCGAAGCCCGTCGGTGTCGTTGTGTTCGAGACTGTTCGTGAGGACGTTGCCGAGGACGTCCGACAGCAACTCGTCCGCCCGAACGCGAACCTGGTCCGGGACCGCTGTCTCGAACGTCACCTCGGGGTACGCGTTCCCCAGTTCGTGGACTTTCCGACGGAGGATCGCCGACACGTCGATCGGTTCTAACCGGTGTTCCTCGTCGGGCGTGGCGAGCGTCTCGACGACCCGCCGGACTCGCTTCGTGACCTCCGTCGTCGTGTTACACCAGTCGACGATCGTCTGTGCGTACTGCGCGTGGTCGCCGTCGAGTTCATCGGCGAGCAGCTCCGCGCGCATCTTGATGACCGTCATCCCGTTCAGGACGTCGTGCCGCAGAATCGAGTTGAAAAACTCCATCCGCTCGCGCTGGCGTTGGAGCTCCGTCACGTCCATCGAAACGCCGATCACGCTCGTTACCTCGCCGTCCGTCCGAACCGGCTTGTAGTGTGTCTCGAACGTGATGTCGTCGAGCGTGGCGGTGTATCGGAACGACTCGCCCGAAAGTGCGCGTTTGGCAGCCGCGATTACGTGATCGTTCCCGGCGTAGGCTTCGAAGATCGTATCGCCGATCAGGTCGTCGGGTTCGAGCCCGAGTCTCGACAGCATCTCCCCGCGGACGTCCTGGAACACACCGTCTCTGTCGAACCGGTAGACGACGATCGGCGTGGCATCGAGGATGCTCAGTAACTCCTCCCGCTGATCGGAGACGTCCGTCGAGACGGCAGCGACACCGTCAGCGTACGGGTATACCTGTACTCTGACCCATCTACCGGACTCGTGCTGGTACTCGAAGGTCTCCGGGACACCCGTCTCCATCACCCGTTGGAACGTCCGTTCGACGACGGTGTCCTCCACCTCCGGAAGCAGATCCCTGATGTGGGTGCCCTGGATCTCCTCGACTGTTCGTTCGAGACGGTTCGCCAGTGCCTCGTTGCAGAAGGTGATCCGCCAGTCACTATCGATCGTGTAGTGTGCGTCCGGAAGTCGTTCGACGAGCTGTCGGTACTGTTTCTCCTGCTGGCGAAGCGCCCGTTCGGTCCGCTTCCGGTCGGTAATGTCGGTCACGATGCCGACAATCCGTCCGGCTCCGTCGACCGTCTCCTGCAATTCACCGCGCGCGTGAACCCACCGCTTTTCGCCGTCCGTCCGCTCGATCCGATACTCCGTCTGGAACATCTCGCCGCTCTCGATTGCGTTTTCGATAGCCGTCTGGACCGCCGAGAGGTCTTCGGGGTGGACCCATTTGACGAAGTCTTCGAACGTCCCCCCGAACGTTCCGGGTTCGAGTCCGAACAGCCGTTCCATACTCTCGGTCCAGATCACGGTATCGCTTGCCATATCCCACTCCCAAACGCCGGTATCCGTTCCGGCGAGCGCGACTTCGAGTCGTCGCTCGGAGGGGGTCGGTGCGGCTTCGTCCGTGGGGTCTCCGATCGAACTGATCGAAGAGACCAACCGGACCTGCTCACCTTCGGTAATCGTATCGAGTTCCATCGTTATCTCCCGTGCGACCCCAGAACTACCTTTCAGGAGCGTTTCCACCTGTTCGGAGTCACCGCTGAGAGCACGTTCGATCGCCCCCGTCAGTGCCGTTCCGTCCTGTGCGGCGATATCGAGGAGCGACTGTCCCTCGAGCGCCTGCGGATCGTCCCCAAGTGCGTCAGCGTATGCCGGATTGACCGCAGCAAAACGGGCAGTGTTCGGTTCGTGGACTGCGACTCTTGCTGCGGTTGCTTCGAAGACACGTTCGAAGAGAGGGTCGGCCATTATTGCTGTGAGTGACTCTGCCCCCAGAGTGTCATAGATGTTCGCCTCCCGTGGAATCCTGCACCGTGACTCACAGGCTCCCGCTTCTGATGCGGCGTCAAACGGAGTTTCACGTAACAATCTCTGGACTCACAGTTCGCACGTCTACAGTCGCAACCTGCGCGAGCGTTTAAGAGATAAGCGAGGCCATCGTCCCCGAACGGAAGGCGGGGTGGTGGTTCACTCGTCGCTCAATTCTTCTAAGAGCGTCTCCAAGTCGTAGTTCTGTAACGGCCGCGTGCTGCGTCTGAGCGTCGAAACGACGAAGGTCGAGTTCGTCCGGCGGACCTCCTCGATCGTCTCGAGGTCGGTGATGAGCCGTTCGACCATCTCCTGGTCCGGGAGGTGGGCGACGACGACGAAGTCGGTCTCACCCATCGTGAAATACGCCTGTGAGACGCCCTCGACGGCGAGGATCTTCTCTTCGAAGTCGTGGTGGGAGCCGTGGTAATCGGTGAGCAATTCGACGAACACCGTCACGCCGAGTCCGACCCCCTCTAAGTCGATGTCGTACAGGTCGTTCTCGATGATACCGGCCTCTCGAAGGTTGTTCAGCCGGTAATGGATCGTCGACACGGGGATGTCGGTCTCTTCGTGCAGGCGTTCGGGGCTACCGGTTCCGAGGTCCGAGATGGCCTTCAGCAGGCGGATGTCGCGTTCGTCCATACGTTAGTTGGGTGTCCTTTCGCGTCATATGGGTTGTATGTTGCGCCTTGGGAAGTCGAAATTCCGGTAATCGCAAGACGCGATCGCGAAACGATCTATTATTTTGGAGGAACTGAGATCTGGATCTGCTAAAAGATTTTTATCATATTGGGACATATTGATAGTTGTATGCTACCATCAGGCGCGGTAGGCGTGGTCAATATCCTGCTGCAAGCGACACAGAGCGATGCGTTCTCGCAGATCCAGGGGGACGCGCTCCTCAGTTCGTCGCTGTGGGTGAACATCGCACTGGCCGGCCTCTCGATCGTCCTCTTCGTGTACATGGGTCGGAACGTCACGTCCCAGCGCGCCCGTCTGATCTGGGGGGCGACGCTTATGATCCCGCTCGTGTCGATTTCGAGCTATCTCGGGCTCTTGTCCGGACTCACGGTCGGGTTCATCGAGATGCCCGCCGGGCACGCCCTCGCGGGTGAAGAGGTGATGAGCCAGTGGGGACGGTATCTCACGTGGGCGCTCTCGACGCCGATGATCCTCCTCGCGCTCGGGTTGCTCGCCGACGTCGATACTGGGAGTCTGTTCACGGTCATCACGGCCGACATCGGGATGTGCGTGACGGGTCTCGCGGCCGCCCTGACGACCTCTTCGCTCCTGTTCCGCTGGCTGTTCTACGGAATCAGCTGTGCGTTCTTCGCCGTCGTCCTGTACGCCCTGTTGACGACGTGGCCGAAGGCGGCGGCCGAGGCCGGAACAGACGATATCTTCGCGACTCTCAGACTCCTGACGGTCGTACTGTGGCTCGGCTATCCGATCATCTGGGCTCTGGGCATCGAAGGGCTGGCGCTCGTGCAGTCGGTCGGTCTCACCTCGTGGGGCTACTCCGCTCTCGATATCCTCGCGAAGTACGTCTTCTCGTTCCTGCTCCTCCGGTGGGTGGCCGCGAACGAATCGATCGTCTCCGTGGGCGCTAGCGGTTCGCTTTCCGGAGCATCCCCCACTGACGACTGAGTCGACTCCGCACTGAACGACACGCACACCGACGGTCGTGGTTCAGCCTCCACAAACGACTTATACCACGGGGGAAGAGTTCGGGTATGTTCGACCCGTTACAACTGTCGCTGGATCCGACGCAACTCGGCCTCGAATTCGGAAGCGGCGCAGTGATCGGCGGGATCATCGGCTTCGCGGCGAAGAAAGTCGCCAAAATCATCGCGGTCATCGTCGGCCTGGAACTGGCGCTCTTCAAATTCCTCGAATCCCGCGGCATCCTCACCGTGGACTGGGAGCGACTCTCGGCGGGCCTCGTCAAGACCACGCAGGGGGCTGCTGACGGGACACCGCCGGACTGGATCTCGACGATCCTCTCGACGCTGTCGATCTCGGCGGGGTTCACCGGCGGCTTCCTGGTCGGTTTCAAGAAGGGATAGTTCGGTCCCGCTGCCGCGTCCGGCCGGCGTCTAACGCGTACTGAGTTCGTCTTTGTCCTTGAGGATCCGCGTCTCGGCCTCGCCGGAGGTGTATTCGTTCACCATGTCGTAGAAGTCGTTCTGCATTCCGGCCGGGAACGTCACGACTCCGACCCACGAGCCGTCGGGTTGCCACTCCTCGCGTTCGAGGTCGCCGTACTCGCGGACCTGCGCCTGCGTCTTGCCGGCGTGGTCCGCGGGGATCTGGACCGCGACGGTCACCTCGTCGAACCGGATCGGGATGACCGGACGCAGCGCGTCGAGGGCGTCATCGACCTGTGACTCGACGGGCTCCATCGGATCGACGCGGAAACCCGCCTCTTCGAGCGCGCGCTCGATCCGCTCCGGGGGGTGCGGCGCGTTGTCCATCTGTGGATTCACCGCGTTTCGAGCGATCCGATTGATCAGGTTCTTGCGCTTCTGCTCCTGCATCTCCCGGCGCTGTTCGGCCGTGATCTGGATCTCTCCCCGGCGGACGACCTCGGGGATGATTTCGAGGGGATCGGTCGTTCCGAATACCGTTTCCAAGTCCTCCTCGGCGGGGCGGTCACCGCGGGAGGCGTCCTCGAAGACGTCCTCGGCGGCGATCACATCTTCGAGCTCCCCCTCGAACTCGTCTCGCTTGATTGCGAGAGCGGCGTCGGGGTCGACGAGCACCTCGAACCGCTCGCCGTGGGATTCGAGTCGCGCTGTCACGGCTTCGTCAAGTGAGATCATACCGTCTCTTTCTTCCTCCGCGGTAAAAAGCCCTCCCCGACGCGGCCCCCCAGCGTGCACGCCGACCGGCGGGAAGCAACGACCGTCGAATATCCCGGTCAGAACGTGGAGCAACACAGGATTAACGAGTGCTTACGTCCCGCGTGGGAGTGCTAATTCACGATTAACTATACCGGTAGAAGATGGACCGTCTTAGTATGTCGCAGGTCTTCGATGCAGACTCGGACGCGGACGGAGAGTACCTCTATCACGTCGTCTGTCACGACTGCCCGACGGAGTCCGTCTCCCAACGCGCCTCCGAAGCCGAGAAACGACTCGACGAACACCGTACGTCGACCGGACACGACATCGAGGTCGCGCAGCTTCCGAACGAACGGAACACGTAGTTCGGGACCTCAGTCGCGACTGAACGCCTCTTACAGCTGTCGCGGGCGAGTCGAAAACTCAGTTCGAGAGCTGTTCGATGATTCCGAGGAGGTCGCTCTTGTCCTGGACGCCGACGACGCGTTCGGCGGCCTCGCCGCCCTTGTAGAACTCCAAGGTCGGGACCGAGCGGACGCCGGCGTCGCGGGCGATGTCCTGGTGTTCGTCGATATCTACCTTCAGGACGGCCGCGTCGGTTTCCGCCGCGATCTCCTCGACGGTCGGCTCGAGCATCTTACACGGACCGCACCAGTCCGCGTAGTAGTCGACGAGGACGACGTCGTGTTCGCCGAGGAGTTCTTCGAGGTGCGCTGCGCTCTCGACGTGGATGGGGGCGCCGGTCGCTTCGGGTGTACTCATACACACACCTATTGGCGGGAGCCTCTTACCTATTTCGAGGGTTGGAACGGCCGTCGCACGACCGGCTCTGGCGGCGTTTGTGACCGGTTACTCGTCAGATCGACCGGCGTCGTGGGGTGCGAAATCGTATTCGAACCACGATTAACAGAACCCATCGAGCTTCTAGCCCGTGATTATTACCGCTCGGACCGTCCCACGACGTCGTACTGGAGGAGCACGCCGTCGTCGACGCGTGTCACGTCTCGCAGCGACAACTGCGGGAACGACTCGACGAACCCCGGTCCGTCGGCAGGGGTCGGTGCCTCCCGGCCGCCGATGACGAGCGATCCCACGTACAGCGAGAGTTCGTCGACGAGCTCCGCCTCGAACAGCGAGTAGATGATCTCCCCGCCGCCCTCGACCATCAGCTCCCCGACGCCTCGCTCACCGAGCTTCGAAAGCGCTTCGGGAAGCGCAACCCGCTCGTCGCCGGCGACGAACACCTCGGCCCCCGCGTCGGCGAGTGCCGCCCGTCGATCCGCCGTCGCTTCTCCGGCGACCACGACGTAGGTCGTCGCCGCGTCGTCGAGGACTCGCGCGTCGAGCGGCGTGCGGCCGCTGGAATCGACGACGACGCGGGCGGGGTTTCCCGCATCGCCGCGCGTCTCGCCCTCGCGGGTGGGATCGTCGAGCGTGAGGTGCGGGTCGTCGGCGAGCACCGTCCCGACGCCGACGAGGACGGCGTCGCTCGCCGCGCGGAGCCGATCAACCCGAGCGAAGTCGTCGGGACCGCTGATTGTCACCTGTTCGCGCCGGCGCGTCGACAGCTTCCCGTCCGCGCTCGCGGCGGCGTTGACGACGACGTGCATATCTCGGTGTTCGGGTGGGTCCGGGAAGCGAATTTCGGTGCGGCTGTCGGGGGAAACTGTGACGAAAATACGGATAGAACTTATGTGCGAGAGGGTGAACTATCGTCATAAGATGTCGCCGAAAGTCCTGATGCTCGGATGGGGGTTCCCGCCGAACGTGAGCGGCGGGCTCGATACCCACGTCGGGGAACTGTTCGACGGGATGCGAGAGCGGGGCCTCGACGTCGAGCTCGTGCTCCCGTCGGAGTACGCACCCGACGACCGGGATGGAATCGTCGGCGTCCCGACGGGCGACGGCGACATCATCACCCGCGTCGGCCGGATGAGTTCGACGTTCGCCGAGCGCGCCGAGGAGGCCGATATCATCCACACGCACGACTGGTTCGGGTACGGACCCGGGTCCCGCGCGAAGTCGAGCACGGACGTCGAGTGGGTGACCACGTTCCACTCGCTGTCGACCGATCGGAACCTCGACCCACCGAAGCGTGAAGTCGAGACCGAACGGCGGCTCGCCGAACGCGCCGACCACCTCATCGCGGTCAGCGAACTCACCGCGGCCGACGTCAAGGAACAGTACGGCGGCGATTGCGAGGTCATTTACAACGGCTTCTCCGAGTGCGAAACGACTGGTCGAGACTACAAATCAGAGCTCGAGATCGACGGCGAGATGCTGTTCTTCGTCGGCCGCCACACCGATCAGAAGGGGATCGCCCACCTCGTCTACGCGATGGAGAAGCTCCGGCGCGACGACGTGACGCTCGTGATGGGCGGGTCGGGCCACCTCACCGACCAACTGAAGCGGTTCGCGGAACTGCTCGACGTCGACGACCGAATCGAGTGGGTCGGCTACGTCCCCGAGGAGGAGCTCGGTGACTACTACGCGTCGGCGGATCTGTTCGTCTCGCCGTCGCTCGCCGAGCCGTTCGGGATCACGATCACCGAGGCGCTCTCGGCGGGGACGCGCGTCGTCGCGACGAAAAGCGGCGTCAACGAGGTCCTCTCGGAGGACTGCGTCGTCGAGGTGACGCCGGACTCGACGTCGATCGCCGAGGGGATCGAACGCGGCCTCGCGCTCGAGGAACCGCCGGAGTACGAACCCATCACGTGGGACGAAGTGGTCGACGAGACGGTCGCGTTCTACGAACGGATCGCGTGAGCAGTCGATACCGCCGTGCGGTCCGAGTGGGTCGACTGCGAGCAGGTCGGTACGGACGCGTCGAGTCCGCCCGCCTCATCGCAGAACGCGAACGTCGGTCACCGGTTCCGGGTGGCGGATCCGGTAGCCGTCGGCCGTCGGGACGAGCCCCTCGCTCGGCAGACTCTGTCTGGCCGCCTGATACGGGCTGTCGCTCTCGATGCCCTGGTACGGACTGTCGCGCTGCGTCCCGCGGTACGGACTGTCGTCGTGTGCTCCCTGATACGGGCTGTCTGTCGACCGTTCGGCCTCCCGCCGGAAATCCTCGGGCGGCAGATAGATCCGTTCGCCGGACGCCGAGCGAACTATCACGGCGGTGTCGCGGTCGCCGCGCATCGCGATCACAGTCTCGCCGTCTTCGATGTTCACCGTGAAATTGACCCGCCCGTCCCGCCTCTCGGACTCCAGTGTCTCCGTCTCGCTGCTCTCGCGTGCACCCATAGGAGATGGATTATTCGGAACCCACTTATAGATCGGCCGTAACCGTGACGGTTCGATAACAAATCCGGCGGCTCGTGATCAGTCTTTATCGGTAACCTGTATATGTGGCCCCCGAACGTCAAGTAGTGGGACGACGAACGGGGTGTATGGACGTCCGTGACGCAACGACCGAAGACGTCGACGAGATCCGACGGGTCGCGACCGAGTCACTACGCGCCTCGTACGGTCACGCCATCGATGAGGAGACGATCGCCGCGGCCGTAGAAAAGTGGTACAGCACTGACTGGCTGACGAAGGCGCTCGGGGACGAGCAGGAGGTCTTCGTGCTCGCGGTCGAGGACGGGTCCGTCGTGGGGTTCGCCCAGAGCGAGATATCGGACGGGCGGGAGACGGTCGGCTACCTCGATTGGCTCCACGTCGTACCCGAACACCGCGGCGGCGGTATCGGATCGCAGCTCCTCGCGCGGCTCAGACAGGAACTCGTCGCGGCGGGCGTCGACCGACTGGAGGGGCGCGTCCTCACCGAGAACGAAGAGGGAGTCGCCTTCTACGACGAGCAGGGCTTCAGCGAGGTCGGTGAACGGACCGTCGAAATCCGCGGACAGGCGTTCTCCGAACGGGTGTTCACCACGTTCCTCGACGGTGAGGAGGAGACCGACTCCGGGCTCGCCCGCCGGCAGACTGACGACGAGACGACGGTCTACGTCGCCTACGACGAGTCGATGCGGGGCTCCGACTCGCCGTTCTTCGCGGTCTACCTCGACGAGGAACAGACGAAACGCTACGGATGGATGTGCGGTGCCGACGAGAGCTTCGACGTCGCGATCGACACGATGGAACGACTGGAGTGCAACGCTTGTGGCAACCGGCGCAAGCCCGTCCGCTGGGACGCCGCCTATCTCTAAGACCCACCTTTTTGTCGCGGTGGGTTTCCTCGCTCGCTGCGCTCGCTGCGGGAACCCACCGCGCAAAAACCTGGAGGGAAAAATGCCGCCGACATCGCGGCCTGCGGCCGCTCGTCGGCGGTGAACCGCTCGCTCACTGCGTTCGCTCGCGGATACTCAAGACAGGTGATCAATCGGCTACACGGGGGATTTTGTGAACTAAAAATGGGATGACAACTGTTCTATGACACCATCTTTCTCAGCTACTCTATTCTCCACGAAAACTACTTGTAACTGTTAAATTATGTGGCTATATGAATACACTTCTACTTTCATCGGCCACGATAGTTCTATTATTTCTATTAATCGTGAATTGGAAATTTGCCATAGTTTCCGCTAGCTTTGTAGCTATCTTTGCCTATTTCCTCGGTCCCCAATCAGCACTCATTCTACTTGTCGGGTATGGTGCGCTTCTACTATTTATTGAAGCGGGAACCGCTTTGTTCGTAGGTATAGTCTTGATCGGACTTTCTTCTCTGGTAGGGTTGAGACTGGCGATCACCATTTTAGTCTTCGTAGCTGTCCTTCTGTCATTCTTACTGGTCCTTGGACTCTCTGAGGGCCAGAAATCACAAACAAAGGGTATCACAGATTTTGGGATATTATTGCTCTCTGGACTATTGTCCAGTGTGTCTACATTTGTCAGCAGAATTGAAGCAGTCGGTACGCTTCCTTCGCCACGACAGTTATTCAAAAAGGTATTTTCGTGGTTTCCAGGTGCGGATTTCACGAGAGAAGTTAGGGAAGATTTCGTGCAACGAGGTGCCTCATACGTGCGGAAAGGTACAGTTGATGTGAACAAATCGCCTGAAAGACTTGCCAACGAAGTCCGGGCAGCTCATAATAATGCGGGTCAGCTTCTATCCGATGGAGAAGCAAACATCGCTCTACTTCTAGCTATAATTAGCTTGTTCCCGTTCTTACCGGAGAACCTGTCACCTCCTCTGTGGCTTACTCCTCCCGAGTGGGCAGGTATCGTCCTTTCCGTAACGATCCTCTTCGGTGTTAGTTTCCGAGACGCGGCATTAGACGCGGTTTTATACCACGATGTTTCAGCGAGTGAGGGTCAAGAGCGACTCGTGGTGATGTCCGACTGGAATCAATACCTATCTAATGGGTCGAAAGTTCTTCGAGCCATCGCACTGCTAAGAGGGATGCGGGCTATCAGTACAACTGCATATGATCACTACTTGGACTGGGTGCTTGGGGAATCAGTCAAGGGAGATGGGGCCAGTACCATTGGTTTGGTCTCCCAATGGCGTGAACTCGCGTGCTTTGTCAGGGCGGATCGACAAGAAATATCGCCGTCTAAAGCCAGCAAACAGCTGTTTAGCGAGGATATTTTTGAGGAGTCCAGCAATACGGAGACGTGATATCTTCGGTTCGCTATTACTCATTATCAGACGAACGCTGAATCACATCGGTTCGTCATCTACTCAGGATCTGTCAGGAGCGAGCTGCTGAATATAGAGTATCTATCAATCACTGGTTGTAGAACAGAATGCCCCGTCGGAAGCTTCGTGAGTGGAGAAGTGGAAAGTCGAGGGCCGTATCCCGATGTATGCCACCGTGCAGTCTCCGTGACTGTGATCGCCTGTGAAAATAAAAGAATCTGTCATTCCATCGTCAAGATCTACTGTGATCGTGTATTGATCCACACGGTCGCTCCACGCGTCGTCTATAGTGATACCAGATCCAGAGCTGTCGGATGGTTCTAGTGAATACTCACTATCGACGACAGTTGTGTCCCCCTGTTGTATCCGAAGGTGAACTACAATCTCGCTTGCTCGCTGGTTGGCCAATACGACACCACCCAGACGAAGCCCTTGTTCGAAACCGGCCTCTAGGCATCCTGATGTTCCGACGAGGGTCCCACCTGCTGCAATACAGAATTCCCGCCGATCCATACGCAAGTTACCACAGAGTTGGATCATAACAGCACTGAACGAAAGTGTGGCGATTACAGAACTATCGCGGAATTTGCACCACCGAACCCGATCAATCCGCATTGTCTATCGGACGGCTAATTCATCGACGACGGACGTGAAATCAATGACCCCGAACGATCGCCACACACTCAGCTTCTAGCATATTCCACCGCGAGCGAGGCCGAAGGCCGAGCGAGCGGCATTTTTCCCTCCAGGTTTTTGCGCGGTGGGTTCCCGCAGCGAGCGGAGTTCCCGTGAGCCGAAGGCGAACGGGAGCACGGGAGAACTTTGTTCTCCCGGAGCGAGCGAGGAAACCCACCGCGACAAAAAGGTGGATGTTTAGCGCTGCACTTTCCCCTGGATCTCCGTCACGATGTCGGGGTTCCGCAGCGTCGTCGTGTCGCCGAGTTCCTCGCCGTTGGCGATCTCTTCGAGCAGCCGACGCATGATCTTTCCAGACCGGGTCTTCGGGAGTTCGGGCGTGAAGATCACCTGTTCGGGGCGGGCGATCGGTCCGATGCCGTCCTCGACGCCTTCGATGATCGCCTCGCGCATCTCCTCGGTTCCCTCGTAGCCGTCTTCCAGAATGACGTACGCGTAGACCGCCTCGCCCTTCACCTCGTGCTCGCCGCCGACGACGGCCGCTTCGGCGACGCCCTCGACGCCGACGATGGCCGATTCGATCTCCATCGTCCCCAGGCGGTGTCCGGAGACGTTGAGCACGTCGTCGACGCGGCCCAGAATGGTGATGTAGCCGTCGTCGTCGATCTTCGCGCCGTCCTCGGGGAAGTACACCCACTCGTCGGCGTCGGGATCGGAGTACTCCTGCCAGTACTCTTGGACGAACCGCTCGTCGTTCTGATACAGCGTCCGCAACATCCCCGGCCAGGGCTTCTCGACGGTGAGATAGCCCGCGCGGCCGGCCTCGACCTCCTCGCCGGCGGTGTCGACGACCTTGGCGTCGATCCCCGGCAGCGGCGGTCCCGCAGAGCCGGGTTTCATCGTGCCGACGCCGGGCAGCGTCGTCACCATCATTCCTCCCGTTTCGGTCTGCCACCACGTGTCGACGATCGGGCACGCCTCGTCGCCGATGTGTTTGTAGTACCACTTCCACGCGCGGGGATTGATCGGCTCGCCCACCGTTCCCAGCAGTCGGAGACTGGAGAGGTCGTGGCGCTTGGGGTACGCCGACCCCCACTTCATAAAGGCGCGAATAGCGGTCGGTGCCGTGTAGAACACGTCGACGGCGTACTTCTCGACGATCTCCCAGAGGCGGTCTCGCTCGGGATAGTCGGGCGTGCCCTCGTACATCACCGTCGTCGTCCCGAGCGACAGCGGCCCGTAGACGATGTAGGAGTGGCCGGTGATCCAGCCGATGTCCGCCGAGCACCAGTAGGTGTCCTCGGGCTTCAGATCGAGGACGGCGTGAGACGTCCACGTCGTGTACGCGAGGTAGCCGCCGGTCGTGTGCTTGACGCCCTTCGGCTCGCCGGTCGTCCCCGACGTGTACATCAGGAACAGCATATCCTCGGCGTCCCGCTCGACCGGATCGATGCGGTCGCCCTGGTGATCGTCCAGCAGATCGTCCCAGTCGTGCTGGTTACCCTTCAGATCGTGGCCGAAGCCGTCGTCACCGAGGCGGTCGACGACGACCGTCGCGTCGACGCCGTGGTCGACGCCCTCGAGCCCCTCGTTCGCCTTCGCGAGGTGGTCGAGGGGATCGCCGCGGCGGTAGTAGCCGTCGCAGGTGACCAGGTACCGGGAGTCCGCGGAGTTCATCCGCGTCGCGAGCGCGTCGGCTGAGAACCCCGCGAACACGACGGAGTGCGGGGCACCGATGCGGGCGCAGGCGAGCATCGCGATCGGCAGTTCCGGGACCATCGGCATATAGAGCGTCACGACGTCGTCTTCCTCGACGCCGAGATCACGCAGGGTCGCCGCGAACTCGTTGACCTCGCGATACAGATCCTGATACGTGTAGGTCCGCGTCTCGCCGTGCTCGCCCTCCCACTTGATCGCGACGCGGTTCTTGTCGCCGTTCTCGACGTGTCGGTCCACGCAGTTGTACGAGGCGTTCAGCGTTCCGTCGGCGAACCACTCGTAGAACGGTCCGTTCGACTCGTCGAGCACCTGGCTGTACTCGGTCTCCCAGTCGAGCAGGTCGGCCGCGCGGGTCCACGAGCGCGGCCAGTCCGCCTCGAACTCCTCGTAGATCGACTCGTCGGAGACGTTCGCCTGTTCGACGAATTCCTCTGGGGGCTCGAAGGTCTCCTGTTCTACCAGTCGTGCCTCGAGTTCTCCGTCTCCATCTCCGTCAGGCATATTCGTTCTTATTATTCGAACACCGGATGATAAATCTGTGCGACTCCCTCGTTTTCGACCCGATTAACCGGGTGACTGCGATGACCTCACCCGGTGATGTTCGCGTTGCGTTCGGTCTCAGTTCCCGAGAACGGCCCCGGTGCGTTTTTGCCGCCAGTCCCGTACTGTAATGTATGGATAACGAACAACCGGGAGTCCCGGACGGGGAAGCGGACGCGACGTCGATCGGCCGTCGCCCCGTTTTACTCGCGGGTACCGGGATGCTCGTGGGGTCGCTGAGTGGTTGCCTCGGCGGCACCGGATCGGGTGGAGACGGAGGCGGGGACGCCCCCGCGGCGATCACGATCCCCGAAGCGGCCACCTGCGACGTCTGCGGGATGACGATCCGGCAGCATCCCGGCCCGAGCGCGGAGATCTTCTACGCGGATGAAGAACCCGAGGGCCACGAGAACCCGGCCCGCTTCGACAGCACCTGGGAGGCCTACCAGTACGAGTTCGAACGGGACGACGAGGGCTGGGAGGACGTGGCCTTCTACGTCACCGACTACTCAGCGGTCGACTACGAGACGTTCGAAGACGGCGGCGACACGCTGATCACGAGACACTACGAGGCGTCCTCGTTCGCGCCCGTGACCGACGTGACGTTCGTCGTCGACTCCGAGGTCAAGGGGACGATGGGTCGGGACCTGATCGGATTCGGGGACGAGGCCGACGCCGAGTCGTTCCAGTCCGAGTTCGGCGGTTCGCTCACCGGTCACGACGGCGTCACGCCCGAAGTGGTCGCCGGCCTCGGAACCTGATGGCGCTCCTCTCGTCGACCGGGACTCGGTGGCTGACGGTGCTCGTGAGTCTGGCGCTCGTCGCCGCGAGCCTCTCCTTTCTCCTGACGCCCGCCAGCGGCGAGTCGCTGCGCCCGGTCGACTTCGCGGACACGGTGGATATGGGCGGCACGGGCGTCGACGCCCGCCGCGCGGACGACGAGGGGTTCGTCCTCCCGCAGGTGGAGGTCTTCTACTCGGGCTATCGGTACGTGGTGGGCTACGTGGGCATCGAGACGGCCGTGAGCGAACTCGGCGACGCGAGCGCGCAGCGGCAGTTCGGGGACCCGCTCGCCGTCTACGTCTCCGACTTCTCGACGATCGAACCGAACCTGACCGAGGAAGGGTTCGTGGTGCCCGAGCGCGGCCGGTCGGTCGGCTGGACGCCCGCCGACACGGCGTTCTACGTCGTCGACAGTGACGCCGCGATTCCCTCGGGCCCGGTGACAGTCGCGTTCTCCGAGCGCGCCGACGCCGAGCGGTTCGCCGCAGCCCACGGGGGCGAGGTCGTCGACTGGGAGGCGCTCCGATCCCGGGTCGGCGATCCGCTCCCCGCGAAACTGGACGGGTTCGAGGCGAGCGTCGACGACCGACACGCCTGGGCGAACGACACCGTGACGGCCGCCGAGGAGCGCGGGCAGCGACCCGTGAGCGTGGTCGTCGGTGTCGATCCCGGGTCCGTCTCAGAGCGAGCGGCGGCCGACGGTTCGGCCCCAGTCGAGGTTCCGGCAGACGTCGCGAGCGAACCGACGGTCTCGGCGGCGCTCGACGCCGCACCGCCGAACACGACCGTCTACCTCCCGCCGGGGACGTACGAGGTCGACAGGCTAGTGGTGAACCGCTCGATCACGCTCGCGGGGGCCGGGGCCGACACCATTCTCCGCGGCGACGGCAACCGGAGCGTGCTCTACGTCCGCGCCGACGGCGCGGCCGTCTCCGACCTCCGGGTCGACGGCGTCGGCGACGTCGGAAGCCGCGGCCGGGACCTGCGAAACGACTCGGGCGACTGGGACACGACGGTCCAGTTGGCCTACGGCTACGGCGACGCGGGCGTCGTCCTCGACGGTGCGGCCGGTGCCTCGGTCCGAGACGTGGAGGTCGACACGCCCGCGAGCGGCGTCATCGTTCGGGAGAGCCCCGATTCCGTGATCCGGAACCTGACGACCCGCGGCGCGGAGACCGCCCGCGGGGGGTTCATGGGTGTGGTCCTCATCGGCTCCCCGAGCGTCGTACAGGATTCGACGTTCCTGGGTGGTCGCGACGGCGTCTACACCCATCGAGCCGACGGCAGCGTCGTGCGCGACAACGACGCGGAGCCGGGCCGGTACGGCGTCCACGAGATGTACACCTCCGAGTCGTTGGTGGCGAACAACACCGTCCGCGACGCCCAGGCCGGCGTCATCGTGATGACGCGACCGGTGGACAACGCCGTCGTCGGCAACGACGTCAGGGGGAGCACCTACGGCGTCGTCCCCGCCGGCAGCGACTCCTACTACGCGCGGAACGTGATCGTCGACAACGAGTACGGCCTTCAGGTCGCCGGCGACCGCAACGCCTTCGTCGACAACGTCGCGCTCGAAAACGAGGTCGGCGCGCGAGCGAACGACATCCTGCCCTCGAACTGGGTCCTCAGAAACGACTTCCTCCGCAACGAGCGAGCGGTCGAATCCCGCATCGGCCCGCTCCGGACGTGGTCCCACGGCGGGGTCGGCAATCACTGGGGGACGCTACCCATCCCCGACGGCGACGACGACGGCGTCTACGACCGCCCGTACCGACCGACCGGAACGGTCGACTCGCGCATCGGAACGGTCTCGGGCGCGACCGCGCTGGCGCAGTCGCCGGCCGTGGCGACCCTGCGCCGCGTGCAGGACGCCGTCTCCGGCCTCCGACAGTCGGGCGTCGTCGACACCGACGCGCGGACGGAACCGTTTCATCCGAAACTCGTCGACGAGGCGCTGACGGAGGGGAGAGCCGATCGGTCGCACACTGGCGTCGATCCGACCGAACACGTGACCGGCGTAGACACCGCGGACATGAGCACCGAAGGCACTAGGAACGTGACCGCCGAACGCACCGGCAACGTGACTACTGGAGGTGTCGCGCCGTGAGCGAGGACGCGCCCGCGACGGCGCTGCGCGCGCAGGCGATCGATCAGTCCTTCGGCGACGTCGACGTCCTCTCCGGCGTGTCGCTGTCGGTCGCGCGCGGCGAGGTCGCCGCGATCGTCGGGCCCAACGGCTCCGGGAAGTCGACGCTGCTTCACATCCTCGCCGGCATCGCCGCGCCGGACGGCGGTTCGGTGGCGGTACCCCGGGAGGCCGCGGGCGCTCGGAGCGTCGGGTACCTGCCGCAACGGCCGGCGTTTCGCGACGGGTTCTCCGCGCGCGACACCCTCGGGTTCTACGCGCAACTACTGGACGGCGTCGACGACGAGGACGTCGCCGCGACGCTCGACCGCGTCGGACTCGGCGGCGTGGCGGATCGATCAGTCGGGTCGCTCTCGGGCGGGATGACTCGGTTACTCGGTCTCGGACAGGCCGTCCTCGGTGAACCGTCCGTTCTGATTCTCGACGAGCCCGGGAGCGGCCTCGACCCGGCGATGGTCGAGCGACTGTTCGGCGTCGTGGGGGACCTCGCCGCCGACGGCACGGCGGTCGTGGTCGCCTCGCACGAACTCCCGGCCGTCGAGACACACGCGGACACGGTCTACGTGCTGGACGCGGGGGACTTCGCCGCGAGCGGGTCGCCCGCGGAGTTGTTGACGGAGACGGACACGGACTCGCTCTCGGAGGCGTTCCTCCGCATCGTTCGGGCGCAGGTCGGCGAGTCAACGGTTCGAGCGGGCGTCGGCGGACGCTCATCGAAAAAGACTGCTGGAGCCGATACGGCCGAGACGGATGATACGGCCGAGACGGATGCCGACGACGGAGTCGAGACGGATGCCGACGACTCGGAGGTGAACGGCGGTGAGTGAGAACGATGACGAGAGGGGCAGCGATAACGCTGGGAGGGAGAACGACAGCGACGACAGTGGGGGAAAAAGCGACAGCGACGACGGCGGAACCGAATCGTCGGGTCGCGAGCGGGTCGCTGACGTCGCAGAGGACCTGTTCGTGATCGCCACCCGGGAACTCCGGACGATCGTCAGAACGCCGGCGCTTCTGGCGCTCGCGGCGGCCTTCGCGGTGAGCGTCGTCGGCGTCGCGTGGGCCGGAACCGGGGGCGGCGGGGGGTTCGTCCCGCTGACGCTCGACCTGTTGACGTTCGTCGAGGTACTGGTGCCGCTCCTGGCCGTCGCCTTCGGCTACCGCTCGATCCTCGGCGACAGGCAGACCGGCGAACTGGACGTCCTGCGGACGTTCGACGTGGAGCGACTCTCCTACGTCGGCGGCGTCTACCTCGGCCGCGCGCTCGCGCTCGTCGCGCTCGTCGTCGGGACGCTCCTCGCCGTCGGACTGTTCGTCCCGTTTCTCACCGCCGACATCCCGACGTTCCTGGCGATCAACGCCGCGGCGGATTCGGGGGTTCGATACGTTCGGTTCGTGGTGCTCTCGGCGGCGTTCACGCTGGTCGTCCTCGCGGCGACCGTCGGCATCTCGGCGGCCACGCGGACGGTCCGGACGGCGTTCGCGCTGGCGGCGGCGCTGGCGCTGGCGCTCGTCCTCGGCATCGACACCGCGCTCGTCGCCGGCCTCGCGAGCGGGACGATCCCCGAAGACGGACTCGCGGTGTTGCTCGCGCTCAGTCCGAACAGCGCGTTCCGCGGGCTCGTACTCTCGAGCGCGGTCGGGGTCGTTGGCGGCGCGGACGTCGCCGCCGGCAACGCCGCCCTGAACGCGCTCGGACTCCTCGCCTGGTGGCTCGGAAGCCTCTCGATCGCGCTCTGGCGCGTCTGGCCCGCGGTCGAACCGATCGAGGAGTGATCGGTGAGACATCAATCGCGGTGCGACTCGCCGGGGTCCGGCCCGGGCGCGACCGACCGATCACCCGAAGTTCTCGACCTTCGCGTCCTCGGGCCCGAGTCCCGCGTCGTCGAGCGCGCTCGTCGCGTCGTTGACGAAGCCCGCGAAGCCGTAGACGAACACCTGTTCGCCGTCCTCGTCGCCGAGGGCGGCCGCGACGGCGTCGGCGATTCCGTCGCCCTCGTCGACAATATCTACGGAGGCCCCCGACTCGCGGAGCGCGTCCAGTCGGTCCCCGTGGGCGACTGCGTCCGTTCGGTAGACGATGGCCGCGTCGTTGCCGTCGGCGACTGCGGCCTCGGCGATGCCGACTGCGGGGCCGATCCCCGGACCGCCGGCGAGGACGACGACGCGCGGTTCGCCCTCGTAGTAGCTGTCGCCGAACGGACCCGAAATATCGAGCTCGTCACCCGCCTGAAGGTCGATCAGGAACTGGCTGAACGGTCCGGCCTCCTCGGGGTCGACCCCGACAGTGACCTCGAACGTGTCGTCGACGCCGGGCGAGGAGAGCGTGTAGAAGCGCGCGTACCCGTCGCCGTCGATGGTGGTGGAGAGCTTCACGAACTGTCCGGGTTCGGCGTCGAATCCCTCTGGCGACTCCAACTCGAGTGCGACCGTCCGCGGCCCGACGTCACGGACCGCGCTGACGGCGACTGTCGCGTCCATACGACGGGGTTGGTGACCCGCGGAAAAGGACTTTGCCTTCCGGCTGCGTCGCCGGTATTGTGGCGTTCGTGCCGACGGTGGTTCCGTCGGACAGCAGTGTGACTGTCCGGTCATTTATAAGTGCAATATTTGCATATCGGCAGTTATCTACACCGATATTTCCGCATTTTTATTTACGTACGTTAGATTTTGAACGTACCGAACCGTTCCTTTTTTCAATGGCTTTCAGAAGGCTTTTCTTCGGTCCAGAGGTACCTCTTAGCCACATGCCTGCGGACTTCAACTGGGCCATCGGCGGCGAAGCCGGCGATGGCATCGACTCGACGGGGAAAATCTTCGCCCAGGCGCTCTCCCGAGCCGGGCGGCACGTGTTCACGTCGAAGGACTTCGCCTCGCGGATCCGCGGCGGCTACACGGCGTACAAGGTCCGGACGGCGGTCGATCCGGTCCAGAGCGTCGTCGATCGGCTCGACGTGCTCATCGCGTTGACCCCGCGCACGATCGAGGAGAACCTCGACGAACTCCACGAGGGTTCCGTCATCATATACGACGGCGAGCGGACCACGATGGAGAACGTCGAGATTCCCGAGGGAATGATCGGGCTCGACGTCCCCCTGAAACGACTCGCCGAGGAGGCCGGCGGCGCGATTATGCGCAACGTCGTCGCTCTCGGTGCAGCGTGTGAAGTGTCGGACTTCCCCATCGAGAACCTCGACAGCGCCCTGGAGAAGCGCTTCGGCTCGAAGGGGCAGTCGCTCGTCGACAACAACAAGGAGGCCGCCCGGGCCGGCCGCGACTACGTCGCCGCGGAGTACGGCCACGAGTTCGAGTACGAACTCGAGACGACCGACTCGGATTACGTCCTACTCAACGGCGACGAGGCCATCGGAATGGGGGCGATCGCCGCCGGCTGTAAGTTCTACGCCGGCTATCCGATCACGCCCGCGACGGACGTGATGGAGTACCTCACGGGGCGGATCGAGCAGTTCGGCGGCCACGTCGTCCAGGCCGAGGACGAACTGTCGGCGATCAACATCGCACTCGGGGCGGCCCGGGCGGGCGCGCGGTCGATGACCGCGACGTCGGGGCCGGGGATCGACCTGATGGCCGAGACGTTCGGCCTCGTCGCCACGAGCGAGACGCCGCTGGTCGTCGTCGACGTGATGCGCTCGGGCCCTTCGACGGGGATGCCGACCAAACAGGAACAGGGCGACCTGAATATGATGCTGTACGGCGGTCACGGCGAGATCCCGCGCTTCGTGCTCGGTCCGACTTCCATCTCGGAGTGCTTCTGGAAGACCGTCGAAGCGTTCAACCTCGCCGAGAAGTACCAGACGCCGGTCTACATCGCCGCTGACCTCGCGATGGCAGTCACCGAGCAGACGTTCCCGCCGGAGGCGTTCGATATGGACGAGGTCGAGATCGACCGCGGAAAGGTCGTCGACGAGGAATCGATCGGCGAGTGGCAGAACGAGAAGGGGCAGTTCAAGCCCCACGCGCTCACCGAGGACGGCGTCTCGCCGCGGGCGTTCCCCGGAACGGACGGCGGCGTCCACATGTCGACGGGGCTCGAACACGACGAGCTCGGGCGGCGGACCGAGGACACGGAGATGCGCGTCGAGCAGGTGGACAAGCGCGCCCGGAAGGTCGAGACCGCGCGGGCGGAGGAGGACCTCTCGCCGCGGGAGTTCGGCGACGAGGACTCGGAGAACCTCGTCATCTCGTGGGGCTCGAACGAGGGCGCGATGACCGAGGCGATCCAGTTCCTCGACGAGGAGGGCATCGACGTGCGCTTCCTCTCGGTCCCGTATCTGTTCCCGCGGCCGGACCTGACCGAGGCGGTCGAGACCGCCGAGAACGTGGTCGTCGTCGAGTGTAACGCCACCGGCCAGTTCGCGGACGTCGTCGAGCACGACACGCTCTCGCGGGTCGACCGCGTGAACAAGTACGACGGCGTGCGGTTCAAGGCCGACGAACTCGCAGGAGAGATCAAAGCGGCCCTCCAGGAGGCAGACCAATGAGCTCCGACGTTCGATTCACTGACTTCAAATCAGACAAGCAGCCGACGTGGTGTCCCGGGTGCGGCGACTTCGGGACGATGAACGGGATGATGAAGGCGCTGGCCGAGACCGGAAACGACCCCGACAACACGTTCATCGTGGCGGGGATCGGCTGTTCCGGCAAGATCGGGACGTACATGCGCTCCTACGCGCTCCACGGCGTCCACGGCCGCGCGCTCCCGGTCGGCACGGGCGTCAAACTCGCGAACCCCGACCTGGAAGTGATGGTCGCCGGCGGCGACGGCGACGGCTACTCGATCGGTGCGGGCCACTTCGTCCACGCCGTCCGGCGAAACGTCGATATGACCTACATCGTGATGGATAACCGCATTTACGGCCTCACGAAGGGGCAGGCGTCGCCGACTTCGCGATCGGACTTCGAGACGTCGACGACGCCCGAGGGGCCGCAGCAGCCGCCGGTCAACCCGCTCGCGCTCGCGCTCGCGTCGGGCGCGACGTTCATCGCGCAGTCGTTCTCGACGGACGCCCAGCGTCACGCCGAGATCGTCCGAGAGGCCATCGAGCACGACGGGTTCGGATTCGTGAACGTGTTCAGTCCCTGCGTCACGTTCAACGACGTCGACACCTACGACTACTTCCGCGACAACCTGGTCGACGTCGCCGAGGAGGGCCACGACCCGACGGACTACGACGCCGCCAAGAACAAGATCCTCGACGCTAGCAAGGAGTACCAGGGCGTCATCTGGCAGAGCGAGAAGTCGATCCCGTACGGTGAGAAGCACGGTCTCGACACGAACACCTCTGAGATCGACGAGGGCGCGCCCGAGGGCGCGATGGACCTCGTCCGCGAGTTCTACTAGGCCCTTTGTACGTCGGCGGGTCCCGCGCTCGCTTCGCTCGCTGCGGAACCCACCTCGCAAAAAGCTCTACCAAAAACTTCCGTTCGCTCCGGGAGAACTCCGTGCTCCCGTTCGCCTTCGACTCACGGGAACTCCGCTCCCTCACGGGGGAACGGCGCGCACCGCGCGCCGATGCTTCTCCTTGGTTGTGGACCGTTTCGTCACCGTCCAGCCCGACTGTTCTTCTCCCCTGTGATTCCGCCCTCTCGCGGGCGTCAGGAACGTTCCCGCGTGTTTTTTATCTGCGACCCGATTTACCACGAGTGACAATGACCGCTGACGCCGCGACCGCCAGTCGAAGACCCCGGCGGGCCGGACTACACTCCCAGTGCGGTGTCCGCGCGACCACCGCACCGGTACGCCGGTGCGCGCAGCCGACGCATACTATGAGAACACGCTATGTCTGAACACTACGACGTCGTCATCGCCGGCGCAGGCCCGGCCGGAGCACAGTGTGCGCGTGACCTCGCGCAGCGCGAGTACGACGTGCTCGTGCTGGAAGCCGAACCCGAAGACCAGTTCCCGCGGCAGTCGAACAAGTCCACGGCGGGGACGTTCGCGTCGATGACGGGCGCGTTCGGGATTCCCGACGACGTCGTGATGAACTACACCGACGAGGTCGTCTTAGAGTCCCCCAACGAGCACTTCGTCCAGAACCAGCCCGGCGCGGTCCTCGAGTTCGCGGACTTCAAGCGGTGGCTGGTCGCGGAGGGGCGCGAGCACGGCGCGGAGTACCGCTTCGACGCGCGCGTGAATAACCCTATCACGGAGGACGGAGAGATCGTCGGCGTCCAGTACGCCGGCGACGAGGAGGTGTACGGCGACATCGTCGTGGACGCCACGGGGCCGGCGGCACCGCTCGCGAAGAAGCTCGGCGTTTGCGGCCTCGAACGGAAGCACCAGGCGGTCGGAATCGAGTGGGAGATGGAGGGCGTCGACGTCGACCACCCCGAGTTCGCGGACCTCACCGACGCGATGATGCTGCGCCTCGACCACGAGTACGCGCCCGGCGGTTACTCGTGGATCTTCCACACGGGCGGCGACACCGCGAAGGTCGGCCTGTGTTACATCCAGAACGGGAGCTACCAGCAGTACGGCGACACGTCGAAGAGCATCGACGACCACCTCAACCACTGGCTGGAGACCGACCCCCGGTTCACGGACGCCCAGCGTATCGCGGACAAGCAGCAGCACCGTGGTAGCGCACACATCCAGATGCCGGACGGCTTCAGCGCGGACAACTTCATGGCTATCGGTGACACCGTGCCGACCATCGATCCGTTGTGGGGCGAAGGCATCCACAAGTGTATGGAATCCGCGCGCGCGGCCGCCATCACGGCAGACCGCTGCCTGATGGGGTCGCAGACGGACACGTCGGCGGAGGCGATGACCATCTACGACGACCTCTGGCGGGCCCGCGTCGCGCCGGATATGCGCACGCGGTTGACGATGACCCAGTTGCTGTACCTCGCGCCGAACGACCGCTACGACCGCCTGATGGCCGACCTGAACGCGATGGGCGCGGAAACGCTCACCGACGCCAACGACGGCAGCATCCGCAGCCTCTCGAAGCTCGTCCACATCGAGGACGTGCCGTTACTCGCCCGGTTCGTGAAACACCGGTTCACCGAGTGAGGCCGTAGTCCGCGATTCAAATACCCCTCGAGTCAGCCTCCACCCGGATATGCGTGCCGAGGGGTGACGAGCCCCGCTGGCGAACGGAATGCGGATACCCGGTCTCGAAAACGCCTGCGCAAACGGAGACGGACCGCCGTCAGCTCCGGAACTCGAAGGCGTTCCCCCCGTCAGGCTGTGCCGCCGCAGGCTCAGCCGCCTCCGATGGTGACGGGGCATCCGCGGTCGAATCGTCGGCGGACGGCACCGCGTCCGTAGCCGTTTCGTCGACCTCGAACGCCGATACCTGTTCGTGCAGGGATTCGGCGAGCTGTGTGAGGTGCTGGATGTTTTCGGTGGCCTCCGACAGCGACGCGGCCTGCTCCTCGGTGGCTGCCGAGACGTTGCTCGCCTCGGCCGCCGTCTGCTGACTCACGCTCGATACCTCGTCTGCCATCGCCACGACCTCCTCGGAGGACGCCGCCTGATCGTCGGTGGCGGTGCTGATCTCTCGAATCCCGCCCTCCGCCTGCTCGACGGCGGCTGCGATCTCGTCGAACATTTCGATCGTCTCCTCGATGGTCTCCGTGCCGCGTTCGACGCGCTCGCTCATCGTTTCCATCTCGTCGGAAGTCTCCGTCGTCATCGTCTGGACTTCGTTGATACTGGTTTCGATGTCGTTCGTCGCTTCGGCGGCTTCCTGTGCGAGCCCTTTAATCTCCTCGGCGACCACGGCGAATCCTTCGCCGGCTTCGCCGGCGCGAGCAGCCTCGATCGAGGCGTTGAGCGCGAGGAGGTTCGTTCGCTCGGCGATCTCCGTGATCATCTCGGTGATTTCGCCGATCTCCTCCATCTCGCTGTCGAGCTCGTCCACACGAGTCGCCGCCGTGTTCGCGCTCTCCTCGATCGACTGGATCTGCTTGGTCGCTTCGGCGGCGTATTCCTGGCCGGCGTCGCTCCGTTCGACGGCCGTCGAAGCCGTCGAGGCCACTTCCTCCGTCGAGGAGGCGATCTCCTCGACAGTCGCGGACATATCGTTCATCTCGCCTGCGACCTCCTGGAGGCTCTCGCTTTGGCTCTCAGCCCCCTGAGAGATCTCTTCGACGGAGCCGGCGACCTCTTCGCTGGCCTGTTTGATCTCCTCGGCGCTGCTGGAGACCTCTTCGCTGGATCCAGCCACCTGATCTGCGATCTCTTGGATGCTCCCAATACGCGTGTTCAGTTGCTCGACGCCGCCTTCGAGGTTCGTGAGGACGGAACCGTACTCCCCCGGTCGGTCCGTCTCGATGCTCTGGTCGAGCCTGCCTTGGCTGATGTCGTCGCTGACCCGCCGTATCTCGGCGAAGCTCCCGGTGAGTTCGTCGGTCCCGCTATCGATACCGCGCATAACCTGTCCGTAGGTGCCCGGGTAGTCGGTCTCGATACGCTGACCGAGTTCTCCCGATTCGAGGTTGCGGCTGACGGTCTCGAGTTCACCGAAGACTCCCCGTAGGTTCCGCTGCAACTCTTTGAACGCGTCGACCATCTGCCCGATTTCGTCGCTTTCCACGTGATCGTCGAGCGGATTGTCGAGGTCGCCTTCGCTGGCAGCGATGGCGGCCTCGGACAGCTGGGTCACGGGCAGCGTGATGCGTCTCGACACGAAGAGGCCGAGACCGATAGCGACGACGAACGCGCCGACCGTCACACCGAGGATCTGAAACTGGCTCGTCTGGGTGGTGCTATCGGCGATCGCCACCTGGTTTTCCATATCCGCTTGAGCCGACTCCTCTATAGCGTGGGCGTTCTCCTCCATCTCGATTCGCAGCGCGTCCATCTCCGCGGCTTTTTGCTCCGCGAGGTCCGCGTTTCCGGCCGCCTGTGCCTCGAAGAACTCCGCCCCGAGACTGTTGTACGCTTCGTGCTGCGATCGTAACTCCGAAAACCGCTCTTCTTGCTCCGCACTCAGGTGGGTTTCACTCAGTCGAGCGGCCTCCTCCTCGAAGTGCTGTGCCGCCTGGTCGAAGTCGTCCCGTGCGCCGGAACCTCCGAGTTGAGCGGCCTGTATCGATCCCCGTTGTTGCTCGATCGCGACGATCATCTCCGCCGACGCGTCCATCTTTTCTCCGTCCTCCGCTATCAGGTGAGCTTCCTCGTCGACGGTACCCACTGCCTCATAGCCGATGAACCCCGTTACAGCGACCAATACTGCCACGAACACGAACGCGAGAATGAGTTTCGGTCCGAGGTTGAGCCGATCGATCGCTATCCTGTCAAACATCTATAGGGGTAGTAATACTCAGAGAATATAATATTCTACTGAATAGTTATCATAATTGAAAATTCGGGAGGGGCGTATCGGGCGGTCCCGCAGGCCGACACTGTCGAGACGATCTTCGCTTTAGGTTGACGGCGACGGAGATCACCCGCGAAGACGGCGGCTTACGAATGCTACGATACCTCGCCTCCCCGGCGGCCTTCGAAACGCGGCAGTCGATCCCTGTGATGACTCGATGGCCGACCGGCACGCGTCCGTCGGTTCGAATCCGAAGTACTGTGCCTTTCGGCCGCTCAGTGCCGGGTTCTTGAGAGATCGACGCACGCTTTCCGGCAACGCTCCCGTCGCCCGCAACGGCTTTTGACGCGAAACGGCAACTGTAACACGATATGACTCACCGATCGACAGCCGAAGAGGGTGGCCCGCGCGCCGACGGGATGCCGATGCTCGGTCTCGGGACGTGGCAGAACGACGATCCCGACGCGTGTGCGAACGCCGTCTCGACGGCGCTCGAGGCGGGCTACCGTCACGTCGACACCGCACAGGCGTACGGTAACGAGGCGCACGTCGGCCGCGGGATTTCCGAGGCCGACGTCGACCGCGAGGACGTCTTCCTCGCGACGAAAGTGTGGATCGACAACCTCGCGTACGACGACGTGCTCGCGACGACCGAGGCGAGTCTCGAAACGCTGGGCGTCGACTACGTCGACCTCCTGTACGTCCACTGGCCCTCGCGGACGTACGATCCCGAGGAGACGTTCCGCGCGTTCGACGAACTCGTCGACGAGGGGAAGGTATCGCGGGTCGGGATCAGCAATTTCCTGCCCGCGCAGGTCGACGAGGCGATCGAACACGCGGACGCGCCGATCTTCGCGAACCAGGTCGAGATGCATCCGCTGCTCCAGCAGGAGGAACTCCGCGAACACTGCGCCGACCGAGACGTGGAGCTCGTCGCCTACTCGCCGCTGGCGCGCGGGAAGGTCTTCGACGTCCCCGAACTGACCGAGATCGCGGAGAAACACGGCGTCAGCGAGGCGCAGGTGTCGCTGGCGTGGCTCCGAGAGAAGGGCGTCACCGCGATTCCGAAGTCGACGAGCGAGGCCCACATCCTCGACAACTGGAACTCGCTCGGCGTCGATCTCGACGACGATGACGTCGCGACGATCGACGCCGTCGATCGGACCGATCGGCAGGTCGATCCCGGGTTCGCGCCCTGGTAACGTCCCGGTCGAATCGAGATCGAAGCGAGCGCTTTCGACGGGGGACATTCGGGGGGACCGATGGGAGATGATCGGGGGGAACCGATTTGTCTCCGCGGTCCGAAGGCCGGGGTGTATGGAGTTCAATCTCCCGACGGCAGCCGGTGCGCTCCTCGCACTGGTGGTACTCGGAACGGGCGTCCTGATCGCCGCCGGCGTGATGGCGACGAGCACAGTCCTGATGATGGTGACGCCGGCGATGCTCGTCTTCGGTGTCATCTGTCTCGCGATCGGGGTCAAACACGGCGAATACCGCGCTCGAAGTCCCTGAACGGCTCCCGTCTCGTCCGTATCACTGCGCCACGTCGTCGAGCGACTCCCCGCCGACGCTCGCGGCGACGCGGACGCCGACGACGCTGACGACGATGCCGGCGACGATGAAGCCAGCGAGCCGCTGCTGTGGCGTCAGCACGTAGCCCCACAGTTGCGGGTCGGCGAGGACGGCCTCCCGCTGGAGGAACCACCCGGCGAACCCGCGGACGACCAGTCCGAGCGCGACGACGCCGAAGGGGAGGTTCAGATACGGCGTACTGATCCCGTCGGTGCCGATGAGTTCGTCGAGCAGCCGCCCCGCGCTCGCGGTGAGCGCGGCGAGCGCGAGCCACGGGACGGCGCTGTAGGTGAACTGCATCGTCCGGACGACGACGGATTCCGGACCCATCTGCGGCGAGACCGAGAGCGCCCCGAGGAAGATGCCGACCAACCCGAGACCGAGGCTGACCGCGTACGTGACGACCGAGACCCGCCCGGAGTACAGCGCCGCCCGCGTTCGTTCGGGGATTTCGGAGAGGTACTCGTCGATCGCGAGCCCCTTGTACAGCAGGACGGCACCCAGGAGCGCAGCCAGCCCCGCCAGCGCCACCGCCGGTGAGAACTGCGTGAGGAGAATCGGGAGGAGTAACAGCGTCGCGCCCAGGGGCACGAGTATCGTCGTCCGCAACTCCTCGTCTCCGAGGAACTGCTTGAGCAGGTAGTACGTCGACTCGATGTCGTGGGCCTGCCGGACGACGACCCGGTCGACCGAATCGATCCGGACGCGGCTCTCGATGACTGGGACCACCCGCTCGTCGTTCGCCGAGTCGAGGACGACGACCGCCGAGTCGGGGTCGTACGTGTCCACGAGCGCGTCGACCTGTGCCGACAGCGAGCGATCCGCCGCCACGAGCGAGTCACCGCCGCCGGAGACCACGGCCAGGACGGTCTCCTCGCGCTCGTCCCGTAAGTCGCGGGCCACCCGAAGCGACTCCAGCAGACAGTTGACACTCGAATCCTCCGGATCGGCCAACCCGACGTCGGTGACGAGCGACTGGACGGCTTCCCAGCCGACGATCGGCATCTCCAGCCCCGCCGTCCGACCGACGTCGTTGGATCGATCGACACAGAGAACGAGCGTAGTCACGGTCCTGAGAAGGGTTGACTCGGTTAAAGAAGTCCCGGTCGACCCTCTGAGAGCGCGATAGTGGGGCGAGCGCCGCCGCTGGACAGTTGAAAAATACGAAAAGACAGCAACCGATCGCGGTCGCCGGCGTCGACGCCGATTTAGAGAAGCCCCGTCTTCTGGAGCTTCATCAGGTCCTCGGTGTCGAGGGTCTCGCCTTCCTTGAACTTCTGGTAGATCTCCTCGGCCTCCTCCTTGGCGGCCTCGCGCTCCTCTTCGCGCTCGTCCTCGCGCTCCTGCTCTTCCTGCTTGTCGAGCTCGCGGAGCCGCTTCTGGACGCGGACGAAGTCCTCGTGATGCTGGTCGGCGGCCTCCTGGGCCTCGACGAACAGCTCGTGCATCGCGTCGGCCTCGTCGCGGATGTCGTCGGCCTCGCGATAGGCCTCGATCATCTGGTTGTGGTGCTCCTGGGCCTCGTCGGCGAGCTCCGTCACCTTCTGGTGGTGCTGGGAGGCCTCCGATCGGACCTCTTCGGCCTCCTCGATGAGCGCTTCGAGTTCACCGCTGTCCTCGACTTTGTCCTTCTTCTGGCTGAGCTCCTCGCGCTTGTCCTCGATCTTCTCGATGAGTTCGCGCTCGTCCTCCGTCGAGAGAACCTCGGTCTGCTGGCGGAACTCGAGCTGCTCGATCTCCTCTTCGAGCTCCTCGATGTTCTTGCCGTCGTCGAGCTCGAGGTCCTCTTTCATCTCCTCGACCTCGTCGAAGAGCTCGTTGGCCTTCGCGTTGAGCTCGTTGCGGCTCTCTTTGTGTTCCTGAACCTGCTCGTTGAGCTCGTCGCGCTTCTCGCGGTGCTCCTGGGCCTCGTCGACCTTCTCTCGCGTCTTGGCGTTCAGATCGTCGCGCTTGGATGCGCGCTCCGAAGCCATCTGGTTCAGATCGTTTCGTCGGTCTCGAAGCTGACCGGCAACTTTGATGAGTTGGCCCTTCGAGCCGTTTTCGAGCTTGTCGTCGGTAAGCTCGATGTTGTCTGAATCTTTGAGTTCCTGTACGTCGTATTCGGTAAGAACGTCTTGCTGCGTCACCATACGTAATCAATCCTCGATACCATCACCGCTCCGGACCGTGGCGGCCGCTCGTCGATCGCTGTCAACCGTGGATAAGAATTCCCGATCATTCTGCGTGCTGTGCCGCCGGAACGCCGGAGGCGTTCTGGTACTTACACATTGCGCGCTACCATATATAAATCTGCCGGAGAGCCGAGCGGCTGTAAATCACTCGCACACACCGCCTACTTCGCGTGTGAGTAGTTCACAGTGGTACGGGAGGGTATATAAATGAAGATGATAGTACGTCACATACACGGCATCGGTCGAGGGACGGAGACCGAGCGACACTTACCGCCGCACCGGAGACTACGGGTATGCGAGAGCGAGAGGTCGTCCACGCGCGCGGCCACGAGAACGTGTCGGCCGAACACGCGAGCACGTTCGAGGTAACGACCGACGACTGGCTCACCCCCGCCGGCGACTGCATCCTCGCCGTCGAAGCGGACCGAACGCCCGCCGACTTCGACGCGTCGTTCGTGGCGGCCTGCCGCGATCCCGACGCGACGATCACGGCGACGATCACGGCGACGAGCGACGACGGCGAAACGCACGAGCAGGCCGTCACCGGCAGGGGACATCCGGATCTCACCTTCGAGAACGAGCGGAGCCACGTGGGGCGGACCAGCGAGTACGTGGACGACCGGACGGTGCTCGTCGCGGCCGACGCGGCCGCGGCGGACCTGGATCGGGACTTAGTCGACGCGCTGGCCGATGGCGCGTCGGTGCGTTTCGAGTTGGTCGTCGAGACCGATCCAGTGGAGTGAGGGGGCGACGACGGAGTGAGCGACGTCGACGAAGCGGTCGAAGCTGACGGAGTGGGCGACGTCGACGAACCGGGGGGCGGAAGACGCCCGGGCCGACGGCTTTTTTCGCGCACCGGCGAACGAGGAAGTATGCCCGAGGAACCGACGGAGAACATCAGCGGCGGCGACGACGGCAGCGTCGCCGCGGCCTTCGAGGCCGGCGACGCGGGAACGCGTGCCGAGGCGGTCGTCGACGAACTCGGAGGGCTGTACTGGCAGAAGACCTACGGTGGCAAGGACGCCTTCGAGTCGCTGGTGCGGACGATCCTCTCGCAGAACACCTCAGACGTCGCCAGCCAACCGGCCCACGACGCGCTGATGGAACGGTACGGAGCCGAGAGGAACGACGCCGACGCTGCGGACGACGCGGGTGCTGAGGACGACGGTGACGGTACCGACGGCCGCGACCTCGCGGCCGCCCTCGCGAGCGCAGAGCAGTCCGAACTCGCCGAGACCATCTCCTCGGCCGGGCTGTACAACCAGAAATCGGAGATGATCATCGGCGCTGCCGAGCGAATCTGCGAGGAGTACGGCGGCCGGGAGGGCTTCGACGAGTTCGTCCGCACTGAGGATCCGAGCGAGGTCCGTGAGACGCTCTTGGACGTCCACGGCGTCGGCCCGAAGACCGCCGACTGCGTCCTGCTCTTTGCCGGCGGCCGCGACGGCGTCTTTCCGGTGGACACGCACGTCCACCGAATCGCCCGCCGGATGGGACTCGCGCCCGCGGACGCAGACCACGAGACGGTCCGCGAACACCTCGAAGCCGACGTGCCGGGCGAGAAGTGCGGCTTCGGCCACACGGCGATGATCCAGTTCGGCCGCGAGTACTGCACGGCCCGCAGGCCGGCGTGTCTCGACGGCCCGGAGGCGTGCCCGCTGTACGATCTCTGTGACCGTGTCGGCGTCGACGAGGTCGGTGAATCCGTCGTCGATCCAGCGGAGGCGGCGGAACTCGCCGGCGAGTGAACCGCGCCGGCGCGAGACCGAACCGATCTCCCGGGAGTCGGTTCCCCGAGGCCGACAGATTTACTACAGTTCACCGATCGGATATCAGCTATGCAACGTCGCCGTTGGCTGGTTCTGTTGGTCACGGGCGCCACCTCCGGCTGTCTCCGTCTCACGGAGACGGGATCCGGACAGGGAGGAACGGAAGCCGGTGGCAACGGCGCGGAGACCGACGACGGCGGTCTCGAAATCCGCTACGCCGACGAGGGCGGGACGCTCCGAACGGCGGTCGAGAACGACGGCATCGCCAGCACCGGGAACCCACGCGAGCGTCGGGATATGTACGTCGTAGAGATCGTCCTCACCACGGCGGCGGCGGAACGACTGGTCGACGCACTCCGGGAGGTCGGGGCGTTCCAGGCCCCGAGCGACCATCCGATCTTCATCTACTTCAGCGGTCGAGAGGTGCAGAGCTTCCAGCTCTCGCGCGATCTCATCGGGGCGATGCGCGAGGGCGGTTTCCAGCAGGACCCGGTGTTCAACATTCAGCTCGAAGACCGGAGCTTCGCACAAGCAATCAGCGACAGTCAGTGACGGCGGTGATCGCGTGAGACGTCGTTTCCGAGTGCGCCACGATCATTCGTCCAGATAGATCGGTGCCGGCTCGTCGTCCCCGCTGGGCCACTCGACGTCGGCCCGCTCGATCAAGTTCCGGACGGCCGACTCGTCGAGCGCGTCGGCGTCGGGCGCGTTCACCTCCACGAGGTTCCCCGCGGGGTCCCGGACGTAGCACTGGACCTCTCCAGAGGGGAGCACGTAGACCGGCGGCTCGCCGTCGACGAAGGCGGTCTCGATCTGGGGGAGGACCTCGAATTCGGCGCTGTCGTGCTCGCGGATCGCCCCGTAGACCGCCTCGAAGTCGTCGACGTGGAGCGCGTGGTGGTTGAACGCGGGCGGCTCGTCGTCGCGTTCGACGATGTGTAACTGTTTGTCACCACACTCCAGCCACTGAATCCGTTCGTCGAACGCCGGAGTCGGTATCCGCTCCATCCCGAAGACGGACTCGTAGAAACCGACCGACTCCTCGAGATCCGCCGCGACGATACTGACGTGCGTGTACCGCGATACGACCATACCTCGATCACCCGCGGTGAATGCTAATAAAACCGCTCGCGTCGTCGAACCGGCCACAGCTTCGAGGAATCGTCCGGGATCCGCGCCCGACGCTATCGTTTAGTGTCACCGACGTGTATGTCGGTCTGTGAACTGGTCCCTCTCGACCCGACTGCTCGTCGCCCTCCTCGTCCTCCTGAGCGGTGTCGGAGCCGTCGGGATGACCGCGACGGCGGCGAATCCGGCCGTACAGCTCTCCTCGGTGTCTATCTCCCCCGAGGATCCCAACACCGGTGAACGAGTCACCATCGACGCGACGATCTCGAACCTGGAGAACAGCGACACGACCGTCGAGGTCCGCGACGTCTACGTCCGAAGGACCGGAACCACCGACGAGTACGCCCGCGTCGAAGACGTCGGGGCGATATCCCCCGGCGGGTCGCTGTCGGTCCCCGTCTCGACCACGTTCGAGACAGCGGGCGAGAAGCGGCTCAGTGTCTACGTCGTCGTCCAGGACAGGGACGACGAATTCCATCGCTACACGTACCCGCTCTACGTCGACGTGACTGAACCCACCGTGCGAGCGGAACTGTCCTCGCGGACGGACGCGGACGGGGAAACGACGTCGGTATCGCTAACGAACTTCGGTAACGCCGACCTCTCCGACGTCGACATCGCCGCCCGCGTCGATGGTGAGGTCGTCGCGCGGAACTTCCTGTTCGACGTCGCGCCCGAGTCGAACCGAACGACCACCTTCGACACCGGCGACTACGCCTCGGAGACCGTCCGGTTCGTCGCCACCTACGACGCGGCCGGCGAGAGCCACGAGACGGAGATATCGGTCGATCTGGACGATCAGACCGAGATTCCGGGCGAGATCCGGCTCACCGCCATCGAGGCCGTGCGAAGCGGTTCCGGAGTGACGATATCCGGCGACGCCGCGAACCTCGGCGGCACCGACGCCCGATCGGTCCTCGTGAGCGTCGGCGAGGCCGACGGCGTGCGCCCGGTGTCGCCCTCTGGGGAGTACTTCATCGGGGCGATCGACGCCAGCGAGTTCGCGACGTTCGAGCTGACGGCGGCGGCCGATCAGAACGCGTCGGCGGTGCCCGTCGAGATCACGTACATCGTCGACAACGAGCGCGTAACGACGACACAGCGGATCTCGCTCGACGAGGATTCGCTGTCGGGCGGCGCCGATTCGGCGGCAGGGAGCGGAGGGCGGCAACCCGGAAGCGACGCCGGCGGCTCCGGCGGCCTCCCGCTGACGCTCATCGGCGCCGGTGTGGTCGTCGTCCTCCTGGTCGGCGTCGGCGTCTACCGATGGCGAAGATGACGGTCGTCGAACTCGAAGACGCGGTGAAGCGGTACCAGAGCGGCGAGGAGACCATCGAGGCGCTGAAGGGGGTCGACTTCGCCGCCGAGCGCGGCGAGATGGTCACGGTGATCGGCCCCTCCGGGTCGGGCAAGAGCACGATGCTCAACCTGGTCGGACTGCTCGATACCCCGACCGAGGGGACCGTCAGGGTCGACGGCCGCGACGTGACGGACTTCACCGAGGACGAACTCACCGAGGAGCGTCGCTCCGGGATCGGCTTCGTCTTCCAGGCGTTTCACCTGCTGCCGATGCTGACCGCGACCGAGAACGTGGAACTCCCGTCGATGTGGGACACCTCGCGGGACCGTCGCGACCGCGCGGTGGATCTGCTGCAACGGGTGGGCCTCGGTGACAGGCTGGATCACACGCCGAATCAGCTCTCCGGCGGGCAGCAGCAGCGCGTCGCCATCGCGCGGGCGCTGATCAACGAGCCGAAGATCCTGCTCGCGGACGAACCGACCGGGAACCTGGATCAGGACACCGGGCGGACGATCCTCGACGAACTGACGCGGCTCAAAGAGGAGGAGGGAATCGCCATCGTCGCGGTGACCCACGACGAACAGCTACTCGAGTACACCGACCGGGTCGTCCACCTCGTCGACGGGGTGATCCAGGAGTGAGCGTCACCGACCTGCTGTGGCGGTTCCCCAGCGTCCAGATGGCCTGGCGGAACCTCGGCCGCAACCGCGTCCGGACGGCGCTCGCGGCGCTCGGGATCATCATCGGCGTGGTCGCCATCTCCTCGCTCGGGATCGCGGGCGTCGCCCTCCAGCAGCAGGCGACGACCGACCTCGGCAGCCTCACGAACGAGGTGTCGATCTCCGCGGGTCCCGACAGCACGGCCGACGGCGTGACCGACGATCAGGTCGAGGAGATCCGGAGCCTCGCGGGCGACGCCGCCGTCGTCCCGCAGAAGTCGAACGCGACGACGCTCTCGGCGCGTGACGGCACCGAGGCGTTCGTGCGTGTGACCGCGGTGAGACAGGCGAGCGCGCTGTACACGGTCTCTGCCGGGGACAGCCCCGATCGGTTGGAGTCGGGGGCGCTTCTCACCGGCGGTACGGCCGAACGCCTCGGGATCGAACTCGGCGATCCCGTCGAGTACGACGGGCGGCTCTACCGCGTCCGGGGGCTGGTCGAGTCCTCCACCGGATTCGGCGGCGGGAGCGAACTCGTGGTCCCGCTGTCCGCGCTCGCAGAGCAGGAGCACTACGACACGGTCACGGTCGTCGCCGCCGACGGCGACGAGGCCCAGGCGATCGCCGATCGGCTCGAAACGCGGTTCAACGAAGGCAACGACGATGTGCTGAGCGTCACCAGTTTCGCGAGCACCCAGGAGAGCATCGACTCGTTCCTGAACACCCTCAACCTCGCGCTCCTGGGAATCGGTTCCATCTCTCTCGTCGTCGCCAGCGTCGCGATCCTCAACGTGATGCTGATGAGCACGATCGAGCGGCGCGGCGAGATCGGCGTGCTCCGCGCGGTGGGGATCAGACGCGGCGAGGTGCTGCGGATGATACTCGCCGAAGCCGCGTTCCTCGGCGTGGTCGGCGGCGTCGTCGGCGCGGTCGCCTCGCTCGGTGTCGGCCTGGTCATATTCCAGGCGCTGTCCGGGGACCCGCTGCTCGTCTTCGGGTGGCCGAGCGTGCGGTACCTCCTGCTCGGGTTCGGGTTCGCCGTGACGGCGAGCGTGTTGAGCGGCATCTACCCCGCCTGGAAGGCGGCGAACGACCCGCCGGTCGAGGCGCTCAGGGGGTGAGATCGGTCGTGGGTCGCGACCGAGTCGGGAGTCTCGTATCGCGACGTCTTCAGCCGGATCCGGTCGGAATCAGCGAAGTCGGTCGGAATCAGCAGCCTCGGGTCTCGACCCCGGAGACGGGGCCGCCGGTCGGTTCGTACGTCGAGTCGTCGACGGAGTCGGAGAACATCGGCAGCGAGAACCGGTAGTCGAAGAGGATCACGAAGGAGTTCCAGACGGCTTCCGTCGACGCCTCCTCGGGAACCCCCTCGAAGAGGACGCCGGTCCGGAGTCCGATCACGTCGCTGTCGAGCGCGACGCCGCGGGCTTCCAGACCGAGCGCGCTCGGCGGCGACGGGTCCGTGAACAGCGAGGTGTGCACGGTCACGTTGATGTGCGGGTTGCCGTCGCCGACCGTGAGGTCGTGTCCGTCGGCGGGAAAGCAGCGCCGCTCGTCGGTTTCCGCGGCGGATCCGCTACCGTCGGTGTCGCCCGACTGCGCCGCCGCCGGCGGAACAGCGGCGACGGCGACGACGACCGAACAGACGAGGGCGACGACGAGGAGCCGGACGAAGACTGGCGTACCGCTGCGGCGTCCCATAACCGACCGTTTCGACGTCACCGGATTAAGTCCCGCGGCGAAATTCTCAACGCTGAGACTCTCGCTGTCCGTCCCCGTTCGGGATCTCACGGGACTCCGATCGGCCGTCGTCGATGAGTGTCTAGTGAGACTCCGGCCGATCTTCGCCGTCGAGGACGCGCACGAGTTCGTCGAGGACGGCGTCGGCGCTGGCGAGGTTCGTCGCCAGCGGGATCGAGTGGACGTCGCAGAGGCGAAGCAGGGCGCTGATGTCCGGTTCGTGTGGCTGCGCAGTCAGCGGATCCCGAAGGAAGATGACGCCGTCGCAGTTCCCGTCGGCGATCTCCGCGCCGATCTGCATGTCGCCGCCGAGCGGGCCGGACTGCTTCCGTTCGATGTCGAGGCCGGTCGACTCCCGCAGTCGCTTTCCGGTCGTCCCCGTCGCCATCAGGTCGAACCGTTCGAGGTCGTCGAGTCTGCTCCTCGTGAACTCGATGATGTCGGGCTTCTTCTCGTCGTGGGCGATCAGCGCGAGGCGCATACGGCTACTGTCGTCGCACTCGGGTAAGAAGCTTCGTCGGGGGTGAGAATGTCCGTCGGTGTCTCAATGGCGCACAAAAACGACGCGAGCGGCCGGATCAGCGGAACCGGAACGTCTCGAGGTTCTTCGGGGTGAACGTCCGGAGGTGGTACTCGTGGTACAGTCCGGACGAGAGGTCCTGGACGGCTCGTTCGTCGCCGTCGACACACAGGATCTTCTCGGGACGGGGGTTCATCGTCTTCACGAAGTTCTCGAGGCCCTGTCGGTCGGCGTGCCCGGAGAACCCGTCGAGCGTGTCCACGTCCATCGCCAGTTGCACCGTCTCCGAGCGCCCGACGCCGTCGTCGATTGGGACCTCCCTCAGACCGTTCTGGATGCGGCGGCCGAGCGTGCCCTGCGCCTGGTAGTCGACGAAGACGAGCCGCGAGTCGGGGTCGGGGCCGGCGTGGCGGAGCCAAGACGTGATCGGTCCGCTCGTGACCATCTCGGAGGGCGAGAGGACGATGGCGGGGTCACCCTCGGCGATCTCCCGGCGAACGTCGTCGCCCCCGTCGACCTGCGAGAACGCGTCCGCGAGGAACGGGTTCTCCTCCTCGCCGAAGATGCGGTCGCGGAGGTCCGAGCGGAGGTACTCGGGGTACGTCGTGTGGACCGCCGTCGCCTCCCAGATCATCCCGTCGAGGTGAACAGGCATCTCCGGGATCTCCCCCTCGCGCATCGCCTCTTCGAGAACGAGCATCAGTTCCTGTGAGCGGCCGACCGCGGAGGTCGGGACGACGACCGTTCCGCCGCGGTCGTGCGTCTCGTTGATCGCCTCGACCAGCTTTCGCTCCGAGTCCTCCTGGTCGGTCTGGTAGTCGTTTCGGCCGCCGTAGGTCGACTCCAGCACGAGCGTCTCGACGCGCGGGAAGTCGTTGACCGCGCCGTCGAACAGTCGCGTCTCCCCGTAGTGGATGTCGCCGGAGAAGGCCACGTTGTAGAGACCGTCGCCGATGTGGAAGTGCGCGATAGCCGATCCCAGGGCGTGTCCGGCGTTGTGGAGGGTCAACTTGACGTCGGGCGCGATGTCGGTGACGTCGCCGTACTCGATCGGGATGGCGTGTTTGATCGCCTCGCGGACCATCTCCGGGTCGTACGGGGGCGACCGTCCTTCCTTGCGCTCCACGTCGAGGTAATCGAGTTGGAGCAGCCCCATCAGGTCCCGCGTCGGTTCCGTCGTGTAGACCGGACCGTCGTATCCGTGCTTGTAGAGCAGGGGAATCAGCGCGGAGTGATCCAGGTGCGCGTGGGTGAGCACGACCGCATCGAGCGAGTTCGCACCGGCACCGAGTGCCTCCGGGATGTCCATATACGGCGACTCGCCGGTCCCCGGCTTCTCGCCGCAGTCGACCAGGATCCGCGTCTCGGCCGTCGAGAGGATGAACGACGAGCGTCCGACCTCCCGGCAGGAGCCGAGCATCGTGATCCGAACCCACTGTTCGTTGGCGAGTTCCTCTCGGTGGATCTGTCGACCGACGCGTTCGAGGATCTGTCGGCGGTCCTCGCGCTCCTGCTTGAGGAAGTCACGGACGTTCGACACCGTCGAGGATTCGATCGGCGGGGTTCGAACCACCTCGGGCGTCCAGCCGACCTCCCGGGTGATCTCTCGGAGGGTCGCGCCGTTGCGTCCGATCACCACCCCCGGCTTGTCGGCCTGAATGACGACCTCCCCGGTATCCTCGTGGAAGTCGAGATCGGTGACGCCCGCCTCTTCGGGGATCACTTCGCGGATCCGTTCTCTGGCCCGCTCGGGCGGCGACAGCGCCACGGGGTCCGGACGGACGGTGATTCGTTTGCGGAGCGTGCCCGCGAGGTCGCGAATCAGGTCCCCGTTCCGGGCGAACCGCTTCGGATCGCGCGTGTAGATGACCAGTTCCGGGCCCTCGTAGGTGACGTCCGACACCGAGATGTCGGCCGGCAACTCCGATTTGATCTCTGCTTTCAACTCCTCAAGTTGCGTGTCTACTGAACTCATAACTGAGAGCGTCCCGTCGTGATCGACGACGACAGCTGATTGGTCGGGGTACCCAGTCCTCCCAGCGGACCCGACAGGACGACCATTCCGTCGACGCGAGGGGACGGTGAGAGAGCATAGGGCGAACGTAGTGCGTAGTGAACGACTATGTCTGCGGTCCTGGCCGCTGAGAGGCAGGGAGAACCCGCTTGGAGCGAAGTAGTTCCGCCTGCGTATAAAAGCCTTCGCAAAGCCGAAACCCCGACGGCGCGTGAGCGTCCGTATGGAGGTCACTCCCGAACGCGTCGCGAGCGAGGCAGCGTGGGTCCAAGACCGGGCAGACGAGGTCGTTCCGATCATCAACGAGACGCGGACGCGACTGGGCGAGCTGTTCGAGACGGAGGTCGGCCCCGTGTCGACGGGGGCCTACCGCGAGGAGGTCGCGACGGTCTTTTCAGACGGCGACGTCGCCGTCAACGCGGCCGCGTACGTCGCGCTGCTCCGGGGCTTGGACGTCACCGGCGACTACCCCGGATTCGTCGTCGACGAGGTGCTCGGCCGGGAACTCGCGGCCACCATCGCCGGCGGGACGCCGCTGTCGCTGCTCGCGCAGGCGACGTTCCACTTCGCGGACGTGACGACGCACAGCGAGGGCGGTGCCGGCATCGACGACCTCGACGCGGCGCTGGCGGCGGGGTTTCAGACGCGGCTCCCCGGATGGAAGTGGCAGGAGACCGAAAGCCCGTTCGCGGTCGATCCCGACCGGACCCGCTGAGCGGTTCCCGGTGAGCCAACCGAGTACCGGGTCGCTTCAGGAGATTTAAGACCGCCCTGGGGCTCGAAACACGTAATGAGCGACGAGCAGGAACTCGGCATCACCGAGTCGAAGGAGTACAACACCGGCGAGTGGTACGCCGAGGTGGTCCAGAAGGCCAACCTCGCGAACTACGCGCCCGAGGGGATGAGCGGGTTCATCGTCACGCGACCCCGGGCGTACGAACTGTGGGAGCGCATCCAGGGCCATTTGGATTCCTTGTTCAAGGACACGGGCGTCCAGAACGCCTACTTTCCCCTTTTCATCCCGGAAAGCTACCTCGAACGCGAGAAGGACATCGTCGAGGGGTTCGACCCCGAGGTCGCGTGGGTCGAGACCGCGGGTAACCAGGAGTTAGAGGAGCGACTCGCCGTCCGGCCGACGTCGGAGTCGATCATCACGCCGTACATCTCCCAGTGGGTCCGCAGCCACCGCGACCTCCCGCTGCGAGTGAACCAGTGGGCCTCGGTCGTGCGTTGGGAGGCGACCGAGACGAAGCCGTTCTTCCGGACGAAGGAGTTCCTCTGGCAGGAGGGTCACACCGCCCACGCGACCCGCGAGGACGCGTGGGCGGAGACGATGCGTCGCCTCGACCAGTACGAGGCGACCTACGAGGACCTGCTCGCGATGCCCGTCCTGCGAGGCGCGAAGCCCGAACACGACAAGTTCCCCGGCGCGGACACGACGACGACCGTCGAGGCGCTGATGCCGGACGGCAAGTCCGTCCAGGGGGCGACCTCCCACTACCTCGGGACCTCGTTCGCGGAGGCGTTCGACATCACCTACACCGACGAGGACGAGGAGTCCCAGATCGCGCACACCACCTCCTGGGGGCTCTCCTGGCGCGCGATCGGCGCGCTCATTATGACGCACTCGGACGATCAGGGCCTCGTGTTGCCGCCGGCGATCGCCCCCGAACAGATCGTCGTGGTACCGATCTGGCAGGCCGACACGAAGGAGGAGGTCTTAGAATACGCCGAGGGCATCACCGAGGACCTCGAAGACGCGGGCGTCCGCGTCGAACTCGACGACCGCGACGAGCGCAACCCCGGCTTCAAGTTCAACGAGTGGGAGCTGAAGGGCGTCCCCGTCCGGATGGAGATCGGCCCCAACGAGGCCGACGACGGGACCGCCACGCTCGTACACCGCCCCGACGGCGAGTCGACGGAGGTCGACCGCGAGGACATCGCCGAGACCGTCGAGTCCCACTTCGACGAGGTGTACGCGAAACTGTACGCCGCCGCCGAGGAGAATCTCGCTCAGAACGTCCGTGAGGCCGACTCCCGCGCCGACATTCTGGGGACGATCGGCCAGCACGGCGGCTACGTGAAGGCGCCGTGGTGCGGCGACGAGGACTGCGAGACCGAGATCAAAGACCAGATCGCCGCCGAGATCGTGATGGTGCCCCTCGACGACGACGAGGCGGAGATCCACCACGACGACGACTGCGCGATCTGCGGCGACGCCGCCGTCGAAACCGCGTACTTCGCGAAATCCTACTGAGCGGCGGAAACCCCGGACGGCCGCCGTCGACACCGCGTCACCGTCACCGGGAATCGACGGGTGAACGATCCGCCGTGATCGCACCGAGCGCAGCGTCAGACGGTTGTCAGCCACCTGCAAGACAGATATCACCGGCGAGAACGTCCCACAACGCTTTACAGCGCCGAAAGTGTAGGGAAACCAATGTCGGCGTTATCGGACCTCCTGGGAGATGTCGTGTCGGACGTCGAGAGCGTGTTCCTGTTCTCCCCGAGCGGTTCCCACTACGAGCGGTTCGCCGACGCCGAACTCGACGAACAGGTCGTGGTCGTCGCTCCCGAGAACGACGTCGACGCCGAGACGTACGTCGAACTACCGCTGGAGTTCGACAACATCAGAGATCGGATCAAGTTCGGCGTCGAGGGAGCGCTCGAACAGGACCTCGTCGAGGAGGGGGACGTCGTCGCCTGCAGCGTCAGAATCTTCGAGGGCGACCCCGACGGCGTGGTTCGCGTGCGGGTCGAAGAGGCGATGCGCTCGGGGATCTACGACCTGTTCGCGAACTCGCGGGCGGACCCGAGCGTCATCCGCGACGTCTTCGAGGTCGCGATCGAACTCGGCAAGAAGGGACAGAAGGGCAAGCCCGTCGGCGCGCTGTTCGTCGTCGGCGACGCCGGGAAGGTGATGAACAAGTCCCGGCCGCTGTCGTACAACCCCTTCGAGAAGTCCCACGTCCACGTCGGCGACCCGATCGTGAACGTGATGCTCAAGGAGTTCTCCCGGCTGGACGGCGCGTTCGTCATCTCGGATTCGGGGAAACTCGTCAGCGCGTACCGCTATCTGGAACCCGCCGCGGAGGGCGTCGACATCCCGAAGGGACTCGGCGCGCGGCACATGGCGGGCGCGGCGATCACCCGCGACACGAACGCCACCGCGATCGTCCTCTCGGAGTCTGACGGTCTCGTCCGCGCGTTCAAAGGCGGACAGATCATCCTGGAGATCGATCCGGAGGAGTACTGATGACGGGAGCGGAGATCACGAGCGGAGCGCAACCGGCTCCGACCGGCGGCAGCGGCGCGACCTCGGTCACGCCGGCGCTACAGGTCGACATGGGTTGGTTCGCGGCGGTCTTCGATACGGTCCCGCGGTGGGTCTGGGCCGCACTGATCGTCGTCGTGGCGGGCATCGCCGCCGCCATCCTGCTCGGCACGCTCACGACTCGCCTGCTCGTTCGAATCGGAGTCCCAGAAGCGATCGAGGGGACCGCCTTCGAGCGGACCGCCCGGGAGTTCGACACCTCGACCGTCGAAGTGCTCGGAACGTTGGTCCGCTTTTTCGTGCTCGGCATCACCTTTCTCGCGGTACTCTCGGTCGCTCACGTCACGGTCGCGGCCAGTTTCTGGAGTCGGACCGTCGAGTTCCTCCCGCAACTGTTCTTCGCGATCATCATCCTCATCGTCGGTATCGTCGTCGGCGACAAGATCCAGATCGTCGTCGGAGAACGCCTCACCGGGATCAAACTCCCACAGATCGGCGTGTTTCCGAGACTCGCGAAGTTCACCGTCATCTACGTGGCCGTCCTGATCGCGCTCTCGCAACTGGGGGTCGCCACGCTGGCGCTCGTCGTGCTGCTGGCGGTCTATCTGTTCGCGCTCGTCTTCCTCTCGGCGATCGCGCTCTCGGACCTCCTGAAATCCGGGGCCGCGGGGTCGTATCTCCTCTTGAATCAGCCGTACGTGATCGGTGACGAGGTCGAGATCGGGGAGAAGCGCGGCATCGTCCAAGAGGTGAGCCTCTTCGTGACGCACATCGAGAACGACGGCGAGGAGTTCATCGTTCCCAACAGTACGGTCTTCGAGGACGGCGTCGTGCGCATCCGCGAGTGAGCGCCGATGCCGTTTTTCTCCCCGCTTCCGCCGTCGGTGTTGCTACAGGAGACCTCCGGAGGGGTCCCGCTCTACGTGCTCTTCGGGATCGGCTTCGTCGTCACGAGCCTCGTGGTGTCGGTGGCCGTGGTTCGATCCACCCTCCGGCGTCGGAGAGAGGGAGCGGCCCCTCAGAGCAAGCGTGAACGGGCGTTCCGTGCGGTCGCGGCCGCCCACGCGCTCGCAGCGGCGGGGGCGGTACTCGGACCGCCGGATCCCCTGACACAGCTCCGCTATCTCGCGGGCGGGCTCCTCGTCGCGTACCCGCTCGCGTACGTGTTCGTCTATCGTGAGGGGATCGAACGCCTCAGAGAGCGGCTCTCGTAGGTCACTGGGCGGATTACGGGCGGGGAGTCCCGTCGCCGTGACGTCCCCGCGACGTCACTCGTCTCCGAGGACGTTCACGCAGCCGTTATTCTCGTCGCCGGCGACACCCGCCGCCTCACTCGTCGCCGCCGCCGTCCTCCTCGCGACCCATCCGGCGGGCTGGCACGCCCGCGACGGTGGTGTTCGGCGGCACGTCGCGCGTCACGAGCGAGTTCGCCGCGACCTGCGCGCCCTCGCCGATGTGCACCCCGGGGAGGATCACCGCCTTCGCGCCGATCATCGCCCGCTCGCCGACGACGACCTCGCCGGTACGATACTCGTCCTGCAGAAACTCGTGACAGAGGATCACGGAGTCGTAGCCGACGACGGAGTGATCACCGAGCGTGATCAGTTCGGGCCAGAACACGTCGGGCGTCGCCTCCAGGCCCCAGGAGACGCCCTCTCCGACGGTGACGCCGAGTCGGCGTAACGCCCAGTTTCGGACCCGCAGCGAGGGGGCGACGCGGGCGATCCACACGAGGACGTAGTTGAGCGCGATCCGCCAGACGGGCTTCACGTCGGTCCAGTGCCGCAGGGAGTTCATCACGCCCGGCGTCGGATGGTGCTCGACGCGGCCGTGTCTGCGGTCCGAGTCGTCACCGCCTCGGTCGTCAGAGCCCTTCGGGTCTCGGTCGTCAGGCCCCTTCGAGTCTCGGTCGTCAGGCCCCTTCGAGTCTCGGTCGTCGGCGTCGTCGCTCACAACGGATCGTACGACGCGGGCTACCAAAAGGTTCGCTCGTCGGCAGTCTCACGCGGCGCGCCGGCAGCGGCGGCGCACTCGTTCATCCCTATCAGTTCCCGCGGAGTTCGTTCATGTGGTCGATCCGGCGCTGGACGAGGTCCGCCGTACCGACGTCGTGACGGACGCGGAGTCCGTCGCCCGCCGCGGCGAGGGCGTCTTCGGCCTGCTTCTCCGCCGCCTCGATCGAGTCGGCGACGCCGACGACGGCGAACGAGCGGGAGGTCGTGGTGTAGAGGCCGTCCTCACGCTCGTCGACGCTCGCGTAGAACAGGAGCGCCTCGCCGACGCTCTCCTCGTCGACGGTGATCTTCGCGCCGCTCCTCGGATCGGTCGGGTAGCCGTCGGGCACGGCGTACTTGCAGACGGTCGCCTTCCCGTCGAATTCGAGTCGCGGCAGCGCCTCGCCGTCGCGGGCGGCGGTCAGGACGTCGAGGAACGAGGTGTCGAGGACTGGAAGGGTGTTCGTCGCCTCGGGGTCGCCGAAGCGGGCGTTGAACTCGACGACCTTCGGGCCGTCGGCACCGAGCATGAACTGCCCGTAGAGGACGCCCTTGTACTCGGGGAGCGCCTCGACGGTCGCCTCCAGGATCTCGACGGCGTCGGCGTAGTCCTCGGGCGTCATAAACGGCAGTTCGGGGCCGGCGTCGCTGTAGCTTCCCATCCCACCGGTGTTCGGTCCCTCGTCGCCCTCGTAGGCGCGCTTGTGGTCCTGGACGGCCGGCGTCGGTCGGACGTCGCCGTTCGCGACGAACGCCTGGACGGTGAACTCCTCGCCGACGAGTCGCTCCTCGAGGACGACCCGGTCGTAGTCGTGCTCCCGGAGGTACGCCTTCGCCTCTTCGCGGTTCACCTGATCGCCGATGACCTTCACGCCCTTCCCGCCGGTGAGGCCGGCGGGCTTGACCGCGAGGTCGCCGCCGTACTCGTCGATGTACTCGCAGGCGGCCTCCATATCGTCGAAGACGGCGTAGTCCGGGCAGCCGGGGATCGACTCCGAGTGCATAAACTCCCGCTGGAACGCCTTGTCGGTCTCGATGCGGGCGGCCTCGGCGTCGGGGCCGAACGTGTAGACGCCGGACTCGTCGAGTGCGTCGGCGACGCCGGCTTCGAGAGCCGATTCGGGACCGATCACGGCGAGGTCGGCGTCGACCTCGATCGCGTACGCGACCACCTCCTCGACGGCCGTCTCCTCGATCGTCTCGAACCCCGCCGCGAGGGCCGTGATTCCGGGGTTTCGGTTGCTCGCACACGCGTATAGGTCGCACGCCGGGTCCTCGGACAGCGATCGCGCGATCGCGTGTTCGCGTCCGCCGCCGCCGACGAGGAGCACCGTCTCCGAGCTTGACATACCCGGAGGACATACGCACGGGAGTGTAAATGTTGCTCTTTTTCTATCCCTATGTGTGCACGTTCGTGCTATGCCTAGCGAGCGACAGCCGCCCCGGTCGAGCGGTCGATCACCGAGGCCACCGGGTCACACGGCTTTTCCCGCCGACTCCCCTACGGGGCGTATGGACGATCCCCTTTCGCGAAACCGCCTCGGCGAGGAGGAGAGCCCGTATCTCCGGCAGCACGCCGACAACCCGGTGCACTGGCAGCCGTGGGACGAGGCGGCGCTGACCGCCGCCCGGGCCACCGATCGACCGATCTTCCTCTCGATCGGCTACTCGGCGTGCCACTGGTGTCACGTGATGGCCGAGGAGAGTTTCGAGGACGAGGAGGTCGCGAGGGTCCTCAACGATTCCTTCGTCCCGATCAAGGTCGACCGCGAGGAGCGACCGGACCTCGATCGGGTGTACCAGACGATCTGTCAACTCGTCACCGGCGGCGGCGGGTGGCCGCTGTCGGTCTGGCTCACCCCGGAGGGGAAGCCGTTCTACGTCGGCACCTACTTCCCGAAGACCGAGAACCCCCAGCGCGGGAACGTCCCCGGGTTCCTGGACGTCTGTCGGTCCTTCGCCGAGTCGTGGCAGTCGGCGTCGAACCGCGAGGAGATGGAGAACCGGGCCGATCAGTGGACCGACGCGCTCCGTGACAACCTGGAGACGACGCCCGCGAGCGGGTCGGACGCTCCCGCCGGATCGTCCGCGCCGACCCACGAGAGCGGAGGCCGAGACGACGAGGACATCCTGGGCGACGCGGCGACATCGGCGCTCCGGGCGACCGACCGCGAACACGGCGGCTTCGGCTCCGGCGGGCCGAAGTTCCCCCAGCCGGGGCGGATCGAGGCGTTACTCCGATCGCACCGACGCACGGGCTCCGAGGAGGCGCTCTCGGCGGCGACGACCACGCTCGACGCGATGGCGGCCGGCGGCATCTACGATCACGTCGGCGGCGGGTTCCACCGCTACGCGACCGACCGGGAGTGGACGGTCCCGCACTTCGAGAAGATGCTGTACGACAACGCCGAACTCCCGCGGGTCTACCTCGCGGCGTACCAGCTCACCGGAAGAGAGACGTACGCGACGATCGCCCGCGAGACGTTCGACTTCCTCGACCGAGAGTTCAGACACGACGAGGGCGGCTTCTTCAGTACCCTCGACGCCCGCAGCGAGGGCGAGGAGGGCAAGTACTACGTCTGGACGCCCGACTCGGTCGACGACGCGATCGACGACGAGCGGACGGCCGACATCGCCAAAGAGCGATTCGGCGTGACCGAGGCGGGCAACTTCGAGGGCGAGACGGTCCTCACGGTGGACGCGTCGATTCCGGACCTCGCCGACGCGTACGATTGCGACGAGGGTGAGATCGTCGACCGGCTCGACGACGCCCGCGCGGCGCTGTTCGAGGCGCGCGAGGAGCGCGTCCGGCCCGCGCGCGACGAGAAGATCCTCGCGTCGTGGAACGGGCTCGCGGTTTCGAGTCTCGCCCGCGGCGGACTGGTGCTCGGCGACGACGCCTACACGGAGATGGCGGCTGACGCGCTCGCGTTCGTCCGCGAGCACCTGTGGGATAGCGAGAGGAAACGGCTCGCCCGTCGCTACAAGGACGGCGACGTGAAGGGCGAGGGTTACCTCGACGACTACGCGTTCCTCGCGCGCGGCGCGTTCGACCTGTACGGGACGACCGGCGACGTCGACCACCTCGCGTTCGCGCTGGATCTCGCCCGCGTCGTCGTCGACGAGTTCTACGACGTCGACGCCGGCACGCTGTATATGACGCCCGCCGAGGGCGAGTCGCTCGTCACCCGACCGCAGGAGCTCCAGGACCAGTCGACGCCGTCCAGCGCCGGCGTCGCGGCCTCGCTCCTGCTCGGTCTCGACGCGTTCGCCCCCGACGAGGGGTTCGGGGACGTCGCGGGCGCGGTGCTCGACACCCACGCGAACCGGATCCGCGGCGGACCGCTCGAACACGTATCGCTGGCACTCGCGGCCGACAGGCGCGCTCGCGGCGGGACCGAGGTCGTGATCGCCGCCGAGAGGTCCGACGGATCGGTTCCGCTTCCAGACTCGTTCCGGGAGTCGCTGGCGTCGACGTACCTCCCCGATTCGATCGTCTCGCCGCGACCGCCGACGGACGACGGGTTGACGGCGTGGATCGACCGCTTGGGAATCGACGGGGTTCCCGCAATCTGGAAGGGGCGAGAGATGCGCGACGGTGAGCCGACCGTCTACGTCTGTGAGGGCCGCACGTGCTCGCCGCCGACGCACTCGCTGTCGGAGGCGTTCGGATGGTTCGGAGATGGGGACGGCTCGACAGACGAATCAGTGGACGGCGACGACGTATCGGTTCCGGACGTCGGCGACGATGGATTCAGTGACGTCGGCGACGACGGGTCCGGTGACGTCGACAACGAGTCGAAGTGAACCGCCCGCGCAGAGAGATTACGACGACGAACTGTCGTACAGTTCGTCGAACGCCTGCTCGCCGCGGATCAGTTCGTCGACGCCCTCGGTGAGCGTGACTTCGCCGAAGACTGTCGCGCGGTAGTACGTGTACAGCCCGTCTTGCCCGCGTTCGGTCCGGGCGCGTTTCTCGACGAGGCCGGCGTCGACGAGTTTGTTGAGGTGGTAATGGAGCGTGCTGTCGTCGATGTCGATCGCTGCCTCGAGTTCTTTCGGGCTCATCTCCCCGCCGTGGACGAGCCGATAGACGATCTCGTATCGGGTTCTGTGCCCGACCGCAGCGTGCATTTCGAGGTACTCGTCGAGGGTGAGCACGCTGTCGTCGGGAAGTAGATCCGCGGGGTCGTCAGGGACGTTCCCGTTGACGACACGCGTGTGATCCGTCGACATCTCGGGTACTGATACGTCGACGGGACTCTTAGTCTTTGTCAAGCCAGGAAGTGCTGAAAATCATCCTTTTTATATATTGCGGCGCAATATGCGAACCGTGTCAACACAAATCACGCGAGACCTCGTAATCGAACGGCTCGGGGAGGTGACGTACGACCGGTTCCTGTTCTACCTGATGGGGCCGTACAAATCGTTCAACCTCGACTACGTTCTCAACGAGGAGGAGCGCAGGCGGATCGACGTGGCGGACCTGCCGGGGCCGCTCCGACGGCTGTTCCGGAGCAGAGACGAGATCGACGCGGCCCAGGCGCTCCTGCGTCGGGTGCAAGGCGCGCTTCGGGCCGATCCGGGGGTGAACGCCTTCCTTGCTATCGACGTTGACGTCGACACCGACGAGGTAGACGCGGCTACACAGAGCATCGAGTACGCGCGGTGCAGCAACGCGATCGCGTTCGTGCTGCCGTTTCTCGGACACAACTTCGGCGTCGGCGAGGAGGCAGGGAGCATTCTCGAACATCTCGACGAGACACATCGAGAGCGGATCGTCTTCGTCCACGAGGAGGATGTGACGAGCGCGATGATACGATCGGCCGCCGTCCGATGGGATCTCAGGATAGAAACGTACGAGACGGAGGCGGAACTCGTCGACCAACTCCGACGGTTCGCCGCCGGCATAATGCACCGCGAGCGCCGCGGCGATCTCGATCGCCTCTGATCGCCACCGCTTTCCCCGGCCCCAGCGGGTCGCTCTTACAGCCGTTCCGCGAGATACACCGCGATCGGCGCGCGCTCGTCCTCGACGTAGCGGGCGACCTCCTCGCCGTCGCGCTCGACGACGACCGTCGGGATCAGTTCGATGCCGTACTCCTCGACGAGCGCGCCCGTCTTGCTGCCGTCGTCTTCCTTCTCGACCGGGTAGTGGTGGATTCGTTCCTCCGGGACGTCCGCGGCGTCGAGGGCGGCACCGAAGTCGGGGAGCTGCCCGCGGCAGTCGCCGCACCAGTCGCCGCCCCAGACGCGGAAGACGAGGCCGTCCTCGGAGAGGGCCTCGACCGCTTCCTCGTAGGAGTCGGCGTCCCACGCGGGGTTCGGTCGCATCGTTTCGAGCGTTCCGGCTTCCGCTTCGGCGTCGGCTTCGGACATACGCGTTCGTACGACGGCCGAGGGCGTAAACCCCGCGGTGGCGGGCGGAGGAGCCACGCCCTGCCGGTACCGGCACCGCGTGGCCGCCGTCGTCACCGTCTTGTGCCCCAGCGACGAACGTCGAGTCGATGAACGCGAACGTCCTCGAGACGATCGGGTCGCCGCTGGTCCGCGTCGACTCGCCCGCGGGCGCGGAGATCGCCGCGAAGATCGAGTCGAAGAACCCCGGCGGATCCGCGAAGGACCGGCCGGCGCTCGCGATGGTCGAGCGCGCCGAGCGGGAGGGTTCGATCGAACCCGGTGACGCCCTGGTGGAGCCCACGAGCGGGAACACCGGGATCGGTCTCGCGGTCGTCGCGGCCGCGAAGGGATACGATCTCACGGTCGTGATGCCGGGGTCGAAGTCCCCCGAGCGCCGCCAGATAATGAAAGCCTACGGAGCCGATATCGAACTGGTCGACGGCGACATCTCGGCGGCGAAAGACCGTGCGGACGAGTTGGAGGAATCGGAGGGGATGGTCCAGCTCCGTCAGTTCGAGAACCCCGCGAATCCGGAGGCGCACTACCTGACCACGGGCGAGGAGATCCTCGATCAGATCGGCGACCGGAGCGTCGACGCCCTCGTCGCGGGCGTCGGGACCGGCGGGACGATCACGGGGATCGGCCGGCGGCTCCGCGAGGAGTTCCCCGAAATGGAGATCGTCGCGGTCGAGCCCGAGGACAACGCCGTCCTCTCCGGCGGAGAGCCCGGGATCGACGACTTCCAGGGAATGGGCCCGGGGTTCGTCAGTCCGAACCTCGACACCGACCTCCTCGACGACGTCGAGACCGTCACCATCGAGGACGCCGAGGCCGAGTGTCGGCGTCTCGCCCGCGAGGAGGGGATCCTCGTCGGCCAGTCCTCCGGTGCCTCGAACCTCGCGGCGAAGCGCGTCGCAGAACGACTCGCCGATCCGGACGCGGAGTGCCACGATCCCGATCCGGGGTACGTCATCGGTGCCGCGGACGGTTCCACGGAGACGGGAGAGACGGCGGCAGCCGACGCACTAGCGAGCGGAGCCGACGAGTGCCCGCTCGTGATTACGGTCTTCTGGGATAGCGGGGAACGATATATGTCGACGGGGATGTTCGAGTAGCTGTCCGGGTGTATCGAACGGTCTGGCATCCAAGACGCCTGCCATCCGGTGCGTCTAAGATCTTTCGGCGTGAATATAAACCCCTACTTAGGTTCTGACATTGCTGCAGGATATATCGCGTTGATACGACAGTCTATCTTTCATTTTCGTTCACACAAGTAGGTGATTATAAATATCAGGACGGCGAATTGTTTCCTGCCGGGGTGCCTCTGACAAACCGGCATACGGTGCGTCTCGACGCCGACTCACGCGATACGCGTGTCAGTCGGACAGTCGCCGAATCGGCGGCTAGGACGCAATTTCAGGGCCGTGTCTGCCTTGCCCGGACCGGCACGGCCCGTGATTTTCCGATCGGACCCTCGTTCTGCCGAAACCCGTATCTACGACCGTTTCACCGTTTCCGCGGCAGCGACGACCGCGTCACCGAGGGAATCGGTGTCGCTACCGCCGAGGAGATGCGTCCCGCACGTGCAATCGGAGGCTCCGAATCCTTCGAGCGGCGTGGGCACGATAGCGAAGCGACGGTCCACCGCGTCGGCGATCTCGATCGAGAGTCGGCACTCGACGTCCGCGCGGGGCACGACGACGACATCGTCGAGCGCCACGTCGGGGTGGCTGCCGAGATAATCGACGTGCCAGTGCTGGACGTCGTGCGCTCCCGCCGCGACGCGTCGGTGTCGATCCACGCGACCGAGTCCGTTCGACCCGAACGCGCTCCCCACGTACGCGTACGCCCCGGCCGGGAAGGTCGCAGTCCCGAGCGCGCCGACCGTGATCGTCGCCTCCGAATGCAGCGTGAAGAGGAGGACGTACGTCCCGGGCGGCGCGTCTCCGTCGCCGATCCCGAGCGCGTCGGTTCCGTCCCCTATGGCCTCGGGATCGACGACGCAGATTGCCTCGGAACCGCCGGTCACGCCAGCGCCTCCGGGCGCTCGACGGCCGCCGCGACCAACCGAGCGAACAGCGCGGCCGCGTCGTCGTCGAGCGGGTAGCTCTCGTGGTAGTCGTCCGGGTCGCGTCCCCGGCCGCTCGCGACGCCCACCGCGCGCGCGATCCGGTCGTAGTTGTCCCGCACGAGAGATCCCACGATCCCGGGAGTTCCGGCGCGATCGGCCAACTCCTCGGCGGCGGACCGACCGGCGTAGACCCGGCTCCGCCGCTCGTCGACGAGGAACATCGCGAACGGGACCTCGCCGAACTGCGCGTCGAGAAACGCCTGCGCGGCGTCGTCGTACCACGAGATCGCGCCGACGTCGTCGAGGCGTTCGAGCGCGCGCGCCGCGATCGAACAGTACGGACACTCGCCGTCGTAGACGAGCACCGCGTCGTACGTTTCCATAGGTGAACGAAAGAGCCGAGCGGGCAAAACCGTGCTGGCGGATCGTCCGAATTTCGCGTTGGACGGACGATTTCGCGTTGGACGGACGATTTCACGTTGGACGGACGGAGACAGCCAGAGCGACCCGACCGTAACGGTGAGTAGCGTACCGCCCCGAAGGCGACTGTGACCGTGGACGAACGCGCGTCGATCGACGAACTCGTCGGCTGGATCGAGGATCGGCCGTACTACGCGAGGCAGATTCGCGATCACCGGTGCGTCGAGAGCCGCGCGGCCGACTACGTCGACGTCGACTTGGAGTCGCGACTTGCGAGCGCGCTCGCAGACCGCGGAGTCGACCGACTCTACCGGCACCAGGCCGATGCTATCGAGGCCGTCCGAGACGGCGAGAACGCGGTGCTCGCGACCCCGACCGCGAGCGGCAAGAGCCTCGCCTACACGGTCCCGGCGTTCGAGCGCGCGATGGACCACGGCGGCCGGACGCTGTATCTCGGGCCGCAGAACGCCCTCGTCGCGGATCAGCGGGAGACGCTCTCGGACCTCGCCCGCGGCCTCGGGTTCGGGAGTCGAGTCTCCGTCGAGGAGTACACCGGACGACTCTCCCAGTCCGAGAAGCGCGACGTCCGCGACCGTCGTCCGACCGTACTGCTCTCGAACCCGGACATGCTGCACTACGCGTTACTCCCGCACGCGCACCGGCTCTGGGACTGGTTCTTCGGATCGCTCGAAGCGGTCGTCGTCGACGAGATCCACGGCTATCGTGGCGTCTTCGGCAGCCACGTCGCGCTGACGCTCCGTCGGCTGAACCGGATCTGCGAGCGCTTCGGGAGCGACCCGCAGTACGTCTGCTGCTCGGCGACGATCGGCAACCCCGTCGAGCACGCGGCGCGGGTGACCGGCAGAGCGGAGGCGACGTTCCGGCTGATCGACGAGGACGCGAGCGCGACGGGCACGAAACACTGGCTGCTGTGGAACCCGCCGGAGTACGACGGCGGGGATGCGACCCCCGGGAGAGACGACGCCGGCGGCAGCGACGGCACCGACAGCAGCGGGAGCGCCTCCGACGCCGGCGGCAGCGGCCGCCGTCGGTCCAGCCACGTCGAGACGAAGAACCTCTTCGTCGATTTGGTATCCCGGGGGTTCCAGACGCTCGCGTTCACGCGGGCCCGACAGACCGCCGAGCGCTACGCCACCGAGAGCGCCTCGGACCTCAGAGAGCGCGGCGAGCACGACGCGGCCGCGTCGGTGACGGCGTACCAGGCCGCGCTGAACCACGACCGCCGGCGCGAGATCGAGGCGGGGCTGCACGACGGCTCGGTCCGCGGCGTCTGGTCGACGAACGCGCTGGAACTCGGCGTCGACGTGGGCGAACTCGACGCCGTGCTGATCGACGGCTACCCCGGCACGCGGATGTCGGCGGTCCAGCAGGCCGGGCGAGCGGGCCGCGGCGACGACGAGGCGCTGGTGGTGCTGGTCGGCGGCGAGGACCAACTGGATCAGTACCTGCTCCGACACCCCGAGGAGTTCTGGGACGGCGAACCGGAGCGGGCGGTCTGCGACCCCGAGAACGGGGAACTCCTCCCTGATCACGTCGCCTCGGCCGCGAGGGAAAACTGGCTCGAACCCGAAGACGAGCGTCACTTCGGTGAGTCGTTCCCGGACGTCGTCGCCGCGCTCGCCTCGGCGGGTCGGCTCGAACGCCGCGAGACCGACGAGGGACTCCGCTGGCTGTACGACGGCGACGGCAGCCCGCAGCACGAGATGAGCCTGCGGACGATCGAGCGCCGCGAGGTCGATCTGTTCGACTCCCGCTCGAACGACGTGATCGCGTCGCTGTCGTTCGCCGACGCCCTGCGCGACGCCCACGAGGGGGCGATCTATCACCATCAGGGAACGACCTACGAGGTGACCGAACTGGACCTGGATCGGGACACGGCGACGCTCCAGCCGACCTGGGCTGACTACTACACGCGCGTCCTCCACGACAAGACGATCACCGTCGAGGCCGACCGCGAGGCGAAGTCGCTGTCGGCCCGACCCGACACCGAGGTCCGCTTCGCCGAGGTGACGATGCGCAAGCAGATCACGGGGTTCGAACGGCGGGATCCGCGCCGCGGCGAGGCGATTGGTCGAGAAACGCTCGACCTGCCGGAGACGACCCTGCGGACGACCGCGCTGTACTTCACGGTTCCAGCGGACGTCGAACGCGAGATGCGCGAGGCGGGCGGCGAGTACGGTTTCAACGGCGGCATCCACGCGGCCGAACACGGGATGATCTCGCTGTTCCCGCTCTCGTTCCTCTGCGATCGAGGGGATATCGGCGGCCTGTCGACGCCGCATCACCCACACACCGGGCAGTCGACGATCTTCGTCTACGACGGCTACCCCGGCGGCGTGGGGCTGACCGAGAGCGGGTACGAGGAGGTCGAGACGCTGCTCGGCCGTACCCGGGACCTGATCGACGACTGCGAGTGCGCCGACGGCTGTCCCGCCTGCGTCCAGTCGCCGCACTGCGGCAACGCGAACGATCCGCTCTCGAAGGGGGAGGCCGTGCTGTTGCTCGACGCGCTCACGCCGTAACGGTGCTCGGCGCTCGTGTCGTAACCGACTCGGTCGCCGCGATCAGCGGCAGAGGCGACCCGAAAGCGCTCGGTCGACCGCCAGAAGCGACACCACCGACGGCAACACGACGACGAGCGCCTGGACCGGTTCGAGAAGCCCGAGCGCCACGATGAGCGTCGTCGCGCAGGCGGGGGGATGGACCAGATCCGTGAACCGCATCCCGGTCGTCGTGAGCGCCACCGCAGCGACGCCGCTCACGGCGAGCCACGGCGGGTCGAAGGCGAGCGGCGACGTCGGAACCGGCACGACAGTCGAGACGGCGAGATACGCGAGGAGACCGGCGACGACGCCGATCGCGTGCCCGCCGACGACGACGCGCTCGGTGGGACCCCGCCGAACCGTCGAGAGGACGAACGCGGTGGGACCGAGGCTCGGAAACACGGCCGGCGCGCCCGAGAGCCACGCGACGGCGGCCGCGACCGAGAGGAGCGTCCCAGCGCGGATCCCGACGGTGACGTCGTCCCACGCGTCTGTTTCGGACACGGATCCGGAGAACGTCTCTCGGGGAAAGAACGGCACGGTTTCGCCGTCCGCGTTGATCGACTCCAGAGCGATAGAACTTTTAGGGCGGCCTAAAGAGTAGCAGTCGATGAAGCAGGACGTCTGCGTCGTGGTGCCGACCATCCGCGACTACGACTGTATGCGGGCGTACTTCGAGAACGCCCGCGAGCACGGGTTCGACCTCGACCGACTGTTCGTTCTCCTCGTCACGGAGGACTTCTGCGACGTCGAGGAGATGGAAGCGATGCTGGAGGAGGAGGGCGTCGACGGCGCGGTCTACGACGGGTCGCGCCGCGAGGAATGGTTCGAGGACCGGGACCTCTCGTCGTTCTCGCACCTGATCCCGGCCGCGTCGCACGCCCAGACGAGTTTCGGACTGCTCTACATGTGGGCGCACGAGCGTTTCGAGCGCGGCGTGTTCATCGACGACGACACGCTGCCGCACGAGGAGTGGGACTTCTTCGGCCGGCATATGGAAAACCTCGACCGGACCGACGAGGTGGAGTCCGTCGGCTCGGACGAGCGATGGGTGAACGTCCTCTATCAGCGCGCCGACGAGCACGGCCTGTACCCCCGCGGGTACCCCTACTCCGCGATGGACGAGGACGTCGAGACCGATCGGCGGGAACTGACCGACGTCGTCGCCTCTCAAGGTCTCTGGACGAACGTCCCGGACCTCGACGCGGTCCGCATCCTGATGGACGGCGACCTGCAGGGGCAGGCACAGACCCGGACGGAGAAGGCGGACTTCGAGGGCGACTTCGTCGCCGAACCGGGCCAGTACCTCACTGTCTGCTCGATGAACCTCGCCTTCGAGCGGGAGGTCATTCCGGCGTTCTACCAGCTGCCGATGGACGACAACGAGTGGGAAGTCGGCCGCTTCGACGACATCTGGTCGGGCGTGTTCCTCAAGCGCGCCGCCGACGTCCTGGAGAAGGACGTCGTCAACGGCTACCCGCTCTGTGAGCACAACAAGGCCCCGCGACCGACGTTCGACGACCTGAACAACGAGGTTCCCGGCCTCGAACTCAACGAACACGTCTGGGAGGTCGTCGACGGCGTCGCCGGCGACGCGGACTCCTGGGAGGAGGCCGCCCGCGAGATGGCCCGGGCCTTCGCCGGCGGCGACTTCTCGGCGTGGAACAACGGGGCGTTCCTGAACCACTGCGGCGAGTACTGGCTCGACTGGCTCGACTGTCTGACCGAACTGCGAGCGACGGCCAACGAGGCGGACCGAGACGTGGCCGTCGCCGACGACTGATAGGAATTATCGTAAGTCCTCATAGAATTCTCGCCGTACCGTTCGGCGAGAATCTATGAACAGTTACGATAATTCCTATGAGACGGTTTATTCCCGTTTTGTATCGGAACCCGTAGTCGAGGAGTTGCACTCTCGGGGACACGGCTCCACCAGTCCCCGTGATCGGTGGCCTCACTGTCAGCCGTTGTCTCACCTGAAAGGACAGATAGAATATATGTTATAACCTGAATTTCTGCGGGGGTTCTCCCCGCGCCAGTCGGCCGGAGGCGAGGATACCGAACAGGTGACTGACCCGGTGGTATCACACGCAATAACGCGAGAAAACATTTAAATTCACCCTCTGGGAAAGGTGCTCGTGGGACGCGCTAAACCATCATTTACGCAGCTTTCGAGCGGTATCCCGGGGCTCGACTCACTGCTCGAGGGCGGCTTCGTGAACGGCCGGTTGTATCTGGTGGTCGGGGACCCCGGTACCGGCAAAACCCTTCTCGGTACGCAGTTTCTCAGAGCGGGCCTCGCCGCTGACGAGACGGTCCTGTTTATTCACGGAGAGGAATCCGTAGCCGACCTGCGGGCCAACGCCGCCGAACTCGACATCGACATCGACGGCGCGGAGTTTCTCGACGTGGGCCCCGAGTCCGATTTCTTCACCTCGAGTCAATCGTACGACATCGTCGACCCACAGGACGTCGAGGACGGGAATCTGGTTTCGGACATCCGCGACGCGATCGAGGAGCTGGATCCCGAACGCGTCCTGATCGATCCGATATCGCAGTTTCAGTACCTCGAACCGAGCGAATATCAGTTCCGGAAGCGGATCATCTCGCTGGCGCGCTTTCTCAAGAAGCGGGGCACCACCGTACTGGCGACCAAGACACCGAACGAGCAGATGGACACGCAGCTCCGGTCGCTCAGCGACGGTGTCATCGACCTCGAATACGAGAACCAGAGGGCGGGGCGTCGTATCTGCGTCCCCAAGCACCGCGGCGTCGGACAGCGAGACGGGAAGCACGGAATGGAGATCCGAGCGGGCGGGATCGAGGTGTATCCGGCGTTGGCCCCGGAGAGTCACGACCGTTCGTTCGAGCCGACGCAGTTCTCCTCCGGCATCGAAGCGCTCGACGCCCTGCTCGGTGGCGGCCTGGAACGCGGCACAGTGACGATCGTCAGCGGTCCGTCGGGAGTGGGCAAGACGACGACGGCGACGGAGTTCTTGTCCACTGCGGCGGCGAACGGTGAGGCGGCGATCGCGTACCTCTTCGAGGAGTCCCTGGAGACGTTCACGTACCGATCCGAGACGTTCGGGCACCCGATATCGACACTGCGCGAGGACGGATCACTACTCGTCGAGGGGGTGAATTCGCTGGCGCTTTCCCCCGAGGAGTTCTCTCACCGGGCCAGAACGCAGGTCGCCGAACACGACGCGGAACTCGTCGTCGTCGACGGGATCGCCGGCTACAAAACCGCGATCAAAGGAGACGGTAACAGCGTGGACCTACGTCGGCGTCTCCGGGCTCTGACGCAGTATCTGGTGAACACGGACACCGCCGTGATTCTGATCGACCAGCGGAGCGAGGTGACGGGGCTCCCGGAGGCGACCAGCGACAACGTCAGCTACATCGCCGACAACATCCTCTTCGAGAACTACATCGAACTCGACGGGGAGTTACAACGCCTCGTCGGCGTGCTGAAGAAACGCGTCGGCGGCTTCGAGACGACGCCGCGGCGCTACGAGATCACCGCCGACGGCCTCGACGTGGGCGAGTCGGTGTCGGGGATCCACGGCGTCCTCGACGGGATCCCCGACCGATCGAGCGAGCGATCACCGCCCTCACCCTAAGACGGACGACACAAGATGGCCGAAATCCAACTACTGCTCGCCGGGGCTGGAAACCGGCGCGCGATTTCGTCGCTCCTGGCGGACCGACATACGCCCGTCGTCGCCGACGAGATCCGTGACGTCCCGCTGTACTTGGTCGACGAGCCGTCCTTTCTGGAGCACCGAGACGCGCTGAAGCGGCATAAACGGGCGCAGGATCCCGTGTTCTGCCCGGTAGTCCTGATCCGACGCGAGAACGCATCGACCACGGTGACCTTGCCCGACATCACGACCAGCGAGCGCCCGCTCGTGGTGAACGAGGTGGTAACAGCTCCGGTCGGAAAACAGGCGCTCTTCCGGACGGTCTCGAACCTCCTCGTTCGCCGCGCGCAGACTGAGGAACTCGCCACGGACCTCCAAGAGCGGAACGAGCGTCTCAGAGAGGAACGGCGGAAGTATCAGACGCTCGTCGAACAGAGCGAGAGCGGGATCGCAGTCGCACAGAACGGCGAGTTCGCGTTCGCGAACGAGCGGATGAGAGAGATCGCCGAGCGGGACAGCCTGATAGGAGTGCCGGTCGAGAACATCGTCGCACCCGAGTACCGGACGGTCGTTCGCGACCGGTACAGAAAGCGTGTCGCGGGCGAGCAGTTACCAACACAGTACGAAGTCGCCATCGAGACGCCCGCCGGTGGACGCAAAGACATCGATCTCCGGGCCTCGCGGATCAGCTACGACGGCGCGCCCGCGGTGTTGGTACTGTTCCAGGACGTCACCCGGCGAAAGGAGCGCGAACGAGACCTCCGGAAGTTCGAGAGCGCGGTCGAACACGCCGGGCACGCGATCATCATCACCGATACCGACGGGACGATCGAGTACGTGAATCCGGCCTTCGAGGAGATGACCGGGTACGCGGCCGAGGAGGCGATCGGGGCGAATCCACGGATTCTCAAATCCGGCGACCACGGCGAGGCGTTCTACCGGGAACTGTGGCAGACGATCCTCGACGGTGAGGTCTGGACGAGCGAGACGGTGAACGAGCGGAAGTCCGGGGAACGAATCGTGCTCAATCAGACCATCTCTCCCATCCAGGACGCGGACGGGGAGATCAACGGGTTCGTCGCCATTCAAGACGATATCACGGATCATCGGCTGCGCGAGCAACAGCTCGTCGTCTTCGAGCGCGTCCTCAGGCACAACCTCCGGAACAAGGGGACGGCCATTAGGGGGTACGCGGACGTGTTGAAACGCTCGCTCGGGGACGAGGCGTCGACAGCGCATCTCGATGCGATCCAGGAGAACGTGCAGTCGCTCCTCGATATCAGCGAGAAGGCGCACCACGTCAGGCAGATCTTCACAGATCGGATCGAAGCGGACGGCGACTGCGCGCTGGAGTCGGCGCTCGAACGCCTCCGGGACCGCGTCGGCTCCGCGTATCCCGACGCCGAGATCTCTCTCGAAGGTGAGCTGGGACAGTCTGTCGAGATCGACGCGCGAGTGACCCCCGCCTTCCGAGAACTCGTCGAGAACGCGGTCAAGCACTCCGACGCCCCGTCGCCGCGCGTCGCGATCACCGTCGCCGTCGGTGACGCGACGGCGACCGTGACGGTCGTCGACAACGGATCCGGGATCCCCGACCACGAGCGTCGCGTCATCGAGGCCGGGACGGAAGATCCGCTCGAACACGGCTCCGGACTGGGGCTCTGGTTCGCTTACTGGCTCGTCAGTTACGTCGGCGGAGACATCGATATCCAGGCGAGCCCCGAAGGGACGGCGATCGGGGTCACCGTCCCGTTACGGTGATACCGTCCGGTGGTCCTTTGAGACGGGGGTTGTCCCCCGTGAAACCGAGAGTCCGTGGAGAACCACGTCGACAGCGTAGGTGGGCCACGGAGTCGGTAGTGAATCGGTACCAGTGGCTCGTCTCGCTTGTACTTTTCCGGGTCGAACGGCTACGGCCCGTCGCCCGGAGCAGTCGCCGTGTGCCGATAACACGTTCCCGAATCGGAAGCTATATACCTTTTAGGCAAGCCTAAATCAACTATGGACGAGTCAGATAGCGTGCCTCCCGGGCGGACCCGTCGCCGCTTCCTCCAGGCCACGGCTTCGGCCGGAATCATCGGCGTCGCAGGGTGCAACACGCCGGGTGAAGACGGGACCGAGACGGAAACCGAGACCGAGACGGCCGGCGGATCGAGCGGCGACTCCCCCGAGCAGATCGGATCCGGCAACTCCCCCTTCGGCGACCGCGAACTCTCGGGCGTCTCGATGTCGGAGATGCCCGATCTGGAAGGCGAACTGACGCTGTACTCCGGCCGCGGTGAAGCCCTGGTCGGCGAACTCGTCGGGTTCATCGAGGACCGCTACCCCGACCTCACGATCCGACCGCTCTACAACTCCGCCGCCGAATTAGTGAACCAGATCGAGACGGAAGGGCAGAACAGTCCCGCCGACGTGTTCTACTCGGTCAACGCCGGGGCGCTCGGCCGTCTCGCAGAGCGCGACCGAACGCAAACGCTCCCGCAGGAGGTCCTGGAGTTCGTCCCCCAGAACTTCCGCGCGCCCGACGGCTCGTGGATCGGAACCTCCGGCCGGGCTCGGTCGATTCCGTACAACACGAACACGTTCTCCGAGTCCGACATTCCGGACAGCATTATGGCGTTCCCGGAGACGGACGCGTTCGATGGGGAACTCGGCTGGGCACCCACGTACTCCTCGTTCCAGGCGTTCATCACGGCTATGCGGATCCTCGAGGGCGAGGAGGCCACCCGCGAGTGGCTCTCCGGGATGCAGGAACTCGGCGTGAGCCAGTACGGCGACGAGTTCCAGATCGCCCGCGCCGTCGCCGACGGCGAGATTTCCGCGGGGCTGACGAACCACTACTACATCCAGCGCGTGCTGGCCCGGCGCGGCACCGGGACGCCGCTGGGTACGGCGTTCACCCAGGGCGATGCAGGCGCGGTGTTCAACGTCGCCGGCGCGTGCGTCCTCGACACGGCCGCCGACTCCACGCTCGCCGCGAACTTCGTCCGGCATCTCCTCTCGGCGGAGGCGCAGGACTACTTCGCGCGCACGACCTTCGAGTACCCGCTCGTCCCCGAGATCGAACCGATCGGCCGACTGCCGACGATCGACGAGTTGAACCCGCCCGAGGATATAGACCTCTCACAACTCGCAGACCTCGAAGAGACGATCGATCTCCTGCGGGAGACGGGCGTCCTCTGAGGTCCGAGAGGTACACGGAAGAGTGATGGCCACAGAGCACCGGACGACGGCGGACGACGACGCTGGCGAGGCCGACGAGCAGACGCGACTCCCGCTCGGTGTCTCGGTCGCCGCGGCCGCCGTCGCCGCCGCGGTGATTCTGCCGGTGCTGTGGCTCGTCAAGACCGGTCTGGACGTCGGCTTCTCGGAGGCGGTCGCCCTCCTCACGCGCCCGACGACGCTCGAGGTCTTCGTCAACAGCGCGATCCTGGTCACGCTGACGACGGCCGCCTGCGTGGTCATCGGGGTACCGCTGGCGTACCTGACGGTCCGGACGGATCTCCCCTTCCGCCGCTTTTGGACCGTCGTCGTCTCGCTCCCGCTCGTGATCCCGAGTTACGTCGGCGCGTTCGCGTTCGTCTCTGCGTTCGGCCCGCAGGGCGGGTTCCAGCGCCTCCTCGCGCCGATCGGGATCGAGCGGATCCCCGAGATCTACGGCCTCGAGGGGACCGTGCTGATCCTCACGCTGTACACCTATCCCTACGTCTACATCACCGCCCGCGCGTCGCTGAAGTCGATGGACACGACGCTGATCGACGCCGCGCGGACGCTCGAACACGACCGCTGGGAGACGTTCAGGCGGGTCACGATCCCCCAGATCCGCCCCGCGGTCGCCGCGGGGGCGCTGCTCTCGGGACTGTACGTCCTCGCGGACTTCGGGACGCCGTCGATCATGCGCTACGACGTGTTCACGCGCGTCATCTTCGTCGAGTTCGGGACCTTCGGCCGCGACACGGCGACGTTGCTCTCCTTGCAACTGGTCGCGGTGACGCTTTTCATCCTCTGGCTCGAATCCCGAATCCGCGGCGAGGAGCGGACGACCGCGGGCGGGCGCTCGCGCGCGGTCGTGTCGCTCGGACGGTGGCGCTATCCGGCGATGGGATTCGCCGCCGCGATCGCGGGACTCGCGCTCGTCGTCCCGATCGTGATTCTGCTGTCGTGGCTCGGCACGGCCTCGTCGACGGTGAACCAGTCGCTGGCGTTCCAGTGGTCGTACGCGGCCAACTCCGTCGCCGTCGCGGCCGCCGCCGCCGCCGTCGCCGTCGTCGCCGCCCTCCCGGTCGCGTACCTCTCGGCGCGGTACGACGGCTTCCTCCCGACGGCGTTCGAGCGGATCAGCTACGTCGGTTACGCGGTCCCGGGCGTCGTCCTCGGCCTCGCGCTGGTGTTCTTCGGGAGCCAGTACGCGACGCCGATCTATCAGACGCTGTATCTGCTCGTGTTCGCGTACGTGATCCGCTTCTTGCCCCAGTCGGTCGGGTCGCTCCGGGCGTCGTTCCTCTCGGTCGATCCCGCGCTTCCGGAGGCGGCGCGGACGCTCGGGCAGACCTCCGCGGGCGCGTTCCGGTACGTCACGCTCCCGCTCGTCGCGCCCGGACTGTTCGGGGGCGCGGCGCTCGTGTTCCTGACGACGATGAAGGAACTGCCCGCGACGCTGCTTCTGCGACCGTCGGGTTTTACCACGCTCGTCACGCATATCTGGACAGCGTATGAATCGGGGTACTTCGGACAGGCGGCGGTGCCGGCGCTGGTCTTGCTGTTCGTCTCGGGGCTCTCGATGCTCGTGATTCTCAGACAGGAGGGATACGATGTCAAATAGCACGCACGCCGCGGTAGAGTCGGAGACGGAGCAACGAACGGAAACAGCGGCCGGCGACGGTCCGACGGACGCGGAGTCGCCCGGTGGACCCTCGGCGGCGGAGAGCGAGGGCGACGTCGTCCTCGAACTCGACGGTCTCCGGAAGTCTTACGGGACCGAGACGGTCGTCGAGGGGCTCTCGCTCTCCGTGCGCGAGGGAGAGATCCTGACGCTTCTCGGCCCCTCGGGCTGCGGCAAGACGACGACGCTCCGGCTCGTCGCCGGGCTGGAAAAGCCCGACGGCGGCGCGGTTCGGCTGAACGGCCGCTCGGTGTCGGGATCGACGTTCGTCCCCCCCGAGGAGCGCGGCGTCGGCGTCGTCTTCCAGGAGTTCGCGCTCTTCCCGCACCTCACGGCGCGCGAGAACGTCGCCTTCGGGCTGAAGGACCGACCGGACGAGGAGGTGCAAAAGCGGGTCGACGAACTGCTCGAACTCGTCGACCTCGCCGACCAGGGCGACAGCTACCCGGATCAACTTTCCGGCGGACAACAGCAGCGGGTCGCCCTCGCGCGCTCGCTCGCGCCCGAACCGGAGATCCTGCTCCTCGACGAACCGTTCTCGAACCTCGACGTCGACCTCCGCGTCGAGATGCGCGAGGAGGTCCGACAGATCATCAAAGAGACCGGCGTCACGGCCGTCTCGGTCACCCACGATCAGGAGGAAGCGCTCTCGATCTCCGATCGGGTCGCCGTGATGAACGACGGGCAGATCGAACAGATCGGCGACCCCGAGGGCGTCTTCCAGCACCCCGAGTCCCGCTTCGTGGCCGCCTTCCTGGGCTACGCGAGTTTCGTGCCGGGGTACGTCTCCGGCGACGTCGTCGAGACCGATCTCGGGACCGTCCCGCGCGATCAGATTCACGGCCTCGCGACCGAGTACGACCACACCCGGATCGACCTGCTCGTCCGCCCCGACGACGTGAGCGTCCGCCACCTCGACTGCGAAGGGGTGAATTCGAGCTGTGGCACGGTCGTCGCGCGCCGGTACCTGGGCCCGACGTTCCTCTACGAGGTGGAGCTCGACACCGGAGAGTCGATCCAGTGTATGCACAACCACGACGAGAACGTCCCCGACTCGGGCCCGGTCGACCTCGAACTCGACGCCGACCACGAACTCGCGTGGTTCCCCCGCGAACAGCGCCCCGAGGACGACTCCCGATACGGCGAGTGAGCCGTGTCGCGGCGATCCTTCGAGTCCCGACTCCGCTCGGTCCTTCACCGACTGCGCGCCGCTCCTCGCCTCGCTGTCGCCGCCTTCCGCTCCGTCGTCGCCGCCGGGCGTGAACGCCCCGAGCGCGTCCTCGCCGCCGCCCTCACGCTCGCAGTCGGCGGACTCGTCTACTTCCTCGCGGTCGACCTCTTCCCGTATCACTCCGTCAACGACGACGAGGGGGTCTACCTGTATCAAGCCGCGATGCTCTTGGAGGGAAAGCTGTTCCTCCGCCCCGGCGACATCCCCTGGGACGCGGTCAGACCGTGGTTCTTCGTCGTCGACGACGTCGGCGGCGAGATCCGGATGTACGCCAAGTACTCGCCGGTCGCGCCGGCCGTCTTCGCGATCGGTCGGCTCCTCGGCGACTGGAACCTCGCGCTGGGACTCGTCGCCGCGGGGACCGCGGGCGGCGTCTACCTCCTCGGATCGGCCGCGTTCGACCGCCGCGTCGGCCTCCTCGCGGTGCCGATCCTGGCGGGGTCGCCGCTGTTCCTGCTGACCTCGTCGACGTTCCTCTCCTACGCGCCGGCGACGATGCTGAACGTCGCCTTCGCGGTCGCGTACGTCCGCGCGGCGCGAACCGGGAGCCGACGGTGGGGCGCGGCGGCGGGGACGGCCGTCGGCCTGGCGTTCTTCGCCCGCCCGTTCACGGCGGTGCTGTTCGCGCTCCCCTTCATCGGCCACACGCTGGTCTCGCTCGGCGTGGCCTGGCGACGGTCGGGCTGGACGCCGGGCTTCAGAGACGTCCTCGGGCGGTCGCTCGCGGTCGCCGTCCCGGGCGCGGCGTTCGTCGGCGTGACGCTGGCGTACAACGCGGTCGTGACCGGCGACCCGCTGACGTTTCCCTACGCCGCGTTCGCCCCGAACGACGGCATCGGCTTCGGCACGCGGGAGATCCTCAACTACGAGCGGGCGTACACGCCGGAACTGGCCGCCGAGGTGACCGCGACGATAACCGAGTTCTTCTTCACCGAGTGGGTGGCCGCGGGACCGACCGGAACCGCACTCGCCGCCGTCGGCGCTCTCGCGGCAGTCTGGCGCGAACGCGGTCGGCTCCGGACCGCCGTCTCCCGGTTCGACCCCGCGGCGGGGATGGGCGACAGTGAGGTCGCGGCGGTCCTCTTCGCGGTCCTCCCGTCGGTGTTCCTCGGCGAGGCGTACTTCTGGGGCACGCACAACGGCCTCCGGAACGGCCTCATCGACCTTCTGGGGCCGTTCTACCACTTCGACGCGCTCGTTCCGGTCGCGGTGTTCGGCGCGGCGGGCGTCGCGTTCCTCGTCCGCGGCGCGGCCTCCGGCCTCCGCTCGGTGACCACGCGCCGTCGCGCCCGCATCGCGCTCCTCGTCGGTCTCGTCGCCTCCGCGCCGGTCGTCGCCTCGGCGGAGGCGGCCGTCCTCGACGACCCGTTCGCGGCGAACGAGCGGCGCACCGACAGTCTGGAAGCGACGTACGAACCGTTCGAGGATCAGGAGTTCGACGACGCCGTCGTGTTCACGCCAGACCCGTACGGCGACTGGCAGGCGCACCCGTTCCAGTACCTCCGCTCCGGCGGCGGCTACGACGGCGACGTCGTCTACGCGACCGACGGGGGCCCCGAGCGCGACCTCGCCGTCCTGGCTGCGACGAACCGGACGCCCTATCGCTTCACCTACCGGGGCGAGTGGACCGGCGCGTACTTCCCCGTGAATCCCGAACTCCAGCGGCTCCGCGTCCTCGACGGAGCGTCCGTTCGCGCGGTCACGACTGTCGGCGTCCCGGCGGAGGCGGCGAGCGCGAGCGTCCGCGTCGAGACGCCCGAGGGGTACGCCCGCTACAGCGTCCCCGACGCCGCGCGGACGAACGACACCGTCACCGTCGAGTGGACTATCGGGCCCGAGGCCGCGCGGGCGGAGAACCTGGAGTACGAGGGCGGGTCGCGCTTCAGCGACGTCCCGCTCGCCGACGAGGGCGCGGAGGTCGACCTCGTCGTCACGTTCGTCGGCGTCGGCGGTTCCAGCGTCACCTACAGACAGGAGGTCACCGTCGACGGCGACACCGCCGGCGAGGGGGTACGTGTCGTCTGGCCGCCCGAGACCCGCGTCTGCCGACTCACGACCGAGTGCGAGTACGAGGGGACCTGGGTCGGCCCCGACGGCGACTACGTCGACGGCGTCTCCGTCGAGATGGACGCGCGCGTCGCGTCGTGAGCGACGGGTCCCGAGGAAGCGCCTCGTCCGGGGATCTCGTCTCCCCTCGGCCGTCAGATCGGACCGGTGAAACCGACGTTGAGAAGTCCCTCGCGGATCGCGTATCGGAGTCGGTCGTCGAGCGGCATCTCCTCCCAGCCCTCGGGTCGCTGCGGTTCGGGGACCTCGTCTAACCGATCGACGAGGGACTCGTGGAGAAACCGCCCGTTCTCCCCGCAGTCGGGACAGGTGAGAACGATGAGCCGGACCCGATAGGGGCGTTCTTCGATGCGCCCGCAATGCGGGCAGACGTACGAATCTGTCACTACGAAGTCGTACGGACGGGGGTAACTCGTATCTGTGGGTTTCGAACGGCGCTCCGGTCGCCCGTCATACGATAGCCCGGTCAGGGGTCCCGCCGCCAGACCACCGCCGTCGCGTTCTCGAGCGTCACCGTGGATTGGGGGCCTCCCGCGCCGTCGGCCCCGGGCGCGACCAACGCGGGTTCCCACCCGTCCGTCGGGATCGGCGGCGCGTTCGCGTCCGCCGCCGCGTCGGCCGCCAGCGACTCGGGCGAGACGTCGACCGCGACGCCCTCCATGTTCGCCGCGAACAGGAGTTCCTCGTCGACGTCTGCTTCGGGTGGGGCCCGTCGGAAACCGTAATAGAGCACGGTTCCCTCGGTCGGGTGCCGGTAGGTGAAGTACTCGTCGTCCCGGAGGTCCCCGCGGAGCCACTCGCGCGCTTGCCGGAACTCTCGGGTCCGCAGGCGGAGCCGGATCCGTCGATCTCCCTGTTCGTCCCGCCAGTGGTCGAGCGTCGAGAACTCGTGGACGTCCCGCATCCACGCGTCGGCGTAGGCGTCGAGGTCCGCGGGGGAGAGGTCGCCGTCGCTCGGACCGAACGGCGAATCCAGCACCGACAGCATCGCCGCCGCCGCGTCCAGATCGGTGTCTGTGACGTCGACTGCGGCCGCCAGCGCGTTCATAAACGTCTGAAGGTCCGACAGCGACTCGAAGCCGAACGACTTCACGCGCTCGAAGAACGCCTCGTCGGCGAAGTCGGACTCTCGAACCTGCCAGTGGAGGAAGTTCGCCTCCTCGGCGACGACCTTGACCTTCCACGTGTCGTCGGTGTCGCGGACGAACCCCCACGGCGCGCGCATATTCGCGTGCGCGAAGTCCATCGGGACGCCCGGGAGAAAGGCGTGAAACAGCATCGAGGCGGCCGCGTTGTCGTAGGCCTCCTCCAGCGTCTCCGGGTGCGACTCGCCCAGGTAGGGGTTGATCGGCGACCGGGTGAACGCCGTCGTCGGATCGACCTGCGTGCCCCGGCGGACGGTGTCGTGATTCGCGACGCCGGTGATCCAGCGGCTACCGAACTCGCCGATCTCGCGGACGCGCCACCACTTCGTCGCCCAGAAGGTGAGAAGCGCCGGCGTGTTGTGGGCGAACGTGACCGGCGACCACTGGAACGCGTGCGGGTGCTGTTCGGTCAGCGCGCGGTACGAGGAGGCCAACTCCCAGTCCTCCCGGGGCCACGGTCTCCCGTCCTCGTAGATCATCCACGGGCGGTACTCGGTGCCGGCCACCTCCTGGACGACCCGGTCCATCTCCGCGAGGAACTCGTCGTCGTGGTACATCTCGCCGGTCTCGGGGTCGTAGGAGGTGAAGTCCTGTGCCCCGTCGACGCGGATCCCGTCCGCACCGAAGTCCATCTTCCGGCGCTGGAGTTCCAAGAACGCCGCGCGGGCGGTGGGCTCGGTGTAATCGAGGTGCTTGCCGTACATCCCCGGTCCGAGGACGAACCGGTCCGCGAGGAGTTCCGCCCCGCGGTCGTCGGCGTGCCCCAGCGCGACGTCGAAGACCACCTTGATCGGCCGCGGAAGCCGGTGACAGGCCGCGATGAAGTCGACGAGTTCGTCCGGGCGTCCGGACTCCAGTAGCCCCGGGTTCGGGGCCGAGAACGCCGACACGACGATGTCGTAGCCCCAATTGAGCGGTTCGGGACGCGCGACGGTGGCCCGTAATTCCCCCTCCGTCGCCGCTTCGACCCGCCAGAACGTGTGCGAGTCCTCGCTCTCGGTGAGCGGTTCGACGGGCATCAGTTGCAGGGCGTCGTAGCCGACGAAGTTACGCTGCCAGGCGTCGAGGTCGCCGTCTCCTCGCTGCGCTTCGCCGATCGATTCGTAGACCGCGGCGAGGCCGGCTAGCGACCCGCGGTCCGTGGCGGTTCCGGGGTGGATCTCGAGCATACTCGTCGCGGGTTCGATCCGCGGGAGGCCGTCGTCCTCCGCGGTCGCGACGCGCTCGGCGTCGGTTCCGAGCGCCTCGAAGTAGTTCCGATCCGCCCGCGTCTCGTCGAGCCGGTCGATGTCGTAGAACTCCGCGGGCGCGAACGGGCCGAACGGGACGGAGTACGCGAACGGGTCCGCGACGGTCTCCACCGTTCCCTCCTCGGACCGGTACGTCAACCGGTAGAGCGATCCGAGGCGCTCTCGTGTCCCCGGACGCATTCCGTCGACGACGCCCCAGTGGTACTCGCCCGCCCGCTCCAGCGAGACGAGCGAGCGGTCGAAGGTCACCTCGCGGGCGTCCGCCACCCCGGGATCGAGGTCCTCGGGCGGAGTGAGTATCTCCAGAAACACCGCCGACTCGGGGACGCCGGCCTCGACGAGGTCGGGCGTCCAGAAGCCAACCGCGGCGTTCCCCTCGTCCGTCAGGTGCGCACCCAGCCGGGTCGTCAGTTCGGTCGCGGCCGCGAAGTCGTCCTCGTGACTCGATTTCACCGCCCGGTGCCACGCGAGCAGTTCCGCGGTCGGTTCATCGAGCGATCGACAGGAGGGCGAATCCGAACGCCGATCCGGGGCCGAGTCTCGATTCATCAGGCCGTCCGGAAGACCGCGACGTCGTCGACTTCGAGGCCGTCGGCGGTCGCAAGCGACTCGCCCGAGACGAGGTCGGTGGCGTCGACGTCCAGTTCGTCGAGCGTCACCGTCGCCGGCGACTCGCCGAAGTTCAGCGCGCAGACGTAGGTTTCGCCGTTACCCTCTCTCGCGAAGGCGACCGCGCGGTCGGTGTCGGTCCCGTACTCGATGCGCTCGATCGAGCCGTCGGGACCGAGCGTGGGGACCTCCTCGCGGAGCGCGACGAGTCGCGCGTAGTGTTCGCGGAACTCCTCGCGTGCGTCGTCCCAGGCGATCGCGTCCCGGCGGCCCCGCTGGCCGAGTTCCTGGCCGCCGTAGAGCATCGGGACGCCCGGGAGAGTCACGAGCGCGCCCGCGGCGGCCATCGCGGCGTCGTCACCGCACTCGACGAGGTAGCGCGTTTCGTCGTGGTTCTCGATGTAGAGCATGAACGCCGCGTGCGGGGGAAAGCCGACGGCGGTGCGCTGTTCGACGGCGTCGACGATCGACTCGGCGGGGGCGTCGCCGCGGCCGACCTGCCGCAGCGTGAAGTACAGCGTGGTGTCGAAGTGCATATCGAACATCCCGTCGTGGAAGTCCGCGATGTACGGGATGGTCTCGTCGAGGAGCAGAAACTCCGGATCGCGGGCCTTCACGCGGTCCCGGAGTTCGCGCCAGAACGTGTCGGGGACGGCCCACGCCATGTCGCACCGGAAGCCGTCGGCGACCTCGAACCACGTGTCGACGGCGTCGAGGAGGTGCCGGCGGACGGCGAGGTTCTCGAAGTTCCAGTTGGCGATGTACTCCCAGTCGAAGTACGTCTCTGGCTCGCCGTCCTCCCGCCAGTCGTACCAGTCGTAGTACTCCGAATCTGGATTCTTATACGCGTCCCGAAAGAACGGGTGATCGCGGGCCGAGTGATTCAACACGAGGTCGAAGAGCACCTTCATCCCGCGTTCGTGCGCGGCCTCGACGAACCGTTCGTAGTCCTCGCGGTCGCCGAGGTCGTCGGCGATACTGAAGAAGTCCGTGATGTTGTAGCCGTGGGGCGCGTGGTCGTTTTCCAGCACCGGCGTCAGCCACAGGCAGTCGACGCCGAGGTCGGCCAGGTAATCGAGCCGTGTCTCGATTCGCTCGAAGACGGACTCGTCGGACCCACCCTCCCCATCGCCCGCGAACCCGCGGACGTAGATCTCGTAGAGAGTGACTTCCGTCGCCCACTTCGGAGGGTCGTTCGGGCGGACGACCTCGAATCCCGTCTCCCGGACCGCGCCCCCGTCCGCCGCGTGGGCCTCATCGGCGACCGTGAGCGCGTTTCCCGACCCACTCCCGTCCGGGAGGGCCTCTCGAACGAACTCGATCGTGTCGGGGACGCTGTAGGCGTCTGCGACCGCGACGGCGTGGATCCGTACGCGATCGCCCACGGCGGCGGTCGGAATCCGGAGCTCCCAGCCCTCGGTCTCGATTTCGTCCGCGTCGACGTTGTCGCGGTCGTCGAGCAGGAACTCGACCACGATGTCGTCGCGGTCGGTGTCGCTGTCGGGGTGCGGCTGCGGGTCGGCCCGGACGACGAGTTCGTCGCCCTCGATCGATCCGCGAAGTTGTATCCGCGGGCGACCGCTGCCGCCGCCCTCGGAGTGGGTGCCCGACCCCGATCCCGAGACGCCGCCGGTCTCTCCCTGCGGACGGGCCGATCCGCTCTGGTGGCCGCTGTAGCCACTCGCGCCGCTCGCACCGGCGGTTCGACCCGCGGGTGCGAGTTCCCCCGGGAACGCCCTGACAGTGAGTCGGTGCGTTTGATCCGGTGCGTTGAGTTCGAGCTGGTAGGTGCCCGCGGCGTCCGGGACGAACTCCACGACCGCCTTCTGTTCCGGAAACTCGATCGTGCTGCTCGCCGGCGCGCTCCGTACCCGCCAGTCGTACGTCGCGTCCGGGTCGGGGTCGCGGGGCGCGAGCTGGACGGATTCGCCGACGGCGACGAACCGGGGGGGGCCTGGATGATCCATATCGGTTCGAACGGGACGTCGGGACTTTGTCTTTGCCCCGCTGTGGCTGTTTCTAGCCATCTATCGTGTGGTATTCCGAATCGCCGGGACCGTTTCCGCCAATACTTATGTCCTGGGGGCTCTGGTCCGTGTGTATGAGACTACGGACCGTGCTGAACGAATACAAGCGCGACCGCGGTGGGCGGTTTCCCGGGGAACTGCCCACGACCGAAGGCGCGCTCTCCGGGCACGGCGACCGGCTCGTTCACGTCGGGAAACACGGATCACTGCGGGACTACTCGTCAGCGCTGTCGGGGCTGTACGGGATCGATCGCTCCCGATTCGCGATCGAAGCCGACGGCGAGATCCGGTGGTTCGACGACCTCGAACCGGTCAGACAGCACTACTACCGCGAGACGAGCCTCGTCGAAACCGAGTACGACGCCGGATCGTACACCGTCCACCAGTACGACCTCACGCTCGGGCGGGCCCACGTCACGCATGTCGAACTCCGCGGGGCGATTCCGACTGACGCCCATCTGACCGCGTTCCTGACGCTCGCACCAGAGGGCCGCGAGACGCAGGTCGGCCGGCTCATCCACGAGTCAGGCGGCCCGAACGACACGCAGGCCGTCGAGGTGTTCCACCGGAACGAGCACGACTACGTCACCGCCTCGACGGGGGTCGACGACGTTCGCGGCCAGGTCCCCGAGCGGTTCGAGGAGATGCTCTCGGCGGACGCCTTCGAGTTCCCGCGTGACGCCGTCCTCGATCGGTACGAGGACACTCACCTCAGCGGCGATATCGTCGTCTCCGCGCCGCTAGAACAGGAGGGCCGCGGCGTCCAGACGACGCTCGTCACGCAGGTGTCCGATCACGACGAGGTCGACCGGGAGACCGCACTGGCGGATCTCCGGAACTGTGCGCTCTCACACGCCAGTGCGGACGACATTCGAGCGGCCGCTCGGGAGCGAGCGGAGATCGTCGTCCCCGAGGGGACGCCCCGTCAGCAGTCCGTCCGTTCGGACCTGCGTGCACTCTCGCTGCTGACCGCACCGTCGGGGGCACACATCGCCGGCCCCGAGTTCGATCCGTTCTACACCCACACCGGCGGCTACGGCTACACCTGGTTCCGCGACGAGGCCGAGAGCGCGCGACACCTGCTCCGAAGCGACGACACGCTCGGTCTGGACGCGAGCTCGCGGCTCGCGAAGATCGGTTCGTTCTTCTGTGAGACCCAACTCGACGACGGATCGTGGCCGCACCGCGTGTGGGCGATCGACGGCTCGCTGGCACCCGGCTGGGCGAACGCGCGGATCGAGAACTCGGAGGACCCCGAGTACCAGGCCGATCAGACCGCCAGCGTCGTCACCTACCTCGCGACGCTGCTGTCCGAGCGCCGGTCCGATCTGACCCCCGACCAGCGGAGTCGGTTCCGCAGCGCCGTTCGAGACGGGATGGACGCGCTCGACGACGACCTCGAAGCCGACGGACTCCCGGCGGTGTGTCAGAACGCCTGGGAGAATATGGTCGGTCGCTTCGTCCACACCGCCGCGACGTTCCTGCAGGCGTACGCGACGGTCGCGGAGGCACCCGTCGGCGACGCGCTGTCGGAACACGCGACCTCGCAGGCGGAGGCGGTTTTCGAGGGTCTCGACCGGCTCTGGGACGACGACTACGAGGTGTACGCGCTTCGGGCGCGGGACGGTGGCCTCGACTCGCGACTCGATTCGGGATCGTTCGCCCTCGTCGAAGCGTTCGCCGCCTACGACGAGGTCGGCGCGCTCGACGGCCTCTCCCCGAAGGCGTTGTCGCGGCTCGAAACCCATATGCGGACGGCGCTCGAGGATCTCTATCGCGAGTCCGACGACGGCGAGGTCGCGGGCCTGATTCGGTTCGAGGGCGACTACTGGCGCAGCGCCGACCAGGACGACGAGAAGGTGTGGTCGGTTTCGACTGCCTGGGGCGCGAACGCCGCCGCCGGGTTGGCCGCGCTGCTCGACGCTCACGGCCGGGCGAGCGCGGCCGAGACCTTCCTCGAACACGCGACGAGACTGTACGCTTTACTGGGTCGTGACGGCTCGTTCTGTTCCGGGGCGGGGTACCTCGCCGAGCAGACGTTCGACGACGGCACGCGCGACAGCGCGACCCCGCTCGCGTGGTCGCACGCGATGCGCCTCAGAGCCACGGGGAGGCTCGCGTCCTACGACGCGCTCCCGGCACCGAAACCCGCACCCTCCGGTCCCACCGGGCGACCCCGGTGGACGACCGGCGAGAAGTACGGCGTCGGGACCGTCGCCGACCACACCGAGGACGATCCCTCTCGGGTCTGGTTCACGCTCACGGAGGGCTCGCTGACGGAGGTCCGGTTCCCGCGCGTCGACCTGATGAACCTCCGGACGTTCGACTTTCTGGTGGTCGACACCGGCGACGACGCGACGTACACGGCGCGGACGCACAACGAGACGCGCCGCGACGACGACGCCGACACGATCGAACGCCGGGCCGAGATCGTCGACGACGACGCGCTGTTGTTCCGGCACGTGATCTCCGAGACCGGCGACGGTCGGGGTCACGAGTGGACGTTGACCGCGGAGTACGTGACCGATCCCGAGCACGACGCGCTGCTCGTCGACGTCGGGTTCGAGGCTGCCGACGACAACGAGTACGAACTCTACGCCGTCGCCGACACCTCGCTCACGAACACCGGATCGACCGACCGCGGTCTCCGACTCGGCGGGTCGGCGGGGTACCAACTCGTCGCTCGCGACGCCAGCGCGTACGATCAGGGCCAGGACGTCGAACCGCTGCTCATCGACGAGGACGGCACCGAATACAGCGTCGCGGCCGCGATGGCCGCGGCGGGCCGCTTCGACTGGGCGACCGTCGGCGTCGCCGGCTCGGAGTACCTCGCGGAGTTATTCACGGACGGTGTCGCACCCACACCGGTCGACAGCGTCGACGACGAGAGCGTCGTGCTCGTCGGTCGGATCGGGACCGGGTCGGCGGTCGCCCAGCGGTTGGCTCTCGGATTCGCCGAAGACGCCGACACGGCGGCCGCGCTCGGCGAGGCTGCCGGCGCACTCAGCCGCGGCTACGAGACGGTCCGCCGCGACTACGTCGACTCCTGGGACGACTTCCTCGCGGACAAGGAACTCCCGGTATCGGTCCTCGACGACGAGTCCCTCGCGAAGCAGTACAAGACCTGTCTGATGTCGCTGCGAGCCGTCGAGGACAAGACGTTTCTGGGGGCCGGAATCGCCTCGCCGTCGGTGCCGTGGGGCGAGGCCGTCACCGCCGAGGAGGCGAAAGGCTACGGCTACAACTTCGTCTGGTCGCGCGACCTCTATCAGGTGTTCACCGTCTTCGAGGCGGTCGGGGACCTCGAAACGGCGCGCCTGGCGCTGGAGTACATCTACCGCTACCAGCAGGACGATCGCGGATTCATCCCGCAGAACACCTACCTGAACGGGCGGGCCCGGTGGGGCGGCGAGCAGATGGACAACATCTCGTTCCCGCAGGTGATGGCGTGGATGCTCCGGCAGCGTGGCATCGAGTTCGAGGACGCCGAGTACGGCTACGAGAACGTCAAACGGTCGGCGGACTACGTCGCACGCAACGGCCCGCCGACCGCCCAGGAGCGCTGGGAGGAAGAAGCCGGTTACTCGCCGTCGTCGATAGCCGCCGAGATCGCCGGACTGGCCTGCGCGGCTGACATCGCGACCGATGAGGGAGAGACCGCCGACGCGCTCATCTGGCAGTCGCTGGCCGACGACTGGACCGACCGCGTCGAGGAGTGGACCGCGACGGAGACCGGAACCGAACGGCACACCAACACGCCGTACTACGTCCGGATCACCCGCGACGGCGATCCCGACGCCGGCCACCTGCGGACGCTCGCGAACAACGGCCCGACGCTCGACGAGCGGGAGATCATCGACGCCGGCTTCTTCGAACTCACCCGACTGGGAATCAAGCCCGCCGACGACGAGGTGATCCGCAACTCGGTCGCGGAGGTCGACGGCACGCTCCGCGTCGATACGCCGCACGGACCGGCCTTCTACCGGTACAACGGCGACGGATACGGCGAGCGAGCGGTCGACGAGGAGGGCGCGCCGTGGTCGATCGAGTCGAAGGGGAAGGGACGCCTCTGGCCCATCTTCACGGGCGAGCGCGGCGAGTACGAACTGCTCTACGGGACCGACGAGGAGGCGCTCGAACCGCAGAACATGCTGGAGACGATGGCCGGGTTCGCCAACTCCGGTCGGATGCTCTCCGAGCAGGTCTGGGACCGCGAGCACAGCACCGAGTACAACTGGGCGTTCGGCGAGGGCACCGGGGCGGCGACGCCGCTCGCCTGGTCGATGGCGCAGTTCGTCAGACTGGCCCACAGCATCGACGCCGGCCGCCCGATCGAGATGCCGTCGGTCCTGCGCGAGCGCTACGCCGAGGGCGACCGCCCGGCGGGACCGCGACTCCAGGTCAGTACCCGATTTATGGGCGACGAACTCGTCGTCTCCGGCCGGACCGACGCCGCCGTCGTCGCGGTCAAGACGCCCTCGGAGACGGCGCTCGTCGAACCCGTCGAGGGGTCGTTCGAGACGTCGCTCGACATCGAACACGGGGAGAACCAGATCACTGTCGCGGCCGCCAGCGACGAGGAGTTGCGGTCGGCCGGGACGAGCGTGACGCGATTCACGCTGTGAGGTCGAGGCGGTGCGAGCGGATAGTGCGACGGGGCGGGACAGTACGACGGGGCGGCTGAAGTCCTCTCGTCGACGTCGACGCGACCCGCTCGGCGGCGACAAGGTGAGGGCGAACAGTCGGCACGGTCGCGAGCGACTATCGGCCGGCTCCGACGTTCGACCGACGATGCCGTTGTCGCCCTCGTGATCCCGCGCCGGTGTGCCGAACAACCGCGGAGCGACGCGGGGTAGGACTCAGATCACGGGACGACTGGCCGCTCCTTCGTATATAAGGATCGGGGGGGCGACAGAGTTGCTTCGTCGATCGACGGATCTCGATGCCGTTGAGCGGCCGCGTCGCTTTTGCGTATCCTGCTCGTCTCTCATCGACGGATCTCGATGCCGTTGAGCGGCCGCGTCGCTTTTGCGTATCCCGCTCGTCTCTCCGTGTATGACTACCTACTCACGCCTGACCCGCGTCGACGCGCCGCTGTCCGAAGTCTGGGACTTCCACTCCCGCATTTCCGGCCTCGAAGCGCTCACGCCCGACTGGATGAACCTCCGGATCGAGTCGGTCACCGGCCCCGACGGGGAATCCGACCCCGAGATCCTAGAGACCGGATCCGAGATCCGCCTCTCGATGCGGCCCGTCGGCGTCGGGCCGCGCCAGCGGTGGACGTCGGTCATCGTCGACCGCGAGGAGGGAGACGAGCGAGCGGTCTTCCGCGACGAGATGCGTGGCGGCCCGTTCGCCGAGTGGATCCACACCCACCGGTTCGTCGCGGACGGTGAGGAGACGATCATCGACGACGAAGTCGAGTACGAACTCCCCGGCGGGGCGGTCGGGCGCAGCGTCTCGCCGCTGGCCGTCGTCGGGTTCGAGCCGATGTTCCGCGCGCGCCACCGCAAGACCAGGGAACTCCTGGAGTGACAGTCGGGAGAGGACCTCCACCGAAGACACTTATCGAAAGGCGAGACAGGGGGCGGTATGAAACGCCCTCCACGCGGTTCCGGCTCGTCGGCCGAGGCCTCGAAATTCAGAGACACGCCGGCCGGGACCGAACCGCCCCGGGACGGCAAGAAGGCCGAAGGCGTCGTCGATACCGCCGACCTCGATAGCGCATCCGAAGCAGCGACACTCACCCGACGGCAAGTTCTCGCGAGTCTCGCAGTCGGTGTCGGCGGCCTGCTCGCCGGGTGTGGCGGGACGGGGACGCCCGGCCCCGGAACGGGCGGTGACACGGACGGAACCGACGGATCGCCGACCGAGGCAACACCCTCCGAGTTCGGTCCGGCACCCGAGGTAATCGGCCCGTGGCCGCAGGCCCGCGCGGACGCGGGGAACACCGGCTCCGTCGACGCGTCGGGACCGGCCCCGGCGCCGAGCCTCCGGTGGACGACGGACAGCGCCGGGACGGTCGGCGCTGCCGTCGGTGCGGCCACGGTGGTGCAGGGCGACAGCAGTGTCAGCGACAGTGGCGATGGCGACGCCCGCAATGCGACAGCCGGCCCGTTCGTCGTCGGCGAAGACGGCCGCGTTGCGGCGCTCGATTCGGCGGGCGACGCCCGCTGGCGAACAACCGTCGGCGACGGACAGTTCCCGCCCGCGGCCGGGGCCGGGTTCGTCGTCGTCCCGCAGCGCGAGGGACTCGTCGTATTCGACGCCGCGAGCGGTGAGCGCCTCAGATCGATCGAGCTCCCCGGCGGCGTCCTTTACGCGCCGACGCTCGACGGGACGCGGGCGCTCGTCGGGACGTTCTCGAACGGCGTCGTCGCCGTCGACGTGGAGAGCGGCGAAACGCGCTGGCAGGACGGCGATCCCAGTCGAGCGTACCCGCCGATCGTCGCCGACGGCGTCGCATACGTCACCGCGAGACGGTGGGAGACAGATGACGGTGGCGACGCACCGGGTGTTCTCGCTGCGCTCGACGCCGAGACGGGTGATCGGCTGTGGGAGCTCTCGCTCGACGGCCCGCCGACCGCGCCACCGGGGCATCACGACGGCGTCGTCTACGCCGGCACGAACCAGGGGTCGGTGTTCGGGGTCGACGCCGAGTCCGGGGACCGAATCTGGCGGGAGGCCGTCGGCGACTGGGTGACCCGGGGACCGACCGCCGGCGCGGACGGCGTGTACGCTGTCGTACTCGGAGCGGGTCCCGTGAAACTGGATCACGACGGGGCCGTCTCGTGGCGGTCCGACGTCGGTGGCGGGACGAATCCCGTCCTCACCGCGGACGACGTCGTCCTCGGCACCGACGACGGCGTCGTCGCAGTCGGTCGGGACGACGGCGAGTTGAGTTGGCGCGGCGACACCGACGCGGCGGTCCAGTTCGACGTTCGTCTCCGCGACGGCGTCGTCTACGCCGGCGACCAGTACGGGACGGTCTGGGCGTTCGACGCGTCGACCGGGGAGCGACGCTGGGAGTTCCCGTTTCGCCCGGCGACGATGCCCGGACCGGTCGTCGGCCCGCGCACGGTCGCCGGCGGGAGTCTGGACGGCGGGACGTACGACGTCCTCGCCAGCCAGGGCCAGGAGCTGTCGCTCGTCGGCGGCGCGGCCACGCCCGCGATCACGCCGGTGTTCCTGAGGGACGAGACGGGCGGGAGCGGTTCCGAGGCGGGGGGCGAGGGGAGCGCGGCCTCGCCGACGAGGACGGAAGGACGGGGGGGTTCTCCGGCGATCGAGACGCTCCTCGGCGGCGGCTCCGACGGCTCGCTGTTCCGCGTCCGGACGGTCGACTACGGGGAGCCGCCGGGAGACGGACTCCGACCCACGCCGACGCCGACGGCGACACCCGAACCGGGGGAGCCGACGCGGACGCCGACGCCGCACATCGACCTTCCGGAGACGGAACCGCTCTGGGAGCGAGAACTCGACGTTCGCCCGCGTTCGCCGGTCACGTACGCCGACGGACGGGCGTACCTCGGGACCGACGAGGGACTCGCCGCCGTCGATCCGCGGAACGGTCAATTGCTGTGGCAGCTCTCGCTGGAGGGGAACGACGGCGACGCGAACGACGGCGACGGGCTCGTGAGCGGAGCGCCGGCGGTGTCGGAAGGGCGCGTGTTCGTCGCGACCGACGCAGGACGGCTCGTGGCAGTCGATCCGGGTGAGGATTCAACCGACGGTGATGCTGGGGAGGGTTCAACCGACGGTGATTCTGGGGAGGGAACGTCGTCCGACGGTGCGGGCGATAGCGAGAGCGGGAGCGGAGTGGCTCGCCCCGGAATCGAGTGGGAGGTGTCACTGGACGGTGCGGCCCGTGCCGGCCCCGTCGCGGTCGACGAATCGGTCTTCGTCGCCGACGAGTCGGGTCGCGTGGCCGCCCACGACGTCGCGGGCGAGCGCCGCTGGCGTCGTGACGTCGGCGACGCGGTCTTCGGCGGCCCGTCGGTGATCGACGACCGGGTGTTCGTCGGGACGGAGGCGGGCGAGGTAGTGGCCCTGCGTCGGAGCGATGGGTCGGTGTCCTGGCGAAACCCGACCGACGGCGAGGTTCGGGCGACGCCCGCGATCGGTGGCGAGACGGTGTACGTCGGCGATCACGGGGGAACGCTCTGGGCGTTCGACGCGGCGAACGGAGACGTCCGCTGGCAGTTGTCGATCGGTCGGTGGGTGGACTCCCCGCCGGCGGTCGGTCACGGGGCGGTGTTCGTCGCCGATCAGACCGGGAACGTGTACGCGATCGTCGGGGAGTGAGGGGTCTGGAACGCAGTCGACCGCGGGGCAGAGAGCGAGACGGTCCTCCGCGTCGTCTCATAATGAGTACTCTCGTCTCTGACGCCGAGCGCCGTCAACGGTGGTGGCGCTTGGCGGTACAAAGTGAGAGTACTCATTATCAGACCTCGTCGCGCAGGCCGCCGAAGACCTCCTCGGCGGTCGCCGGCGTGTCGAAGTCGTGGTAGTGTTCGCCCTTCTCCTTCGAGAGGATGTTCAGCGCCGCCGCGGCCCCGTCTCCGGCGGAGATGACCGCCTGCCACTCCTCGGCGCGGACCATCCCGCCCGTGGCGTAGGCGTTCTCCACGCTCGTCTCCATCGAGACGTCGACGTCGACGGTGTCGTCGTCGGAGAACGCACACCCGAGCGACTCCGCGAGGTCGCGGCTCGCGCCGGTCGCGAGGACGAGGTAGTCGGCCTCGTGCTCCTCCCCTTCGGCGGTGACGGCGAACCCGTCGTCTGTGGACTCGACGTCCGTGACCTCCGCGTCTTGGTGGCGCTCCGCGCCGAAGTCGTCCGCCTGCTGACGCGCCGTCTGCATAAACGCCGACCCGTCGAGAGAACCGACGCCGGGGTAGTTGAACAGGTGGGCCTTGTGCATCCACGTCCCGTCGGTGTCGAACACGACGGCTTCGAGGCCGTTCTTCGCCGCGAACAGTGCTGCCGAGAGTCCGGCGGGACCGCCGCCGACGATTGCAACTCGTGTCATTCGTTCTCAATACGAATTCTACAGGGTTGAGTGTTTGGCCGACGGAAGCGCTCGTAGGGGAAGATTATAGTTTGAGACCAACAACGAGCGTGACTCAGCTTTATTATGATCTCGGCCGAATGATAATAATAGATGCCGATGAACCCACAGCCCTTCGAGAACGAACTCACGTTCGCCGCACACAGAGAGAACGGGAGCCTCGACGAGTTCCATCGGGCCTACGCTGACGCGGTCGCGGCCGTCGAGTCCGAGTTGGGAGCGTCCCACTCGCTGTGGATCGACGGTCGGTGGGTCGAAGTCGACGACGCGTACGGAGTCACGAGTCCGGCCGATGGAGAACTCGACATCGGTCGGTTCGCCGCCGGCGGAGCGACCGAGGTCGATCGGGCGGTCGCGGCAGCGAGCGACGCCTTCGACGAGTGGCGGAGGACGCACTGGAGCGATCGGATCGAGATCTTCCGGCGTGCAGTGGATCTGATACGTGAGCGCAAGTTCGAACTCGCTGCGACGCTGACCCTCGAAAACGGGAAGAACCGGGCCGAGGCGATGGCGGACATAGACGAAGGAATCGACTTCCTCCGCTTCTACGCCCGCGAACTCGAACGCAACGACGGCTACGAGTACGACACCGGAGAGCCGACGCCCGGCCAGCACTGCACGAACGCGCTGGAGCCGTTCGGCGTCTTCGCCGTGATCGGGCCGTTCAACTTCCCCTTCGCCATCTTTTGCGGGATGCTCTCGGGTGCGTTGCTCACTGGGAACACGGCCGTCGCGAAACCCGCGAGCGCGACGCCGTTGATCGCGCACAAGGCCGTCGAAATCCTCGTCGACGCCGGCGTTCCCGACGGCGTCGTGAACCTCGTCACCGGCAGCGGGCGGGACGTCGGCCGACCGCTCGTCGAGCACGAGGACGTCGCGGGCGTCGTCTTCACCGGTTCCAGAGCAGTCGGTCGGCGTATCCGCCGGACGTTCTTCGACCTCGAAAAGTCCGGCCCGGTGATCGCCGAACTCGGCGGCAAGAATCCCGTGATCGTCACCGCGAACGCTGACCTGGAGAAGGCGGTCTCGGGCGTTAAAAACGGCGCGTTCGGCTACAGCGGACAGAAGTGCTCGGCGACCAGCCGCGTCTACGTCGACGAGCGCGTGATCGAGGCGTTCACCGATCGGCTGGTCGAAGCGACCGAGGAACTGGTGATCGACCAACCGCGAACCGAGGAGGCGTTCGTCTCGCCGCTGATCGACGACGACGCGCTCGAACGGTACGTGGAAATCTGCGAAACGGCCCGGCGGGAGGGGACGGTCCTGACGGGCGGAGAGGTCGTGTCCAGCGGCGACCGATCCGGTGAGGGAACCGCCGACAACCACCGTGCTGGCGACCTCTCCGCCGGCCGGTTCGTCGAGCCGACGGTCGTGACCGACGTTCCGCACGATCACGAACTCGCACGCGAGGAACACTTCGTCCCGTTCGTGACGGTTCATTCCGTTTCGGGGCTGGACGAGGCGGTCACGAAGGCCAACGATAGTACCTATGGGTTGTGTGCCGGGCTCTTCACCGAGGACGAGGCCGAGATCGACGCCTGGTTCGAGCGGATCGAATCGGGGATGTGCTACGTGAACCGCGAGCAGAGCGCGACGACGGGCGCGCTCGTTCAGGCCCAGCCGTTCGGCGGCTGGAAGGCCTCGGGAACGACGAGCAAGTTCGCGGGCGGCTACTGGTACCTCCCGCAGTTCCTGCGCGAACGGAGTCGAACGGTCGTCGGCGACGTGGGCAGGCGGTAGCCGCTCGGCCCCAGTCAGTGGTAGTCGGTTCCGACTCGCGCTCTCGCCGCCGCTTACCGTACTTCTGCTTCGACCCAGGCCGCGTACGAATCGAGCACGTCGGCCTCGTCGAACCGTTCGACGCAGGGGACGTCGTTGGGATGTTCGGCTTCGAGCCTCTCTCTCAGTTTGGGGTATCGATCCGCCGTCGTCTTCGCGAAGAGGATCGCTTCCTCGTCGCCTTCGAAGACTTCCCCGTCCCATCGGTAGTACGAATCGCAGTCGACGACGTTGACGCACGCGGCCAACTTCTCCTCGATCAGAAACGCGGCCAGATCGCTCGCTGCGTCTCGGGGCGCAGTGATGTACACGGTCGGCATCGTCTCAGGTTACGCTCGGAGTTCGATTAAATTGTGCCCAGCGTACGCTGTGAATTCGGTTGCATCGTGCCCCCGCCGGAACCCCCACAGTTTTTGAGCGACCCCGCGTTGTGGTGGTATGGCACGTACTGCCGTTATCGCCGGCGTCGGCCCCGGGCTCGGCGAGTCGCTCGCTCGAAAGTTCGCCGCCGAGGGGTGCCGCGTCGCGCTGTTCGCCCGGACGGCGGACTTCGTCGAGGAATTGGCGGCCGACCTTCCCGATCCCGGTGAGGGGCTCGCAGTCCCGACTGATCTGCGTGACGTCGAGGAGATCAGAGAGGGGTTCGCGACCGTCCGAGAGGCGTTCGGACCCGTCGACGTGCTCGTCAATCACGCGAGCGCGGCCTCCTGGAAGGGGCTGATGGATCTGAGTATCGAGGAGTTCGAGAACGCGTGGGAGGTCGGCGGGCGCGGCGCGTTCGTCTGCTCGAAGGAGGCCGTCGGCGATATGGTAACATCGGATGGTGGAACGGTCATCTTCACGGGTGCGACCTCGGCGGTGCGGAGCCTCGGTGGGACGATCGGGTTCACGGCCGCGAAGTTCGCGGCGCGCGGGATGGCGATGGACATCGCTCAGGAGTTCGGCCCCGACGGTGTCCACGTCGCACACGTCGTTATCGACGGCCAAATCGACAATCCCGGGACGCGCGAACGAAACCCCGATCGATCCGCGGACACGTTCCTCGACCCCGACGAGATGGCCGAAACCTACTGGCACCTCGTCGAACAGGACGACGTCGGCACGCAACCCTTCGAGGTGCACATCACGAACGGGCCGCAGAATACGGAGTTTCTCTAAAACAGTCGAGTGGATCGAACGGCGATCGCTGCCTCCCGTTCACCACCCTCCGCGAGAGCGAGGAGGTGAAGTCACATCGTCCACCGTGACTCGACTTGAGAGAAAGTCCGCCCTCCCCGAATTGAACGGGGGACAAGCCGATCTACAGTCGGCTGCTCTACCAGGCTGAGCTAAGGGCGGGCAACTCTACGTAGCGCCGCTGTCGGACTTAAGGGTTACTCATCGGAGCCGTCAGCCGATTCTGTGGGGATACCTAACAGGCGGCTCTCACGCCGCGTCGTCGACGCCATCGACTAAGAACTGCTCTACCATCGTATCGATCTCGTGTTGAACGGCAGCCAGTTCGGGAATCGTCTTCTTGTTGTAGGCCCGCTTCGAGCAGTCGACGTGGTCGGGGACGATCGAGTGCGCCTGCTGGGACAGGTCGGCGAGTCGCTGCTGTTTGGGCCGTGCCGTCCACTCGGGCAGTGCCAGCCGTTCGACCGTCGACTTCGAGAGGCTCGATTTCCCGCCGGAGGAGATGTCGCGAAGACACCGCTGATACGGCGCGGAGTTGAGGAGCGCACAGAGGTAGTGGGCCTCGCGCTCGTCGTCGGTGCCGACGAACATACAGTGATCGCCCGGGACGACGGTCTTTTCACCGACGATCGGGTCGGAGACCGTCGAGACGACGGCAAAGTGCGGCTTGAATCCGAGGCGACACCAGACCACTTTGTACTCCGCCCACGTGTACGCTCCGACTCCGAACAGCGAGTAGAACGGCCCGTCGTCGAACCACGAGGATCCGCGGTCCAGCAGTCGATCGCGGTGTGCGTCGAGGTACGCGTACGTCGCCGGCGTCTCCCGTCGGAGTTCGTCTTCGTTGTCCTCGTCGATCCGTCGCTGGGGGACGAGTTGCAGGTCGTGACCGAAGAGGCCGTACTTCACGATGTGCTTCGACTTCAGATACGGATAGATGTGGTCGGGTCCGAGACTATGACGTTCGATCGTCTCCCGGTCGACGGCGTAAACCGCCTTCGCGTCGTCTTTCACGCCGTGTCGGATCCGGTAGGTGCACGTTCCGATCGCCGCTCGCTCCGCATCGGCACGGAGCCAGGACGACGACGGAACGTCCGGTTCGGCCGGGACGAGGCGCGTCCGTGTGCGATCGAACGTGGATTGCATCGTCGACAGCGATCCGAAAGAAACGGCGTTAGGTTGTGAGACCGAGACTGCGGATTCCGTCTCGGAGGGAGAAGCACTATGCCACCGGACCGTCGGGACGCCGTCCGGGAGGCCGTTCTCGTTTCCCTCGTCGACGTCGTTGCTCGGACCCTCCCCGTCGTAGTCATTTTCCTCGTCACCGTCTCCCCCGACCTCGACCGGGAACGGAGCGCAACAGCCGTTCGGATCCGCGCTCGTCTCGATCCGGAGCGTGAACAGTGCGGTTCCCGCGTCGACGCCGGAGAAGGGGCTCAGCGAGCCGAAATCGTGGATGCAGTCGTAGACGACCGCCCGCCCGCCGAGGCCCGCCCGTCGGAGACCTTCTCCCGCGGGACCGGTGAGAAGGTCCCGTTTCAGGATCACCGACGCGCGCCCCCCGTCGCGGAGCAGATGATGCACGCATCGCAACGTGTACGGAACCGAAAGATCGTCGTTCGCGTAGCCGAGTCGGGCGTCGAGACCACGGCGGTCGAACAGGTCCGGTTCGGTCTCATTCCCCGGATCGGTTCGCCAGCGCTCCTTCGCCGTCTCCGGCAGCGAATCCCAGGTCAGCCACGGGGGGTTTATTAATAACGCGTTCGCACGCTGTCCGTCGAGCGGAGGATCCTCGACCGTCGCTTCCGACGCGTCGCCGAGAACGACGCGAGGAGTGAACGTGGGAGGCTCGTCGGGCGAGGGTCCCGAATCGGCGGCCGCTTCGAGCAGCGGTCGAACGGCGAGCACGAGCGCGACTCGCGAGGCCCGAACGGCGTTCGGCGCGACGTCGAAACCGCGGACGGAATCGAAGATGGTTCGGATTCGATCCGCGGCCGGTGCATCCCGTTGAGCCCCCGCGAGGCGCGTCGCTGCGGCCGCGAGGAGAGCTCCCGCACCACAGCCTGGATCGACCACGGTCGGAAACGCTTCGGAGTGCATCGCCTCGCATTCGGTCGTCTCAGAATCCTCCTCCTCCTCACTATAGAAGGCGCCGGAGCCGTCGAAAACCTCGTCGACCGCGAGTTCTGCGAGTCCGCCTGGCGTGTCGTAGCGTCCGAACGCGCGGCGGGCGACCGGCGAGACGCACTCGCGGTGGAGGATCCCGACGTCGTACGGCTTCGCCGAGTCGAGAAATTCGATGGCTGCGGAATCGAACGAAGAGACCGCTTCCGGAGATATCTCTGTGGCAATCCGCTCGTGGACGGCCGCGAAACACGCCTCGAAGGGAACGCCTGCATCGGCAGCGAGTGGCCTGGAAACGGTGCAGTCGACCCGAGTCTCGAGCCTGTCGAGCAGTTCGGTGAGCAGGAAATCGAACGTCAGCGTCTCGACGAACAGCGCTTGATCCGCCTGATCGACACTGACTCGTGGCGGGTCAGCACCGGCCGTCTGCGGACTCTCTCGGCGTCGGTAATCAACTCCCTCGTCGGCAAGATCGGCGAAGACGTCGCCGTGTCTCTCGATGATGTACTCCCGCCAGGCGGCGAACTCCGATCGGATCGTCGGATCGCTCAACGAGGCTTCGAGAGTCGATCGGTACTGTTGGACGAGGTCGGTGTCGAGAACTCGTGAACAGCGTTCGGAGACGGCTTCGAGATCGGCAGGTCGGTCTCGCCCGGACATCTTGCGGGTCAGTCTCCGGTTTCTCGGAGGTCATCTCGATCGGACGGATCCGTGTCCGTACGGGACGGATCCGTCCGGTCGTCGCTTTCCGATTCATCCCGGTCGTCGCTTTCCGATTCGTCCCGGTCGTCGCTTTCCGATCCAGCCTGGTCGACTGCCGCCTCCTGGGTGCGGTCGGATTCGGTCACGCGAACCCCCTTCTCGGCGAGATGACGCATCCGCCGCTGTGCGAAGTCCTCTTCGGAAGTACCGCGGGTGGCCAGCACGTACACCCGCGATCCGCCGGCGGGGCGCATCGTCCGTCCGGCGCGCTGTGCGCCCTGTCGGCGCGACCCGCCGAGTCCCGACGCGACGATCGCGAGCTCCGCGTTCGGGAGGTCGATCCCCTCGTCGCCGACGCGCGAGATCACGAGCGTGTCGAGGTCGCCGTCGCGGAACGAATCGAACACGCGCTGGCGACGGTGGTGCGGCATCTCGCCGCTGACGAACGGCACGTCGAGCGCCTCCGCAAGGGCTTCGCCTTGTTCGAGCCAGTCGACGAAAACGAGCGCCTTCGCGCCCGAGTGAGCGTCGAGCAGCCGCCGAGTCTCTTCGATCTTCTGGGGGTTCTCCGCGGCGATCCGGTGTCTGTCTCGCCCCTCCGCGCTCGACCACTCGTTGCGTGCGAGGTCGTCGGCCCACGGGAGATAGCGAATCTGGACCTCCGGCTCCTGGACGTATCCGGCCTCGAAGAGCTTCGACCAGTCGGTCCCGATCGGGGGCCCGATCAGCGTGAAGATCTCCTTCTCCTTGTCGTCCTCGCGCACGGGAGTCGCCGACAGGCCCAGGCGATGCTTCGTCTGGAGGTCCGCGCTCCGTCGGTAGATCCGCGAAGGGATGTGGTGCACCTCGTCGTAGACGACGAGTCCCCACCCGCGGGAGTCGAACAGCGAGCGATGACGGTCCATCCCGGCGGTCTGGTACGTCGCGATCGTCACCGGCCGGATCTCCTTCTGCCCGCCGTGGTACTCGCCGATCTGCTCGGCTGTGAGCGTCGTGTGTCGAAGGAGTTCTTCGCGCCACTGGGTGGCGAGCTCCCGGGACGGGACCAGCACGAGCGTCTCGCCGCCCACGGCGGCCAGTACACCGATCGCCGTCACGGTCTTGCCCGCACCGGAGGGCCCGACGAGGACGCCCGAGCGTTGATCGAGGAACCGTTCGACCCAGTCTTGCTGGTACTCGCGAAGGTCGACGGTCAGTTCGACGTCGAGCGGGTCGCCGGTGTCGAGGTCCCGGTCGTCGATGACCGGATATCCCGCCTCGTAGAGGATGCGCTTGATCTCCGCTTCCGCGCCGTCGCGGACCCAGCTCTGGGTGTCGGAGATCGGCGCCACCAACTGCTCCTCGTCGAGTTTCTGGCGGGCGACGTTGCCCATCAGATTCTCGGTGGCGGCCTCGATGACGACGTAGCCGTCCTCGTGGGTGAACAGCCTGAACCGGTTCGCGCGCTTCCACTGCGACTGCACCCACGATTCGAGGTGCGGTGAGCGTCGGGGGAGCACCGAGCGCATCAGCGAGAGCAGGTCGGACACGTCGTCGAACGGGGCCTGCCAGACGTCTTCCTGTCTGATCTCGTAGATGTACCCGCGGGTGTTCGTCTCTCGGTCCGCAGTGGTCCGCTGTCGCTTCCCAGTGGAGTCGACCAGGTGGGCGAACTGCGAGAGTTGCGCGCGAGTGTACTGCGTGGGTCGGTCGACGACGACCTCCCGACGCTCGGGGAACAGCACGATCCGCTCGCGTTCGGCGAGTTCGCTCCACTCGGCCGGAAAGTAGACGACCGGATCCGATTCGACGTTCACGCGCTCTATCGAGCCCGATTCGGAGAGGTCATCGAGTTTCTCCGCGGCGGCTGACTGCGTCGTGTCGAGTCGCCGGGCGACTTCCGACGCCGTCACCACGGGGCGTCTCTCGGCCTCCAGTACGTCCCGGAATCCCTCGATGTCGACGGTTTCGACATCGACTGTTTCGACGCTGGCGGTCTCGACGTCGACAGGTTCGGCCGTGCGATCGGAAGTCTCGTCCGATCCGGAACGGCCGTCGGTGTCTGATTCGGTCCTCCCCTCCTCGTCGGTCATTGTCTTCCGGAAGGCTCCCGACTGGGAAACGGCTTGCGACTCTCTCGGTGGTCTCGCAGACTTGACTGACGAGGGAGAAATCTGTCGAGGGAGAAGTCCGTCGAGGGAGAAGTCCGCGAGCGGGAACGTTTGACGAGGGAAGCCCGTGAACGGACACACCGGATTTCCGGTGAAAATCGCCTTTTCCCGGTGAAACGTCGTCGGCGTTACGAGCGACTCGCCAACCACGGTTCGGGAAGAATCGGATTACGCGAAGGCACACCACGTTTCCGGTGAAAACTGAGTTTTCGGTGAACCGGTTCTGGGGGATTCCTCGAAGACGGCGTCATCCGGGAGAGACACACCGCGTTTCCGGTGAAATGCGCTGGAACTGATCCGTTTGACCGAGCGAGACCAGATTTGCCGATGACAGTTCGACAACGAACTCTGACAATTTTGTCCTTCAAAAAGCAACAATTAAATAGCCTAATTTCGTTATCTACCAATGACTCCGTCGCACGCTAGTGAATAAGGCTCGTCGAGCCTGTTCCGGTCGAAACGTCGTCGGTAGCTACCAGTCCTGAAATCTCGATGCAGCCCTGAAGTCTCGATGCAGCCCTGAAATCTCGATGCAGTTCTGGAGTTTCAATACTGACTGATAAACTGATGTCCTGGGCCCGATAACTGGGCCTTCTCCCCCCGCGACTGGCCCCGGCCTCCACGAGGATCACACCGTGTTTCCGGTGAACAGACCCCTCGCTTCGACTCCAACCTCCCCCTCCCATCCCCGGTTTCACCGGAAACTCGGTGTGTGTCCGCTATGGAAATATCCCCCGATTCCGAAGGAGAACAGACGCGTCCCGACGGTGGGTACCGCCCCGTGAGTCGCGAGGAATAACAACGTATTTCACCGGAAACGCGGTGTCCTGTAGTATGCCGGACACCAGCGACGATCTCTTCACGCGGGAGGACCCCATCTTCTCCAACAAGGAGTTACTCGAGATCAACCACCTCCCCGGAGAGGGACGAATCGTCGGTCGCGACGACGAGATCTCTGACCTCGCGGCCGCAGTCAACCCCGCTATCTTCGGTCAGAGTCCCAGCAACGTCCTCATCTACGGGAAGACCGGGACCGGGAAATCCCTCTGTGCGAAGTACGTCTCACAGCGACTGGTCGATACGGCCGGCGAGGAGGACGTGAAAGCGACCTTCGCCTACGTCGACTGCGCGCAAGACACCACCGAAACGCAGGCGGTCCAGACCATCGCCGACGGCGTCAACGAGTCCCAGGTTACCGGGATCAAAGTCCCGGATAAGGGACTCAGCACCTCGACGTACTACAAGCGACTGTGGCGGATCCTCGACGCGCAGTACGACGTCGTTCTCATCCTCCTCGACGAGATAGACAAACTCTCCGACGACGACATCCTGATGCAGCTCTCGCGGGCCGGCGAGGCGGGCAAGATCGAGCAGTGCAAACTCGGCGTCATCGGCATCAGCAACAAGATCCAGTACAAGGATCGGATGGACGAACGGGTCAAATCCAGCCTGTGTGAGCGGGAGTTCGTCTTCCCGCCGTACGACGCGAACCAACTCCGGGAGATTATGGAGGCGCGCTCGGACGCCTTCCGCGACGGGGTCCTCGACGCCTCGACGATCCCGCGAGCGGCCGCCCTCGCCGCCCGAGAGCACGGCGACGCCAGGAAAGCGATCGACATCCTCCGGTACGCCGGCGAGATCGCGCAGTCGACGGGCGCACAGACCGTCCGCGAGGAGTTCGTCACGCAGGCCCGCGAGCGCGCGGAGACCGATCGGTTCCGAGAACTCATCCGTGGCTCGACGCCGCACTCCCGATACGTCCTGCAGGCGCTCGCGATCCTCTCGCTGTCGAGCGATCGTCAGGAAGGCTTTCGAACGAGCCGGGTCTACGAGGTCTACGAGAACATCTGCGACGGCCAGGGGTCGGACACGCTCTCGCTCCGGCGCGTACGCGACCTCCTCAAGGAACACGCTTTCCTCGACATCATCGAACAGTCGAAACACAGCGGCGGCAGCGCGGAAGGAAGCTACACGAAACACCAACTGCTCGAAGACCCGCAGGTCGTCAAGGACGTGTTGACCGAGGACGTGGCCTGATACTGTCGGAGAGGCCCGTTCCCGTTACATTTCTCCGGCGAGCACGTCGTCGATATCGGCCAGCGAGTCCAGTACGTAGTCCGGTTCGACACCGACCTTCGCTATCGTCTCGCGGTCGGTCACGCCGGAGAGCACCAGCACGGTCGTCATCCCGGCGCGTTCTCCCATCCGGATGTCCGTCTCGATTCGGTCGCCGACCATCAGACAGCGTTCTGGGTCGACACCGACTCGGCCGAGGGCGGTCTCGATCATTCGCGGGGAGGGCTTCCCGAGCACTTCGTCCACTGTCTCTCCGGTCACGCCTTCTATCGCGCCGATCATCCCGGCCGCGTCGGGGATCGCACCGCTCTCTGTCGGGCAGGTACGGTCGGGGTTCGTCGCCAGGAACGGCGCGCCACCGTCGAGAGTGCGCATCGCGACGTCCAGCGCCTCGTAGTCGAACTCGCGGTCCATCGACGCCACGACCAGATCTCCGGGACGATCCGTCGTTGTCTCTATGCCGGCGTCGTGGAACTCGTCGAGCAACGGGGCTTCTCCGACGACGAACGCCTTCCCGTCGGGATACCTCTCACGAACGTACTGCGCCGTCACCCATCCGGAGTTGACGACGTCGTCGACGGTGGCTTCGACACCGAGCCCCCGTAATTTCTCGCTGTAGTCTTGCCGACGAGCGATCGCCTTGTTCGTGAGAAACAGGACCGTTCCGACACGGTCCCGGAGCGTCGCGATGCTTTCGCCGGCGCCGGCGATGAGTCGATCGCCCAAGTAGACGGTCCCGTCCAAGTCGAGGATGGCGGCTTCGCAGGGCTCTCCCGACGATTCCAAAGCGCCCCCGCTCATCGTCGGTTCCTTCGCTTCCCGCGCTGTGGCATCTGCGCTCTCCTGTCGGAACCAAGAATCGCCTGACGGTCTGAACTGGAGCGATTCTCGGGTAAAATTACGGGCGCTATCCACTCCATCAATAAACAATTGCCACACATTCCCAAATAAATCTTGTCGTCACAGCGTCTGTAACATCCTGTCGCTCGGAGCTGGGGACAGGTGTCTCCGGTGCGTTCGACTGTCGCTACCGTCGAACGTATCTACCGCTCCGCGTCGACGTACGGGTTCGGTGCGACGGTCGCGGTAATCTCCGTCTGCGTGTGCGACTCGACTTTCGGGTTCGCCGATTCCCCGTCGGGTTCTCCCCACACGAGCGTCACCTCGGTTCCGGGTTCGGCGTACTCCTCGTCGACGAGGGCCAGCGAGAGCACCGCCCGCTCGTTGTACGTGTACCCGAAGTACTTCGCGAGGCCGACGGAGTCTCCGTCTTTCAGTACCTCGTCGTAGTGGAACACCGCCCAGTACGGCATCGAGAGGTCGAAGTACTTGTACGTCTCTCCGTCGCGCAGGAGCGAGGCGAAGAGCTCTAGGACGTCCTCGTCGTCCCAGACGAGCGTCACCTTCTCGCGCTGGGGCGCTTCGGCCATCTCCCGCACCGCCTCTCGACCGACGAAGTCGTGATCGAAGTCGACGAAGCGCTCGTAACCCAGTTCGATCGGGTTGAGGTAGTACTCCGAGATGTCGTCGGCGTCGAAGCTCCCGCCCAGGGTGCTGATCGCCTCGTAGCTGTCGGCGTCGAGCCACTCGCGGTACTCCGTCATCTCCTCGCCGTAGATGGCCGGCACCGGGCGTGCGATCCAGCCTTTCTCCTGGCCCTGGGCCTTGTAACTCTTCTCGCCCAACTGCCGCAGACCGTGGGGCTCGCCGGCCGCGACGAGGGCGTCGCGGACGGTCTCGTGTGCCTCCCAGGGGCCCCAGATCTCGAAGCCGACGTTCGAGGCCATCGAGTGCTTCAGCGCGTGGGCGTCGACGCCCGCAATCGTCACCTCGTCGAAGTTGAAGAACGGAATGTCGGGGATCTCCCCGTCGACGGCGTCCCGCATCACGTCGAGCGCGTTCGGCCCCTGGAGCTGATACCGAAAGGTCTTGTGCGGCTCCTCCTTGTCGTGATACCGCTCGTCGGCCTCCGACGTCGCGTCGTATTCTCCCCTCTCGAGGTTGTATTCCACCCAGTTGGGAGCGATGGGGGTTCCGGTAAGTTTCAGTTCCCCGTCGCCGAGGTAAAACAGGATGGCGTCGCCGATGAGGTATCCATCGGTGTTACACGCGACGAACTGCTTCGCCTGCCCGGGTTCGAACTCGCTGAAGTCGTTGACCCCGAGATCGGCGAACACGTCGAGCGCTTCCGGACCCCTCACGTACAGGTCCTTCTGGTGGTGCGAGAGGTCCGACAGACTGCAGGTCTCCCGCCAGCTCCGAACCTCCTCGATCCAGTTCGTGTGCTCGGAGGGCACGGGATAGGGGTGTCGACCGCGATTTTGGCGGAGGAGTTCTGGAGGGCTACCGGCTGATTCGAGCGCGTCTTCGAGGCTTCGCTCGGGCATACCTTTCCATCTCGGGGTAACCGACTTAAAAATTACCACTGATATGGGTGGTGTTAGTAAATATCTCCGCCCGAGGACTTGGAGACGCCCCCAGTGCGTGATGACGGGGAATCGCTGTGTTGCCCCCGAAACGCGGCGATCAACGAGTCAGTGGCGGGCCGCTCATCGAGGGCACTGCAGGTCTGTCACCGGGTCGATTCGATGATGTGGAGCGATTCCGGATCGAAGTCGATCGATATCGTATCTCCGATACCGACGGCCGTCTCGGACCGATCTAATCGAAGTGTTAGTTCCCGACCGTCGGGGAGTTCTCCGGTCGCCTGGATGTGCTCGCCCTGATAGAAGAGGTTCGTCACCTCGACGTCGATCGGCCCCGAGCCGACCGGGATGTCGTCCGGTCGGACCAGCACCGTCACCGCTCCGTTCGAGGCGACCGCCTCGGGCGTGTCGACGTCCTCGAATCCGAGCGAGAGCGTCCCGTCGCGCACGGTCCCGTCGAGCAGGTTCGCCGTGCCGATGAACCCCGCGACGAACTCGTTGGCCGGTTCCTCGTAGATCTCCGCCGGCGTTCCGATCTGTTCGAGGTGTCCCTCGTTCATCACCGCGATCCGGTCGCACATCGACATCGCCTGCTCCTGATCGTGGGTGACGTAGAGCGTCGTCACGCCGAGATCGTCGAGCAACTGGCCGAGTTCCTGTCGCAGCGTCTGTTTCAGCTTTGCGTCGAGGCCCGTCATCGGCTCGTCCAACAAGAGGATGTGGGGCTCGATCGCGAGGGCCCGGGCCAGACCGACGCGCTGTTGCTGACCCCCGGAGAGCGTCTTCGGATTCCGATCCGCGAGTTCCTCGATGTCGAGCAGTTCGAGCAGTTCGTGGGCGCGCTCCCGGCGTTCCTCCTTGCCGACGCCGTGCATCTTCGGGCCGAACGTGACGTTCTTGAGCACGCTCATATTGTTGAACAGCGCGTACGACTGGAATACCAACCCGACGTTGCGGTTCTCCGGCGGAACGTGTGTGACGTCATCGCCGTCGTAGCGGATGGTCCCGTCCGTCGGCGTCTCGAACCCGGCGACGAGTCGCAACGCGGTCGTCTTCCCGCAGCCGGAGGGCCCGACGATACCCATCACTTCACCGTCGTCGATGTCGATCGAGACGTCGTTGACGGCGACTGTCGAGTCGAATCGCTTCGTGACGCGTTCGAGTGAAACTTCGGACATAGGTTAGATCCTCCGCACCGCTCCGCGGTTACCGATTATTTGCAGGGCGATCGTGACCAACGCGATCAAGAGGAAGAACACCGACACCGCGGCCGCGGCGTTCAGGAACGACGCGTTGGTGATGTTGTTGAACAGGAAGATCGCCAGCGGCGGCGTCCCCCGCGAGTACACGATGTACGAGAAGTTGAACTCCGCTGCGGCGAGCGTCCAGGAGATGATCGACCCGGCGATGATGCCCGTGCGGGCGTTCGGGACGATCACCGTGAGGAACGTCCGCGGCCACGACGCGCCGAGCGAGCGCGCGCTCTCTTCGATCTGTTGAAGGTCCATCGACTGGAAGCTCGACTGGACGGCCATCACCATATACGGTGCTTTCAGCAGCGAGTAGCCGATGATCAGGGCGATTCCCGACGTCGAGAGGTCCGGATACGTCCGGAGGAAGGCCACGCCGAGGATGATCCCGGGCGCAAGCGGAAGTATCGCGAAGACGTTGACCCAGTCGCGCCCCCAGAACTCGTAGCGCGCGACGGCGTAGGCGATCGGGACGCCGACGATGAGGTTGATGACGACGCCACCCAGCGCGAGGCCGGTACTGTACGCCAGCGAGGAGCCCACGGACACGTCGGCTCCGACACCAGTTCCGACGATGACGTCCTCCCAGTTTCCGAGGGTGACGAACCCCGTCGGGAACACGCCGAACCAGTCGGACGCGAAGGAACTGACGAACGTCATCACGACCGGGACGGCCAGGAAGAACAGCGTCAACGCCAGCACGAGGGTGACGAACTGCCGGCCGAATCGGGCGGAGAGGCTCCCCTCTCGGAAACGTCCGCTCATCAGATGCTCACCTCCGCGGACGTGTAGCGCAGCATCAGCACGGTGAACCCGAAGACGAAGACGAACCAGACGGTCGCCATCGCCGACGCCTGTGCGATGTTGAACCCCTGTGCCAGTTCGCGGTCGATCTGGAGCGTCCAGACGAGCAGGCCCTTCAGGATCAGGACTGTTCCGAAGATGGCCAGTCCGGTCCTGAACACGAGGATGGACGCCCCGATGAGTCCCGGCTTGATCTGCGGTAGCGTGACGTAGCGGAACGTCTGCAGGGGCGTCGCGCCCAGCACCCGCGCCGCCTCCTCGGCGTCGGTGTTCACCTCGGCGTACGTCCCGCGCAGCAACAGCAGCGCGCGCGGGATCATCGAGTAGATGTACGCGAAGAACAGTCCGCCGACGCTCGTCGCGATCGCGACGTCGATCCGGGACTGCCCGGAGAGGAAGGCGAACACGTTGCTCAGGATTCCTGTGTTACCGAACAGGATGATGATCATGAACGCCGCCACGATCCCCGGGAGGCTGTTCGGGAACGAGAGCACCGTGAGGATCACCGACTTCGCGGGGAGGGCGTACTTCTCGAGGGCGTGCGCCACCGGCACCGCGACGGCGATGGACGTGACGGTCGTCGCCGCCGCGAACCAGAGCGTGTTGAACGCGATGTTCCGGTAGTAGGGGTCCGTCACCATCGCCCGGTAGTACTCGACGGTGAACCCCTCGGTCACCAGTCTGCTCTCCGAGAAACTGATCCGAAACATCTCCGTCAACGGGAACACGCCGGAAAAGAGGAGGAGCACTGAGAACGGGAGACAGAGGGCGACGATACGCCGTATCTCCCGCTGTCGCTCGGACGCGGGCGACACCAGCGACCCGACGGTGGTCCGAACCGACTCCACCGCCCGCGTGCCCGTCGATACTTGATCGGCGGCCATCGTTCAGATGCTGGCCCCGCGCGTGATGTCCTGGATGACCGACTCCTGCTTCTCGATGAGTTCCGTCTGATCGACGGTGAACTGCGTCTCGTCGTACCGGCTCTGCGGCGGGAACTCGTCCGGCATATCCATCTCGGGCGCGCGGATCGGCCGCGCGTAGGCGTCGAGGAAGTGCTGCTGACCCTCGATCGAGAGGACGTAGTCCATGAACAGCTTGACGGCTTCCGGGTTCGGCGCGTTCGCGAGCATCGCGTACCCGTACAGCGCGTTGTACGCGCCGGCGTTGCCGTCCGGTCCTTCGAGCAACGCGACGCCGACCTGCTCCTCGTCGAGATCCTCGACGTTGTACTTCAGGTCCAGTCCCGAGTAGTCGTACCGGATGAACGAGGAGTACTCCCCGCTCGTGAACTGCGCCAGGAAGTTGTCGGTGAACTCAGCGCCGCCCTCTTGGATGGTGTTGTAGTAGTCGATCACCGGCTGGACGTCGTCGAGGCTCCCGCCGTAAGCGTTGTTGATCGACAGCGCCGCCGCGAGCCCGACGGCCGCCTGCGGCGTCTGCAGAGCCAGATCCTGCATAATGTCCGGATGTTTGAGGTCTTCCCAGGTCTCGGGCTCGTCGAGGCCGCGCTCCTCGAAGATGTCCTTCCGATAGGTGAGCGCCGTCGTCACCTTTCGGGTCCCGATACAGTGGCCGTTGTCGGTCTTCGCGTTGTCCGGGACCTTGTCCCAGTTTGCCGGCTTGTACGCCTGAGTCAGACCGTCGTTCATCGCCTGGATCGCGAAGGTGTAGCCGCCGTTGAACGCGGAGTGGGTCGGATTCTGCGCGTGCGACCGCGCGTCCTGTAGCGCCTCCCCGGACGAACGGTCGTCGTCGTTGAGTTCGACGCCGTACTGCTCGTCGAAGGCTGCCATCACAGACGGCCAATTCATCCAGCCGGACTGCACCGCGTAGACGTAGAGCTTCTCGTCGGTCGGGAAGTCGTCCGAACAGACCGTCGTCTGGGAGTCGCCGTATCCGACCTCGTAGGTCTCCCCGGAACAACTGCCGCCGCTGCTGTCGCCGCTCCCGTCGCCACTGCTATCGCCGGAGTCGCCGCCGCCATCGCCACTCCCGTCGCCGCTGCCGCCGCCCATACACCCGGCCAGACTTCCGCCGATGATTGCACCACTCGATGCGAGGACCTTTCGACGCGTTGTTGGATCGTTCATTGGCACCATAGCGAGCGTCGGTAAAGCGGTTTGTGACAAATTGTGATAAATTTATGGGTGCCTGGTCTGGGTATATATCCAATTCTGATGCGATAGAACAACTGTACCACCCGTTCTTTTTGATATCTCTGTACACGACTATGTTTCACTATATATTGTCTGCTGGTATATCTCTCGCCAGACTCCCGTGTCTCTCGCGTAGATCTCTCTCATTCGACGGACTCATTCGACTCACATAAGTTATTTGTACACACCATACTGTGAGTAAATTCTTTGATCCGGAACGTCATCGCTCGAAGCGATGGTCCGACCCCCGGTCCGTCTAAGTCATCTGTGCCACGGTTTCGACCACGTCTCGCCAGCGTCGATACGAGTCGGCGACGGCCGCCGAGTCGCCGCTCGGTGAGAACGTCCGACCGGTCGGTCGGCAGGGTTCGAGGTCGTCCATCGACTCCCAGACCCCCACCGCCAGCCCCGCGGCGAAGCACGCCCCGAGCGCCGTCGTTTGTGTCACGTCCGATCTGATCAGCGGTCGATCGATCAGGTCGGCCTGACACTGCGCGAACTCGTCGTTTTGGATCGCCCCGCCGTCGACGAGGAGGCAGTTTTGGTCGACACCCGTCGCCGCCTCGGCTGATTCGACCACCGCGCGAGTCCCGAACCCGATCGCCTCGACGGCCGCCCGCAACACGTCGTCGCGATCGGTGTCTCTGTGCAGTCCGAACACGCCGCCTCTGGCGTCCGGGACCCACTCCGGCGCACCGAGACCGCCGAACGCCGGCACGAAGTGGACCGCCTCGTCGCGATCCGTACACCCGGGCTGATTCAGTTCGGCGGCGTCTTCGAGCAGTCCGACCGTCCGTAGCCACTCCAAGACTGCGCCCGTCGCGAACACCGGTCCTTCGAGGCCGTAGTACGGGTCTTCCCCCGCTCGCTGGAACCATATCGTCGTCAGCAACTCCCCGTCGGCCTCGATCGGTTCGGTGCCGGTGTTCTGCAAAAAGAAGTTCCCGGTCCCGTAGGTGACCTTCGCGTTGCTCTCCGTGCAGGCGACTCGTCCGAGCAGTGCGGCCTGTTGATCGCCCATGACGCCCGTCACCGGCACTTCCGCGTTGAGGACACCGTCCGGGTCAGTCACTCCGAACCCCTCGGGATCGCTGGAGGGTCGAACCGTCGGAAGCGCCGACCTGGGAACGTCGAACAGGGCGAGGAGGTCCTCGTCCCACTCGCGTCTGCGGATGTCGAAGAGCATCGTCTGTGCGGCGTTGGTGACGTCCGTCACGTGTCTCCCGGTGAGGTTGTAGCACAACCACGAGTCGACAGTTCCGAGTAGGACCTCACCACGCGCTGCCCGTTCCCGCAAGTCGGCGTCGCCGCGACTGTCGTCGGGTCCGGCTACGTCTCTTTCCTCCCCAGCACTCCGGCTTCGCCCGGTTGCGCCCTCGTCTCGTCCGGTGCTCTGATTCTCATCGCCGCCCTCGTCGAGGAGCCACTTGACCTTCGGCGCGGCGAAGTACGCGTCGGGCTCTAACCCCGTGCGCTCGCGGATCAGTCGCCGTTCCTCGCCGTTGAGTGCGTTGATCTGCGCCGTCGTCCGGCGGTCCCGCCAACTCAGCGCGCTGGTGCACGGTCGTCCCGATTCGGCGTCCCAGAGGAGGACCGTCTGCCGTTGACTCGAAATCCCGAGTGCGCGCAACTCCGACGCGTCGAGGTCGGCCCCGGCGAGTCCGCGTCGGATCGCGTCCGTCGCGCATCCCCACAGTTTCAGCGGGTCGTATTCGATCCTGTCGGCACCGGTCGTCCGCGGTTGATGGGTCGTGAACGCCTCCGAGATCGGAGTTCCGCTCTCGTCGAAAATGACGAACCGCGTCCCGCTGGTCCCCTGATCGAGCGCGCCGAGGTGAGACGTTTCGCTCATCAGTCTCTGAGCGTCGTGAACAACCGCTCCGAGAAGTTCAGCGCGACGCCACTCGGTCGACGCCCGGTCATCCGCGTGCCGACGGCCACCTCGTGTCGCTCCAGCACGCCGCGCTGTGCGAGTTCGTACAGGAGTCGTTTGACCGTCCCGCCGGTCAGATCCGTCTGCGCTGCGATCCGTTCGGCGGCCGTCTCGATTCTGACCTCGCCGTGGAGCGCTCGCTCGACCAACTGTTCTAACACGAGTTGCTCGTTGTCGGAGAGGGCCAACACCGTTCCGATCGGAACGCCGCCGAGCGGGACGGCCGCGGTTCCGACGTCGATATCATCGTCGCGGAGTCGGGTCGCCCCGTCGGCCTCCGCGTTGGTCGCGGCCACGAAGAGCGCCGCCAGCGCGTCGTGGGCGTCGCCGTCGGCCCACTCGGCGAGCCGCTTGGCGTGAACGTGATCCAGGGTCTGTGAGAGGCCGCGCGAGCCCCGGACAGTGAGGACGTCGACCAGTTCGTAGGTGTACGCTGGGACGTGGACCTGCTGTTCCGGGATGGGGAGTGAGAGGTCCTCGGGCGACGTTCGACCCACGCCGATCCACGCCAGATCGTCGAACGGTTCGAAGGTAGCGTACAGTTCTGCGAGATCCGGCGTTCCGGCCTCCTCGACGTGGTCGACGGCGACCAGGACCGTCTCGCTCGTCTCGGTGACGTCGGCGATCCGTTCTCTGAGCGCGTCGGTGCTAATGCCGCGCTTGGGGACGCTCTCGACGAGGAGGCTGTCGAGTAACTCCCGGTAGAGTCGGAACCGACTCGTCGCCCGCCGCGCGTCCAAGTAGACGAAGAGCACGTCGGGACGGTCGCTTCCCCCACGTGTGGCGGTGTAAAAGGGCTCCTTTCCGGTCACCTCCGCGTCGAGCGCCGAGATGAGCGCTGTCACGATGGCGGACTTCCCTGAGCCCCGCGGCCCCCAGACGTAGGTGTTGGGCGGGACTGCTCGGTCGAAAAGCGGGTCGACCGCGTTCAACAACGCCTCGAAGAGCGTCTCTCGACCGACCGGTTCCGAGAGGTGCACTGCTGGATTCAGTGCGTCGCGGTCGACGATGAGTTCGTTCTTACTCCGCCGGGTTCGTCGCCGTTCGATGCGCTCTGTGAGATCCATAGGCTAACGGTGAATTACACAGTACACGGACCACTGGCGGTAAAACTCTTTTTGCTGTGTCGCGGGGTTACACGACTGGTCGAGGCGTCGCTTTCGGTCGGGACCTGGCATCGTGTCGCTCCCCGTCTATCCGATCGACTTCGGACGGACCAAACAGCACCACCGGGGTATCAGGACCACTCCGAGGTCCGTTGGCGGACGCTCTCGAACGTTCGCTCTGCCCACGACACGAACGTCTCTCCGGAACTATCAGCGCTCGCGACCAGATTCCCGCCGTCGTCGTACGCGCCCAGGTACGCGTGGCCGTCGACGATCATCAACCCCGATTCCAGCGACTCCTCAGCGACGTACAGCGTGAACCCATCCAGTTCTTCTGCCCGCTCGAGAGCCTCCGGATACTCCGAGGCGGACGTCGCGAGGACGTCTCTGTCGAGGATCAGTTGGACGTCCGTCTCCGGTCCGATCACGCGCCCGGCGGCCTGGTTGAATACGCGACTCACGATCGGCGTGATCCCGTGGAACTGTTCGACGGGCTCGTCGCCGACGACCGCGAGAAAGCGGTCGATCGGCGCGTGCGGGTTTTCCGCAGTCGCCCGGGCGTACGTCGCCTCCGAGAGGGTTTCGCAGTCGATCCGCTCCGAGATCGTTCCGAGGTTCGCCAGCAGTTCCCGGAATCGGTTCGAGACGACTACACACCGCTCGAACTCGTCGTATCCACCTGCCACCAGCTCTCCCGCGCGCGTGAGACGATATCCTCGCTCGGGGGAGACTTTTTCCGCCCAGCCCCGCTCGACGAACGCGCTGATCGCTCGCTGTGCGGTCTCGCGTGCACACGAACACTCCTCGGCCAGTTCGCTCGGCCGCGCCGTCTCCGAACGCAGCGCTCGGAGGACGTCGACTCGGACCTCCGATCCGGCCAGAAACGCGATGTCGTCACGGGCGTTCATCGCATCACTCCGTTCGGTTCGACCGTCATCACGGTATCCACTCGCCTCCCGGACAACTCACTCGCTGTTAACCCAGCAGCCCCAGGTCGTCGATCCGCTTGACGATCTCCTCGACTGCGGTCTTCGCGTCGTCGGTTCGCTTCCCGCCGGTGATGACGATCTTTCCGGAGCCGAAAAGCAGGATGACGACCTCGGGTTCGTCCATCCGGTAGACGAGGCCGGGGAACTGCTCGGGTTCGTACTCGACGTCTTCGAGGCCGAGACCGATCGCGAGCGCGTTCAGGTTCAGGTTGTGCCCCAGGTCCGCGCTGGAGACGATGTTCTGGACGGTGATCTCGGGGTCTTCGTCGACGGGGATGCTCAGTCCCCGGAGTTTCTCGAAGATGATTCCAAGCGCCTCGTGGACGTCGTCGATGCTCTTTGCGCCCGTGCAGACGATCTTTCCGGAACGGAAGATGAGCGCCGCTGCCTTCGGTTCCTGGGTCCGGTAGACGAGGCCGGGGAAGTTGTCCGGGTTGAAATCCGCTCCGGGCAGGTCCTCGGCGAGGGCCTCGAGATCGAGCTCTTGGCCGATACCGGTCGATGCGACAACGTTCTGAATCTCGATTGAATCTGCCGGCGCACTCATACTCTGTCGGATTATCTTCCCCCTCCCTTATAAAGGCCCCCGTTATAAAGAGGGTGATTCGGCGGTCGCGAGGGAACAGTCGACCGAGATCCGGGATCGGTGAGACGGAATCGATGCACCGAGACGGACGTGCGTACAGCCGTCGGTGATCGCCGAAAGGACAGTACACCGCAGCCACCGCCCTTGCTCTCTTCCGCGCTCACGCGCGTAAACGATCTCACCAATGATCTTCTGTCACTGGCCGAACGTTCACCTCAATCCGTTTTCATCCTCCGTTGTTAGACGATCACACATATCTTCCACAATTTTTCGAAAATCGTTCGAGATCAACGAGGTTAAGTACAACCCACGCATCAGACAGTAATGCGAAGAACACTACGCGACTGCGGGCGGTTGAACTCCGTCCGCGCTCGCTCTCCGACTCCCGCGGCGATCGACGCCGCGGGTCGGATCGGATTCAACGGGTTTATACCCGTACGCCGATTCGACTGAGTCGGACACGGAATGAGGATTCCACCCCTGCGGTCCGCCGTACAGATGGAATCTGATGTTAGCCTTGGTGGTTCGGTGACACCTGTCTGGTGTCCACCGAACCACTGAACGGACCACGCAATGACGATTGGTGATTCCCTTCCATCTGGAAGGAATCCCGCCACACCCCTCCCCTTCACCGGGGAGACCCATTCCGGTTGATCCTGCCGGAGGCCATTGCTATCGGAGTCCGATTTAGCCATGCTAGTCGCACGAGTTCACACTCGTGGCAGATAGCTCAGTAACACGTGGCCAACCTACCCTACAGAACTGAACAACCTCGGGAAACTGAGGCCAACTCAGTATACAACTCCCACGCTGGAACGCCGGGAGTCACAAACACTACGGTGCTGTAGGATGAGGCTGCGGCCGATTAGGTAGACGGTGGGGTAACGGCCCACCGTGCCCATAATCG
>NZ_JANHDI010000025.1 GCF_024494595.1 Halobellus rarus | reverse complement strand
CCCGCGATGTTGTGCATCAGTGGGCCGCCCTGTGCACCCGGGAAGACGGCTTTGTCGATGGCGTCGGCGTACTCGGCGTCGCACATAATGATCCCCCCGCGGCCCGCGCGAATCGTCTTGTGCGTCGATCCCGTCACGAAGTCCGCGACACCGACGGGTGAAGAGTGCACGCCCGCCGCGACCAGTCCCGTGATGTGGGCGATATCGGCGAGATGATACGCGTCGACGTCGTCGGCCGTCTCCTGGATGCGCTCCCACTCGACTTCCCGCGGGTACGCCGAGTACCCCGAGACGATGATGTCGGGATCGAACTCGTGAGCGATCTCAGCGAGGCCCTCGTAGTCGACGTAGCCCGTCTCCGCGTCTACCTCGTACTGTTCGACCTCGTAGGTCTGGCCCGCGAAATTCGCGGGGTGACCGTGGCTCAAGTGCCCGCCGTGAGTGAGATCCAACGAGAGGATCTTGTCGCCGGGATCCAACATCGCGAGGTAGACGCCCATGTTCGCCTGCGAACCCGAGTGCGGCTGGACGTTCACGTGGTCGGCCCCCCACAGTTCTTCGGCCCGCTCGATCGCCAACTCCTCGACCTCGTCGGCGTAC
>NZ_JANHDI010000024.1 GCF_024494595.1 Halobellus rarus | reverse complement strand
ATCTGACGGGAGTCACGAACACCGAGACGAATACGATCTCCTCGACGCTCACGTCGGGAACGATTAACGCCGATATATCAGGGACCGAGGACCCGCCGGAAACGACGCTCACGATTGAAGGTAACGGGTTTGGGACTCGAACGGACTCTCAAACCTTTAGCAATGTCGGCGATGGTCACTCCGACTCAATCTCGGTTGAGGGGAGCCTCTCGACGGATCCCGTCGCCGATGGTGCGACAGTCACGCTGACAGGGCAAACAAACGAGGGCACACAGCAGACTGTGAGTGGGAGCGCCAGCGACGGAGACTCCCGAAGCATCACGGTCCACGGAAATGCGGATCCTATCGGTTCTGAGGTCTCTGCTTCAGGGTTTCGCAATACCGTTCAGTATGATATCCCATACGGCGACGGTCCCGCATTTCAGTCGAGCGCATCGAAAGGCGAGACCCGGAGTTATACGATGGACACCGGAGATGTGGAGACTGTCGAAGAAGTCGAATTTCGAGGATCGAGTTACTATCTTAGCGAAGGTGTTGATATAGAAGTCCAAGTTGATGGGGTGAGTTTCGGTACTAAAACTTGGCCTGAAGATAGTGTCCGCACAAAGACGTTCACAGCGGGGAGCGTCGACGTTGGTGACACAGCGGAGATTACTCTGGTAAAACAAAGCGACCATGGGGCATTTAAGCAAGACTATGACTCTGAATCGTACACCAAACTAATCAGCGGCAAGCCCTCGTCGATAACCATCGCAACCGATACGGGAGGGTCAGCATCTCTCGGCTCTGGAGGGACAGAGTCGATTGCTCTCTCGGACGATACGTCGACATTAGACGTCTCTCACGCGGGATCTGGATATGTTGATTATGAGTTACAGTTTACCGAACGGACGCAAACTGCTGATCCCGCGATCACTTTGAACGGGGAGAGTCAGTCTTACAACGGACAACTCGGAGACGGAGAGACTGCTACGCTGTCGTTCGCTCCGAGTTCGCTCGACTCGGGATCGAACGCTGTCAGTCTCGGGATGGCATCCGTCTCCTCGGATGCTCCGGCGATGACCGCGGACTACTCGATCGAGGTCGAGGAGGTCGACGGGGCTCTCGATCCGAGTGTCGACATCGATGAGGACGGGACTCCCGAAGTGTCTCACTCGGGACTGCTCACGAGCGGGCAAACGGAGTCCGCGACGATCGACCCGACCCTCTCCGACGACTCGTGGTCCGTCTCGGGATCGGGGAGTCCCGTGACGGTCTCCGCGGATATCACGGAAGCGACGGTTACGAGCGATCCGGCTGTCGAACTTAACGG
>NZ_JANHDI010000023.1 GCF_024494595.1 Halobellus rarus | reverse complement strand
CCGGTCTTTGAATTCACAGTAGTAAGACTGATTATTAGATGACTACTGATGCTGTGAGCCACGCGGGATTATCCTACTGAATTCACCCTCTATATTCATCAGATGACCCGTGTCAAATTCTAAGAACTCACTCAATCCAATATATCACAACACACACCACGGTTCGGCATCGATAGTCTCTCGTGCCCTCCATCGAGTCGTTCAGAACGAAGCGCGGAGTCGCACGCCTCACAGACGATGCCGTCCACTTCGATGAGTCTGCCGTCGGGTATGCCCGCTCGCTCTATCGGGGGTACTGGCAAAGCGAGGAGCGATGGCGCAAGGCGATTTTCCTCGGGTACGTATCTGGACTGCTGTTTGCCATCAGTTGGCTCGTGAGCGCGATTCGCGCTGGAGACAGACTGCTTCTCGCAGGACTGCTCGGCATTCTCACTATCCTCGTTGGAGTGAACTACGCTCGAGGATTCCGGTCTCCTGATCGTATTCCGCTCGACGATATCGAGGATGTCTCGACGACACGCGGTGAGAAGGGACTGACACGACCACGACTCGTTATCACGTACCTGGACGATGAGTCGACCTACAAGCGCCGGGTGAATCTGCCGTCACTCTATACGGCCGACGGGAAGGCGGCGTACGAACGTGCACTCGACGCCTTCGGCGAGCGCGGATTCGACACGGGGTGACAGGAACTCTCGATGTCGGGGCACCACGACCAACCGCCGATCGATCTTCAACACGTCAGAACAGAAGTGAGGTCTCACGTTCGGCAACCGTATAGCCCTGTGCAGCGAGTGCGTCAGCCCGGTATCGTTCGGCGACGAACTGCTGTGGGAGCCGTCGAAGGCCGAACCGACGATCCGAGGTCCAGTCGACGTCGACGACTGTGTGGTCGTCGTCCTGTCTGATCGAGGCCGTGTACGTCCCCCACGGCCGACCGCCGGCGGTCACGAGCAGTTCGATATCACCATCTGGATCCCCATCGGGAGCGTTCGAGCGCGTCTCGACAGTCATCTCGGTAGAACGTAGGCCGAGTAGGTACGAGAACTCGTAGGTCGCGCCGTCATCGGTCGTGTGTACAGCGTCGGCGATCCCCCACTGAAAAGCGAGTGGGGGCGGGGTTGCCCCCGCAAAGTCGGCCCGGACTGTTTCGGGGTCGGCGTCTGTAATCAGTCGAGCGGTGCCGCTGGTCCGAAACACCGGAATACGGACCAGCGCGCCGAGGGCCAGCCCGACGAGAACTGCCTGTAGCAGTGAGAACAGGAGGAATGCAGCGCCGACGACGAGCCCCACGAGAAGCGCAACCACATAGCTGAGCGGCCGTTCGAGTCGCTGGTATCGCTGAGCGACATCGACCGCCTCTGAAGGTCGATCGACAGGGTTCGTGGTGGAGGGCATCGATAGCATGTGGACGAACCGTCGGTGTAGATGTTCTGTTATCGAGTCGTTCAGAGTAAAAC
>NZ_JANHDI010000022.1 GCF_024494595.1 Halobellus rarus | reverse complement strand
CTGTCTCTTACCCATAAGTCTCAGGAGTGCAGTTCGTATCCCTCCGCCCAGGTCTGAAGTTTCTTGAGGCCTTTCCACATCGTCTCCCAACCGGGCGGTGGATCGGAATTTCGGTCAAGGTAGCCGCCGATCTTCGCAACTGCAATTGCGTACGCTTGAGCCTCGTTGTCGGTCAATTCTGGAAATTTCGTTTGCAGAATTGACCGTTCAGTCTCGCTCAGAAGGACATCAGGTGAGTAGTATGTCTCTCCCCGAGCAAGTTCCCGCAACTCCAGCACCTTCCACGCAATCACCGAGTAGACACTCAACAAGACCTCCATACGTTCCCACGTTTCTAGCCGACGTTCCTCGATTCGGCATCCAGTTTTCAGCACCTTGTGCCAGTCTTCGATCGTCCATCGGGCGCGATAGGACTCTACCACACTCAGCGAGTCATTGAACGTAGCGACCGATTCAGTGGTGAGTAACACCCACTGAATCGGGTCATCTTGTTCTCCAAGTTCGTCGATTCGTACGACGTTTACCTCGACTGGCTCGGTGTGAGTTGGATCGTTCTTTGGAGGGAGTAACTCACACGAGCCGGCTTTGACGATGAGCTCAGCCTCTCTAGCTTCTCTTCCACTTCCTTGTTCGATCTCGATAGACGTGCGACCTTGTTCGGGGAGGTCTTCACTCCAGTCAATCAGACGCCCGTCCGTTCCGGACGGCGTCTGAATACAGCGGTTCTGATTTGCACGGATGACGAATCCAGCGTCTAGCTCGTCTGTAACTTCGCGGTAGAACGCAAATGCATCGGCTCCTCGGTCGTGGATGAATATCGGTCGAATATCCTCGGCAAGCCAGTCGCTGGCTTGCCTGTCCCCTCGAATCCATTTTTTCTGTTCGCTTTCTAATTCGATCGGCTCACCCTTCCCATTCGCGTCGTGTTTGGTGCTGGCCTGTTGGTCCTCGATCAGCGACTGCTGATCGATGACCCCAGTCATACGATGTGTCTGTGGATCGACTCCGATCGTCGAGTGAACCTTGACACCTTCGAGATCCGTGGTGGAGTTGCCGATGTCACCGAGTCCTTCCTTTGACGGATGTCTCGGAAACACAAGCTCGGTCGTGTCAGAGATAACTAGAAGCTCCTCCGTATCACGGACGCGTGAGCGTTGTTCTCGCTTGTGCGCATCAAGAATCTCGTTCGGATCCACACGCTCGTTATCACAAAATCGGTACGTAGCCTTTGTGGAGGCCCAGCCTTCGCAGGCGTTAGGGATCGACTCGGCAGGTGCCCTGCCGAGCCGATCTCCGACCTGCATCAATCGGTCAGTGAGCCGTTCGTCACCAAACTCAGCAGACTTGAACTCCTTGCGAACTGTGCCAGAGACATCGGTCTGGCGCAGCTCCACCTCGTCTACTTCAGTCCGCCGGCTTCGTGAACCGCTCTGCATCTTGGCCACAGGTTCCACGAACTATGGCGATAGGAGTTGTGGGTAAGAGACAGC